>NZ_DATCQT010000089.1:0-86143 GCF_036569345.1 Clostridium sp.
TATTGGGGATAATTTTTTAAAATAAATACCATTATTCTACTGTTTTATATAGTTTTTTGTTATTGTTAGACAGACTCACGTACGGTTCTGTGAGAGGAAAGAAGTCGGGAAATTTATTCCCGACTTTTACCTACTCGATTATGCTTAATAGATACTTTTTTCTTATAATATGTAATATAAATAGGGAAAATCAAATATATATAAATAGTGAAAAGAATGCATAAGGGGGATAAAATGGGAAATTATAATACGCAATACCAAAGCTATTATAATAATTTAGCTAAAAAACAAAAAGGTTCAAATAAGTTTTCTAGTGAAGGTAATATACAAAGTAGAATAACAAAATTTTATATAAAGAGAGTAACAAAGGAATTAATTGGTGTATTGGTATTGCTTATTTTTGTTCTGTTTTTCAAAGTAGTAGTTACACCTAAAACGCAATATGTTTATAACTATTCTAAGCAAGCAATAAATAAGCAATATAATTATAGTAATCTACTTGGTAAAGTGAAAGATGTTAAATTTAAAGATATTCAAGGTATTACAGTGAATTTCTTTGAGAAAGTTAAAAGTACAATTTCCAGTGGAGATACAATAAATGATAAAAATATTGGTTTTTAATAGTTAAGCAATTGCTTTGGGGGATTAATTGATAAGAATAAGTAAGTTATTTATACCGTATATTATTTTGTTAATAATATTAGGATTTAAAGGGCAATTGATAATATCCTTTGCTTTTGTAATAATCCATGAGTTAATGCATTACCTGGTCGCCAGAATCTTAGGCTTTTCGGGTTTTGATATAGAAATACTTCCTATAGGGGCAGTACTTAAGGTGAAAGATTTAGATGAAGCAAGTGCTAAAGAAGATTTAATAATCTCTTTAGCGGGGCCATTATTTAATTTATTATTAGCAGCCATTTTTTATTTTTTATTTATAGTATTCAAATCACCTTATTTACAATTAATGTGTAATAGTAACTTAGCTATAGGTATTTTTAATCTTATCCCAGCCTTTCCCCTAGATGGAGGGAGAGTGCTTAGGGATATCTTAAGTATAAAGACCATATATAGAAAGGCTAATGAAATCTCTGTTATGATTAGTATGATACTCGGAAGTATTTTCATGTTTATATATTTTGTAAGTGTGTATGCACATAAAAGCAATTTTAATTTAGGGCTAATATCTATATTTATTTTAATATCTTCGATTAAAGAGAAGGAAAGGATAGTATATTTAATTATGGGCTATATTATTAAGAAGAAATATAGGTTTATAAAAAGGGGATATGTAGAGAACAGAAGTATATCTATTTTTTGCAAGAAAAATTTGTTAACTGTACTAGGACTAATTGATAAGAATAAGTATAATTTATTTACAATATTAGATGAGAATATGAGTGTGCTAGCAATTTTGTATGAGGAAGAAATAATTCAGGCAATAAAGTCATTTGGTAATATAAGTTTAAGTGAGTATATTGATATTAAAAAATTAAAGGATACTTTCTAATAAAACATATTGACAAATAACCATCTTTGTATGAACTGCCCCATGCCAAGTAGATAGGGGTGCAGTTCAGTTTAGGTTGGTTATTTTATTTATTATTTTGAAATTTATCACTCATGTGTTAAAATAAAATAATGTAATAAACGTAGGGACTACTCAAACAAATAACAAGCAAAGAAATTAGAATGCTTACTTGTTATTTATTTGAGTGTGCTTGTGGTAGATGAAAGTAATAACTGTTCTACCACTCAGAAAAAACGAGGAGGAATTTCTATGAATAAAATTTCTGATGATATCTTATTTAAGGTCGAAAAGCCTGCTAGATACATAGGCGGAGAACTTAATTGTTGCTATAAAGATTTAGAGAAAATTGATATAAGATTTGCGTTTTGCTTTCCTGATGTGTATGAGGTTGGTATGTCACATTTAGGCAGTCGAATACTTTATCATGTCTTAAATGAAAGAGCCGACACTTACTGTGAAAGAGCTTTTGCTCCTTGGCCAGATATGGAAAAACAAATGAGAGAAAATAATATAGCTCTATATGCGCTAGAGAGCAAAGATTCTTTAAAGGAATTTGATATTATAGGATTTACGCTTCAATATGAGATGAGTTACACTAATATACTTAATATGCTGGATATGTCTGGTATAACCATAAGAGCTTCTGAGAGAGGCGATGCTGAACCTATAGTTATGGCTGGAGGTCCTTGTGCTTATAATCCTGAACCACTATATGATATAGTAGATTTCTTTGAGCTTGGTGAAGGCGAAGAGATAATGAATGATGTGTTAGATATTTATAAAAATTTCAAAGGTCGTAAAAAAGAATTTCTAAGAGAAATATCTAAAATAAGGGGCATATATGTGCCTTCATTATATGAGGTTACATACAACGAGGATAATACCATCAAGGAATTTAAACCTAAATATGATGATGTTCCTAAAATGGTTAGGAAAAGATTTGTAACAAATCTTGATGAAGTTGCTTTCCCTGATAAAATGGTAGTTCCATATATTGAAATAGTACATGATAGGGTAATACTCGAGACATTTAGAGGATGCACTAATGGATGTAGATTCTGTCAGGCGGGTATGATATATAGACCAGTTAGAGAAAAGAGCACGGCTAACCTTATTGATTCAGCAGATAAATTATTAAAGAGCACAGGATATAGAGAAATATCATTAAGTTCTTTAAGTATATGTGATTATTCAGATATACGAAACCTTATAACTACACTTATAGAAAAACATAAGGATAATCATGTGAGTGTGTCTCTTCCGTCAATTAGAATAAATTCTTTCTCTGTAGACCTAATTAAAGAGATACAAAAGGTTAAAAAAACTGGTATAACTTTTGCACCGGAAGCTGGAACGCAACGAATGCGCGATATTATAAATAAGGGTGTTACAGAAGAGCAAATATTAGAAGCTGCCAGTAGCGTTTTTGCTTCAGGGTGGTCAACTATAAAGCTCTATTTCATGGTAGGACTTCCTTATGAAACTTTAGAGGATGTACGAGGCATTGCAGAGTTATCAGATAAAGTTGTAGCGGAATACTTTAAAATACCTAAAGAAACAAGGAAAAGAGGATTAAGGGTCACTTCGAGTTCTGCTATATTTGTACCAAAACCATTTACACCATTTCAATGGGCTCCGCAAAGCAGAATGGAAGATGTAGTTGAAAAAATAAAAGCAGTTAAATATGCAATAACAAGTAAGGCGGTTATTTATAATTATCATGAATCATTAGTTTCATACCTTGAGGCTGTAATTGCAAGAGGAGATAGAAGAATTTGTGATGTTATAATAAAGGCATTTGAAAAGGGTGCAAAATTCGATGGTTGGTCTGAATATTTTAATTTTGAAATATGGCAAGAAGCAATGCTCGAATGTGGTGTACTAGGAGAATTCTATGCTTATCGTGAAAGAAGTTATGATGAAATACTTCCCTGGGATTTCATAGATATTGGTGTAAATAAAGAATACCTAATTTCAGAAAATGAAAAAGCTAAAAAGGTAGAACTAACCCAAAATTGCAAACTAGGATGTACAGAGTGTGGTGTTAATGTTAACTTTAAAGAAGGGACGTGTTTCAAGGGTGCGTTATTTAATTAAGTATACTAAAGACAGTGAGATTAAATTTGTTGCTCATTTAGATTTAATGAGAACTATTCAAAAGGTAGTTAAAAGAGCAGAACTTCCAATAAAATATTCAAAAGGATTTAATCCTCATATGGCAGTGTCCATTGCGCAACCATTGTCAGTAGGAGTACATTCAAATGGGGAATATATGGATGTAATTTTTGAGGAAGAGTTAGAAGAAGAATATATTTTGGTGAAAATGAATGAAAACACGCCACGTGGAATAAAAATTTTAGATGTGGTAAAAGTTATCCCGGTTGAGGGAAAAAAACAATCACAAGCTATGGCAGTTATTGATGCAGCAAAATACACTATTAAATTAAAATGCTTTGATGAAGATGAGGTTGTAAAAACACTAAAGGATGTTTGTAGCACTGAGCAGTGGAACATTATTAAGACCAGCAAGAAAATTGGAGAAAGAATGGTTAATATAAAACCATTAGTATTTGAATTTGATTATAAGGTACATAACTTTGTGCTCAATATATCAGTTCTTATTGCTTGTGGAAGTCGCGATAATTTATCTGCTAGGCTACTTGTAGACTACATGAGTGAGCATATAGATTCTATTAACAAAGAGGCCTTTGTTGATATAACGCGGGAAGAAATGTATGCATATAAAGATGATAAATTAGTCACTCTTAGCAATTATTTTAAAAATTAGTAAAACGGGAGTGGGTTAAAGTGAAAGAAATATATATTGAAAGACAAGAAGAGTTTTTAAGAATAGCTATAAAGGAAAGTAACAAATTAAAGGAATGTTTTATAGAGGAAGAGTATAGTGGGCCGATTCCAGGGGAAATATATAAAGGCGTCGTAAAAAATATTGTTCCAGCAATCAAGTGTGCCTTTGTAGATATTGGTCAAAGTAAAGATTGTTACATGTATCTTGACGCACGATTTACTAATACCAAGATAAAAAAAGGCGATGAAATTATTGTTGAAGTTTTAAAAGAAGAAATAGATAAAAAGGGAGCTAAAGTTACTAGTGCTTTTGGTATCCCAGGTACTTACTGCGTGGTTGTAAATAGTAATAAAGATATAAATTTTTCTAAAAAAATAAACAACGTGGCTTTTGAAACTATGGTGTCAAGTCAATTGATTAAACCAGAAGATATAGGAGTAATGATTAGGACTAATGCCTTTGATGTAGATATTAACATTTTAAATGATGAAGTTAAAAGTCTATATGAAATATATAAAGATATTATAAACCGCGCAAAATACTCATTAAACCCTATTTTGCTATTTAGTGATGCTGGAGCTTTAAACAGAACCCTACGTGATATTTTAGATAAAAATACTTTTAAAATAGTATTGAATAATGAAAGCGATTTTGAGTATGCTAAAGAATATACGAAAAATCGATCTGATATCGATGTAAAAGTTGAACTTCATAGTGAAAGCAGAACTCTACTTGATTATTATGGAATAGAGAAAGAAATACTTAGTCTTCGTAATCATAGAATATCACTAAAATGTGGAGGCAATATTGTAATTGATAAAACAGAGGCAATGTATGTAATTGACGTTAATTCTGGAAAAAACATAAAAAGTCGTTCATTACAAAAAACTGCTCAAAGTACTAATATTGAGGCGGCGAGAGAGATTGCAAGACAAATAAGACTCCGGAATTTAAGTGGGATCATTATAATAGATTTTATTGATATTGAGGACTTAGAGGTGAGGAGAGGTATATTAGATGTTTTAAGGGAAGGTTTTGCAGATGATAAAAATAAGACTGTAATCTATCCGTTTACACAGCTTAATTTGGTTCAAATTGCAAGGCGTAGGCGAGGAAAGTCTATATATGAATTTATTGAGGAACCCTGCAAGCATTGCAATGGAAAGAGTACTAGGGTTAAACTATCCTATATTCAGTTTTTAATTAAAAACGAAATTTATAAATTGCAAAAGGAACAAGGTATAAAGGACATATATATTGAAATTGATCAGATTTATAAAAAGGATATTATGGAGGACGTTTTAGAATTCACAGGTCAAATAGGGGCAATAGATAATAGTGTTTATGTGAATTTTATTCATCATTTAGAAAAATTTAAAGTTGAATCGCTAATCTTTGAAAATCAAATAAGAAATCTGCAAACATATAAGATATATGGATAAATGTGCTTTACAAACATATGAATATATGGTAAAATGGCTTTTGTAGACCGCACACACAAGGTTCTAAATCATACTTGCTTTAAAAGATTTACATAAAGGTATGTACCTGGGATGGCGAGACTGGATCAAGGAGGTGTATTTTATGTATGCAGTTTTAGTTACTGGTGGAAAACAATACAGAGTTCAAGAAGGAGACGTTTTATTCGTTGAAAAATTGGATGCTGAAGTTGAGACGACCATTGAATTGAATGAAATTCTTGCAGTAGGCAAGGAAGAGGGTTTAGTAGTTGGAAAACCTCGAGTTGAAGGAGCTAAAGTTGTTGCTAAGGTATTAGCACAAGGAAAAGCTAAAAAAGTTGTAGTTTTTAAGTTTAAAAGAAAGTTAGATTACAGAAAGAAACAAGGACACAGACAATCATATACTAAGATTCAAATTGAGAAGATAGAAGCTTAATTATGGTCAAAGTTAGATTTGTCAGAAGTTCCGGTAAAATAGTTTCTTTTAAAATAAAAGGTCATGCATTGCCTAAAGAAAAACAGATGGATATAGATTTAGTTTGTTGTGCTATTTCATCAATTTCTCAAACTACAGTAATTGGGATTGAGGAAGTTTTGAAAATAAAGACAAAGTATGTTATAGATGATGGATTCTTAAATTTAAATTTAGAAAATCAAACTCTAGAAGATATCGAAAGATGTCAAGTTTTACTTGAAACAATGATACTTGGACTTAAAAGCATAGAAATTACTTATGGTAAATATATAAATGTAGAAGCAGAGGAGGTGTAGTACTATGTTAGTTATGAACCTTCAGTTATTTGCTCATAAAAAAGGAGTAGGTAGCTCAAGAAATGGTAGAGATAGTGAATCTAAGAGACTTGGAACAAAACGTGCAGATGGACAATTTGTTCTTGCAGGTAATATTTTAGTAAGACAAAGAGGAACAAAAATTCATCCAGGAAACAATGTTGGAATAGGTGGAGATGACACTCTTTTTGCTAAAATTAGTGGAATTGTGAAGTTTGAAAGAATGGGAAAAATGAAGAAAAAAGCAAGCGTTTATCCTGTTGATGAAGAAATGTCTATTGCTGAATAATTTAAGGCACCCTTAAAGGGTGCTTTTTTAAAATTCTCTTTTGGAGGATATTATGATTAAATTAGATAAAG
The DNA here is from genome assembly GCF_036569345.1 of Clostridium sp. Taxonomy (GTDB): domain Bacteria; phylum Bacillota; class Clostridia; order Clostridiales; family Clostridiaceae; genus Clostridium_AD. The sequence continues at coordinate 6,950 of NZ_DATCQT010000089.1, forward strand.
ATGGATTAGAAAAAGATGAATTACAAAATTATATAATTTTACTTAGAAAACAAAGACACGATTTTATGAATAATCTGCAAGTTATATATGGATATTTGCAAATGAAGAGGCCAGAGTGTGCTTTGGAATACATAGATAAATTATCTAAAGAAAATGAAGTTATTAGTGAAATTTACAAATTGCAGGATGAGGGATTTTCACTATGTCTTGAAAATAATATTAAAAAATTATGGGTAAATGAAATAAAAGTAGAATTGGACATTGAAATTAGTAATTTTAAAAATAAAATTTTTGATAAAAAATACAGTAAAAAAAATAATATAGTAAATACTATATTTAAGGAAATTGAAGACATTAATCAAAATTTTGTTTTTATTTATATATTTGAAGATGAATTAGGTGAAAGTCTACTTATTACTAATAATCAAGCCATGTATGATGAAATAAGTTGGATGGATGAATGGGAAAAAGTAGATATAGATATGGAAATAGACGATTTAAGAATTTATAAATGTAGTTTTGATAATGATATAGCTTATAGATTAATATTTGGCACATCAAGTGATGTCGACATCCTAGGTAAAGCTGAATAGATTTAAAATTAAACAAAATAGAAAATGCGCTAAGGTAAGGTGAAATATATGTTTATTGATACAGCCAAGATTTTTGTTAAGTCAGGAAATGGTGGTAATGGAGCCGTTTCGTTTAGAACAGAAAAATATATACCACTGGGTGGACCAGATGGTGGAGATGGTGGAAACGGTGGAGATGTAATATTAGTAGTTGATGCTAGTATGACAACTTTATTAGATTTTTCATATGCAAGGAAATTTGTAGCAAAAAATGGAGTGGGTGGTTCTGGCTCTAAATGCTACGGAAAAGCTGGAGAAACTCTGCACGTTAAAGTTCCAATGGGGACTATTGTACGTGACATGGAAACAGATAAAATAATGTGTGATTTAGCTCATGATGGTCAAACTTTTAGGGTTTGCAAAGCAGGGCAAGGTGGAAAAGGTAATGTTAAATTTTGTACACCTACAAGGCAAGCACCTAATTTTTCGGAACCTGGAATGCCAGGAGAAGAACGATGGATTAAGCTAGAACTTAAACTTTTAGCTGATGTTGGATTATTAGGTTTTCCAAATGTAGGCAAGTCAACATTACTATCAGTAGTGTCAAAAGCAAGACCTAAAATTGCTAATTATCACTTTACAACTTTAAAACCAAATTTAGGAGTAGTAAGTGTTAAGGGTGCCCAGCATTTTGTTATGGCTGATATACCAGGTATAATTGAAGGAGCGGCTGAAGGGGTAGGTCTTGGAATAGGTTTTTTAAGACATATTGAAAGAACTAGAATGCTTATTCATGTTGTTGATATTTCAGGAATTGAAGGTAGAGATCCTGTAGAGGACTTTATGAAAATTAATGAAGAACTTAGAAAATATAGTGTTAAATTATGGGATAGACCTCAAATAATAGCTGCAAACAAAAGTGATCTGTTATTTGATGATGAGGTTTATGAAAACTTTAAGAAAAAATTAAATGAATTAGGATTCGATGATAGTAAAATATTTAAAATATCTGCGGCTACAAATCAGGGTGTAGAAGCTTTGATGAAAGAAGCAGCTAGAATGCTTACTACTATTCCGGTTACTGAGCTCGTAATAAATGAAGAAGAAAAATTTGTAGTAGAAGAAAAAAGATTTACATACACTGTTGAGGTGGATGACCAAGGAACTTTTGTTGTTGAAGGAACTTTTGTTGATAGGTTGCTTACTGCTGTTAATATAAATGAACCTGATTCTCTTAAATATTTTCACAAAGTATTAAAGAATAAAGGTGTATTTGATACATTAATTGCAAAAGGAATTCAAGACGGCGATTTAGTAAGATTACAAGATTTTGAATTTGAATTCTTATTATAAAATATAAAAAGTTATAATTGTTATCTTATAGGGGACATGAAAATACTTATTTGAATGTTCCTAAAGATGTAGCTAGGAGGATATTATGATTACAAGTAAGCAAAGAAGTTACTTAAGAACTATTGCAAATCCATTACAACCTTTATTTCAGCTTGGAAAAGCTGGTGTAGAAGTTAATTTTTTAAAGCAGGTAGAGGATGCATTAGAGTCTAGAGAAATTATTAAAATTAAAGTACTAAATAATAGTGGTCTAACTGCCAGGGAAGCTTCAGATATAATTTGTGAGGCAATAGGCGCAGAGGGAGTTCAAAGTATTGGTAGCAAATGTGTATTTTACAAAAGGTCTTTAAAAAAGCCAACGATTGAATTACCATAAAAGCATGTAACTTTACATGCTTTTTCCTCTATTTAAAATTAGAAATTTGTGTTAATATACAGCTCCGCAGGAGATGATTTGAGGAGCCTTATTATAATATAAAGAAGGTGTTACAGTGAAAAAAGCCATCTTTGGAGGAACATTTGACCCAATTCACATAGGCCATGTTCATATTGCCTATGAAGCATTATATAATTTACATTTGGATAAAATTTTATTCATGCCGGCAGGCAACCCACCTAACAAACTTAATGAAAAAATTACAAATTCTCAAATTAGATATGATTTAGTTAAAAAAGCAATAGAATGCGAAAGCGACTTTGAAATAAGTGATTATGAAATAAAAAAGAAGGAAAATAGTTATACCTACGAGACTATTGAACTTTTTAGTAAATCACAGCGTAAGACAGAGTGGTATTTTTTAATTGGTGTTGATAGCTTAATGGATTTAAATAATTGGAAAAATGTAGGAAGAATACTGGATAATTGTAAGCTTGTGGTTTATAATAGGGCAGGATTTACAGTGGAAGAAGTATTAAAACAAAAAAAATATGTAGAACAAAAATTTAACAAGGAAATAATTTTTCTTGATATGTCAATTATAGACATATCTTCAACAAAAATTAGAAAAAACATAAAACAAGGTAAAAATGTTAACTACATGCTTCCTGGAGGAGTGGGGACGATTATTGATAAACTTCATCTATATAAATAGGAACTAATATAAAAATAGAAACTAAATAATCGAAAATTATTTTATACTTTGTAGGAATGCTAGGGGGATTTAAATGTGGAATGATAAAGAGATGCTTAATTATTTGCAAATAAATTTAAAAGAAAGTAGACTCAAACATAGTTTAAGTGTTAGTGATACTGCAGTGACACTAGCAACTATTTATGGACAAAATATAGAAAAGGCACGAATTGCAGGATTAGTACATGATTGTGCAAAAAATATGACAGATGCACAGCTTGTAAAAGTGGCTATAGAGTATAAAATAGATATAGATGAAATATATAAACAGAATCCATCAATTTTGCATGGACTAGTGGGAAGTATAATAGCTAGAACAGTAATGGGGATTTTAGATCAGGATATTCTAAATGCCATTTGCTATCATACTACCGGCAGAAAAAATATGAGTATTTTGGAGAAGATAATTTATATTGCGGATTATATCGAACCATTAAGGAAATTTAATGGGGTAGAGGAATTAAGAAACTTAAGTAAGATAGATTTAGATGCTGCAATAATACAATCGCTTGAAAATACAATAAAATATGTTATAAGTCAAAAGGGATTATTGCATATAGATACAATAGATGCAAGAAATTATTTATTAAGTAAACAAAGTGGGGGAAAGTATGAAAAATGAGAAAAAACGAAAAAAGATAGTTAATTATAAAAGGTTTGCTATTGTTACTATTAGTTTTTTGGTGATAGTTTGTGTTTTGATTTTTGCGGGTTTTTATTTCTACTTATCCAAACTTAATAATAATGCAGTAGATTTATCTAAAAAAGATATAACATCTAAACTGAGCCAGGCTGAGTTAGACAAAATAAGTAATGATGGAGGATCTTGCAATATACTTGTTATGGGTGTAGATATAGGTACTCCAGGTGCTACCAATGATGATGATCCGAAGAGGACAGACACAATGATATTAGCACATTATAATGCGAAAGATAAAAAGATTAGTTTAGTTTCTATTCCGAGAGATACCTTAATTCAAATAAATGGAAAAAATCAAAAAATTAATGCTGCCCATGCTGTTGGTGGTGTGACTTCAGCAGTTAAAGCTGTAGAAGAATTATTAGGTATTAAAGTTGACTACTATGCCAAAATTGATTATGAAGGATTTAGAAAAGTGATTGATGCTATTGGTGGCTTGGATATGGAGATAACAAGGACAATGAATTATGATGACCCAACGCAAGATTTGAGCATTCATTTTGTAAAGGGTACAACAGTTCATTTAGATGGCAAAAAAGCTGAAGAATTCTTTAGATGGAGAAAAAATAATGATGGTACTGGTTTAGTAGATGGGGATCTAGGGAGAATAAAAATTCAACAAATGTTTATTAGTAAGCTTATGGAAAAAATAAAAAGTCCTAGTATAATAATCAAGATTCCAAGTATTTTATCAGCAATTCAAAGCTATGTAGAAACTAATATGGATGCAAACGGTATACTTAAGTATGGATACTTATTTGCTACTATAGGTAAAGATAAGATTTCTATGGATACTATGAAAGGTGAATCAAAGTATATAAATAATGTATCATATGTAGTATATGATGAAGCTCAGAATAAAGATATTATTTCAAAATTAAATGATAGTCAAGTACAGAATATAGATAAGTCAAAGTTTAAAATTAAGGTACTTAATGGTACAAAGAAATCAGGGTTAGCGAGTGATTTTTCAAAATATATTTCAGAAAAAGGCTATAATAAGGCTGTAACAGATAATGGTGCACCTACTAGTAAAAGCAAAATTATAGTATACAATGGCAGTGAAGATATAAAAGCTGACCTAATAAAAGATTTTAAAATAGACAATATTGAGTTTTTATCGTCAAAAGAGGAGAATTTTGATATAATAGTCTTGTTAGGTGAAGATCATGAATACATGTATAAATAGCTTGTAAGAAGATAATTAACTAAGCGCATATAACAATTAGGAGGAGAAAAAATGGAAAAACTTATTATAAGTACAAGTAAGGCACCAGCAGCACTTGGACCATATTCTCAAGCAGTAAAAGTTGGGAATCTATTATATACTTCAGGGCAATTAGCAATAAATGCTGCTACTGGAGAATTTATAAATGATGATATAAAAAAAGCTACAGCACAATCTTTAGAAAATGTAAAAGCTATATTAGAGGAAGCTGGTACTACATTAGATAAGGTAGTAAAAACACTAGTTTTCTTAAAGGATATGAATGATTTTGCTGAAATGAATGAAGTATACTCTTTATATTTTGGCACTAATCCTCCAGCAAGATCTTGCGTTCAGGCAGGAAAACTTCCCAAGGATGCAATAATAGAAATAGAAGTAATTGCAATTGCCTGATAATAAATTAACCTATGTGGTTCGTGAAGATATTAAAGAAGTAAAATTAAGAGATTATTTGAAGTATGCAGAGAAGTTGTCTGGTAGATTTATAAAAGGTTCAGGTCTTACTGGAAAAATAAGTGTAAATGATAAAGTGGTTAAGTTAAATCATAGAATAAGTTCAAAGGACATAATAGAAATTGATATGAAGAAAGACGAGCATCAAAACATTGAACCCGAAAAGATGGATATAGATGTGGTATATGAGGATATAGACCTTATTGTTGTAAATAAGAGACCAGGCATAGTGGTTCATCCAACTCGCGGGTACCCTTATGGAACTCTTGCCAATGGTGTTTTATATTATTTCAAAGAAAAAGGTGAAAATTGCATTGTAAGACTAGTGAGTAGATTAGATATGGATACTTCAGGTCTTATAATAATTGCAAAAAACCAATTTTCACATATGGCGTTAGCTAGGGATATGCACAGCAACTTAGCACAGAGCAAAGACAAAAGTGGTGAAGACATTCATGACAAGACTTTAGAGAAGAGTTATATGGCTATTGTACATGGCAATATGAAAGAAAAGTCTGGTACTATTGATTTACCTATTGGAAACCCAAATGAAGATAGTGCAAAAAGAGAAGTCTGGGAAGATGGGCAAAGAAGTATAACTCATTACCAAGTTGTTGAATCTTTTAAAAATGCTGATTTGTTAAAAGTTACACTGGAAACAGGTAGAACACATCAAATTCGTGTTCATTTAAGTCATATTGGGCATCCGCTTTATGGGGACAGCCTTTATGGAACAAGCGAGCCTAATTACATTGATAGGCAGGCACTACATGCTTATAAATTAATTATCCCACATCCAAGAACTGGTGAGAAGCTTATATTAGAGTCGAAAATCCCAGAAGATATGGAGAATTTGGTAAGTAAATTAAAAGCTGAGAGTGACATATAAAAAAGCAACAGGTACATTTTAATGCACCTGTTGCTTTTTATATGTCACCTTTTATTATTTAAATTGTCTATGAATCTCTTTAATTTTGTTTTTCTTCTTCTTCTCTTTATATTTAATCCTCTAAGAATTAATAATATTACTAATGCAATCGCTACATATTTTAATATGCTTATTAATTTAGGGTTATTTAAATTATTATTTAAAAATGAATTGCTAACGACTGGGATTTTCTTAGAATAATCCATTCCACTAGTTAAATCTAAAGTGTAAGAATTCTCACCAAAAACAATTGTAGCCTTACTTATAAGATCACCTTTCTTAAATGATGATAAATCTTTCTTATTTTGCTCAGTTGTAACAGTTGCTGTTGAAGTTGAATTTTTAGCTTTAAGAATGTAAAGATCTTTTGAGGCAAGTAGTGGAACTGACGTACCATCCCCTAAAGTTAATTTCGATACAACATCATTCTTTTTAAACTGTTTAGAAAGTTCAAAATTATCGAATCCATAATTTAATAGTTTTATACTGTCCGGAAAAAAAGTCTTTTTAGAGTCGTGTACAAGAGCTACTATAAGCTTTTGCCCATTTCTAGTGGCTACGGCTATATAAGAATGTTTTGATTGAATAGTATATCCTGTCTTTCCACCTTCACTATCTGGATAATAGTATCGGTCATCCTTTTGTATTAGTCTATTCTCATTCCAAAGAGGACGTTGTAGCTTAGATTTATTTGTTGCTGCCATTTTATATGTAGGAGTTGTTGCTATCACCTTGTATTCTTTATGTTTCGTAAGTTCTTGCATAATTAAAGATAAAGCGTACGCTGAAGTTTTATGATTAATATTATATAGACCGTTTGGATTTACAAAATTAGTATTTTTGCAACCTAAAGAAGCTGCTCTTTCATTCATAAGTTTTGCAAATTTTTCTGTAGAGCCACTTATATGTTCTGCTAAGGCTACTGCGCAATCATTAGCAGATGCTAATATTAAACCATATAACAATTCTTTTACAGAAATTTTTTCGCCTTCAACTAGATATATTCTTGAGCCTTCAGTCAGCGAAGCATTTTTACTTACTGTTACTATATCATCTAATTTAGAGTTTTCGAGTACTAGAAGTATAGTCATTATCTTAGTGGTGGAAGCTGGAGGGTAAGCAGAATCCTTGTTTTTCTCATAAAGTATTTTACCAGTAGTAGCATCGAGCAGGACAACACTATCAGCGGACACTGATGGTGGTGTGGCTACTGTAGCTTTGACGGCTGGGATTACATTAAAAAGTAAAAAAAATGATGCGAAAACTATTGCGATTAATTTTTTCATACGTTGCCTCCCAGTTTTTCAATATTTATATTATATCAAAAAAATCCTATCTTTACGATAGTATTCATAGAAAGTTGTCAATAATTTTATATAGGAGCACAAAACAATTACTAATTGGTTTGTATTCAAAGAGATTGAGAAGGAGGAATTATGAAAAATAAAGAAAAAATAATTGGTTCTATAGTTATTTTGTGTTTAAGTATTATCTTTATAATTGTTGGATACTCAGTATCAAAGCCAAAAGAAAATGTAAATTCTACGGATTACACAGATGTTTTTACTGATGTTGCCAAACCAATAGAAAAAAAAGATGCAGAAGCTGTTATTTCATCTGGATCAGATACTACAGCGAAAAGTAAAATTATCATCGAAGATATTAATATTAAAGTAGATATAAAGGGTGCCATAAAAAATCCTGGTGTTTATGAAATAAAAAAAGGAAGTAGAGTAACTGATCTTATAAAACTAGCAGGTGGTGGAACGCCTGCTGCTGATCTTGATTCGACCAATCTTTCTTCAAAATTAAATGATGAAGACTGTATTGTGATAAATACAAAGGGAGAGGCAAATAAATTGCAAACTGTTCAAAGTCCAACCAATAATTCTGTAAGTTCAAGTTCAGACTCAAGTTCTAATAGCAAAGAAGGAAATGCTATTATTAATATAAATACTGCAAGCAAAGAAGAATTAATGACTCTTACAGGTATAGGGGATGTTAAAGCTGATGTTATTATTGAATATAGAAAGACGAATGGGGGGTTTAAGTCTGTTCAGGAACTAACAAAAGTAGGTGGAATTGGAGAAAAGACCTTAAGCAAATTTATCGATAAGATAGACATAAAGTAGCTAATGGTATAAAATTATAGTTATAAAATTATTAAGTTTAAGGAGGTTTTAAAATGGATAAGAGACTTACAGAGTTATCAAAAACCTCTGGCTGAGCTGCAAAAATAGGGCCGGAGGCCTTATCGAAGATATTAAAAAAATTACCTAAAATGGAAAGCGAAAACCTAATTGTTGGAATAGAAACAAATGATGATGCAGCAGTATACAAATTAAGTGATGAAATTGCAGTTATTCAAACATTAGACTTTTTTACACCTGTGGTAGATGACCCTTATACCTTTGGGCAAATAGCAGCAGCAAATTCATTAAGTGACGTGTATGCTATGGGAGGGAAACCAACATTAGCATTAAATATAGTATGTTTTCCTAATTGTTTAAATACGGATATACTTGGAGAAATTTTAAAAGGTGGGGCAGATAAAGTAATAGAAGCTGGGGCAATAGTAATGGGTGGGCATTCTGTGCAGGATGATGAACCTAAATATGGCCTATCAGTGATGGGAATAGTGCATCCAGATAAGGTGTTAAAAAACTATGGCTGCAAAGTAGGAGAAGTGTTAATATTAACAAAACCTCTTGGCCTAGGCATAATTATTACAGCAATAAAAGCTGAAATGGCATCAAAAGAGGCTTATGACATTGCAGTTAATGTTATGAAAACTTTGAATAAATATGCTGGAGAAATCATTGTAGAGCATGAGATAAGTGCCTGTACTGATATAACAGGTTTTGGTATTATGGGTCATTGCTATGAAATGGCAAGTGGATCTAACATAAGCCTAAAATTATATAAAGACAAAATACCATACATAAAAGAGGCTAAAGAGTACGCAAAGATTGGATTAGTGCCTGCAGGTAGTTATAATAATAAAGCATACTTAGAAGGTAAATATGAGCTTAGAAACGTGCCGGAGTGGCTTGGTGATATATTATTTGATCCTCAGACTTCAGGAGGACTTTTAGTATCCTGTGCATTGCCAGATGTGGAAAGGCTTATGAGTAAGTTAAATCAGTTAGAAATAAAATCACAAATTATTGGTGAAGTAATCCCAATGCAAGATAAATATATAATTGTGGAGTAAATAAATTTTTCATATTATAATGTTACTGGTGGTTAATTAACAGCACCATAGGTGATAAATAGCACCATAGGTGATAAATAGCACCATAGGTGATTTAGCACCGCAGGTGATTAATTAAGATAATAAATATGGGGAGAATTACCATGAATAAAGAATTATTAAGAGAGTTACCTAAGGTAGATGAACTACTTTGTCATGAAGCTATAAAAGTCGAGTTGAAATCTAGCATGAGAGTTCTTGTATTAGACGCTTTAAGAGAGACTATAGAAGCTTATAGAAAAAGGATTTTAAATGATGAAATTAAGTTTTTAACAAAGGCAGAAATAATAATTGATTCTATTAAATTGCTAAATAAAAAAAACAGTCCAAAACTCAGAAAAGTTATAAATGGTACAGGAACTGTTCTGCACACAAACTTAGGAAGATCACTTTTATCAAAGGGTGCAATAGAAATGGTAATTGGTGTATCTGAAAATTATAATAACCTTGAATATGATATAGAAAAAGGTGAAAGAGGATCGAGGTATTCACATATAGAGGACATTTTAAAAAAAATAACTGGCGCAGAGGCTGCAATGGTTGTAAATAACAACGCAGCTGCAGTAATGCTCGCGCTAGATACTTTATGTAGGGGTAAGGACGTTATAGTATCTAGAGGACAATTAGTGGAAATAGGTGGATCTTTTAGAATTCCTGATGTTATGGAATTTAGTGGAGCCCACCTTGTAGAAGTAGGCACAACTAATAGAACTCATTTATACGATTATGAAGATAATATAAGCGAAAATACAGGAGTACTTTTAAAAGTACACACTTCTAATTTTAAAGTTATGGGGTTTACGCAAGAAGTGACTATAGAAGAATTATTAAAGATAGGATACAAAAACAACATACCAGTAGTTGAAGACATGGGAAGTGGAGTGCTTATAGATTACTCTAAATATGGATTTGCGTATGAACCAACAGTTCAAGAGAGTATAAGAAAAGGTATAGATGTAGTGACCTTTAGTGGAGACAAGATGTTAGGTGGCCCTCAATCTGGAATAATAGTAGGTAAAAAGAAGTACATTGATAGGATGAGGAAAAATCAATTAACTAGGGCGCTAAGAATAGATAAAATGACCTTGGCGGCGTTAGAAGGTACGTTACATTATTATTTAGATGAGGCAGAGGCTATTAAAAACATACCAACTTTAAATATGCTTTTATGTTCTAAGGAAATTCTTAAGAAACGAGCGCAAAAACTGAAAAGAAGACTTCAAAATAAAACTGATAAATTTACGTTCACTATAGACAACGACTATTCAATGGTTGGAGGAGGATCCATGCCTCTTGAGAAAATGGAAACATATGTTATAAAAATAAAAAGTGAAAGTTTTACATCGCAAAGAATAGAAGAGACTCTACGAATGAATGAGGTAGCTATAATCACAAGAATTAATAATGATCAAGTGATAATAGATCTTAGGACCTTATTTGAAAAGGATTATGGAATTATAACTAATGCTTTTGAAAACATGTAAAATAGCTTGTATATGAATATTGTTTTGGAAAGAGGCTACTTATATGAAACATATTATTATAGGAACAGCAGGACATATAGACCATGGAAAGACAACTTTAATTAAAGCCTTAACGGGTAGAGAAACTGATACTTTAAAAGAGGAAAAGGATAGGGGTATTTCTATAAATTTAGGATTTACCTATTTTGATTTACCATCAGGAACAAGAGCTGGAATTATCGATGTTCCAGGTCATGAAAAATTTATTAAAAATATGTTAGCTGGGATAAGCAGTGTAGATGTGGTTTTATTAGTTATAGCAGCGGATGAAGGCGTTATGCCTCAAACTAGAGAGCATTTTGAAATATTACAATTGTTGAATGTTAAAAAAGGTATCATAGTGATTACAAAATCTGATTTAGTAGATGCTTTGTGGATTGAAATGCTTAAAAGTGATATGTTAGAAGAATTCAAAGGTACATTTTTAGAAAATGCACCTATTCATGTTGTATCCTCGAAAACTAAAATGGGGATTTTAAGTCTTGTACAAGAAATAGATAAAATCACAGAGAAAATTGAATCCAAAGACAACCAAGGTCATTTTAGGTTACCAGTGGATAGAGCATTTTCTGTAAGTGGTTTTGGAACGGTGGTAACAGGCACAATAATAAGTGGTAGGGTATCAGTTGGGGATAGCGTAGAAATATATCCGTCTAAAACAGTTACAAAGGTTAGAGGAATTCATATTCATGACGAACCTAAGGAGTTTGGAGAAGCTGGTCAGAGATGTGCTATGAACCTAGCCAATATAAAACTAAGTGAAATAGGCAGAGGAAATGTAGTTGCTAAGGTGAAAATAATGGAGCCTTCTTTTTCAATAGATTGTGTACTTTATTATCTTAAAAGTTCAGAAAAACCACTTGTAAACAGGCAGAGAGTTAGGTTATATCATGAAGCAGTTGAAATTCTGTGTAGAGTGGTTATATTAGACAAGGAAGAAATAGCTCCAGGAGAAAGTGCTTATGTACAATTGAGACTAGAAAAACCAATAAGTGCTCAAAGAAATGATAGATATGTGATTAGAAGTTACTCGCCTATGTACACTATTGCCGGGGGAACTATAATTGAACCTTGTGCCCCAAAAGCTAAAAGGTTCAATGAAAAGTATCTTGAAGAACTTAGGGTTAAAGAAACCGGAGAAACTGAGGATATTTTAGAAAATACCATTAGTAAATTAAGCGAAGATTACCCAGATGATGTTGCAATTTTAAAAGATTTAGGTAAAAATGAACAAGGCATAGAAGAGAAATTGCAAGCTTTGTTAGAAGATGATATTATAATTAAGTTAACAGCATTGGATAAGACAATATATATACATAAAAATTTTTTAAAACAAAAAATAGATGAAATAGAGCAAGTTTTAATAAAATATCATAATAAAAACCCACTTAAGATAGGTATGCCCAAAGAGGAAATCAAAAATAAGATTTTTGGAAAAAAAATAAAGCAAAAAACTTATGATGAAATATTAATATTTATGGAAAATAAAAATATTTTAAAAGTATATGGGAAATATGTATCATCTTATGATTTTAGGATACAATATACAAATGAGCAAGAAAAATTAAAAAATAGTATTATGGTGTCCTATGATATAGGGAGATACAATACACCTAAATATATTGACTTAGTATCACATGAAAAGGATAAAAAGAACTTTAAAATGGTATTTGATCTGCTATTAACTAATGAAGAATTAATAAAAATAGCCGAGGATTGTATTTTTACAAAAAAGCATTATGTTAATTCAAAGGATCTAGTGTATAATTCCATAAAAGAAAATGGCAGCATAACAGTTGCTTATGCTAGAGAAGTATTTGATACAAACCGTAAATTTGCAGTAACTCTTTTAGAACATTTTGATAGTATAAAATTAACCAAAAGGGTAGAGAACCATAGAATTCTTTATAAGGAAATTTAAAAATATGAAGAGTAGAATGGGACGATTCGACATATTCATGCAAATTGTTATTGAATATAGCAGTAAAATATGCTATAATGTATAGTGTGCATGGGGGTAGAGAGGTGCTGGTGTGCCTGCCGGTCTTCAAAACTGTGTTGTCGTGCTAATACCACGATGGGTGTGTTCAATTCACACATATTCCCGCCAATTAAATAGACATATTGCGGCTTAGATACATATTTTTATGTTATCTGAGCCGCTTTTTATTTTGGCTTTGACAACGGAAATATAATTCAATATTTTTTATTTACCAATAAAAGTAGCCATTCCATTATGAGCATGTCTCCAAAATAAAGGTATTAAGTTTTTTGTAATAATAAACCTTGCTCCTTTGGCGGTATTACAACTTTCACATATTAATTGAAAATTTGATGGATCATTAGAACCACCTTGCTCTAATGGAACTATGTAATCATATTTTATTTTATCATCTGTACTTAGCAGACAAGTTAAATCTTTCCCACAAATCTGACATCTCCCTTTATCTCTAAAGAATACTCCATTTTTCAACCATTTGGATAAATTAGTGCACCGTTTTACTACTCCATCTTTTTCTAGATACCTTTTATATTTATCTGTTTTCATGTCTTTTATTATCACAGAAATGCTTTCATTAAACTCTTTTAAAAGCCCTTTATCCAAATATAAAATTGTAAAAGTTTCTTCTACAATAATTGGCGTTAATTTATAGTATAGTTCAATTAGTTTCCAATAATATTCTTCTTTTAGTTCGATATCATTTTCTTCTTTCTCAGTCATGTCAGGATAATCTATTTTATAAAATAAAAGAGCATCAACTACATTATCTATAATACACTCATATCCTGTTTTTCTTATCGCATAATCCAGTTCATCCTTATGAATAAATTCAATATAATCATGTAATAATGTTTTTTTATTAGGGGTAAGTATTTTTTTTAAAAATTCATTATCTTTACTTTCAAAAAAAGCAGATGGATTCCATTCATTAGTTATGTAAGAAGCTAATTGCATAGCTGTTTTAAAATTAAACTCTCTAAAATTCATTTATTCCTCCCTAGAATATTCGATATGTTACGATATCAAGTCGTATCCATAATTGAATATTATTTAAGCTTTAGTTTACATAAAGTGATTTAATAACTCCTTAAATTAAGCAATCTGTGTTTTTAATCTTAATATAAATCATATTTAAATTATATTAAAAAAATATGTAGATTTTATAAAGATATGTAGAACTGAAGAGAAAAACAACAATACTTATTAAAAAGGCATAGTGCTAAATTGAAATATGCTTGATTACCATGTAACATTGGATAACCTATTAAGGCAATAAAATAATACTGGGTAAGTAGATAAAAGGAGAGGCATTGCCTCTCCTTTACTTTAGCTATACAGTTGAGCTTAAAACCTTTTATATAGAAGAAAACACCCTTATATTAATATAAATTCAAATAGAAAGAAAAATTTATATTATTTAGAATATGGAATGACTTCAACTACTGGGCTACCTTTTTTCGCATTCTCTAAAGCTGCTTCTGAAAGTGTTTTAAAATCTAAAGTAGTAGTAGTTGCCCCAGTAACTGTATCAACTTTAGTTATGTCCTGGGTTTTTATAAGATTATCTGTAAGCTGTTTAGAGGTTTTAGCAGGCGTAGTCTTTGTGACAGCATACATAAGCTTAGCATGAGTATCATCATCTGTAATTAGTTCTTTAGTTACTGCGCTTATATAGTTGAAATCTACATTTGCAATTTTCGTATTTACAATATTAATTTTTACTTTTCCTATCCAGCCGTTTTTATCTTGTTTATTAAAGGAAACCTCATAGGTCCCATTTTTATAAACTACTGCACTCTTAGATTTAGTGGAGCACCCCACAAGTAAAGAAAGTGTTACCATTAATGATAAAGTTAATATAATGATTTTTTTCATAAGAGCCTCCTTGATTATATTTTTACTATTTTGTTTTTTATTTTCATTTATATTTTTCTCGTTTTCATGACAATTCATTTATATTCCTCCCATATAAGTTTAATAGTATATTTCATGAAATTTTGCATTTCATTAACTCTAGCATACTCAATCTTTATGTAGATTACATGTAGAAAACTGAGGAATTGAAAAAATATATTATGAATGTGACTAAATTGAGATGGATATACTGGGCATTCATATTCAATGAATTATCATGCGAAATTTGTTATAGTTTAACTGTTATTGAGACAATTAAAAAGGGAAATATAGGATTAATGAATAATTGAATTACACCCTAATATACCTACTTTAAGAGATAAAAACCTTCATAATAACTACATAAATTTTTGATATATTTATTATATTAATAAAGGAGTATTTCATGAAGTTAACAAATCTAATAGTTCAAATACTGAAGGAGGAAGCTGTTCCTGCCATAGGATGCACTGAGCCAGTAGCTGTTGCTCTTGCCTGTGCGAAGTCTATAGAATTAATAACTTTTAATTATATAGATAAAGCGGAAGTTTTTGTTAGTCCTAACATATATATAAATGGACTGTCAGTTGGGATACCAAATACTCAGGAAGTTTGGCTTTATATTGCTGACAAGATCAGATTATTTAATATATGAACCATTAATTATAAAGAGGGGCGAATTGAACATGGATAATATATTGATTATCGAAGATGAAGAAAAGGTCTCAGAAATACTTAAAGCATATCTAGAAAAAGGAGGCTATAGTGTTTATTGCACTACCAATGGGACTGAAGGTATAAAATTATTCGAAAAAATTAAATTCAACTTGGTAATACTAGACCTAATGTTGCCAGACATATCTGGTGAAGAGGTGTGTAGTGTACTAAGGAAAATGTCTGAAGTACATATATTTATGCTTACAGCAAAAAATACACTAGAGGATAGAATTGTAGGGTTAAACCTCGGAGCAGATGAGTATCTGGTCAAGCCATTTAGCCCTCGAGAACTAACTGCAAGAGTAAATGCGTTATTTAGAAGACTTAATACAAATAAGGATGAAACAAAAGTTTATGACAATGGAGACTTTGAAATTAATTATGACAAAAGAATAGTTAAGGTTCGAGGCACAGAAATATCTTTTACACCAAATGAATTTGACATAGTATATATTCTTTCATCTAATATGGGCAAAGTATTTACAAGAGAGCAACTCATCGAAAGAATTATGGGAATAGATTTCCAAGGATTTGATAGAACAATAGATGTACATATTAAAAATATACGTAAAAAGATAGAGGAGGATAGTAGAAATCCTAAATATATATTAACTGTAACTAGAATTGGTTACAAATTCGGTGGTGATTAATTTATGAGAATCATAAAATTAATGCGAAGTATAAACTTTATGCAAAGCATAAGAAAAAGATTAAGTATTATTTTAGTGTGCACATCGATAATAGCACTTATTTTATCGACACTTTTTGTAAATATAACAATATCAAAAACCTTTGATAAGTATTTATTAGAAACACAAGATAAGAGAAATGATAGAATAGTTAAATATTTGGAAGAAGTATATAAAAAAAATGGTAAATGGTCTGAAACTTCAGGAACAGAAATTTCTCATGAAGCTTATATGAATAATTATTGTCTTACCCTTAAGGATGAAAATAACAAAATAGTTTGGGGAATGAATCCAAATGAAATTGTTCACAATATGAATGCTAATATGCAAGTTAAAAATGGAGGTGTTTATACTACAAGAACCTTCAAAATAAAATCTAAGAACAAAATCATAGGATACATAGAAGTAGGACAATACGCACCAGTACTATTATCAAAAGAAGATATAGATTTCAAAACATCTATAAATAAGAGCATTATTTTAAGCTTCCTTCTTTCAATTTTAATAACAATATTAATTAGTCTGTTTATTTCAAAGCAATTTTCTAATCCTCTTAGGCAAGTTTCAAAGATTTCAGTTGATCTATCAAATGGAAATTATAGTGCAAGGTCACAAAATAAGAGTAGTATTTTAGAACTTGAAAACTTAAGAACTAGCATGAATACACTAGGAGAAAAGCTTCAGCATCAGGATCAACTTCGAAAGAGGTTAATAGCAGATATATCTCATGAAGTTAGAACGCCCCTTAATATTCTCCAAAATAATTTTGAAGCTATGATTGATGGCATTTTTCCTGTTGACAACGAAAGATTAACTT
The DNA here is from genome assembly GCF_036569345.1 of Clostridium sp. Taxonomy (GTDB): domain Bacteria; phylum Bacillota; class Clostridia; order Clostridiales; family Clostridiaceae; genus Clostridium_AD. The sequence continues at coordinate 24,208 of NZ_DATCQT010000089.1, forward strand.
ATCTTAACGAAGAGGTTATTAGATTTGGAAAGCTTATAGACAATTTAAATGCCTTAAAAGAGGTCGAAGCGCAAGAAACAGTCTTAAGTATGGAGAAAATTAACTTGAAGAATATTATTTCCTCGGTTGTAAAGGAGTTTGAAGTAATAGCTGAAAATGAAAATCTTGACATCACATTAGAATGTAGCGCCATTAAGCAATGTAACATTTTAGGGGACAGTGATAAAATAAAACAGGTAATAATTAATTTACTTTCAAATGCAGTTAAATTTACTCCAGGGAAAGGTGAGATTAATATTACCTTAAAAGAAACAGATGAAAAGGTAATATTAAAAATAGAAGATACAGGCATTGGCATTAAGACGGAGGACTTGCCTTATATATTTGAAAGGTTGTATAGAGGAGACAAAAGCAGACATAAAATACAAGGCACTGGTATAGGACTCACTATTGTAAAAAATATACTAACCCTACATAAGGCAAGCATAGATGTGAAAAGTAAAGAGGAAAAGGGATGCGTTGTAACTGTGTATTTTAATAGAATCTTGTGATTAGCTCATATTCAAAAGTATGGAGATACAAGTATCAAACTCTATTGAATAATTTGTAAAAATATAATATAATAGACTAAATTAGTATAATCTAAGGAGGAAAATAAGATATAAATGATAAGTGCAGATGAAATATAGAGCTAAGTTAGAGATATTGATAAGCATTGTAGTTTTGAGTTTATTAAACGGGTTAGTGTTAATCAAGGTAATTGTTCCTAAATATAGTATTAGATTACTTCATTGTGTACTTATGTCTATAATATTTGGAGTGTTGTATTATTTATCCTTTCTAAGGATATGTTCAAAATATGATCTTCTCAAAGAGACTAACAAACAACTGTTAGCAGACCTAAAAATAGATAAGCTAACAGGATTATTTAATAGAGGAACTTTTGACTTGGATCTAAAAAATATATTAGATTCTGAGGTATACTCAGCAATATTTATAGATATAGATGATTTTAGGAATTTTAATAACGAATATGGACATTCTGTTGGTGATAAAGTCTTAATAGAGGTCATTGAAACTATTGGAAAGGGTATAAGAAAAAATGACAGGGCATATAGATACGGTGGAGAGGAAATTGTAATAATTTTAAAAGGTTGCGATAAAGAAAAGGCTTTTATTGTCGCTGAGAAAATTAGAAGTAATGTAAGTTCTATTGATAATTCACCTTTACCTAAAATAACTATTTCTTTAGGAGTATCTGGATATCCAGATGATGGACAAAATGTTGAAGATATAATACAAGCATGCGATGAAGCACTTTTATATGCAAAGAAAAATGGTAAAAATAAAACAGTTATGTTTGATAAAAACCTGGATTAAGATTACTCCAAACTACAGATAGAAGTCAAAACATTGATATATGAATCAGAAAGTAAAATGTTACGCATAAAAAATTATACTTCACTAAAAAAATAGTGTTGTATAATTTTTTTTTAATTTATATAAACTCAAGATCTTAGAAACTAAAAAGTAATTTTTAAAAAAGCATCAACTATTTTTGAATCAAATTGGATTCCTTTAAATTTAATAAGTTCATTTACTGCAACACTATGAAGCAACCCTTTTCTATAGGGCCTATCGGAGGTCATAGCATCGTAAGAATCTGCAACACATATGATTCTTGATTCAATAGGAATAGCTTCACCACTGATACCTGAAGGGTATCCAGTGCCATTAAATTTTTCATGGTGATGCAGTATTATGGGAAGGGCCTTGTCTAAGAATTCAATAGTTTTTAAAATATCTACACCTATAGAAGGATGTTCTTTTATTTGATTAAATTCTTCATTTGTTAATTTTCCTGGTTTGTTTAATACTCCATCGGGGATTCCTATTTTACCTACATCATGAAGTAAAGCAGCAATTTCTAACACATTAAGTTGATCTAATGATAAGCCTAGTACTTGACCTATTTTTAAAGAAACTTTAGTTACACGATCTGAATGTCCAGCGGTATATGTATCTCTAGCATCAATTGCCTTGGAGAGAGTAAGTACAGTGCTTTTGTAGGATAAGTTAAGTTTGAAATAAGCTTCTTTTAGGTCCTTTGATTTATGAATCAAAGATTCATTTTGTTTAAGCATTTTATTTGAGAAATTATATATAATTTTTATAAGTAATAGATATAAAATAAGCAGTCCTGAAAAAACTATCATTGAAATAGTTCGAATAACTGATTTCATATGCATTTCTATTTCATAATAGGGTTTTACAATTTCATAAACTCCTATTATGGAATTGTTTACTTCAATAGGTAAATATAATTTTATAACTTTAATAATTTTGCCATTTAGTAAGTCATTTGAAATTAGGTAATTTTGTTTATTTTTAAAAGCCTCATCAAGGTTAGATTTGTTATTTACTTTTGTTTCTATAATGGTGTTGTTCTTTAAATAAATGAATGAATTCCTAGTATTCCATATTTTCACGCCTAATATATTTTCATTTTTAGTAATGTAATTAAGCTTCATATCTAAAACATCAAATTTTTCTTTTGATAAAGATGTCTTATAATCTTTTGGAGAAAGCTCGGGCTCAATCGTAGAATATAATGTTAGATGAGCCAACTGCTCAATTGTATCGATTTGATCATTTATCATATGACTATTAATAAATAATATAAGGGAGACACCAGTAAATAGAAATGCTATTAAACTATAGAAAGTAAAATATCTTAATAATGATAATTTTTTCATAAACACACCTTCAATCTCAAAATGTTATAGCGGACTTATTATAGCATATAAAAATATTGTAACAAAGTATTAGAAAGACAAAATAATTGTAAAAAAAATGTGAGATATCTACATATATTCTACATAAAAAAATGGTATTATTTACATTATTGTGAGGCGAAATCATTGGAAATATTTTTTTAAAATAAAATTACTTTTTATAATACCTTAATACAGAAATTTAAGATATAAAATAAGATCACTTTCAATATCCTCAACTATTTTTGAACTATCGTTTTTAAATGTAACAATGAAAGATTTGCTCGTGGAGAAATAAATGAAGGTGAATATAATCAAAGGAAAAATATACTATTAAACCTTAAATCATTATAAAATACTGGTCATGACAAAAGAGTAGTGAGGCTTATCTTCTGGCATGACCTTTTATTTATTGAAAAAACATTACTTAACCTTAAGTGCTGAAAAAATTTATATATTTAAAGCCTCTTCAAGTTCAATCTGCATATTAGTAGAAATTTGATGAAAACCTCCAAGAATAAATCCATGCATAAATCCAGGTTTAGGTGGATGCTTTTCTAGGGGTTTTACGGAAAGTACATACTCACTTGTTGCTTTAGGTATTGCAATGGGATCAATATATAAAAGTGGAGAATGTTTACCAAGGTGTGCAAAGGTACAGGCTGCTAAATTATAAGCCCAGTTATTTGGAGTTCCAAAACAAAATGCCCATCCTTCTTTAGTATTTATGTTCCAACCGAACATGCTTTCTTGTGAATAATATTTTGAAAAGTTTACAGCAACATCATAACATGTGCTTCCACCAATTCTATCTACTTTTGATTTTGCAATGCTTTGTATTTCATTAAAAACATTATCTGAAATTGTTTGTTCACTTCCAATAATAAACATATTTTTGTAATTATACTTGATTAACTGTTGTTTTGTAATCTCTGGTAATTTATCTTTATAAGTAAACAGTATAGGTACTCCCATATGTGCAGAATAATATGCCACAGGTATACTTTCGGAATAATCATCAGAAGAGACTATCATTATATTCTCATTACCTTCCATAGATTCTGGTGCCATTTTATATCTGAATTCCATTGCTTCACTTGCCGCTTGAATAGGGTTACTTCCTGTAATTCTTATAGTAGACAACCCTGCATTTAATAATTGCAATTCTATAATTGGAGCTATTGGGCCAACTATAAGTATCTTTGCAGGTACATTTTTACCAGTTGGGGATAGTCTGATAATTTCATTAAAGGTTTCTGGTGAAAGATAATTTGCATTTGTGAAGACTAGAGGTGCATTTATCGGGAAATGTATTAATGGTGATGCGAGTAACCCATAATGAAAGGAAGTCAAAGGCACAAGTATAATTGCATTAGGACTCCATTTTACTTTAGGACTTGGATATATTACCTTCGTAACATAACTATTAAATGTAAGTGGAGTATCACCTAATATTCGTGTTGTATTAACAGTATCTATAGCAGGTCTGTAATAAGGAAGGTCGAACACATAAATATCTCCTTTCAATAATTAATTATATTATATTATATTGTTTTACTTAAAATATGTTCAATTTCAATAATAAAGCGTGACGCATATTTCTACATAATACCTTTATAAGTATTTTTTATAATAAGTTATAACAAAAACAATAAGGAGAGATAAATATGGGAACATTAGTATCAATACTAATATTTATGGGGATAATGTTTGTAATGTCTAAATTAGGGTTAGGATGTTGCGGAGGCCATTCTGATCATTCTAAGCATAATGAAAATAACAGCAAAAAAAGTTGTTGTGGTTCAGAAATAGAAAAAGTTTCTAAGGATATATCTGAAAGATAATTTTGAAATATTAATTAAACTATCCTATTATTGAGTCTAGTGTCTCGTCTTTTGCAGATTCAATACTAACTATAATTTTATTTGGTAAACACACTATAACTTGATATTTCTTATTGACCCAACCAGTAAGAGAACAAACTTTTTTAGGACAAATTTTTCTATCCATTTCAAGCATTCTTACAGCTCCATTTTTTATTTCTAAATAACCGTTATTGCCATTAAAAACAAATTTATATGTCTTGCTCTTTTCATATTTATTTAATGGTATTTTTTTTATTATTTGTCCTTGCACCTGGATAATAACTTTTTCGTTATTGTTACTAGTATTTTCTATTGCGTATATATAAAGAGTTGATATTATGCAAATAAATAAAAGGCTACCTAGTATGATTTTATCCCATTTAGTAAATGATTTCAACTTATTCCCTCCTTAGCAATTTTCATATTCACAGATAAGTTTTTAAAGTGCAGGATATTTTATGCACTTTTTTAATGATTTTGAAGATCATAAGTATTCTTATGTTAAATAGATTTTTGACGGTAAATTAAAGAAATATTTTATCTAGTTACATAGATTAAATCTAACATTATAATATGAATATCATATGAAGATTAATAAGTAATAAAATATGGTAATTATACATTAAGTGGTGAAATTGAGGCTGTTGAGAATTTTATAAAAAATTAGTACGACACAGACAATTGTAATTTAAATGGTACTAAATAAACGGTCTAGGAGGATTATAAAATTATGGATTATACTATATACTCGTTAATAAACGGGTTGGCTGGAAGGGTTGTTGTACTTGATAAGACGATGGTCTTTATTGCACAAAATTTTCAATACTTGTTTGCAATTATATTATTATTGCTTTGGTTTAAGAAAGACACTAAAGAAAAGGTTACGGCAAACAGAAAAGCAGCTATATTGGCTATGTTGGCTATGTTAATTGCTTTGGGAATAAATCATATAATCGCGTTTGTATATTTTAGACCAAGACCTTATACATTACATGTAGCTCACTTGTTGGTAAGCCCTTCTGTTGATCCATCATTCCCTAGTGACCATGCGACTTTTTCCTTTGCACTTGCCTTACCAATACTAGTTGTAAATAAATATTTCGGAAGAATTATGATAGGTATGTCATTATTATTATGTTTCGCCAGAGTATATGTTGGACTTCATTATCCTTTGGATGTTGTTGGTGGAGCAATAGTAGCTTATGCAACATATAAAGCAATACAAAAATTCCCTAAGTATTTTGATTATATAACTAACTTTGTGTTGAAAATATGGGAGATGATTGTTTTTAGAATCTATGGCCAAAAGTGAAAATAATATTATAATATTATTTGTTAAAGATGATCCTTTAAATAGTCTTCAAAACTGTGTTGTCGTGCTAATACCACGATGGGTGTGTTCAATTCACACATATTCCCGCCAATTAAATAGACATATTGCGGCTTAGATACATATTTTTATGTTATCTGAGCCGCTTTTTATTTTGGCGGATAAATTTAATCTATAATTTATCCATATAGTAATATTATAACGTGAGATATGAAGGAAGAATATCTTACGTTATAATTTGATATACATACAAGTTTAATATTTTATTTTTGTGTCTTATTTTTATCTCCCCAGCATTTATCGCAACTTAAACAGCCATGAGTAGAGTAATTACTACAGTGCCTATTATGTGTAAAACTAGATAAGTCAGAAACCTTTTTTGATTTTTTTATCCAACTAAACATATTTAATATTTCATCTTTTCCTTTCTTTTCTAAAAGCATTCTAGGTTCCATGGTATACCACCCTTTTTAATATAAATTTTATTACTATAGTACACATTATAATACTATAAATAATAACATGCAGTAACATTTGATACTAATACTATAAAAAACATAATAAAAAATCAAAAAGGGTACAAGTAAACGTTAACATTTTATTTTTGATTAACATTATAATTATTAAGATAATCTTCAATTGAATCATATATCAGTCTATTTGCGGAGATTAAATCTCCATCCTCATTAAGGCTAAGTATATTATCTAATTCCGTAGCAGGTATTTCTTCTATTATTTTTACATTGATAGTAAATCACCTCAACTATATTGTAACATAAATTATGTAATTTATAAAGAAATTTACCTTTTGGTGTAAAATAGATAAGAAGAAAAAAAGAGGATGTAGGCAAAAGCTTACATCCTGAATATTAATTAGAATTTGAATTATAATTATTAAGATATTCTTCAAAAGAATTATATATTAAATTATGATCGGAAACTGAATCTTTATTAGAGCTAAGTTTAGTAGAAAATTTTTTAATGGGTAGTATTTCTAATTGTTTTGTATTGACATTGACATTAATAATGAATCACCTCTATACAAACATTATAACACAAAATATGTAATTTGGGAAGGGACTCAACACAATTGAGGCTTTTTCTTATTCAGTTTCAGTTTCAGTAAACTCTATTCCACTAATTTCAATCTTATAATTTCCTCTGACGGCTTGCCTAGTTATAAACTTCTTTTTCATTAAAGATTCAAGAGAAGATTTTAATACTCTAATGTCCCCTTTACCATTTCCTAAGTTAATCCCAAGCTTTATCTTTGCAATACTTTGTGGGGATGATGTTCTATTTTCATAAAGATAGTTTAATATACTATCTTCAATTTCTTTTATGTTATCTTTCATAAGTATCCTCCTTCATTAATTTATTACTCCATAATATATGATTATACCACATGAATAAGGTATATTTATTTATTAATATATTTGTTTATAAAGTCAAAAATATAATGTCGAAAATCGCTTTCGACATTATGCTCTAATGATATTATAATAGAATAATACATATTATCCTTTTTAAGTAAAAAAACAAAAGAATTTTTTGATAAGGTAATGGGGGTGCTGCTTTGAAATTTGTAATTAACAAAATAATGAGTATAGATAAAGAAACACAAAGTTATAGGAATAGCATTGATGAACTGCTGGAGACAAAACAAAATGAGCTTGATAATAAAATAAAGGAAATGATGTTTATATTCCAAGAAGAATCCCAAAATATTAAGAATGACATAGGGAAAGAAAAAATAAGTGAGGCAGAGAATAAAGCTAAAAATATAAAAAAAGAAAAAGAAGAAGAATTAAATAATATTAATACTAAATATCAAAGCAATAAATCTAAGATAGTTGGGGACGTATTTAATAAAATAATAAATCCATTATAGGAGTGTAAATACATGGGGAGCGTTGTTAAGTTTAGTGCTATAAATTCTAAAGTTAAAGCAATGATTGGGATGATGATAAGTGAAGATCAGTATTTGGAATTACTAAAGTGTAAAGACTTTAAAAGCACTGTTAGAGCGTTAAAAGAGGAAACGAGTTATAGTGAACTTTTAAGGCCAAACAAATTAGAGGAAATACATAGGTGTGATTTAGAAATCATAATGCGAAGGCATTATATAAGCATTTATAGTAAATTTATAAATTATTTTAACGGTGAATATAGGAAACTAATTAAAGCTTTGTTTGTAAAATGGGAAATAGAAGATTTAAAAGTAATTATTAGAGGAAAATATTTGGGCCTAGGTTGCGGCGAGATAGAAAACAGATTAATTGCGAAAAGTCATTTAAACACTATAGATTATGATTATTTATTAGCTTTAAAGAATGTAGAAGAGATAATAGACGGACTAAAAGGTAGTATATATTATACGAGTCTTAAAAATTTAGCCAAAGATACCAGTGATAAAGGTTTATTCAGAATTGAAACAGAACTTGATTTTGTCTATTTTATGTTTGTACGACGTCAACTTAATCATTTAGACAAAGAAAATAAAGAGGTGGGGTACCGTATAATTGGCATGGAAGCAGACCTTTTAAATTTAGGTTGGATATATAGGGGGAAGACTTTTTACAATATTCCTTCTGAAGAACTGTTTAACTATACTATATATAATGGCTATAAGCTTTCAAAGGAAACTCTTAGAAAGCTTTGTTACGTAAATGATATAGCTAATTTTCATGATCTAATAGGAAAAACACCATATGCTTTTATTTATGAAAAGGATGATCCAGGTACTATTGAAAAACGGGAACGAGAATTTCAAAAAAAGTATTTTAAAAAAATTCTAAAAGAGAATAAAACTAACATTAGTATGGTTATGAGTTATCTTATATTTTATAGTATAGAAATAAAAGATATTATATCTATAATAGAGCAAAAAAGGTATTCCATTGGTAGTAAGTAAGATATGTAGCAGGTGTATCCTACAATTTAAATTATCATTTACCTATTAATCTCAGGAGGTGATTTTGTGTCTATAGAAAAAATGCATATGGTTAATTTAGTAGGTGTAATGTCTGATTTTGATAAATTAACTAAAATGTTAGCACTGGATGGATGTATTCAGCCAGTGAGTGCTTTGCAAGAAATAAACTCTTCAGATTTTGTACTTAAAACTTCCTCTGACAATTTAGAGGTTTTGCTGGATGTGAATTATATTAGACCATACTTAAATGATAAAGATTATAATTCAAGTTTAAAACAAATTGAAAAACTCGCTGAGGCTCAAAAAAATGCTAATATAAAGATTGAATACGTTAAAGAGATGACTTTTGATTTTGGCGTTTCAGAACAAAAACTATCAGAAGTTTATGAAAAATATATGGTTTTAAATAAGAAAAATGATGATTTAGAGCAAAAGGAGCAACAACTTAAAAATACTTATGTGGCTTTAAAATTTTTAAAAAATGTATCTCTACCTTTAGAAGAGATTACTAATATGAAAAATTTTCAAATGGATTTATATAAAGTTCGAGATCAGAACATGCTTAAGTTAAAAGCTAATTATGAAAATATACCATCAGTAATTGAAACTGTATGCACAGAAAAAGAATTTGTTATATTTATATCATTTACACCAATACTTTTGCTAAAAGAAGCGGAAAGAATTTTTAAATCCGCGAATTGTGAAAAAATTGAAGTGCCTAATCATTACATAGGTTTACCAAAGGATGTGGCAGTGGTTGTTAGCTCAGAGATAAAGGAGCTGCAACAATCTATATGGAAAATTCAAATTGAACTAAATATTTTTCTAAGTGAAAACTTTAAAACAATAAAAGATTTACAAAGCAGTTATGAACTAGAGAAAAAATCTTTAGAAATTAAAAATAATGCAGCTTGCACAAATGAATTTTTTTATCTAGCCGGATGGGTACCTAAAAGTTTTATGGTGAACTTGAATAAGTTATTAATGAAGTTTGATGATAGAATATTGGTCATTGAAAAACATCCAAATGAGAGAACTAATAAAGCTGTAATTCCTCCAACAAAACTTGTAAACAATGAATTGTTCAAACCTTTTGAGAGTATGGTTTTAATGTATGGAGTTCCTAGCTATGGTGAAATCGACCCCACTATGTTTTTGGCAATAACTTATACACTAATGTTTGGTGCCATGTTTGGAGATGTGGGGCAAGGATTGGTATTGCTTTTGGCAGGTTTTTTACTAAAAAATAAATATTGCAGAGTTAATTTAGGAGGTGTTTTTGAAAGGCTTGGGGTAAGTTCTATATTTTTTGGATTTTTATATGGAAGTGTATTTGGATCTGAAGTCGTAATTAATGCATTGCTAATTAGACCAATGGAACATATTAATGAGATACTAATTGCCGCTATAATATTTGGGTGTTGTTTCTTACTTTTAGGTTTTATACTAGGAATTACCAATAGTTTAAGGAAAAAAGACATGGAACGTGGACTTTTTGGAAAAGAAGGGGTAGCAGGTTTTATGTTTTATATCGGAGCATTAACTTTGATATTGTCTACAGTTTATAAAAATCCACTATTACCTAGAACTGTTTGGATAATATATTTTATTTTCTTTTTACTATTGATATTACTAAAACAACCCTTAACAAATATCTTATTAGGTAAAAATGTATTATTTGAAGCAGGAGTCAAGGATTATTTTATAAAATCAGGTTTTGAGGTAGTGGAAACATTATTGTCTATGTTTTCTAATACACTCTCATTTATAAGAGTAGGTGCCTTTGCCTTAAATCACGTTGGTTTATTTGTTGCATTTTCATCTATGGCGTCTATGACTAAAAGTGGATTTGCATCTGTGCTGATACTAATACTTGGAAATATAATAATTATATGTCTTGAGGGAATGATTGTGTTTATACAAGGGTTAAGACTTGAGTATTATGAATTATTTAGTAAGTATTATGAAGGTAGTGGGGTCGCTTTTGAACCTGTGCAGGTTAAATGCAAGTAATATATATATGTATATAACAATTAAAATCCTTATTTACCAAAGAAAGGACAAGCTACAATAAGAAAATTAAAAAACATAGAAAAAGGAGGAATATCAATTATGACTGTATTATTAATGTTAACATTTTGTGTTGTTATAGTTACAATTACTTATGGAGTTGTAGCCCAAAGTAAAATAGATGTTTTAGGGAAACAAAGGACAAAAAAAGCGATAAAAATTAATCTAGGTGTATTTATCCCAGTTATTATGGGTGCACTAATAATGAATATTCCAAGTGTAGCCCGTGCGGCGGGAACAGTTGCAGTGAACCCAGCTGCTGGCCTTGGTTATTTAGCAGCTGGTCTTTCGACAGGACTTGCAACTATTGGCGCAGGTTATGCAGTAGGTGCAGTTGGATCATCTGCTTTAGGTGCAGTATCTGAAGATCCTAAGATTTTAGGAAAAACTCTTATATTTGTTGGTCTTGGAGAAGGTATAGCTATATATGGACTTATTATATCCATAATGATACTTTCAAAATTATAGGATAGAGGTTTATGAGGAGTTATTTAATAAGTGATAATTTGGATACAGCTGTAGGTATGCAAATGGCGGGAATAGAAGGCATTGTACTTCATAAAAAAGAAGAAATAATGGAAAAGATTAAAGAATTAAAAAAAGATCAGGGAATAGGAATAATAATAATAACAGAGAAGATTGGTCTTTTAATACCTGGCGAGGTAAACATTATAAAATTATCGAAGGAGAGACCTCTTTTGGTAGAAATTCCAGACAGGCATGGATTTCGCAAGGGTAGTGATTCTATATTAAGATACGTTAAAGAGGCTATAGGTATTAAAATATAATAAGCATATGTGACTAATAAAAATTTGTGGGAGGCTAGTTATGACTACCATTGAAGACAAGATAAGTTTGTTTTCTAAGATAATATATGACAAGTTAAATGAAGAAAAAAAAGAAAGATTATCGGCCTTCAATGAAGAATCTCAGAAAAAAATAAATTATGAAAAAGATAAAATAGAAAAGATTAAAAACAAACTTCGAAGTGAAGTTACAAAAAAGTCTAATATTAAGGCAAATGCAATTGTAGCAAAAGAAAATCTTAATAAGCAAAGAGAAGTGTTGTCTCTTAAAAATAAACTAATTAAAGAAACTATAAAAGATGTATCCGAAAGACTTGTAGAATTTGTGCTTTCAGAGGAATATAAATTATATTTCATAAATTCTTTAAAAAAGACTTTGATGACAATAGATAATGGACACTACTATATTATATTATTAAAAGGAGATTATGAAAAATTTAAGAGTGAAATTGAGGTTATAATTAAGGAGTATAAGGGCCTTAATGTTGAAATAAATATTTCTGAAGATGACTTTATAGGGGGTCTTATACTTAAAGATTTTGAAGGCAAGTTTAGAATAGATAATAGTATAAAATCCGTTTTGCAAGAAAGCAAAGAAATAATTGGTATCAGAGTTATGGAAATGTTATCTTAAAGAGATAGAAATTCTATATGACTTATGGAGTGCTTGGGGGAGGGAAATATGGAAGGAAATATAATCGGGGTGAATGGTCCAGTTATAAAAGCCGAGCACATGCGAGGCTTTAAAATGAGAGAAATGGTTATGGTAGGGTTTAAAAAACTTATCGGTGAAATTATAATACTGGAAGAAGATTACGCAACTATTCAGGTGTATGAAGAAACCAGTGGTCTTAAAATAGGTGAGAGCGTAATCTCTACTGGAAGTCCTCTTTCACTTAAATTAGGGCCAGGAATACTTGGAAATATTTTCGATGGAATTGAGAGGCCACTAGAAAAAATAAATGAAATATCTTATGGATTTTTACCAGAGGGTATAGGGCTAATTTCTCTTGATGAAGAAAAGCTCTGGAATGTGGAAATTATTGTAAAACCAGGTGATGAATTAAAACAAGGGTATATATATGCAACAGTTCAAGAAACTCAATCAATTATTCATAAGATAATGGTTCCACCCGGAGTGATGGGAACTGTAACTTGGGCATGCAAAAATGGAAAATACAATATAGAAGCCACAGTAGTTGAATTAAATCAAGGTGATGAGAAATATGAACTTAAACTTTACCAATATTGGCCTTGCAGAAATCCAAGACCAGTAAAAGATAAAAAAACTATATTTAAACCTCTTATCACTGGGCAAAGAATAATAGATATATTTTTCCCTTTAGCTAAAGGAGGAACTTGCGCTATTCCCGGAGGATTTGGAACTGGAAAGACAATAACCCAACATCAGCTTGCAAAGTGGTCAGATGCAGATATTATAGTGTACATAGGTTGTGGAGAAAGAGGAAATGAAATGACAGAAGTTCTAGAAGAATTCCCAAAACTTATAGATCCTAGGACTAATTTACCACTTATGAATAGGACTGTGCTTATAGCAAACACCTCTAATATGCCCGTAGCGGCAAGGGAAGCAAGTATTTATACTGGTATTACAATAGCAGAATATTTCAGGGATATGGGATACCATGTTGCTATAATGGCAGACTCCACATCAAGATGGGCAGAAGCTCTACGTGAAATCTCTGGTAGGCTTGAAGAGATGCCTGCTGAAGAGGGATACCCGGCATATCTTCCATCTAGGATTGCAGAGTTCTATGAAAGAGCTGGTTATGTAGAAAATTTAAATAATACAGAAGGCTCGGTTACTGTAATTGGAGCTGTATCACCTGCTGGGGGAGATTTTTCAGAACCTGTTACTCAAAATACTAAAAGATTCGTTTCAGTTTTTTTAGGACTTGATAAAAAATTGGCTTATGCAAGGCATTACCCAGCAATAAATTGGTTAGAAAGTTATAGTGGGTATTTATCACTTTTAAAGGACTGGTATGAGGAAAACGTAGCTGAGGGTATAATGGATTTAAGGGCAAAAATGCTTAAGCTTTTATATGAAGAAAACAAACTTCTAGAGATAGTTAAGTTGGTGGGTGAGGATGTGCTTCCAGACGCACAAAGACTAATTATAGAGGTAGCAAAGTGCCTTAAAATTGCGTTCCTCCAACAAAATGCCTATAACGAGGTAGATACTTATGCACCACTCGCTAAACAATATAAGATGCTTAAAGTTATAGAATGCTTTTATGATAATGCATGCAAAGCTGTTAAAATTGGAATACCAATTTCTGTTATAAAAAATAAAGAGTTAATGGAAAAGCTTTATAAAATGAAATATAATGTACCAAATGATGATCTTTCCATAATAGATGGTTTAGAAAAAGAATTAATAAGTTATTTTGAAGAACTTATAGGAAAATACAAGCAAGGTAGATAATAATAATTATCTACCTTGCTTGTACAAGAGGGGAGGGTAATATGAAAAAAGAATATTTAATGTTAAATAAAGTTCAAGGACCTTTAATTATTATCTCGGGTGTGGAAGATGTAGCCTATGACGAAATTGTTGATATATTGGTTGATGAAAAACATAGAAAAAAAGGAAAGGTTGTTCAGATTTATAAAGATAAGGCTATAGTGCAGGTTTTTGAAACAACAACCGGGATGTCTGTTGAGAATACTTCAGTGCATTTTAGAGGAGAATCCTTTAAAATAGCTCTTACAAAGGATATATTAGGAAGAGAATTTAATGGAATGGGTGATCCAAGAGATAATGGGGGAGAAGTTTATTCATCTAAGAAATATGATGTAAATGGTAGACCTATAAATCCTGTTGCTAGGAAATACCCTAGAGATTATATTCAAACGGGAATATCATCTATAGACTGCCTTGCTACATTAATAAGAGGTCAAAAACTTCCTATATTTTCTGGAAATGGTATGGCTCATAATGAACTAGCAGCGCAAATCGTACACCAAGCAAAAATCTCTAGTGAGGTCAATGAAGAATTTTGTATAGTATTTGGAGCTATGGGTATAAAGTATGATGATGCTAATTTCTTTAAGAAAAGTTTTGAACAAGCGGGAGTGCTTGAAAAGGTAGTTATGTTTACAAATTTAGCAGATGATCCTATAGTTGAGAGAATAATAACTCCAAGATGTGCTTTAACTGCTGCTGAATACTTAGCTTTCGAAGAAGATATGCATGTACTTGTAATACTCACCGACATGACTAATTATTGTGAAGCGCTTCGAGAACTTTCATCATTAAAAGAAGAAGTACCAAGTAGAAAGGGTTATCCAGGATATTTATATTCGGATTTAGCATCTTTATATGAGAGGGCAGGTATGATGAAAGGGAAAAAAGGTAGTATAACACAGATACCTATATTAACTATGCCTAATGATGATATAACACATCCAGTACCAGATCTTACAGGGTTTATAACCGAGGGGCAAATTGTTTTAAGTAGAGGAATTCAACAAAGAGATATATATCCACCTGTTAACATACTTCCATCGCTTTCAAGGCTCATGAAAGATGGGATTGGAGAAGGGTTTACAAGGGAAGATCATGGAGATGTTTCAAATCAAATATTTGCGGCTTATTCAAGGGTGCAGGATGTAATAGCGCTAGCTCAAGTTATAGGAGAAGATGAGTTATCAGATATAGATAAGATATATATGAACTTTGGTAGGGATTTTGAAGAAAAATTTTTAAAACAGGATTATGATGAAAATAGAGATATGGCAGAGACTTTAGATTTAGCTTGGGAAATTCTTAGCATATTACCTAAGAATGAGCTGGATAGAGTATCGCCTAAGATTTTAGAAAAATATTATAAAATAGTGGTGAAGTAATATGGAAACTTTCGCTCCAACTAAATCTACTTTAATGAATGCTAAAAACTCCTTAGACTTTTCTAAAAAAGGTTTTGAACTGTTAGATAAAAAAAGAAATGTACTTATAAGAGAAATGATGTCATATGTAGCTAAGGCTCGCGTTCTTCAAAATGAGATAAATATAACTTTTTCAAGGGCGTATAAGGCACTAGAATTGGCAAATATAAACTCAGGTATTACAAATGTACAAGACGTAGCAATGTCGGTTGGCGAAACTAACGACTATGACATTTTATTTAAAAGTGTAATGGGGGTAGAAGTGCCCAAAATTATTTTTAATAGAAAAGAAATAGAAACTAAATATGGATTTTTTAGAAGCAGTGCTACTATTGACGAGGTTATGGAAGAGTTTAATAATGTAAAATATTTAACCTACGAGCTAGCAGAGGTAGAAAATGCTATTTATAGATTAGCAATGGAAGTAAAAAAAACTCAAAAGAGAGCAAATGCACTTCAAAATATACAGATTCCTAAATTTGAGGAAATAGTTAAATTCGTTAGCGAAGTTTTGGAAGAAAAAGAAAGAGAGGACTTTTTTAGATTAAAAGTAGTAAAAAAGAAACACAGAAAAGAAGATTAATATTTTATTAAAAGAATATTCAAATTATTATAAATGTGATATAATGATTTTAGAAGAGGAGGATAACAAAAAGTAAAATTACAACTAGATTTAAAGTTGATATTCAAAACGATAAAGCTATGTAAAGGTTTAAATTAAATGAAATTGAATTTGAAAAAAATCAGTGTTTAGTTTTAAATAATATATTAAAGATATATAATTATGAACAACATTTAAATAAATAATAAGAGGTGGAGTATGGAAGAATATAGAGGTTATCAAATAGAAGTTTTGGAAAATGATGAGAAAGAATATCCATATAAAGCAATTGCAAGAAAAGAAGAAGAACAAATAAAACACAAAGGAAATAGTAAACTACAAGCCATTGATCTTGTTAAAGGAACCATTAATTTAGCAATAGCCCGAAGTTGTAAACAATAAATATTTAGTAAAATTTTAAAGAAAAGTATTGCAAGTTATTAATATGTATGTTATTCTAAATGAGTTGGGATTGTAAAATCAACAACAACAAGATTTGATATGATTAAAACATTACCTTTTTAGGCATATAAAGTAAATCAGATCTTAAATCTTAATATAAATAAAAAGGAGAAATGTTTAAATGGCTGATAAGACTATTGTATGTAAAGATTGTTCACAAGAATTTGTATTCACTGAGGGTGAGCAAGAATTCTATAAAGAAAAAGGATTTGAAAATGAACCACAAAGATGTCCTGATTGTAGAAGAGCTAAAAAACAACAGAACAACAGAGGATTTCAAAGATAATATTATTTAAAAAAATTACCTATAGGGATTTATCCCTATAGGTTTTTATTTTGCAAAAAAATATTGTATAATTTTTAAAAAAATGATATATTATATAAAATATAAACAATTTTAAAAAAATGAAAATGTATATATAAAAGGAGTGATTTGAATTTGAAAGATTTAAAATTAAGTAAGATCAATTTGGATAAAACCAATTTAAATAAAATTAAAATAAACAAAAACAACATGATAATAGCTAAAACAAAACATATTCATGGGGGGAACTATGAAGGAGAAAGGGTTAACGGCAAGAAACACGGCCAAGGGACTTTTATTTATAGCGACGGAAGTAAATATGTAGGTCAATGGGCGAGTGATCAAATGAATGGGCAAGGGACCCTTATTTTTTCCGGTGGAGAAAAATATATTGGGGAGTGGAAGAACGACGAAAAACATGGATATGGTATATATACTTGGCCGGATGGTGAAAAATATATAGGAGTTTGGGAAAATGGTGAAAAATCTGGTCAAGGTATTTGCACGTGGCCAAATGGTGATACATATGTAGGAGACTTAAAGGATGGACTTAGACAAGGTTTAGGAATCCATACTTGGTCTGGAGGAGAAAAGTATATAGGTCAGTGGCAAAACGATGAAAGAGAAGGACAGGGAATCTACATTTATTCTGATGGCGAAATCGAAATGGGAGAGTCTAAAAATAATGGACTTATTAAGTAATGTTAATTATTAAATAATAGATGAAAAATTCTGTTATTTTTTTTGCCTATTATTCTTTTACGGAACCTTTTTGATACAATAATAATATTATATATCAACAAAAGAAGCATCAATGTGAGAAACTTAATGAAAATGACTTTAAGTCTAGATTATTTGCCCTAGAGAGGGGGGAATATGTATGGGTTGTTGGTGGATATTATTACTATTACTATTTGATGGCAATAATGGTTGTAACAATAATCGCAATAACAATGATTGCTGTTGCAATACTTTTATTATAAATTGTAGAAAGAAAAAATGTAGATAAAACCATGATATTTGTTTTTTTTCTAAGATTGTTAACTAAATTTTTAATGTTAGCATAATAGTTAAATTAGCATTTAGAATTAAGGAGACTTTGGCTGTTTATGCTAAAGTCTCCTATTTATTATACGAAGATTATAATGAATAAAAAACTCAAAAGGATAGGTTGAGCAAAATGAAAAAGTGGTATGCGGTAACAATGACAAAGGTAGTTCAGATGTTGGATTCTGATATTAAACTGGGGTTAACTGAAGAAAAAATTAAATATATGAGAGAAACTTATGGTGAAAATATCATTTTGAAGCCTAAAATTGATAGCCTTTTAACTTTGACGATTACTGAAATGAAACAATTATGGATTGTTATATATCTAGCTTATATAGTTATGTTGTTTTATAGCAGCCTATTTAATCTGGCATATTTCATAACTTTTATAATGATAATTAGTGTAATACTCCTAATAAATGTAGACTATAAAGAAGTAAAGAATATAAGGGGAATTGACAATTTAAACACACCTTTTTCTTATTTAAAACGCTCTGGGAAGATATGCAAAGTAAGTTGTGAACAAATGGTAGTGGGAGATATTGTTTTTTTAGAGAAAGGGAATTATGTGACCGCAGACATTAGGATATTAGAATGTGAAGATCTTAAGGTTCGAGAAGTTGCGGTAACAGGTGAAAACTATGAAGTTGAAAAGTACTCTATGAAGTTAGAGGGAGAAGTTATAAATCTTTCTGAAATTAAAAATATTGTTTTTAAATCTTCTGTTGTCACTGAAGGGTCTGGATTGGGTATAGTTATTGCCACGGGCATGAATACACAAATTGGAGAAATTATAAAAGTGTTGCTTATTCATAAAGACGATAACAGGGTATTTAGTAGAAAATTGAAGAAAATTGCAAATAGGATGTCTCTAGTTACTATAACAGCTGGAATTATTACTTTAGTTTTTAGTATATACAAGAAATTTTCAATTCATGAGAGTATAAATGCACTTATATATATTTTAATAACGTTTAATTTGCCAATCTTTGTTATGATATTATTTTTGTATTTTTACATTATATTTTCTATCTTTAAACAAAAGAATATATACATAAAGAATATTTCTACTATGTACGACCTTACAAATATATCCACAATATTCACGAAAAAAATTGGTGCTATTTCAGAGAATAAATTTATTTTTAGAGAAGTTTATTGTGATAACACACTTAGTGATGTGTTAAGCAAGGGTTTTGAAATGGATGATACTATAGAAAGAACAATGAGTATAGCATTAGTTTGCAATGATGTTGTTATATTATGCAATGAAGACACACCACGTATTGGAGATTTTAATTCGGTTGAGGTTTTAGCTGAATATGCAATTATTGAATTTTTTAAAGACAAACAAATAAAAAAGAATGAACTAGAGAGTAAACAAGATAAAATTTTTGACATACCTTATAATTCTGATAAGAGGATTAAAACAGTTGTAATAAAGATTGAAGATAGATATAGAGCAAATGTATTAGGAATTCTTGATAGTTTGCTAAATAAATGTACCCATATTTTAATTAATGGCGTAGAAAAAGAAATTAAAGTTACAGATATGGAGGACATTATTAACGTTCATATAGATATGTCTAATAGAGCTTATTATGTCATAGGACTCGCATATAGAAATTTCAATTATGAGCCTAGTATTGATGAAAATATTGAAAGCAATTTGGTTTTTGTAGGACTAATGGGATTTGAAAATCCCATAAAAGAAAGTTCATATGGAGCTATGAAAACCTGTGAGGAAATTAATATTAAACCTATTATAGATGAAGGCGGTAATAAATTAACTTCTTTTGCTGTTGGGAAACTCATAGGACTTACACAAAATAAAGAAGAAATTTTATCAGGTATAGAAATAGATTACATGAGTAATGAAGAATTTGAAAAAAATATTGAAGGTGTTAGCATTTTCTCCAAAATCACACCTAAACATAAAAGCGAAATTGTTAATTTCTTAAGTAATAAGGGGTACTATATAGCATCAGTCGGAGACACTCTAACTGATTTGGAATACCTTAATAATTCAAATATATCAATTTCAGTAGGAAATGAGTGTAGCAATCTAGTAAGAAAACTTTCAAGTGTATTTTTACAAGAAAATGATTTCAGCGAAATAATAAATTTAATTCAGTATAGTAAAAAGATTATTAATTATATAAGTGAGTTAGTTTTATTTTTAAGTGCTACAGTGGTAAGTGAAATTTTTATAATATTAGTAAGTCTAATTATTAAATCGGAAATGCCATTTACTTTTTCAGGCATTTTATATTTGAATTTTATTGTTGTGCCTTGTTGTGGGATTTCAATTCTAGTGCAAAATAGAAATATAAAGCAGAATCTAAAAAAAATAAATTATAATTATATAAAAAGAGTTTCAATAAAGAATTCATTTATAATTAGTATTATGTATTTTTTAATTTTAACGGTGATAGATAAATTTGCTATTATTCACCTACAGGATATTATCTTAGTTATGTTTGCCTTATATCAAAACATATTTTGTTTAAGACTTTTAAATGAAAAAAAATTTTTGAAAAATAAAGTTTCTTATAGTTTGGTTTTTTTCAACTTGTTTTTACAAAGCATTTTAATTATATATTTTTTCACAAACAAATAGAATTTATATAAAAAAATTACTAGTGTATGCCTTGATTACTTTAAATATTTATTGGATAAAATAAAGCTATGGAGGGAAGAAAATACTGAAAATAAATTTGAAATAACGTTAAAATTTAAATGGATGGAACAAATTAATATGTTCTTTTTAGCAAATGAATTTTCGAGTAGAATGGTTTATTATGGCTAGACCTTTAGTTTATTATGCAATAACAATATTTATGGGATGTCTTACTTGTTTGATTTTAATAGATAATTCTATTTTAGGTGCAGTTATAGCTGGATCTTTTTTGGCTATTATGTATTTTACTATAAATAAAAGATTTTTTTATATAATAGTTTGTTTTTTTATTATTGGACTCATAAATTACTATTCTTATTTCAACTTTAATTTGCCCAATAAGCAAAAGCTGCAAGTAAGAATAACAGAGAAAAGTACATATTTTTGCTCCGCAAAAATTGGTAATAAGAAAATTAATTTGGAAGGCAATATCTCTGCGTTAACGCTGGGAAGAAATGTATTGATAAATGGTAGTTTTAAAAAGGAAGCAGTGTATGAGCGGGGTACAGTTGGGATATACACAGTTACAAATTATAAAATTGGTAAAGAGGATTTAATATCAAAGCTTGCTAGTTTTAGAAAAGGATTATATGATAAATTTTTAGGAGTACTTGGAGAAGAAAAAACTGCAATAGTTATGGCTGTATGTTTTGGTGACACTGGGTACATAGAAAAAACTCAAAAGGAAGATTTTAAAAAACTAGGAATTAGCCATGTTATTAGTGTATCGGGACTACATATGTCTATAGTATATAAAGTTTTAGAAAATATTATTGGCTATAAAAGTGCAATATTTTTTTCTTTTGTATATCTGATATTTACAGGGGGGCAAGCATCTACAATAAGAGCGTTTATAATGATATTTATACTCAAAATATCAAGTAAAGTTTATAAAAAATACGATAGTCTATCCTCTCTTAGCCTAGCTGCGATTATACTTTTAATAATTAGACCCTTTTCTATTCTTGATATAGGATTTATGCTTTCATTTCTTTGCGTTCTGGGAATTGTAGTATATAATAAGAAAATGAAAAAGGTATTATACAAATTACCATCTATTATAAATGAATCTTTTAGTTTAAGCCTGAGTTCGCAGATATTTTGTACGCCTTATGCAGTTGTTGCTTTGAAAACTTTTAGTTTAGGATTCCTTTTTAGTAATTTATTGTTATTACCCTTGTATACAGTAGTTGTTGTATTAGGAAATATGGGACTCGTGTTTAGTTCTATTCATCAATTGCTTAACTTAATAAATTATGGGTTATTTACTGTTTTAATGATTATAGATTTTATTCAAAACGTTCTTGGAGACTTATTACCGGAAATGATTTACTTTTCTTATATAGAGAGTGTAGTTGTATTTGGACTGTATCTATGTTATCTTGGAATTAAAAAGGGATACGGACAATTTAAATATCTTCCATTTTGCATTATTTTTGTTTTTGCATTTCAAAATTATAAAGTCTTTCCAGAAATTAGCTATATAAATATAAATAAAAACAATATAGTTTTATTACAATATAAAAAAACTACAATTGCAGTTACTACTGGTAACATTAATGTGAAGGATTTAAAAGTTCCAGTAAAAGTAGATAAGGTTTATCAAGCTTATACAGGAGACTCAACTATGAGGCTAAATGATAAATATACTATTAGGTTAATAAGCACAGGTAAAAAATTAGAAGCTCAAGTATGTTTTGAGAAAAGTACAAATAAAAATGGAAATATGGAGGTTTTTAATAATAAAACGGAGGCAGTTACAACTTATAAAAATGTTATAAAACTTAAAAATGATGAAACATATGTGCCAACAGGTACAATAATAAATAAATATATAATTATAGGAAACAAAATTTTAAAATTTTCACAGGGGTTGGAGGAAATACTTTGATTAACTTTGCTGAACTTGAGAAAAAAATCAAAAAACATGAACTAGACAATTGTTACATATTTTGTGGAGCAGATGAAAAATTAATAAAAGAGCATGTTGAATTTATAACTAAAAACGTATTAAAAAGTGATTTCATGGATCTTAATTATTCAAAATTTGATGGTAGCAAAACAGATTTTGAGATTATTAGTGATGCATGTGAAACTATGCCATTTATGAGTGACAAAAAGGTAGTAGTTGTTTATAGAGCATCATTTTTAGATGATAGTAAAACAAGCAAAACGAATGGTGATTTAAAAAGTAAGAATTTCTCTATGTTAAATGATTATTTAAAAAATCCCTCGCCACATTGTATTTTAGTTATATATTATACGTTTTTAAGTGACAGAGAAAAACCAAGCAATAAAATAAAAAAATTAGAAAAAAACGCATGTGTTATAAAAGTTGATAAGTTACGAGGGGAATTTCTTCAAAGAAAGTGTAGGAGTTTGTTTGAAGATGCTAATGTCAAGATTGGGAAAGTAGAACTTACTTTATTTTGTAACCAGGTAGATAATAATATGGATATCATATTAAATGAAATCGAAAAATTAGTTTCATATACAGACGGAAGAGAAATTACTAAAGAAGATATTTTTGCGATGATGCCTCAAAAAAGTGAAAATGATATTTTTAATTTAGTTGATTATTTATCTCAGAAAAATATTAAGAGAGCTTTAGATATTTTAAATGAACTTATATATAAAGGCGAGAAGATTCCATTTATCTTATTTATGATAGGACGACAATTCAATCTGTTATTTAATCTTAAATTAGGTATGGAGAATGGCAAAACAAAAGATATTTTGGCAAATGAATTAAGAATTCATCCGTATATTTGTGAAAAAATGATTTCACAAAGTATGAAGTTTACAATAAAGAGACTAAAGAGAAATATTGAACTATGTGTTGATACAGAAAAAACTTTAAAAAGTACTTCTACTGACAATAAGATAGATATTGAAGTGTTTATGATAAAGACTGTTATGTAATTTTATAAATGACTATTATAACTATAAAATACTACTATTAATTCTAATGATTTAATTAATTTAAAAAAATAAAAAACCGGCGAAATCACCGGTTTTTTATTATGCAGTTAAACTTAAAGCGTTTAATCTTACTGCGAGTCTTGATTTTCTTCTTGCAGCCTTGTTGATGTGAATTATTCCTTTTGTTACAGCCATATCTAAAGCTTTAACTACGCTAGCATATGTAACTTTAGCTTCTTCAACATTGCCAGTAACGACAGCTGTCTCAAATTTCTTTACCTTAGTTTTTAAAGCAGTTTTAATCATTGTATTTCTAAGTGTCTTAACTTGAGTAATTTTAATTCTTTTTTTTGCTGATTGAATATTTGCCATTTATTTTCACCCCCCTTTAATTTAATAACGGTTAGCAGTTTTGGGGAAAACTACGTTCGAGTCTTTTTAATTATTCAAATGATATTATAGCATTAAAATATTAGTACTTCAAGTACAATTTCATGTATATATATAAATTTTAATATAAGCCTCAATTTAATGGAGTAAATTTTTAAAAAGAAATGTTTGAAAAAAAATTTGTAAGAATAGGAAAGGACTATTAGGAAAAGCTAATATTAAAAGTAGAGTAGAGGTGAAACTATGATAAATGTAACAACAGATTTAGCTGTGGAAGCTAAGGAGATATACAAAGCAGAGAATAATGGTGAGATGCCTGGTATTGATGTAGATGAATATAGTGAGGGTGATATTAAAATTACAAATGTAACAATAGTAAGCGATATTGGTGAAAAAAGGATGGGAAAACCAAAAGGTACATATATAACTATTGATATCCCAGAGTTTGTTCATTATGATGGTGATGCCATGGATAGAGTAAGTATTGTAATGGGAAAGGTGCTAACACCACTCATAAAATTAGAGGATAGTATGACGGCTTTAGTTGTTGGACTTGGTAATTGGAACGTTACTCCTGATGCTGTAGGACCAAAAGTTGTTTCAAAATTGATGGTGACAAGGCATTTAAAGCAATTAGTCCCAGATTCTATTGACGAGGGTATAAGGCCAGTATGTGCCATAGCCCCAGGAGTTCTAGGAATAACCGGTATGGAAACTGGTGAAATTATTCGAGGAATAGTAGAGAGAATCAAACCAAATTTAGTTATTTGCATTGATGCATTAGCCTCCAGAAAAATGGATAGAGTTAATAGGACAATACAAATAGGCACCACAGGAATTTCTCCAGGAGCAGGAATTGGAAATAGGAGGATGGAGATAAGTGAAAAAACCTTGGGTGTGCCAGTTATTGCTATTGGTATACCAACTGTAGTTGATGCAGCAACTCTCGCCAATGATACCATTGATTTAGTACTTGATGAGATGATAAAATCGGCAAATGAAGGCAAGGAATTTTACAATATGTTAAAGTCAATTGATAAAGTAGAAAAACAAAAGATGATAGCTGAGATATTGAATCCGTATGTTGGTAATCTTGTAGTTACACCAAAAGAAATTGATATGGTTATAAATTCTGTTTCTAAGATCATTGCAAATGGCATCAATATAGCCTTGCAACCAGCATTAAATTTAGATGATATAAATAAGTATTTGAACTAGTAATAACTTTGAACTTTCCCTCATATGTATGGTATAAGGTATTCGAAAAAAGTAGACTATGAGAGTAACTAGCTATTTTTTCGAAATGCTTAAGCAGGAGGGATAAAATGAGTTACAAAGGTATAAATTTTAAAGATATTAATAAAAACATTCCATATAAAAAAATGAATTTTTTAGGGTTTTATATAAAAAAAATTGGTAATGTGAGAATAATTTTTACTATTTTCACATTACTCATTATTTTTTTAATAGGTATTATTTTACCCAAAAGTGCAAAGGCGGATGCTGGAGTAGATTACAAAAACTATTTTTATGTTAATGTTATTAATAATGCATTATCTGTAATGAGTTCCTCAAAAACAAAAAATGAGTATTCAAACAGTGATCAAAATATGAAACTTGCAGCATTATCATTCTTAGGAGTAGATATTTTAAATCCTATATCAATAATAGTAAAAGAAG
This sequence comes from Clostridium sp., assembly GCF_036569345.1. Classification (GTDB taxonomy): domain Bacteria; phylum Bacillota; class Clostridia; order Clostridiales; family Clostridiaceae; genus Clostridium_AD. Next base: position 49,989 of record NZ_DATCQT010000089.1, read on the forward strand.
TTTCATATTTGGATAAAAATGAAGTTAAAACAAATGAAAATAATGTTAGCAATTTAAAAACATATATTTTAAACCCATTTAAATTGGTGGATGATCAGATAAGCAAAATTGTAGCTCAAGGTGAAGTATCTAATGTAGTTAAAGACATCTATGATCCTGCGTTAAAAACAACTTTAAATAAAGCCAAGCCCAGGGTACTCATATATCATTCACATACCTCAGAAGCTTATTTAACATCAGACAAGGATACATCTAATACTAATAGCAGTTTGGATGGTACTAGAAATGTAACTGCTGTGGGTGATGTCATCAAGGAAGAACTGGAAAAAAATTATGGAATTGCTGTTGTTCATGATAAAACTGTGAATGACAAAGGAGATTATAATGCAGCTTACAAAAAATCTGGAATTACTTTAGATAAGTATTTAAAAGCATATGAAAAATTCGAATTAGTTATAGATTTGCACAGGGATGAAGTACCAAATAAGAATGCCGTAACCACTAAAATAAATGGGGTAAATGTTGCCCAATTCATGTTTGTAGTGACGCAGAAAAACCCTAGATATGCAAAGCAGAGGAAATTAATAGACTCTATGATAGGAATATCAAATAAATTATACCCAAATCTTATAAGACCAAAATCAATATACGTTTATGATTGGGGAATGAGTTATTATAATCAGGACAAAAGTGATAATGCAGTGTTAATTGAAGTAGGGGCAAATAGTAATACTATCCAAGAAGTAAAAAATACTGGTAAGTATTTATCAAGAGTCATTGCAGAGCAATTAAATGGTAAAAAGTGAATAATTTACTTTAAAAAGTGCATCCTTAATAATAAGAAGATAATAATTAATAATTGTTATCTTTAAGAAAATGTTAAGGGGGCACTTCTTATGGGTAAAAAAGATAGAATTAAATATTTTATTATGTTTTTTACTTGTTTTATTATATTCATTTATGGATTTATTCAAGTTAATATTAATAAAACAGAACTTGTGAAAGATAAATCTGAGTTTACAATAGACTTTAAGTTAAATCCCGTTGATTTTAGAATAGATACTAAGGGATATGTTTTTTATGTAAATAATAAAAGTGTATACAACATAAAAGAAAAATGTATTGGTGTAGAAAAAAAAATTATAAATGTAAAAGAAAGTTGTATCGATGTTTTTAATGGCGTTTTTTCAAAAAAATAATATAATAATACATAAAGCAAAATAAAGTATCAGGCAAAATCACAATCCACGTGCAATAATAGATATATTTATGATATAATTTAACTTGATTTATAAAAATCAATGTGGCTTAAGGTACATTTAGAAAATTTAAAACAAATGATTTAGTTCATATAGAATACTGGGGGTAAAAACTAATGCAGAGCAATAGACAAAAACACATAAGAAACTTTTCCATAGTTGCACATATAGATCACGGCAAGTCTACTCTTGCGGACAGATTATTAGAAAAGACGGGTACTTTAACTAAAAGAGAAATGGAAGACCAAGTACTTGATAATATGGACCTAGAAAGAGAAAGAGGTATTACCATTAAATCTCAGCCAGCAAGGCTCGTTTATAAAAGAGAGAATGGAGAAGAATATATATTCAATCTTATAGATACTCCAGGACATGTAGATTTTAACTATGAGGTTTCAAGAAGTTTAGCGGCTTGTGAAGGGGCAGTGCTTGTAGTTGATGCATCACAGGGGATTCAAGCACAAACCCTGGCAAACTGTTACCTAGCCCTAGACAACAACCTTGATATTGCACCAGTTATTAATAAGATAGATCTTCCTAGTGCAAGACCAAGCGAAGTAATTAAAGAAATTGAGGACGTAATAGGTATTGAGGCCCAGGATGCTCCTTTAATTTCAGCTAAGACTGGACTTAATATAGAAGATGTTTTAGAAACTGTAGTAAAAAAGATTTCTCCTCCTAGTGGTGATGAAGAAGCTCCACTTAAAGCTTTAATTTTTGATTCAAGTTATGATAGCTATAAAGGCGTTGTGTGTTATGTTAGAATTAAAGATGGCAAGGTTAAAGCAGGAACAAAGATTAAACTTATGAATACTAATAAGATATATGATGTAGTAGAAGTTGGAGTCTTTGTTCCTAATTATCTTCCTGTACCTGAGCTATGTGCTGGTGATGTTGGATATATAACTGCATCAATAAAAAATGTTAGGGATGCACGTGTTGGGGATACAGTAACGGAGGCTGATAGACCAGCTTTAGAGCCACTCAAGGGATATAAACCAGCGGTGCCCATGGTATTTAGTGGTATTTATCCTATAGATGGTGCTAGATATGGCGAATTAAAAGAGGCACTAGAACGACTTCAGTTAAATGATGCTGCTCTAAGCTTTGAACCAGAGACATCCATTGCTTTGGGTTTTGGATTTAGATGTGGATTCTTAGGTCTTCTTCATATGGAAATAATACAAGAAAGAATAGAAAGAGAATTTAATTTAGATATTATTACGACAGCTCCATCAGTTATATATAAAGTAATGAAAACTAATGGAGAATTAATAGAAATAACAAATCCAACAAATCTTCCAGAGCCTACAGAAATTAGTTATATGGAAGAACCAATAGTTAAAGCATCTATTATAACGCCATCCGAATATCTGGGATCAGTTATGGAGTTATGCCAACAAAAAAGAGGCATATACATTGATATGAAATATATAGAAACTACTAGAGTGGTTGTAAATTATGACTTGCCACTAAATGAAATAGTATATGACTTTTTTGATGCTTTAAAATCAAGAACAAAAGGGTATGCATCCTTTGATTATGAATTAAAGGGATATATAACTGCAAATCTTGTAAAATTAGATATTTTACTTAAAGGAGAAAAAGTTGATGCTCTGTCCATGATTGTTCCCGAGGAGACAGCCGCACATAGAGGAAGAGTTATGGCTGAAAAACTAAAAGAACATATACCAAGACAAATGTTTGAAATTCCAATACAAGCATCTATAAACTCTAAGGTAATAGCAAGAGAAACTGTAAAGGCACTTAGAAAAGATGTTTTAGCTAAATGTTATGGCGGAGATATTTCAAGAAAGAAAAAACTATTATCCAAACAAAAAGAAGGTAAAAAGAGAATGAGACAAGTTGGAAGTGTAGAAGTTCCACAAGAAGCATTTATGGCTATACTTAAAGTAGATTAAGGCTTAAAGCCAATTAATTATTAAGTTATGATAAGATATAAGTGAGGATAAGATATGAAGAATGTAGCTTTATATATACATATTCCTTTTTGCAAGCAAAAGTGTTTATATTGTGATTTCCCGTCCTTTGCTGGTAAAGAGGATTGTATGATTGATTATGCTACGGCTTTAGCAAAAGAAATAAATAGTATAAAAGATAAAAAAATAAAAACTATTTTTATAGGTGGGGGAACTCCCACCTATTTATCTTTGGCTGGCTGGAAAATATTAAAGAAAAGTATGGATAGATTAGATGTATGTGGGGATTTAGAGTTTACCGTGGAAGGAAATCCAGGAACTTTTACAAGTGAAAAATTAAGTTTCTTAAAAGAAATGGGAGTAAATAGACTTAGTATTGGACTTCAAGCTTGGCAAGATTCTTTGCTTAAAGAACTTGGCAGAATCCATACTATAAAAGATTTCAAACAAAGCTTTGACCTAGCTAGAAAACTTGGTTTTGATAATATAAACGTAGATTTAATGTTTGGCCTTCCTAGTCAAACACTTAATCAGTGGATAGATACATTAGAAAATGTAATAAAACTTAAGCCGGAACATTTATCTTGCTATAGCCTAATTGTTGAAGAGGGAACAGATTTTTATAAAAGATTTGAAAAAGGTGATTTGGATCTCCCAGATGAGGAATTAGAGAGAACAATGTATGCAAAAACAATAGAGTATCTAAAAAGCATGGGATATATACAATATGAAATTTCTAATTTTGCAAAAGATAACAGGGTATGTAGACACAATTTAGTATATTGGGAAATGGACGAATATATTGGGTGTGGTGCTGCTTCTCATTCATATAGTGATGGGTTTAGGTATAGAAATGAAGAAAATATAGAAAAATATATTGAAAAGATAAATGCTTATGGCACAGCAATAGTTGAAAAAACAAAAAATTCTTTTAATGATGATATGGAAGAATTTATGTTCATGGGTCTTAGAAAAAATGTAGGAATAAGCAAAAGTGAATTTACCCAAAGGTTTCATAAAGATATAAATAGTGTTTACGGTAGAGTGATAGATAAATATGTAAACACTGGGTTCATGAAGCAAAGTGTCGATAATATCTTTTTAACATATGAAGGCATCGAAGTATCTAATGTAATTATGGCAGAATTTATTTTGTAATTTAAATTATATAAATAAATGAAAAGATACATTAAAAGCTTAGAAATAAAGTGAACTTTGATTTTTAAATTAGTTCTGCTAGATAATCAAAGGAAAACAGAGAATTTGGGATATAAATTCAAATAATGACTATAAAATGGCTATATTGAAAAATGAGGGTTATTGACAAATACAATAGTAAATGATACTTTAAATATATACTCGTTAGCACTCAACGGTGGTGAGTGCTAATAAAAGAGGTGGTATTATGGAAATGGATGAGAGGAAAATTAAAATTCTTCAGGCTATAATTACAGATTATATAAATAATGGTGAGCCTGTGGGGTCCAGAACCATAGCTAAAAAGTATGATTTAGGTATTAGTTCAGCTACTATAAGAAATGAGATGTCAGACCTTGAAGAGATGGGATATATAGAACAATTACATACCTCATCTGGTAGAAAACCATCAGATAAAGGTTATAGATTATACGTTGATAGACTTATGGAACTTACAAAATTATCAACTGAAGAAGAATATATGATTAAAAATCATCTTATTAATGTTGCTCTATATGAGGTTGATAAAATTGTTAAGCAAGCAACACAAATGCTTTCTCTACTTACAAAGCTTACATCTATAGTTAAGGCACCCTCTGTTCAGAAGAGTTGTATAAAATATATTCAATTAATGAGTTTGGACGCTGGAAGTATTTTGTTTGTAATCATTACAGATAGTGGTATCATCAAAAACAATGTTATTAAGGTCAGCAAACCAATTAGCAGTGCTACCATAGAAAAACTTACTAATATACTTAATTGTAGATTAGGAAAACTTACAATTCAGCAAATTAATTTAGAAGTAATTAATAACTTAAAAAGTGATTTAGTTTTTTATGGAGAGATTTTTGACGGAATAATTCCAGCTTTGTATGATAGTTTGTCTGGGGTTGAAACTTCAGAAGTTTATATTCAAGGGGCTGCAAATATATTTAATTACCCAGAATATAACGATATTACAAAAGCACGAGAGTTTTTAGTTCTAGTAGACAATAAAGAAAGTATAAATAGTTTACTTGGTGCTAATGATAATACTTCTAATATTACAATTAAGATTGGTGGAGAAAATTTTATTAAGTGTGCTCGTGAATGCAGTATTATAACAGCTGTTTATAGTGTATCAGGAATACCACTGGGATCTATTGGTGTTATAGGCCCAACAAGAATTCCTTATGGCAAAGTTATATCTGTATTAACTGGAGTAGTCAAAGAATTAAATGATAATATAGCTCAAATTTATAATGATCATAGATAAGATTTTAAATTAAAAGATTTATTTTGAGCAAGATTTGGAGGAATGACTGAGTGAATACAAATAGTGATAAAATTTTAGAAGAAGAAGGAAATTCAGAAATGGCAAGTGGTGATGTTTCAGTAGATGAAGCTTCTGAAAATCAAAACGATTTAGAAGAGACTGAAGGCAAAGAAGAAGAAGAAACTTTAGTAGAAGCCGAAATAGTAGATAATGAAGATTTAAAAGAAGAAAAGTTAGAAGGCGAAGAGCCAATAGAACTTTTAGAAAGTGATAAAGAAAAGGATATGAGAAAAAATAGAAAAAAATTAGAAGAAGAAAACAAAAAATTATTGGATGAGGTAGATGCTTTTAAAGACAAATACTTAAGGACAGCTGCTGAATATGAGAATTTTAGAAAAAGGACAGTGAAGGAGAAACAAGGCATATACACAGATGCTTGCGCAGATGTTTTAAAAGAAGTGCTACCAGTGTTGGACAATTTAGAAAGAGCCCTTTCAGTTGAAGGAGGCGGAGAAGAGCTAAGAACTGGCGTGAAAATGACAGTAAAACTTTTTAATGATGCTTTTAGTAAATTAGGAGTTGAAGAATTGGTATCAGTTGGCGAATTTGACCCAAATCTTCACAATGCAGTAATGCATGTTGAAGATGAACAGTATGGAGTTAATGAAATCGTAGAAGTATTCCAAAAGGGGTATAAAAAAGAAGACAAGGTACTGAGACATAGTATGGTTAAAGTTGCAAATTAAAGAAACGTATTAAAAAACACATTTTAAAAAATAAATATCAAAACAGTTATAACTGTAATGATTTAAAAGGATATAAGGAGGAAATAATAATGGGAAAAATTATAGGAATAGATTTAGGTACAACAAATTCATGTGTGGCAGTAATGGAGGGTGGAGAACCAGTAGTAATTTCCAACTCAGAAGGTGCAAGAACTACACCATCTGTAGTTTCATTCCAAGCTAATGGAGAAAGATTAGTAGGTCAAGTGGCTAAAAGACAAGCAATTACAAATCCAGATAAAACAATAATGTCAATTAAAAGAGAAATGGGTACTGATCATAAAGTAAATATTGATGGAAAATCACATACACCACAAGAAATTTCAGCGTATATTTTGCAGAAAATAAAAGCTGATGCTGAGGCTTACTTAGGAGAATCAGTTACAGAAGCTGTTATAACTGTACCTGCTTACTTTAATGATAGCCAAAGACAAGCAACTAAGGATGCAGGAAAAATAGCTGGACTTGAAGTTAAGAGAATAATAAATGAACCAACAGCTGCAGCATTAGCTTATGGATTAGATAAAATGGATGTTAATCAAAAGATATTAGTTTATGATTTAGGTGGCGGTACATTTGATGTATCTATATTAGAACTTGGTGATGGATTATTCGAAGTTAAATCTACTAATGGTAACACTAAACTCGGTGGAGATGACTTTGACCAAAAGGTTATGAATCACATAGCTGATACTTTTAAAGCAGATAATGGAATAGATTTAAGAAATGACAAAATGGCACTTCAAAGATTAAAAGAAGCTGCTGAAAAAGCTAAAATTGAATTATCATCATCTATGCAAACAAATATTAACTTACCATTTATTACAGCTGACGCAACAGGCCCTAAGCATATAGATATGAATTTAACAAGAGCAAAATTTAATGAATTAACTCACGATTTAGTTAACTCTACAATTGAGCCAATGAAAAAAGCACTTGCAGATGCAGGTTTGTCTCTTAATGAAATAGATAAAATTGTACTTGTAGGTGGTTCAACAAGAACACCAGCAGTTCAAGATGCAGTTAAAAACTTTACTGGAAAAGAACCTTCAAAGGGAGTAAACCCAGATGAATGCGTTGCACTAGGAGCAGCAATCCAAGCAGGAGTATTAAGTGGAGAAGTTAAAGATGTTTTACTTCTTGATGTAACTCCATTAACACTTGGAATTGAAACTTTAGGAGGAATAGCTACTCCTCTAATTGAAAGAAATACTACAATTCCTGCTAAAAAGAGTCAAACATTCTCAACAGCTGCAGATGGTCAAACATCAGTTGAAATTAACATTGTTCAAGGTGAGCGTCAAATGGCTGCTGGAAACAAATCCTTAGGAAGAGTTACTTTATCTGGAATTGCTGCAGCACCAAGAGGAGTTCCTCAAATAGAGGTTACTTTTGATATAGATGCTAACGGTATTGTTAATGTATCAGCTAAAGATAAAGGAACAGGAAAAGAAGCTAAGATAACAATTACAGCATCAACTAATTTAAGTGATGATGAAATTGATAAGGCAGTAAAAGAAGCAGAAAAATTTGCAGGTGAAGATAAAATAAGAAAAGAGCAAATTGAAGTTAAAAACAATGCAGAGCAGCTAGTATATCAAACTGAAAAAAGCTTAACTGACCTTGGAGAAAAGGTATCAGAGGAAGATAAAAAAGATATTCAAGCTAAACTAGAAGCACTTAAAGCAATTAAAGATGGAGAAGAAATAGAAGCTATAAAGAAATCTACTGAGGAGTTAACTGAGGCTTTCTATGCAGTAACTACAAAAATATATCAAGCAGAAGCAGAATCAGCACAAGCTCAAGGAGCAGGCCAAGGTGAAGATAATGCAGGCGGAAACGCACAGCAAGATGATAACGTAGTGGATGCTGACTTCAAAGTAGAAGAAGACGAAAAGAAAGAAGATAAATAATTAATAAAACAACTAAATTAGGGATGGGTAACTACCCTTCCCTAATTTTTATATGTCCTAAGAAAAACAGTATTAGCATTAATTACTGAAAAACTATATAATAGTGAGAGTTGAATTATTTTAGGAACTAGTTTATATTAGGGATTAGTTTATATTAAATAGTATATATATTTTAGGTGGTGAAAAATCAAGATGGCAAAAAAAGATTATTATGAGACTCTAGGCATAGAAAGAAATGCCAGCGAAGAAGAAATTAAGAAGGCCTTTAAAAAGGCTGCGTTAAAATATCATCCAGATAGAAATCCAGATAATAAAGAAGCAGAAGAAAAATTCAAGGAAATGAATGAGGCGTATCAAGTTTTATCTAATTCAGAAAAAAGATCAAGATATGATCAATATGGTACAGCTGATGCAAACGGAGCGGGATTTGAAGGTAGCTCTGATTTTTCTGGTTTTGGTGGTTTTGGAGATATATTTGGGGATATATTCGGAGGCGGATTTTCTCAAAGAAATCAGAATGGGCCTAAAAAAGGTGCAGATTTAGAATATAATTTAAACCTACGTTTTGAAGAGGCAGTTTTTGGGGTAGAAAAAGAGATTTCCATAACAAGAAATGAAAAATGTGGTGAGTGTGGCGGTAGTGGTGCTAAAGCTGGTACTTCGCCTAAAACTTGTGATAAGTGTGGTGGAAATGGGCAGATAAAAGTTCAGAGAAACACTGCTTTTGGAAGTTTTGCAAGCATGAGCACCTGTGATAAGTGCGGGGGCCGAGGTCAAATAATTTCTGAACCATGTAAATCTTGTCATGGATCTGGAAAAGAGAGAAAAAACAGAAAAATTAAAATTGATGTTCCAGGTGGAGTTGATACTGGAAATGTTATGCCTCTTAGAGGTCAAGGTGAACAAGGTGAGAAGGGCGGACCATCAGGAGATTTGTATATAAATATTAGAGTAGCTCCGCATAAAAGTTTTAAGAGGAATGGGATTGATATTCATATAGAATCGCATATAAGCTTTGGTTATGCAGCCATGGGTACTGAAATTAAAGTACCAACGGTAGATGGAGACGTTAAATATAAAGTTCCAGCAGGAACACAATCTGGAACTGTATTTAGACTTAAAGGTAAGGGAATACCTAGAGTAAATGGACATGGAAGAGGAGATCAATATGTAAAGGTAATTGTTGATATTCCAAAATCCATGAATGATAAGCAAAAAGAAACATTAAAACACTTTATGGAAGCTAGTGGAGAGAATGTAGATTTTTTAGAAGAAAATAAAAAGTCTTTTGTAGATAAAATATTAGGTAAATAATTATAAAAAACTTCGTTTTGTAAAACGGAGTTTTTTATTATAAATAAGGAGAATAAAAATGAATAAAGATTGGATTGAAATGACTATAATTACAAGTAGTGAGGCAGTTGAGGCAGTGTCTGCAATGCTTTATAATACCGGTGTCGAAGGGGTTTCAATTTTAGATCCTTTAGATTTGATTTTTAGGCGAGATCATACTACAGATTGGGACTATTTTGATGAAACTATTATAGATACAAATAGTGGGGTTGTAATAAAGGGATACTATAAAAAAGATGAAAAATTTGAGGCCCATTTAGAAGAAATTAAAATCGGCGTAAATAATTTGCCAAAGTTTGGACTAGACAAAGGCATAGGATCTGTCACGGCAGCAAAGGTAAACGAAGAGGATTGGGAAAATAACTGGAAAAAGTATTATAAACCAATAAAAGTAGGAGAAAAGATAGTTATAAAACCTATATGGGAAGAATACAATAAAAATCCAGATGAAATAATTGTGCAGCTAGATCCAGGCATGGCTTTTGGTACTGGTTCTCATGAAACTACCAGGATGTGTATAAAGTCGCTAGAACGCTACGTAAACGATAGTTCAACAGTTTTTGATATAGGAACAGGCTCAGGAATATTAGCCATTACAGCGGCTGTCCTTGGAGCTAAAAACACCATAGGAGTTGATTTGGATCCAGTAGCAGTAGATTCTGCAAAGCAAAATGTTACTTACAATGATATAAGTAACATTGAAATTTTATATGGAGACTTAATGGAAGTTGTAAAAGGAAAGGCAAACATTGTTATAGCTAACATAATGGCTGATATAATTATATTTTTGACGGATCAAGTTAAGGCGTTTATAGTAGAAGGTGGATACTTTATATCTTCAGGGATAATTTTAAGCAAAAAAGATGAGGTAATAAAGAAATTAATTAATAGTGGTTTTAAAATTGAGGAAATAAACATAGAAGGTGAGTGGGTTTGCATTGTTGCAAAGTTACAATAAAATGAGCTAAAGCTTAAGGGAGAATAAATAATGCATAAATTTTTTGTACCAAAAAATAGTATAGATGGTTATAGTGCAACTATTGATGGAGAAGATGTAAAACATATATATAAGGTATTAAGGCTTCAAGTTGGTGAAAAAGTAAGTGTAAACAACTGTGAAGGGAAAGAGTATGTAGGGGAAATAACTTTTATAGATAAGAATTTAGTTAATATTAATTTATTAGAAGAAAGTTCTATAAATAATGAAAGCCCTATTGAAGTTTACTTATATCAGGGTATGCCTAAATCAACAAAAATGGATTTAATAGTTCAAAAAAATACAGAATTAGGAGTTAAAGCAATAACCCCTATAATTACAGAAAGAGTAGTAGTTAAAACTGAGCTTAAGGAGTTTAAAAAGGTTGATAGATGGAATAGGATAGCTCTTGAAGCCTCAAAGCAAAGTAAGAGAAGTTTGATACCTCAAATCAATGTTCCTATAGAATTTGAGGTTCTGTTAGGAGAATTAAAGCAAATGGATTTAGTGGTAGTTCCATATGAAAATCAAGAAGGTTATGGCATAAAGAAATTAGTAAAAAACATAGTTAAAAAGAATATTAATAAAGTTGCTATTATCATAGGACCAGAGGGTGGATTTGAAGAAAGTGAAATATTGAATTTGAAAGAAGTAGGAGCCGAGATAGTAACTTTGGGACCCCGAATACTTAGAACTGAAACTGCAGGATTTACGTGTTTAAGTCTTATAATGTATGAACTCGGAGATCTAGGAGGAAACGCGGAATGAAAGTTGCAATTGCTACCTTAGGATGTAGAGTAAATCAGTATGAATCAGAAGCAATGGTAGAAAAATTCATTAGAGAAGGATTTGAAGTAGCAGAATTTGACGAATTTTCAGATGTGTATGTTATTAATACTTGCACTGTTACTAATATGGGTGATAAAAAGTCTAGGCAAATGATTGGTCGTGCAAGACGAGTAAATAGCTCAGCTGTTATTGCAGTGGTTGGTTGTTATGCACAAATAGCAGCCACTGAAATAGCAAAGATCGAAGGCGTTGATGTTGTTTTAGGTAGTCGAAATAAAGGCGATATTGTTTATTGGGTAAATAGATATATAGAAGAAAAGATGCAGATTATTGAAGTTAGTGATGTTCTGAAAAACCAAGTATTTGAAGACTTAAATATCAAAGAGTATAAGGACAGAACAAGAGCATTTATAAAAATTCAAGATGGGTGTAATAGATTTTGTTCTTATTGCTTAATTCCTTATGCAAGGGGAGCAGTGTGTAGTAAAAAACCTGATAAAATCTTAGCAGAGGTTCATGAATTAGCTGCAAATGGCTTCAAAGAGATTCTCTTGTCAGGAATACATATAGCATCTTTTGGGTTGGATTTAGAAGACGGATGGAATTTAGTTAGAGTTTTAGAACAGCTAGACACAGTTCCTGGTATTGAAAGGATAAGAATAGGGTCCATAGATCCAACCTTTTTTACAGGGGAAGTTATTGAAAAAATAAAATCCTTGAAGAAACTATGTCATCATTTTCACCTTTCACTGCAAAGCGGATGTGATGAGACACTTAAGAGGATGAATAGGAAATATACAGCGCAGGAGTATAAAACGGTAGTAGATAATTTAAGGTCGAATATCCATGAAGTATCTATAACAACTGATGTAATTGTGGGCTTCCCTGGTGAAACAACCAAGGAATTTAATGAAACTTATGCTTTCTTAAAGGATATAGAATTAACAAAAATGCATATTTTCAAGTATAGTCCAAGAAAAGGAACTAAAGCTGCTGGAATAAAAGAACAGGTTAATGGAAATATAAAAGAACAAAGAAGTCACACTCTTATTACACTGAGCGATGTGCTAGAGAAAAAATTTATAGATAAATTTATTGGTAAAGATATGAACGTTTTATACGAGATAAAATCAAGTCATAGTGTAAATGACTTTGAAGGATATACAAACAACTATATAAAGGTTATTGTAAAGTCTCAAAAGAACATAGAGTGTGAATTTCATAAAACTAAACTCATAGAATGTATGGGTGATCATATAAGTGGAGAGGTAAAAGAATTATAATGATTTTAGAAATTAATAAATAAATACACAGGAGAATAGAGTTTTATGTTGAATAATATAATATAGGATAAAATGAATGGAGGTGATCATATGGAAAATGAAGAGTGTATTTTTTGTAAAATCATAAAAAAGCAAATTCCTTGTGAAACCATTTATGAAGATGATAAAGTTATAGGATTTATGGATATAAGCCCTGAAGCTCCTGTACATGTTGTAATTATACCTAAGCAGCATATTGATAATTTAAATTGTTTAAAAGAAGAAGAATCAGAAATTATAGGTCACATATTTATAGTTGCAAAGAAAATCGCAAAAACCTTAGAGATTGCTGAACGTGGATATAGAATTGTTACAAATTGTGGAGAAGATGGGGGTCAGTCCGTCCAGCATTTACATTTTCATCTATTAGGAGGAAGGATGCTTAAGTGGCCACCTGGTTAACATATAAGGCATATGGTAACTAATTAGCAAGTTATTTTTTCATGGAAACAACTGATTTTTGAAATGTTAAATGCCCAAAATATTTTACAAGTAAATATAATATTTGTGTCAAAAGGTTAATGAAAATGTTGACATTATGTAAATTTGTGTTGTATAATAAAAAATGTGCTATTTAGGCCCCGCATTAGCTGCTTTTAAATTGAATTGAGCTAGCGGAGGGAGGGATAATGATGTCAGAAATTAAAGTCGGATCAGACGAGACAATTGAGAATGCTTTAAGAAGGTTTAAGAAAAAGTGCGCAAGAAGTGGAGTTCTCGGAGAAGTAAGAAAAAGAGAGCACTATGAAAAACCAAGTGTTAAAAAGAAATTGAAATCAGAAGCTGCAAGAAAGAGAAAATTTAAATAGAATTTTTGAAAATGGAAAGAGACAAGATTTGTTTTTTAAAGTTATAAAAATTTGAAATCTTGTTAGAATACCTTCCTCAGCAGTTAAATGGATCAGAAAAATAGAGCTATTCAGAGAAGCAGTGGTATAATTGGGAGCTAATGGCATGAAGTACATGAGAAAATTATGTTTGCCTTATTGCTTAAAGTTATAGGCAATGCAGAGGGTAAGCTTGTTAGTAAATAATATTTGAACAAATAAAAGATTCAGCATTTGCTGGGTCTTTTTTTAATTAGTAAATTTTAAAACCTAAAACTGTAATTTCTTAGAGCTTTTTTTCATAAATTTAATATGAAGTATTTTATGAGGTGAGTATATGGATAACAAATTTTATAAAGCAAAAGAAATTATAGCCAGCAAATTAGAATTGCCAAGAGATATATTATTAGATTTACCCAAAATCACTATTTTGGCGAATAATGAAATAAACATAGAAAACCATAAGGGAGTAGTAATTTTTGAAGAAGAAGAAATAAAAATAAACTCAAATGTGGGTCCAATCTCAATATACGGTAAAAATTTTAAAATATTATTTATAGGAGGAAACACAATAACTTTAAGTGGTAACTTTAAGTCTGTTGTGTATGAAAGCCATGAATAATTTTAAAAAGTACAAAAAAGGTATTATTACAATGGAAATTCAATCTTTAATGCCAGAGAAATTTATAAATTTACTTTGGAAAAACGGGGTTGTAGCAAAAAATATTAAAAAGATTAATATAACAACGGTTGTTTTAGATGTTAGATTAAGTGATTATGCTGAAATAACAAAAGTAGCAAAACGAACCAATACTAAGGTTAAGATTATAGGAAGGATTGGGTTGTCATTTCTTTTAATTAAATTGAAAAGTCGATCAACACTTCTAATTGGAGTGGTTTTGTTTGGAAGTTTGATATATTATTTATCCACATTTGTATGGAACATAGAAATAAATACTGAGAATTATATAAGCCCATATGAACTACGCAATCAAATTAAAAGTCTTGGAATAACACCAGGCCTCAAAAAGAAAGACATAGATGTTTACGCGCTTGAAAGTGAAATCACAAGAAGCAATGACGAAATAATGTGGGTGAAAGCCCGGATTGACGGTGTTAAGCTAAAAGTTGATATAATAGAAAGACAAACACCACCTATTATAATTAGTAATCAAACACCTTGCAATTTAATAGCCAAGAAAGATGGTATAGTGGCAAGAGTATTTACTACCGAAGGTACAGCTATTGTGCTTAGTGGAGACACAGTGCAAAAGGGAGATATACTAGTTAAGGGGGAACAAGGTAAAGAAGGAAGTGTTTATCCTGTACGTGCAGAGGGTGAAGTTATAGCAAAAACTTTTTACGAGGCAACAAAAGAAGTCCCACTTAACAATCTATCAAGAGTTAAAACAGGAAACAGTATAAGTAATTTATATATTAAATTAGGAAATAAAAAAATTTATCTTAAAAATAGCATAATTCCATATAGTAATTATGATAAAATAGAAAGTAATAATAAATTTATATATAAAGAAATCTACAATGAAATTGAAGAAAAAAATATTCCTGTGGATCAAGTTAAAATTGTAAAGGAAATGTTTTCTAATATTTTGAGAAATTTAGATAAAAGTGTAAAAATAGTAGACAAAATTGAAAATGTAAAAAAGGAGAAAGATAAGTATTTAATAAAAGTGTTAGTAGTTGCTGAAGAAGATATTGCGACAGAAGGTAATATAGCATCTGAACAAAATAACGAATATAAGAAAAAATAAATATTACCATATTTTTAGTTTACGTGAGAAGAAAAGGTGGGGATGGGGTATGAAAAATATTAGTGAGCTTATGAAACTTAATAAAGCAAAACCATATTTAGTTTTTATAATTACGGCTATTATAATGTATTCAATTTTAGTAACAGCTTTAGTTCCTAAGAAGTATACGCTAAATGTGGGGGATATTGCAAAAGTAGATATAAAGGCTCCTAGAGAAATTGAAAATGAAATGGCTACAGAAAGCAATAGAGTTAAGGCTGTGGAAAGTGTAGGAAAGAAAACAATTAAAGTTCCAGTAAGTGAGTCAGCTTCAAAAAACATAGAAAGATTATTTTCTACAGTGATAAAGTTAAATTCTAGTGACATTAATGAATCATCTACTGTAAAACTAGAATTAGAAAAGGCAAAAATAGCCTCACTCAAAAAGACGAGTGCAATTTCTAATTTTACCCCTGAAAATTATCAGACACTATTAAATCTTGATGTTAAAGAAGCTACTGAGTTAGAAAATTTTCTGAAAAGCACTATGACAACCCTTTATGATGTAACCACAATAAATGAAAATAAGCCTGAAGAAATTGTCATGGCACAAGTGATAATTACCACAGCTTTTAATAATTCTAATTTTACTAAAAACATAAGAGGAATAGGGATTTCTATTGCAAATCAAGAAGTTCATCCTAATACAATTTACGATAAAGCAGGCACGGAGTTATTAATAGAAGATGCTAAGAAAAATGTTAAACCTGTTATGATTAAGAAGGATCAAATTATTGCTAAAGAGGGCGAACCTGTGACCTTTGAACAAAAGGCATTACTAGAATCATTAGGGTTACTAGATAATACTACTAATTTTGCTTGGTCCTTATATTTAAGTTTAGCAGGACTTGTATGCTTGGTAATCTTTCTTCAATGGTATTATTTACATAAGTATCATAGGCAAATATTTGATGATACAAAAAAATTAATTATGCTTAATATTCTTAGTATTATAGCAATACTATTAGCTAGAACATTAGGAATAATATCTGTGTTTGTGATACCACTAGCTTGTATTCCAATGCTTATGACTATTTTGATTGGTGATGAAGTAGCAATAGCTTTAAACATTCTAAATTGTATTCTTATAAGCGTTGCAGTTAATTTCAATTTTGAAATTACAATACTTGCGGTGCTTAACTCTATTGTAGGGGTTATGTTATTAAAGAAAATGCAACAAAGAAATGATATATTATATTCATCTATATATATTGCAATGATAAACCTTATGGTATATCTCTCTATGGGATTTTTGCTTAGCAATAGTATTATTGATGTTTTAAAAAAAGCAGGAATGCTGTATCTTGCAAGTCTCATATCTGGAGTACTTACTATAGGTTTTCTACCTTTTTTTGAAAGTTTTTTTGATATAGTGACCACAGTGAAACTACTAGAATTATCAAATCCAAATCATCCATTATTAAAGAGGTTACTTTTAGAAGCACCAGGAAGTTATCATCATTCTGTACTTGTAGCTAATCTATCAGAAGTTGCTGCAGAACTAGTTGGTGCGAACCCTGTTCTTGCGAGGGTATCTGCGTATTATCATGATATTGGAAAGATAAAAAGACCTTATTTTTTCAAAGAAAATCAATTAGGAAATGATAACCCACATGATAAAATAACTCCAAATTTGAGTACACTAATAATTATCTCTCATGTGAAAGATGGGTTAGAACTAGCAAAAGAATATAAAATACCTAAGGTGATTCAGGATTCTATTGGTCAACATCATGGTACGACTTTGGTTAAGTATTTTTATGTGACTATGAAAAATTCTAGTGATAATCCTGAAGAAATTAAAGAAGAAAATTTTAGATACCAGGGACCAACTCCTGAAAGTAAGGAAGCGGCAATTATAATGCTTTCGGATGTTGTAGAAGCTGCTGTAAGATCGATTCCAAATCCTACCAAAGGTAAAATTGAAGAAATGGTTAATAATCTAATAAAAGCCAGGCTTAATGATGGACAATTAGATAACTGTGATTTAACTTTAAAAGATTTAGAAAAGATTCGAGTAGCATTTTTAAAAGTACTTTCAGGAATATACCATGAGAGAATAGAGTACCCAACGGAGAAATGGCAAAATGATAAAGAACATGAAATGAAATAATAAGTTGTTTTCATCTAAAGGTAGAAGGGAGTAAAAATAGGTATGATTTTTATTGATAATAGACAAAATAAAATTGAAGTTACAAGGGAACTTGAAAAGGTGATAAAAGCTGTTATTGAGTATACACTTAAAGAGGAAAAATTACTTATTGATAATGAAGTAAGTGTTATATTCATTGACAATGAAGAAATCAGAAAAATAAATTTAGAGCAGCGGGGTATAAATGAAATTACTGATGTATTATCTTTTCCCATGTTGCATTATCCGGAAAACAAGGTTTTCAAAGAGGTGTATATAAATTATAAATTCGACCAGAATGACTTATATGATGAAAAATTAGTAATTGGAGATGTTGCATTATCACTAGAAAAATCAAAGCAGCAAAGTGAAGAATTTGGTCATTCATTTATCAGAGAATGTGCTTACTTAACAGTTCATTCCATTTTGCATTTGCTAGGGTATGATCACATGGAGGAGGCTCCTAAAAATATTATGAGAAAAAGAGAAGAGGAAATATTAAATAATTTTAAAATATCTAGGTAGAATAAAGTTATATCTGATTCACGCAAAATACTATGCTAGAATATTTTATAAGGTGGTTAAGCATGAAAGTTAAGAAATTAGTTGATAGTTTTAATTATGCTATTAAAGGAATAATATACTCAATTCGTACTCAAAGAAATATGAAGATACATATGTTATCTACTATAATAGTGCTTACGGCAGCTTTTTTTTACGATTTGTCGAAGGTAGAACTTTTGATTATTACTATAACAATAACACTTGTAATAGTGGCTGAAATGATAAATACTGCGGTAGAATGTGCCATAGATGCTACAACGAATTTTTACCACCCATTAGCCAAAATTGCTAAAAATGTTGCGGCGGGTGCAGTGCTCGTAACTGCTATAAATGCAGTTTTGGTGGGATATGTTATATTTTGGGATAGAGTGACCCCCTTTAATATGACAGTAATGTCAAAGCTTAAAAAATCTGACCCTGACATGATCTTTTTTATACTTGTTATAGTTTGTATTGCGACTGTTGTAGTTAAGGCAATTTATGGCGAAGGCACTCCACTTAAAGGTGGGATGCCAAGTGGTCACAGTACTATAGCTTTTTCAGTAGCAACAACTATAACATTATTAACTAACGAACCTTTAATTATGATATTATCTTATTTTATAGCTTTACTTGTTGCACAAAGTAGGGTTGATTCAGAAATTCATTCTATTTTAGAAGTAGTTTTCGGTGCTGCTTTTGGAACTTTGTTAACCTTACTATTATTTAATATTCTAGGATAATTTATTTTTTATTTTAAATGACAAACATGCTAATATAATTATAATATTATTGAAATACTAATATTTAGTGATATAATTAATATACATGAAAAATCGCATATAATGCGGTTTTTCATGTATATGTGTTTTTTACAGCTAAATTATTTAATTAGGGGTGTACTGATGAATTATAAAAAGTTAGCTAAAATTGCAATAGATGCTAGAGAAAATGCATACGTGCCTTATTCGAAATTTAAGGTAGGAGCAGCAGTTATTACTGATGATGGGTCAATATATACTGGATGTAATATTGAAAATGCTTCCTACGGTGCTACAAATTGCGCTGAAAGAACGGCGATTTTTAAAGCTGTATCAGAGGGCCATAGAAAAATTAAAGCTATTGCAATAGTGGGGGATATGTCAACAAATACATATCCATGTGGTATTTGCAGACAAGTTATAGCTGAGTTTGCTACAAAAGATATCGAAATCATATTAGTGAAAAATGAAGAAAATTATATAATTAAGACTATGGAAGAAATATTACCGGGCGCTTTTACTAAAGAAGATTTATTAAAGTAAGATAACAAAAGGAGGAAATATGTTTAAATCGGGATTTGTAACTATTATTGGACGACCTAATGTAGGAAAATCTACATTGATAAATTATATTATGGGGGAAAAATTATCAATTGTGTCTAATAGACCCCAAACCACAAGAAACAATATTCAAACTATTTTAACAACAAAGGAATCTCAAATAATATTTGTAGATACTCCAGGAATGCATAAACCTAGACATAAATTAGGAGAGTATATGGTTAAAGTAGCAAAGCAATCTGCTAGCGAAGTAGATGTTATATTATTTATAACTACCCCAGGAGATGAAATTGATAAAGGTGATATGCATATTCTTGAACAGTTTAAAGATACAAAGATTCCAATTTTTTTATTAGTTAATAAGATTGACGAAAATACTCAAGAGAGGGTAGCTAAAACCGTTCAAGGGTATTCAGAGTATTTTAATTTCAAAGAAATAATACCAATTGCTGCCATAAAAGGTAAGAATGTTGAGATAGTTACTAAACTTGTAGAAGAGAACATTCCAGAAGGGCCTTTATATTACCCAGAGGATATGGTCACAGATCAACAAGAAAGATTCATTATTACTGAAATTATAAGAGAAAAAGCTTTGAAATTATTATCACAAGAAGTGCCCCATGGAATAGCAGTAGAAATTATTTCTATGAAAAGAGATAAAAAAGAAATCTACAATATTGAGGTTAACTTACTTTGTGAAAAAGATTCTCATAAGGGTATAATAATTGGAAAAGGTGGAAAAACCCTAAAACAAATTTCCACTTATGCAAGGCAAGATATAATGAAATTATTAGGGGAAAACATACATTTGAGATTATGGGTAAAGGTAAAAAAAGAATGGAGAGATACTTCAAGTATTTTAAAAGAGCTTGGATATAAATAGGGGATGATTTTCTGGCAATTTTAAAAACTAGAGCTATTGTCATAAAAACACAAGAGTTTAAAGAAAATGATAAATTAGTATGGCTTTTTAGTGAAGATTTTGGTAAAATAACAGCAATAGCTAAGGGTGCTAGAAAAAATAAAAGTAGATATGTATCATCCACATTACCTTTTTGCTTTGCCGAATTTGTTCTTTTTAAAGGTAAAAACTTATATACTATAAACGAAATAACAATTATAGATTCTTTTCAGCAATTATTAAGAAACTTGGACACAATTACTTATGCATCATATTTTAATGAATTAATTGATATAACCCTTGAAAATGATGAGGTCCATAAGGAACTTTTTAAAGATTTAGTTGCTGCGTTTTATTTTATAAAAAATGATGTTATGGATATAGAAGTTTTAGCTAGGACATTTGAAACAAGGATTCTAAGGGCGACAGGTTATGAATTAAATTTTAATCAATGTGTTAAATGTAGAAAAAAAATAACTATATCTAATTATATTGATTCCATATCATATGGTCCAATTTGTAAAGAGTGTGAAAAGTTAAATAGTATATATATTTCAAATCCTACATATAATACACTAAAATTCTTAAATAATTTTGGAATGGATAAAATCAATAGAATTGTTGTGTCTAAAACATCAAAGAGTGAATTATATAAAATTTTGTCTTTTATAATTTCTCAAAGTTATACGAGGAAGCCAAAGAGTTTAGAAATGTTTAATTATTTAAAGGAATACAGCAATGAATAGTTGTTTGTACTCCTAAGTAAATTATAAGGAGGAAGATTTTAATGGCAGAAATCACGCTAGAAAAAATTGACATTATCAAAGAACGAACAGGGGTTTCATATACTGATGCAAAGGAAGCATTAGAAGAATGTGATAGTAATGTAGTTGATGCATTGATTTATATCGAAGCAAAAGAAAAGAAAGCAAATAAATTTAACATGGACGATATGTATACTAGTAAGGATGAATTTTTAGCATGGATAAAAGAGACAACACAAAAGGGAAATGTAACAAGGATAAAAATAAAAAAAGATCAAACTGTGGTTATAGACATACCTGTTAATGCCGGTATTGCAGTAGGATTATTTGGATTAATATATCCTGCACTAATTGGCATAGGTATATTAACTGCTGTGCTCACAAAGGTTACTATTGAGATAACCAAAGCAGATGGCAGTGTTGAAGTTATTAATACTATTATTAAAAATACAGTTGATGACTTAAAGGGAAAAATGAGTGATCTAGGTGAAGATATGAAAGAAAAATTTAATGATACAAAAGACAATTTAAGCAAAAACATGAAAGATAATAAAGATGATAAAGACAGCAATAATGAAAATGTATATCAATATACTGTTAAATTTGATGAAAAAGAAAAAGAAAAAGAAAAAGAAAAAGAAAAATAATATTTTAATTTTGTAAAGCTAGCAGCTATTAGTTGCTGGCTTTTTAAAATTAAAAATCTAATATAGTAACAAAAAAGTGATTAAGAGTCTTACATATCGTCATAAAAACGTGGTATAATATTCAAATGGGTATGTAAAATTATAGTGTTATTTCAATTTGTGAAAACGTTCTTTTTACATAAATACCATTTTTATACCATTATCATCTATAATTTATAATAAAAGGGGTTGTAGGCAATATGGAAAATAAAAAGTATGTATACCTTTTTAGTGAAGGTAATGCTTCAATGAGAAATCTTCTAGGCGGTAAAGGTGCAAACCTTGCAGAGATGACTAATCTTGGTATTCCAGTACCACAAGGATTCACAGTTACGACAGAAGCTTGTAATAAATACTATGAAGATGGGCAACTAATTGCATCTGAAATTGTTAGTGAAATTAATGATAAAATGGTTGAACTTGAAAAAATTACTGGAAAGAACTTTGGAAGTTTAGATAATCCATTACTTGTTTCAGTTAGATCTGGTGCAAGAGCATCAATGCCTGGAATGATGGATACAATTTTAAATCTTGGATTAAACGATGATACAGTAGAAGTTATGGCAAAACTAACTAGTAACCCAAGATTTGCTTATGACTCTTACAGAAGATTTATTCAAATGTTTGCTGATGTTGTTATGGGTATTGAAAAAAGAAATTTTGAAAACATTATGGATAATATGAAAGAGTCAAAAGGCGTAAAATTCGATACAGAATTGGATGCTAACGATTTATTAGAGTTAGTTAAACAATTTAAAGCGTTTTATAAAGAAACTAAAGGTGAAGAATTCCCAAGTGATCCAAAGAGTCAATTAATAGAATCTATTACAGCAGTATTTAGATCATGGGATAATCCTCGCGCTAATGTATATAGAAGATTAAATGATATCCCAGGAAGTTGGGGAACAGCAGTAAGTGTTCAAGAAATGGTATTTGGTAACAAAGGGGATACATCAGGAACTGGTGTTGCTTTCTCTAGGAATCCATCCAATGGAGAAAAAGAAATATTTGCTGAGTACTTAATGAATGCACAAGGTGAAGACGTTGTAGCTGGAATAAGAACACCACAAGATATATCACAACTTGGAAAAGATATGCCAAAAGTATATGATGAATTCATGGCAATTGTTAATACCCTTGAAAACCACTACAAGGATATGCAAGATATGGAGTTTACAATTGAAGATGGGAAATTATATTTTCTGCAAACAAGAAATGGTAAGAGGACAGCACAAGCTGCACTCAAAATTGCGGTTGAACTCGTTGAAGATGGAATGTTAACAAAGAAAGAAGCTTTGATGAAGGTAGATCCGAAACAATTAGATACATTGCTTCATCCTAACTTTGATGCTTTAGAATTAAACAAATCTAAAGTTATAGCTAAAGGATTACCAGCATCTCCTGGAGCGGCTTGCGGAAAAGTTTATTTTACAGCTGAAGATGCAAAAGTTAAACATGAAGCTGGCGAAGAAGTAATTCTTGTAAGGCTTGAGACTTCACCAGAAGATATTGAAGGTATGGTTGCTGCAGAAGGCATTTTAACAGTAAGAGGTGGAATGACATCACATGCTGCAGTTGTTGCAAGAGGAATGGGAACTTGTTGCGTTGCAGGTTGCTCTGAGATAAAAGTTAATGAAGAAGCTAGGACTTTTCAAATAGGACAAACGGTTTATCATGAAGGTGACTTTATTTCAATGGATGGAAGTACAGGAAACGTGTATGCTGGTGTAATTAAAACAGTTGAACCTGAAATAAACGGCTATTTTGAAATATTTATGGGTTGGGCTGATGAAATAAGAAGCTTAAAAGTTAGAGCTAATGCTGATACTCCAAAAGATGCAATGCATGCAGTTAAATATGGAGCTGAAGGTATAGGATTATGCAGAACAGAGCACATGTTCTTTGATTCTGATAGAATAATGACTATAAGGGAAATGATTGTTGCAAAGGACGAAGATTCAAGAAGGGTAGCATTAGAAAAATTATTACCAATTCAAAGAGGAGACTTTATAGGAATCTATGAAGAACTTAAAGAAAAACCAGCGACTATCAGGTTTTTAGATCCGCCACTACATGAATTTTTACCACATGCTGATGAAGATATAAAAGAATTAGCAAAAGAAATGGGAATAACTTATGAAGAATTAAAGGCTACTGTAGAATCATTACATGAATTTAATCCAATGATGGGGCATAGAGGGTGTAGGCTTGCCGTATCATATCCAGAAATAGCAGAGATGCAAACTAGAGCGATTATTGAAGCTGCTATTGATGTTAAAACTAGAAAAGGATATAATATTGTTCCAGAAATAATGATTCCTTTAATTGGAGAAGTTAAAGAATTAAAATATGTCAAAGATGTAGTAGTAAGAATAGCTGATGAAATCATAGCTGAAAAGGGCAGTGATTTAAAATACATGGTTGGTACAATGATTGAAATACCAAGAGCAGCTCTTACCGCTGACTTAATAGCAAAAGAAGCAGAATTCTTCTCATTTGGAACAAATGATTTAACACAAATGACTTTTGGATTTTCAAGAGATGATGCTGGAACCTTCTTGAAACATTACTATGATAAGAAAGTTTATGAATTTGATCCATTCCAAAAATTGGATCAAACGGGAGTAGGCAAACTTATTAAAATGGCTGTTGATCTTGGAAGATCAACTAATCCTACTATAAAACTTGGAATATGTGGAGAACATGGTGGAGATCCTTCTTCTGTAGAATTCTGTCACAATGTGGGACTTAATTATGTATCATGTTCACCATTTAGAGTTCCAGTTGCAAGACTTGCAGCAGCTCAAGCTGAAATAAAAAATCCAAGAAAAAAATAGTATAAAAAGAATAGGGTATTGTAACTTAATTTCATTATTGATTTTAAGTGCAATACCCTATTTCTATTAAAGGACTGTATTATAAAACATAATTTTAAAAGAAGAAACGTTATTATGGAACACCTTAATTAAATGATTATGGAGCACTTTTGTGGTAAGATATAAGAGATAAAAAGTGGTTATATTGATATCGCCTATCATTAAATATCGTAGGTGGATAATAAAACAGCAAATAAGAGGTGAACAATTTGACATATACATATAAATGTAATAAATGTAATATGGAATTCACGATTGAAAAAGGTATGAATGAGGATATTGAAATTAAATGTGGATGTGGTAATGCTGACGTTAAAAGAATATATAGTGTACCTTATTTTAAGATTAATTGTAATGGATTTTGTGGAAAAATAAAAAATTAGATGGTAAGAATATAAAATGTCATTAATAATAACAAATATAATCACATTGTTAATAAACTTATTAACGGTGTGATTATATTTGGAAAAAATGTTATAGAAGAGAATGTCGATGTAATTATATTAATTTAAACTAATTTTAAATTTGTTTTCAATATGGGTTTTAAATTTAGCAACAAAATCTAATTGATATTCATTTTTGTTAGTTGCGTTATTTAGTAGATTTAAGAATGCTTTTTTATTACATTTATTAATATTACCATAATAATCTCTTGATATTTTCCAATACCTTTGGGGGAAAGCTAAATAAACAAGAATATATTTATAATCATCCAAAGTTAAAGGCATAATTTTATCATATAAATCTAAAAAACTTATTGCCAGCTTTAAATCCCATTTTGTACTATCTCTTTTAAGTAGTCGTCTTAAAGAATAAGAAATATCATGTGCACAAAAGTCATTTCTACATTTATCAAAATCAATCACCCATATTTCATTATTAGTATCAAAGATAATATTTTTATTAACATAGTCAAGATGACATAATGATTTTGTAAGCTTATTAAGATTTATATCATACGCAATGCTTGCAGAACACTTAGCTAATTTACTACATATTTCAAAATGCTTAAGATATAGATTTGAAAAGGCATCATTATATTTATAAGCTAAATTAGAAAAATTAAGAAGACTTTCATAGTGTTTATATATGGAAGTGCTTAAGGGACTGTAGTTCTCCTTCATTGAGCTACCACATATAGGTTTAAAGTTAATACTTACTTTATGCATAGTTGCGAGATTTGTACTGCATACTAGAATATGATCTATGTTATCGTAGTCGCATTTTATGCCATTAACCCAAGGAGTTAGTATAAATAACATATTATTATAGTTTACAAATCTACTATTAGTGTTTGTTTTCAGAATCCGAGGTACGTGGATATTATTTCTATATAACCATTCTATAGCTGAATACACAAATAATAAATCTTTTATAGAGTAATAAACTTTTTTCAAACAATAACATTCGTCGTAGTACTGTACTTTATAAACTGCTCGTTGTTTATCAGTATCTTTAAATTTAATTTGCGATATATCAGCATTAGCCAAGTTATATTGAGGTAAAATGTTTTTTTTCACATTTTCTTCAGATAATAAATTTATATTATTAAAATTTTTAGCCGTAGATGGCATCTCAACACTCCTAAAAAATTATTACATTATTAGAATATTAATAAAATATTAATATTATACGTTTAACGTAAAAAAAGGGAAATTAATTTAATTTGTAGAATACTAACTAATATAACTCTAAAAAATAAAAAGCATGTTGACAAGTTCTTTTTGAATATACATAAATTAAAGACAAAATAGATAATTACATAGTTAGTTTTAAGTTTAGGAGGTAATTTATGAATATCCGCCAAAAGATAGAAAGAAATGAAGGTCTTTGTATTATACAAAATGGGGCATTATCCTTAAACTCAAAGGGCCGAAAAAAAATAGAAGAAAAGGATGATGTAAGAACTTGCTATATGGTGGACAGAGATAGGATAATACATAGTAAATCTTTTCGAAGATTAAAGCATAAAACTCAAGTATACATACAGACTAGTAGTGATCACTATAGAACAAGATTAACACATACCTTAGAAGTCGCACAGATAGCTAAAACTATTGGGAGAGGAATAGGTTTAAATGATGATTTAATAGAAGCTATAGCGCTAGGCCATGATATAGGGCATGTTCCATTTGCACATAATGGTGAAGAGGTACTCAATGATATTTTACCTGGAGGGTTTAAACACAACCAAAACAGTATTAGAGTTTTAACAAAAATTGAAAAACTAGGTAAGGGGCTTAATTTAAGCCTTGAAGTATTAGATGGGATACTTAATCATAGTGGTTTTTCCGAGACCTATGGAAAAGCAGCAACATTAGAAGGTCAGGTTGTTAGATATAGCGATAAAATTGCATATGTTAATCATGACATAGATGATTCTATAAGAGCTGGATTATTAAAAGAGGATATGTTACCTTTAGATGCAATTAAAATATTGGGTGCCAATCATGGAAGTAGGATAGATACTTTAGTTAAAGATTGTATTTATAATACAATAAATAACTTAGATAAGGGCAACATAGCTGTATCACTTAGTGAAGAGGTTGGAAATGCATTACGTGATTTAAGAAACTTTATGTTTGAAAATATATACAAAGGTGAAATATTGCAAGAAGAAAGACAAAAAGCACAATTTGTATTAAGACAAGTATATAAGTATTACTATAACAAACCTCAGGCTATGCCAGACTTTTACCAAAAAATAGTAGGAGATGAAGGGTTACATACAGGAGTATCTGATTATATTTCTGGTATGAGCGATGATTATTGTTTAATGCTTTTCAATAACATATATGTACCTAAAGTTGTTATTTATTAAAATATGGAATAAAAGAATTTTAAGTTTAACAAATATAACAAATATAGCAATATAAAACTTATATAGAAAAAAATAAAAAATAAAAACGAAATTTTGAAGGAAATTTGTGGTTTATAAAGAATATATTATAAGCAGACAAAATTATTATTAAATAAAGTGAGTTTAAAGAAGGATAATAGACTTATTTGTCGAATAAAATTATATTGTGAACTTATATAAGTAAGGTGGTAATAATTAATTGATTGCTGAAGATGTCATCCGGAAAATAAAGGAACAAAATGATATTGTGGATGTAATATCTGAGAGGGTTAAACTAAAAAAGGTGGGAAGAAATTATACTGGTCTTTGTCCTTTTCATAATGAGAAGAGTCCGTCGTTTTCTGTGTCTCAAGACAAACAAATTTATAAATGTTTTGGATGTGGGGAAGCTGGAAATGTAATCAGTTATATTATGAAGGACAGGAATGTAACTTTTCCCGAAGCAGCAAGGGTCCTTGCAGAGAGAGCTAATATTAGTTTGGAAGTAGACAATGAAGAAAATAATCTGCAAAAAAGCATGTATAAAAAAATGCACAATATTAATGTAGAAGCTGCTAGGTATTTTTATGATAATTTAAGAAAGGATAAGAAAGCAGAAATATATTTTTCAAACAGAGGTATTACGGAAGTTACTATGAGAAAATTTGGGTTAGGGTTTTCTTTTGATAAATGGGATGGTTTGTTAATATACCTAAAAAAGAAAGGTTACTCAGAACTTGATTTATTTAATATAGGATTAATTATTAAAAGTCCTAAAGGGTCCTATTATGATAGATTTAGAAATAGAATAATGTTTCCTGTGTTTGACTATAAAGGCGGAGTAATTGGATTTGGAGGAAGGGTTTTAGATGATTCAAAACCCAAATATTTAAATTCACCTGAAACTCCATTATTTCACAAGGGGTTAAACCTTTATGGGTTGAATTTTGTAATTAAAAATAATAAATCTCGAACTATAATAATTGTTGAGGGATATATGGATTGTATTTCACTTCATCAATATGGGTTTTCAAATGTTGTTGCGTCACTTGGTACAGCACTTACTATTAATCAAGCTAAATTATTGAAAAAACATGTGGATACAGTTATTATTTCTTTTGATGCGGACATTGCAGGAAAGGCTGCAACCTTAAGGGGACTAGAGACATTAAGAAATGAAGGGTTTGATTTAAGAGTGTTAACAGTTCCAGAGGGAAAAGATCCTGATGAATATATAAAAAACAATGGAAAGCAGGCTTTTCAAAAATTAGTCGATGATGCTCTTCCTTTGATAGATTATAGACTAAAAAGAGCAGGAGAGGGAATAAATTTTTCAAATAGTGAAATGATAATACAGTATATAAAAAAGGTTACTGAAATTGTTGTTGACTTAGATCCTGTTGAAAAAGATGTCTATATAAAAAAGGCTTCTGAGGACACAGGCATCAAAGAACAAGCAATATATGACGTTTTAAGAGAAGAAATAAGTAAAAATACAAAAAATAGTAAAAAAATGAATATACAACAAGATTTTGGACAAAAATTATATTTAGAGCCAGCATATATTAAGGCTGGAAGAAATTTATTGAAATTCATGTTTTTAAATGAAGAAAATTGTGATTATGTTTCGCAAAACATGAACGTAGAACAATTAGTACTTCAAAGTCATAAAAGTATTTATGTTTTAATTGTTGAGTATAAAAACTCAACAGTAGATGAAAAAAATAAGAATATTGAATTTATATGTAATGATATAGAATGTACAAAAGAATGGATAAACATTAGGGAAATTGAGTTTTCTGAAGATGAAGATCAACATAAAAAACTTATAAATGACTGCATAAAGGAACTTAAAAAATTCAAGTTAGAGGAGTCGAAAAAAGAAATTATGAATAAAATCAAACAATATGAAGCAAAAGGTTTATTAGAAGAATCTATAAAATTAGCGCAACAACTCATAGAAATACAAAAACATATAACACAATTATAGTAATTAGAAAGGAGGTAATACGATGAAGGATAAAAGTTCGAAAATGACTATTGTCAAAAAACTTATTGAAAAAGGAAAGAAAAAAGGATCCTTAACTTATAAAGAAGTAATGGATGAACTTTATGAAATAGATTTAAGCCCAGAACAAATAGAAAAGGTTTATGAAGTTTTAGAATCAATGGAAATTGACATTATCGGGGATATGCACGAAGCTGCAGCACCTGCGACTGGTGCTCAAGCAGAGGCTGAACCAGAAACTGAAGAACTTGATGTTAGCATACCAGAAGGTATATCTATAGATGACCCTGTTCGGATGTATTTAAAAGAAATTGGAAAAGTTTCACTATTATCATCAGCAGAAGAAATTGATCTTGCTAAAAGAAATGAAGAAGGAGATCTTGCTGCTAAGAAAAAACTAGCAGAGGCTAATTTAAGACTTGTAGTAAGTATAGCTAAGAGATATGTTGGGAGAGGAATGTTATTCCTTGATCTTATTCAAGAAGGTAATTTAGGATTAATAAAAGCCGTTGAAAAATATGATTATAGAAAAGGATTTAAATTCAGCACATATGCTACTTGGTGGATTAGGCAAGCAATAACTAGGGCTATAGCTGACCAAGCAAGAACAATTAGAATACCAGTACATATGGTTGAAACTATAAATAAACTTATTAGAGTTTCGAGGCAATTACTACAAGAACTTGGACGTGAACCTCAACCAGATGAAGTTGCTGAAAAAATGGAAATGCCAGTAGCAAAAGTTAGAGAAATTATGAAAATTGCACAAGAGCCAGTATCTCTTGAGACTCCTATAGGTGAAGAAGAAGATAGTCATTTAGGAGATTTTATTCCTGATGATGATGCCTTAGCACCAGCGGAAGCTGCTGCATTCACTATGCTTAAAGAGCAATTAATCAACGTTTTAGATACTTTAACTCCTAGAGAAGAAAAAGTTTTAAGACTAAGATTTGGACTAGATGATGGCAGAGCTAGGACCCTCGAGGAAGTTGGAAAAGAGTTTAATGTAACTAGAGAGAGAATAAGACAAATTGAAGCAAAAGCTTTACGAAAATTAAGACATCCAAGTAGAAGTAAAAAACTAAAAGATTATCTAGATTAAAACAGCTTATTTAAGCTGTTTTTTTTCAGTTAAATTATGGTTAAATTATTTACATGGCTGATTTATTTATGATATAATATTATATAGAAGGTGATTTAATGGATAATTATAGGTCGAAGCAAGGACGCGGGTTAGGTTTTATGCTACTGACGACTGCACTATATAATATATTAATTTTAGTAATACTAAGATTTACTAACTCATATGTTATATCTAATTTATTAAAGCTTTTATTAGTGTCTTGTAATATATATCAAGTGTATTACATGTTATTGTTTAAATCACTTAAATGTACTATTAACAAAGATAATCTTAAAATTCATGCTATTTGGTCATTTAAAAAAGTGATTTTACCATTTAGTGAAATTGAAGGATATGCTATGTCAAGCGGTACTATTAAAGGCGTTAGGCTTTATGGCATCAGTACAAATAACTTTGCAATGGGAAGATTTGTGATTGATAGATTTGGAATATCTAGGATGTTTGTTACAGACAATAAAAATATTTTCTATATTAAAACCGAGCATATGAATTACGCAATTTCACCCATGGATTATAAAAAATTCGAAGAAGCACTAATAGATAACGGTATACATGAAGTGGAATGGAAATGTAAAGTGAATAATAGTTATAACCTTCATAAAGACAAACATTTTATAATACCTTTAATTGCAGTAAGTATAATAATAATAGTACTTACTTTAAATCCGTTTATATTATATCTGAAACATGGGATACCAGATGTTATGCCATTAATTTTTGATGCAAAGTTTAAACCAATAAAAATAGGTACAGGCCAGCAATTTGCATTTACACAGATGATTTATGGAGTATTAAATATGGCTTTGCTTTTTTGTATGTATTATGCAAGTTACTTTTGTGCAAAATATGATAGAAAGTCATCATATAAATATATTTATATTTCACTAATTGTGGCAATGATATTTTTAATTATGCAGTTTAAAATATTAATTAACTTTAGATAAGGATGAAGATTATGGAACTTAGTATAAGATTGAAAACAATTGTTAGTATGATAGAAAAATGTGATAGTGTTATTGACGTAGGGACGGATCATGGGTATGTTCCGATTTATTTAGTGAAAAATTATATAATAAAAAAAGCTATTGCGTCTGATATTAATAGAGGGCCAGTTGAGAAGGCCAAAAATAATATAATACTTAACAATGCCTCTTCGCAAATTAGTTGTAGACTTGGAAGTGGGTTATCTACAGTTAAAAAGGGAGAAGTACAGATTGCTATTATTGCAGGTATGGGTGGCAATTTAATAAGAGATATCTTGGAAGATGACTTAGAGGTTGTTAAAGAATTAAAATATATAGTGCTCCAACCAGTTCAAAATGCAGAGGTTTTGAGGGAATATTTATATAATGCCGGATACGATATCCTTGACGAAGAGATTTGCATCGATGATGGTAAATATTATGAAGTTATTAAGGCTAAATATAATACTATACCCGTGAAAGTTGATAATATATATTATGAAATAAGTAAGATATTATTAGATAAAAAACACCCAGTGATGCGAAAGTTTATAGAATATAAATTAGAAAAATATTTAAAAGTATATAATTCATTAAACGAGATTACAATTGCATCCAAAAATAGAAAGAAATGTATTTATGAAATTATAAACAGACTTAAGGAGTTTTTAAGATGGTTTTAAGAGTGAAAAATATAGAGCACATGATGGAGCAGTATGCCCCGACTGTGTTAAAAGAGGATTACGATAATGTAGGACTGATGGTTGGGGATTCAGAGGCAACTGTAACAAAAATCTTAATAGCATTAGATTGCACAATGAACGTTGTGATGGAGGCAAAGGATAAAGGGTGCAATTTTATATTGACTCATCATCCTCTCCTTTTCATTAAACCTAGAACTATTACCAGGGGCACATTAGTTGGGAAAAAGATTATTGAGCTAATAAAAAATGATATAAATGTATACTCAAGTCATACAAATTTAGATTCTGTTAAAGGTGGTTTAAATGATATTGCCACAGAAATTTTAGGGTTTAATAAATACAAAATTATAGAACCATCAAACAAAATATGTTCTATAGAATGTAATGATGGAATTGGTAGATTAGTGACTTTAGACCAACCAATAAGTCTTGAGGAATTATGTGAGAATGTAAAAAAAGCATATGATGCAAAATCTATAAGATATGTAGGATCCAATAATGATTTAATAAAAACTATAGCTATTATAAATGGCAGTGGAGAAGATTTTTTTTATGAGAGCATAAAACTTGGAGCAGATTGC
This sequence comes from Clostridium sp., assembly GCF_036569345.1. Lineage (GTDB taxonomy): Bacteria > Bacillota > Clostridia > Clostridiales > Clostridiaceae > Clostridium_AD. The sequence continues at coordinate 82,877 of NZ_DATCQT010000089.1, forward strand.
ATTATTACAGGGGATACAAAATACCATGGAGCTTGTGATTTATTAGAAGAAAATGTAGCATTAATTGATGTTGGCCATTTTGCTACGGAGTGGAGACCATTTAAAATATTTGGAGAAAAATTCAAAAAAAAACTTGTAGAAAATGGATATGACAATGATGTTATAATTTCAAAAAATACTTTTGATCCTTATAAAATTAAGTAGTGGGAAAGTATTATTTGCTTTTGTTTTAATAGTATGATAATATAGTTCTTGCGAGTAAGCCAGACAATCGCTGCTGAAATTATTGCATGCAGTAACTTCAGGAGAGGAAAGTCCGAGCTCCACAGGGCAGGGTGCTGGGTAACCCCCAGTGAAGGCGACTTTAAGGAAAGTGCAACAGAGATATACCGCTAAAGGTATTGCATTTTTGCAATATACTAGCAAGGATGGAAAGGCGAGGTAAGAGCTCACCAGCGCACTGGCGACTTTGCGGCTATGTAAACCCCACTTGGAGCAAGATCGAATAGGAGAACATTTTGGGACGGCCCGTCTCGTTCTCGGGTGTATCGCTTGAGCTTATTGGTAACAATAGGCCTAGATAGATGATTGTCAAATACAGGACTCGGCTTATAGACTTACTTGTACCAAAAAACACTATGTTTAATGCATAGTGTTTTTTATTTTGCTACCGCTTTACCACCCAAAATTTTATTTAATTTTTTAATGAGAAGGCAATTCATTAAAAGGTTACGTGCTTAATTGGGGTGTAGATTTTATTATTGAAAATCTTCAAAGTGATTAAAACTTTTAAAAATGAGTCATTACAGGTTTTTATGTCAGAGTATGTATTGAAAAATAAATTAATCTTATCATGTATTTTTTATTCTAAATTGTAAATACTATTTATTGTAGCCAATTTCTAAATACATCTTTTAAAAGTTAAGGAGGTATATTTAAATGCAAACTAAAAATGCTAAACAGCATGTTCAAGATGTAACAAATCATCTTCAAGAAGCTAAAAATTGTTTAAACAATGCACTTAGTTCAGTAGAGAAACCTGAAAATAAACAAAAAATTCAAAATACGCTTAATTCAGTAGATGCTGCTTTACAAAATGCAAATACTACAATTTCAAACTATCAGGAATAATTTTAGTAAAGGAGGAGCTTCCCTTATGCTCCTCCTATTAATTTTCACGTTTATAGTTAATTTTTTAAAATGCGGTTTATAAATTTACTGTTTTAAATATTTTCTGAATTTTTTTTCTCCTCATTTTCACAAATATTCTTTAAATCTACCGGATTAATATAACTCAATTTAATCAATAATTTGTGATGAGGTGCTGTTAATAATCACTATTTGTTCGATGTATTTAAAGTGTGAATTACTCTAGTCAAGGTCTGTACAAAAGAGGTTCCAAATATCTATTACCTAAATAATCTAATTCACAGAATTTACGAATATTACAAAATTGTTCGTCATAAGTGTAATTTAAAAATTTATTGTAAATATCAATTAATTCTATAGTTTTTTTGTTCTTATCATATTCGGTCATTCCACTCCAAATACCACGGACATTCTTTCTGTATATCGTCATTGCTTTTCTAATGTGGCCTATTTCTCCAAACATTGAAAATACAATATTTAGCATCCAATCGCCAACGAACATTTCAAAAAATCCATTAGGAATATGATTAAAATATTTGCTATAATAAAAACAGCAGGAGATATTTCCTATAAAATTTATGCTTGTTATATCTGGTGTATTGAAAATATCACCTTTAATTTGTTGCTGTATATTATAAAAGTCATATTCATTTCCATTTTTAATTATTATATCATCGAATGAAATAGAGCATTCTGGGTGGCTTTCCATAAAATCTATATGAGTTTGTAATTTGTTCTCATCATCCCAGTAATCATCACCGTCAATTAACGCAGTATACCTGCTTTTGCTACAAGCTATTAATAACCGCTTTAAATTTTTTACCATGCCTAAATTTTCTTCGCTTTTCAAATATTCAAAAGTTACGTTTTTGCCAACTGCTACATTATTAATATAGTTTTCAACAATCCCAGCGGTACCGTCGGTGGATTTATCTTCACAAATAATAATATTTAAGTTAAAATCACCCTTTTGTATAATTATTGAATTAAGACAATCAACTATATATTTTTCGTGGTTATATGCTAATACACCTACATTTACGGTATTTTTTTCCTCTTTTGTTTTATTCTCTATCTCATGCAACCTAGAATATAGATTTTTCAATTTATCTGATATATTAATTACTGCACTGTTTAAATTTTTCTGGTTTTTCATAAGTATGCCGAAATTATTTGTTTCAAATAATATTATATAATCATTTTTATATTGATCATAGCAGCGTTTTATTGAAACCCTGTTTATGCAGTCAATTACAATAATTCCACCCTCTCCTATTAGTGGTGTGTAATTATTAATATCAGCCTGTACACTTTTAAAATCATTGTTACCATGAATATGAAGCATATCTATTTTTATATCTTTGAAATATGGAGCAGCTTCTGTGGAAGTTTTTCTTATAATTTCAACAACATTAGAAAGTTTAAATACTTCTGTATTCATTACTACCTGATTATACATGACTTCAAAGTCTATTCCTTGTAAAGGTTCAATTCCATAAGCTTTCCCTTCATTATCTTTAAATGCCTGAGCAACAGAAAATAGACTCCTACCTTTATACACACCAATCTCCACGTAATTTTTCAACTTAAGGAAAGATGCTAAATATGCCATAATATAACATTTAGATAATGGGTCACCCTTTTTACCATCATTAAAAAAATAATGGCTTTGAATATCTTTAAGTCTATTAAATAGACTGTTTTCCCATTGCATTATCTTCACTCCCATTTTGTAATGTTTTCTAATTTCTACTTGTTAACATCTAATATCGCATTATTATATGTTAATTTAATTAAAAGTGTACAGGCATTGTTTAAAATTTATAAGTCACCAAGCTTGTACACTTTGAATATATTAGTTTGATAACTTTAATAATATTAAAGCAATTAATTATTAGAAGTTAATATATGAATAAGTTATAAGACCTAAGATTTATAAGGAGGCAAAAATGAAAGGTATTATTTTAGCTGGAGGCTACGGAACAAGACTATATCCAGTAACAAAAGCAATATCAAAACAAATACTCCCAGTATACGATAAGCCAATGATATATTATCCATTATCCGTATTAATGCTTGCAGCTATAAAAGAGATATTAATTATTTCAACACTTAGAG
>NZ_DATCQT010000090.1:0-70416 GCF_036569345.1 Clostridium sp.
CTTGGGTCGGAACTTTGCCTAGGACTTCCTTCAGTTCACACCTCACGGTGGATACCTTGTCTTCAGCTAGTGGTTGGTAACTACAGACCCCCACAGTGGACTTGCACCACCTAGTTAATTGCCATGCCTGGCACACTAAAATAAAGAAGCAGCTTTTAAACTGCTTCTTTAACCCTTATTCAAATTAATAACAAGTAGGAATGATCGTCTATTTCCCATCACTTTCTCTATTTAAATTACTTTGAATTATATTTTGTACCACCTCTGAAATGTTCGCTTTTTCTTCCTTTGACATACCATCAAGATATATAGGTTTGTCTATTATAAGCTTAGCATTAGCCTTTTTTATTTTTCCATTGTTTCCTTCCATAACTTTATAAGTGTCAAAAAGTGTTACAGGTACAATAGGAACTCCAGCCTTTATTGCTAGCCTCATACTGCCTTTTTTAAATTCACCCATCTTATTACTTTTACTTCTAGTTCCCTCGGGAAAAATAAGCATAGAATATCCATTCTTTAAATTTTCAACGCCTTGACTAATTGCCTTTAAAGCCTCTCTTGGATTTTCTCTATCCATAAATACACAATGGATTTGCCTCATCCAGTAACTCAATATTGGTATTTTTCCCATTTCTTTTTTTGCAACTGCACCAGTAATTATTTTCATATTGGATAATATCACTGGTATATCAAAATCACTTTGGTGATTACCAACAAAAAGGCAAGGTCCATCTGGTATATTTTCTTTTCCCATAACTGTTAAATTTAAACCGGCCGTATTTATTACAAAATTAGACCAACTCTTAACAATAGAGTCCATATACACCTCAAGCTCTTCTTTAGTTTTATTCTTTTTTACATTTTCAAATTTCATTCTTTTGCAGTTTATCCAGATTAAATTAATAATAATACAAAAATAAAAATATATAGTTCTCATATATCTGTTCCTTTCATTCTTAAATTAAACAACAACATAATTATACTAGTTAATACGACTTATTTCAAATATCTCTTTAGATATTGATATTTTTTTATATAAATGGGCAATATCATTTATATAGATAAATGGATAAATATGCTACAAGTTTTATATAGGAGACTAATAACATGCTAAAAAAAACCTGGTTTAAATACACCTTAATATGCATCCTCTTAATTATTGTAACAACATGTGTTACTTTAAGTTATAAGTCTACTGTAAATACAAACACAACTTTAGAAAATAATATGATTACTCACTTCATTGATGTAGGGCAGGGTGATTGTATTCTTATTCAAGTAAATAATAAAAACTTACTAATTGATAGTGGTACCAGTGATTCAAAGAAATCATTAATTAAGTACCTAAAAAGAAATAACATTAAAAAGCTTGATTATGTAATTGAAACCCATCCCCATGAAGATCATATAGGCGGTATGTCTAGTGTAATTAATACCTTTGATATAGGTCAATTTTTTGCTCCTAAGGCCATTGCATCCTCCGAATCCTTTGTTGATATGATTAACGCTCTAAGAAAAAAAAATCTCAAAATAATAGTGGCTAAACCTAACATATCTATGAATTTAGGTCCAAATACCAGCTGCATTATGTTATCCCCAATTAATACTACATATGAAAATCCTAATAATTACTCATGCGTTATAAAAGTATCTTATAAAAACTCAACCTATTTATTCACAGGTGACATTGAAACAGAGGCCGAGCAGGAAATACTGTCTGCTGGTTACGATTTAAAAGCTGATGTCCTTAAAGTGGGCCATCATGGAAGTAAGACATCAACATCCCAAGAATTTTTAAATAAAGTAGCTCCGAAAATAGCCGTAATAAGTTGTGGATTCTACAACACTTATGGTCACCCAGCCAAGGTAACCCTAGATAAATTGAAAAAAATAAATTGTATTATCTATAGAACTGATTTTGATGGAACCATTATATTAACAAGTGATGGCATAACCATAAATAAAAAAAGCTAGTTACCTAGCTTTTTTTACTCAATTACTTGCTTGACTCTTATAATATATATTGCACCTATTACTAAGACGGTTCCTATTATTTGTGTACTTGTAATTTGCTCTTGTAATATAAAAAATGATAGCAGCATAGCTGTTGGTATTTCAAGATTTCCAATTATAGATACCTTTAATGAACCTATATGTTTTATTGCTGCATATAATAAAGTTAATGGAATGATTTCACAAAATATAGCAAGTATAGTAGTATAGAAGATCACACTTCTAGTTATTTCCCCTCTAAAAACAAACATAGGAAACTTGTATATCATAAGGCTTATTAATGAAAACAAGGTAGAATATGCATTAATAGCTAGTGGTTTTATTCCCTCTAATCTTTCCTCACTATAAATATTCATAAAGGCATAAAAGATTGCACATATTAATGCGAATATTATTCCTTTTAAAGAATATTTAAATTGCCCAGATATAATGTCCAATGTTAAAACACAACCAAAAAAAGCTAGAAATACAGCAAATATTTTTGATAATCCTAGTGATTCCCTTTTAAATATAGCTGAATATATAAATACCATTATGGGGTATGTATACAATAATATAGCAACCATTTGAATTGGCAAATAGTTAAAAGATATATAATAAAACACTGTCATAAATGTATTACCTACGACTCCAAGCACAGCTAATCTAAACAACTGTTTTTTTGTTATTCTAAATGAATCACGACTAAATATAAACATCATTATAAACATTAATGGTACAGCTATAATATATTGTAGTGTTAATAAACTTATAGAATCAATTCCATGACCGAAAGCTAATTTTACAAACAGCCCTGCACTTCCAAATAATATTGCAGAAAGAATTGAATAAACATATCCTTGCTTCAAAATAAAACACCTTTCATTATATAAAAACCAATATTAATCGACTTTTATATTTAATTAATTTTACACAGTACCAAACCCCTTAAATTCGGTATTTTGTGTGTTATAGTTACATATTAGCAAATACATAACTAAAAAGCCACATTATTTAATACTAAATTACATTAATATATTAGACATTTATGCAACTATGTTATAAAATTGTATTAGCTTAAATAAGATCTTTTTAAATATATGTTTTAAAATAGGTGATAAGTTTTTAAATATAACTGTCAATAATAATAATTAAGTATAGAATTACAATTAAAGGATGTGTTCAAAATTAAAATTCGGTCGTTACTCAGTATATTAGTTTCCAAGTTTATTATGAAATTATCAAAGCTTTTATTCCAAGGTGGAACAAATTTTCCTGGAAAAGTAGCCTTAAAGCTCGATAAAGATATTTTAAAAATTATTGCTAATAATTATGATGTTATACTCATAACTGGTACCAATGGTAAAACTACAACAACAAGTATGATTTACAACATAATAAAAGCTAGTAATAAACCAGTGATTACCAATAATACTGGTGCAAATATGTATACAGGAATAATCGCATGTTTTATCTCAAATTATTCTTTTAAGAAATCAACCGAGAAAAAAATTGCTGTTATAGAAGTAGATGAAGCAAATCTTAAGTTTGTAACTGAATATATAACTCCAAAAATAATTACTATTACCAATTTATTCAGAGATCAAATGGACAGATATGGGGAAGTGTATACGACTCTCAAAAAGATCCTGGTGGGCATCGAAAAAGTTCCGGGTTCAATACTTGTTTTTAATGGGGATGAATCTTTACTTGGAAATTTAAATATTAAAAATGAGATAAAATACTATGGTTTTGGTGTTCAGGTTAATGAAAATAAAATTGTAGATATTAATGCAGATGCTAAATTTTGCACAGTCTGTAAGGCTCCTTATCAATATAATTTTATTACCTACAACCATTTAGGTGATTTCTATTGCACGAATTGTGGATATAAACGTCCAGAACTTACATACTTCGTAAATCAAATTGTTGATATAAATACCAGTGGTTCTACTGTTTTTATTAATAATAAGGAGTATTACATAAACCAACCTGGAACTTATAATATTTATAATGCTCTATGTGCATACTCCGTAGCTAAAGAACTAGGAATTGAAGATAATACTATAGAGCAATCTCTTAAAACCGTTGCTAGCAGTTTTGGTAGACAGGAGACCTTAAATATTGAAGGTATAGAGGTTAAAATAATATTAGTCAAAAATCCAGCTGGTTATGACGAGGCTGTAAACACTATTAATTTGGATAAGAGAAAAATAAATCTATCTCTTCTATTAAATGATAACTATGCAGATGGGAAAGATGTTTCTTGGATTTGGGATGTAAATTTTGAACGTTTAACTGATCTTAATATTGATAAAATTATGATATCTGGAATACGCCTCTACGATATGGCAATAAGACTTAAAGTCGCTGGATTTTCATCAGATTCCTTCCTGCTTTGTAAAGACGAACAAACCTTGCTTAATGAAATTAAGGGTTGTAACGGCGAAATAGTTTATATACTAGCTACATATACCGCCATGATAAATTTAAGAAAATTTTTACACACTAAAGGATACATAAATAAAATTTGGTAATATAAAAAATATAACTTAGAATGTGAGGTAACTAAAAGAATATGGAAATTAATATTTGTCATTTATATCCTGACTTATTGAATGTATATGGAGACGTAGGGAATATTCTAATATTGAAACACAGAGCCGAATCACGTGACATTAAAGTAAACATTGTTAATGTATCTATGGGTGATGAGTTTATTACTGACGATTATGATATTGTATTTTTCGGTGGAGGTCAAGATTATGAACAGGCTATAGTTTCACCAGACCTAATAGAATTCAAGAAATCTGCAATTGACGACTATATACAAAGCGGAAAAGTATTTTTAGCTATTTGTGGTGGATATCAATTGCTTGGGAAATACTATACTACACCAGACGGCGTACAACTTGAGGGACTTGGTATTTTGGATATTTATACAAAAGGCGGAGAAAAACGTTTTATAGGTAACACAATTATTCATAATGAAGTTTTTGATGAAACTTATGTAGGATTTGAAAACCATTCTGGAAGAACTTATATTAATGGTCTAAACCCCCTTGGCAAAGTTAAAGTTGGATATGGCAACAACGGCGAAGATGGTTATGAGGGTTGTGTTTATAAAAATACCTTCTGTACTTATTTCCATGGTTCTCTTTTATCCAAAAACCCTGAACTTGCCGACAGGCTACTTTCTCTTGCCTTAAACAATAAATATAACGAAGTTGCTTTAACTTCTTTAGATGATACTTTAGAAATTAAAGCCAAGGAATTTATAATAAATAGAGAATTAAAATCCACATAATTTTAATGTTTTTTCAACCTGCTATCCATACTAAATACATCTTAGAGTAAATGTGATATAGTATGAACTTTCTCCGGGAGTGGCACCAAATAAGAAGAGCAGAAACATTGAAATTCCATTTAAAATTCTTCTTTTTCAAATATAAAATTCTCGTAAAACTGCCAGGAAGGCAGTCTAGTGAACCCGAGACAGGACGTCGAGTGTGAACGTTAGAGAATTTTATATTTTAAAAAAATTAGAATTTCTTAATGGAATTTCACGTTTCAAACTCTTATTTGGTGCCACGCAGGAGAAAGTTCATACTGATTGCACTAGAAAAAAAGATGTAGGTTTTGGAAAATTCCAAACCTACATCTTTTTTTCAAGTTTTATAGCTAAACTAAAATACTTTATAGAATCGGCTACATTACACAGTTTATGGTACATACTTCCCATTTCTAAGTAACGCGCATATATATCTTGCTTTTTACCAAATTTGAATAAAGAGTCTAAAGATAAATTCATATATATCTCTGCATTAGCTGACTTTCCTTGTTTATCAAGAATAATAGCTTTATAATAATAGCTTTTTTCAATGAATTTTATATCATCTAAATCAATAGCATAGTTTAACACTTCATCAGAAATAGTTTGTGCCAAATCAACAACGTCATTTCTGATAAGTTCTTTAATACATTCTAGCATAAAACTAACTAACCCTGTCTTATCTTCTCTAGGATAGCAGCTTAACCCCTTATTTATATATTCAACTGCACGCTCACGCATATTACAGTCAAACATTGTTGAACCATAATTAAAAATGGCCATTGCCTTACTAGAAGTTTCATCTTTATATAGCTCATAAGATTTTTTTTCATATATCTCAAACTTGCCATTCTTCACTCTTATAGATAATATAGCAAGCATATGATATATCTCGGCCGCTTTAAGATCTGTATCCACGTGCTTAACCAAATCTAATAATTTTTTCCCTACATCAAAAGCGTTCTTATAATTTTTTAGCATAATATTACAAGCAGCCTCATTATAAGTGACTATTATTAATTTTTTATAATTAGGAATTTTGCTTTCGCTTAACCCCTTTCGTACATTACAATAATAGCTGGAAGCCTGGAGATAATCTTCTTTTATATATAAATGTCTTGCCATGTCAATATAATAATTTAATTTGTTATCTTCTAATGATGCTTGTAAATGTAAATCATAGTACTTGGAAGTAATTGATTGTATTTTCTCAAAATCTCTTTTATCTAAGTAAAAATTAAACAACATATGTATTAGCTCAATAGCTAAGTCGTAGTAATTATATTTTTCAGCAAACTCCAAATTATAGGATACCTTAGTTTCAAAATCTACATTTTTATCATCATACTTTTTTAAAATATTAATATTTTCCTGAACTTGCTCTAATACATTTTCTTTTAAATATTCAATATCTATGTCCAATTTTTCACTTATAAGATCTAGAATCCAAGATTCCGCCATGACTTTGTTGTTTTCTATACAACTCATCTTAGATACTGAGATTTTATCACCGCATATCTCTTTCAAGGTATACCCCTTATATATTCTACTTCTTTTTATCTTTTCTCCCGTTGATAATATTTTCATCCTCATCACCTATCCACAGATTAAATAGCTAATTTATGAATTAAAGGGTCTAACAAATAAATAATAAGTAATATGCTTGTTATTTGCTCGTCCCTATCCATAAAATAGTTTTACTTAAATCACTTGATTATTCCCAATTTCGTAAATAATTCCACACCTTCATTTAAATATTTAGCCGCGTCTGTTGCTCTACCACCTTCAATATAAAACTTTCCAATCATTATAGATATTTCAGCAGCCTCTTTTATTTGATCTTGTTCTTTTACAAAATTTAGTGCTTGTAATAAAGTTTTTTCTGCTTCATCCTTATTGCCTTCTAATAGATCTACTCTATATTTTAATAAATAATAATGATATAAGGCCTTATAATTACCATCTTCTATATATTCTAGAATATTTTTTAAAGCTTCTTTCGCTTTATCTACTGATTTAAGCTTAATGTGATTTTCACAAATATTTGCTAAGGTTTCTATTAACTTTATGTCATTAGTCTTTTCCCTAATTTCCTTAGCTTTATATAAGTGTATAAAAGATTCTTCCATGTTTTCAAATTCATAAAACAATCTTCCCAAATTGTTTTCTATCTCTGATACATAAATTAAATTGTTAACTTCATTAAACACTTTCAGTGTATTTAAAGAATATTTTATTGCATTAACAACATCACTTTTTTTATTATATTCATATGCTAACAATAAAAGTGAATTAGCATATTCTTTTTTATTATCTATTTGCTTAAACTTTTCCTGAGCTAAATATGAATATTTAACAGCTTTATCCATATCTTCTAGCTTAAAACACGTATAACCAATGTAATAATATATTTCACCTAATAAAAAATCGTTTCCCATTTGATTGTCCATAAAAACCTTTTCGCCTTGTCTAAAATAACTTGAAGCCGACTGATAACCCTTAAGTTTAAGTGTTATTTTACCGAGTTTTAGAAAAGTTCTAATTATTTCTTCATACGAATTATTTTTAATAAAAATAACATTTGAAGAAAGAAAAACCTCTTGAGCTGCCGCAATGTCGTCCTTAGCCATATATATATCCCCTCTTAGAGATAAATTTTTGGCTTTTCTATATTCCAACTTGTATTTTTCAGAATAAAATATAGATTTGTCAATGTTTTGCTCAGCCTGTACTAAATCATTATTTAAAATAAGTGCTTCAGCAATATTTTGATAAAACAAACATATTTTCTCTGCTTGAGCTTCCTCTGACTCCATAAGGTATTCAACAGATGTGTTTAATGTACTTGCCAAATATTCTAATAAATCCATACTCGGGTTAGATTTTCCAGATTCAACAAGACTAATTTGTCCTGGTGTTATTCTATTTCCCGCAAGGTCTTTTAATGTCATATTCAGCTCTTTTCTTTTCCTCTTTATCTTTTCCCCTAAAGACAATATTTCCATAATCACTCTTCCTTTACAACATGGTAATGTACAAAACACATTCAAATAAACAACAAGTTTATATATTAGTTTTTATTCATCCACCTAAAATATTATTAATTTAAACAATCTTAGACAATTTTATTTAATTATAACATAGATTGCCTATATGTTTCTAATTATATGAACAGGTTTTGAATATTCCACGAACAAAATTAAACTAAATTAATTAAACTCCAAACCATATCTATTAATATAGTTTGGAGTCTCTTAATTTTTTTATAAGATATAGTCCTTTACGCTATCATAAACATCGCCTGCCATATTCATAACCATTTTGCCAGTTCTTTTAGCTCTTCTTCTTGTATTTCTGTCCATATTCGGAATTAACATTACACCTGCTGCTACTCCAATTATTGCACCTGCTGTAATTGTTGATATAAATTTGTTTTGCATAATTTACACATCCTCTCTTTATTTATTTATACTTTATAGCATGTGCATTTTTAGTTTAATTAATGTATTTTTTTAATAACAATAACGCAAAAAAATAGTGAACATTTTCATTCTTTTATAGTGAAATTTTTATAAAATATCTTAAATAATAGAGTTATGAGTAAACATCTGAAAGCTCTACTCTTATATTTTCATCTATACTTCTCACATTGCTACTATATAACATGTTTTCATGAAGTACCATTATTGACGGTAATTTGACTGTAAATTTGCTTCCTTTTCCAAATTCACTATCCACATAAATACTACCACCATGTAATTCTACAATGGACTTAACTAAACTAAGGCCAATGCCTGTGCCTTCTGCATTTCTTGATAATGATTTATCTACCTGCTTAAACCTATGAAATATCATATCCAAATATTCCTCTTTAATGCCAATTCCATTATCTCTAACTGATATTTCAACAAATTCATTTTTTTTCTTAACCTCAACGAATATCTCATCACCAATATCCGAAAATTTTATGGCATTTGAAATAAGATTTAATACTATTCTCTCTATCTTTTCTGTATCACAAGCAATGATGTTTTCCTCAACATCCGTATCAAAAATAATATTTAAGCCTTTACTGTAAGTAAAGTCGGTCACAGATACCACTATTTCTTCTACAACTTCAACTATATTGTTATTAGATAGATTTAATTTAAAGAATCCTGCTTCAATTTTTGACAAATCAACTATATTATTAATAATTTTAGATAATCTGTTGGAATTTTGTTTAATTGAGTCTATATATTTAATGAAAGAATCCTTTTTCTCGTCTAGAGATCCACTTTCGCAATACATATTAAATAACTGAGCGGTAGCAAATATAATATTTAGTGGTGTCTTAAGTTCATGAGATACATTAACAAGAAACTCTCCCTGTTGTTTTAGTGCTTTTTCCATAACCATATTAGATTCTATTTCAGCAGTAACATCTATTATTAAAATTATTATTTCGCGGATTTCTCCATTCACCTCAAGCATAGGTTCAAAAACAATATTCCAATATACCCGGTTCCCATTTAGCAAAATATTTTTATTATTTAAATACTTAATTCTTTTTTCTTTTAAAACTTCACTAATACACTTACAATATTCACTTGATTTAAAGTTTTCAAATAAATCTTCAACTTTTTTATTTTTTAATTCCACCATTGATTTAACCTCAGGTTTAAGTAACTTTATTATTTCAAATGCCTTTTTATTAATATCAACAATTAATAAATCTAGGTTGGATAATCTAACAACAGGTAAATCAAAAGTATTTACCATCCTATTTAAAAATTCATATCTGCTTCTTATAATTTCTTCATGTTTAAAATAGTCTGTCATATCTTTGCTACAAAGCACACCTAAAGTAAACTTTCCCTTACTATCATAAATAGGAGTTCCACTAATATCTAATTGTAATGTTTTATAAGGAGACTTTACTGTTACTCTCATATTTTTAAATTTTTCACCCCTCATAACCCTACGAGCTGGAATATTTTCAGGATCAATTTTATCTCCATTAGGATCATAAAAGTCAGATGGTTTATATCCATCACCTATATTGTTCATGTTGTCATAAGAAGAGAAAAACAGTTCTCTTGATGTTTTGTTTAATAATGTATACTGTTCTTTACTATCAAAAATAGCAATAGAATCGGAAATGTTTTCTATGATAGCCTCTAGTTCCTTTTTCTGTTCTTCAATTTTTCTAGATTGATTTATTGTTTCTGTAATATCATGAAAACACGATACTATCATTGTTAACTTTCCAAGGGAATTATAAATCGGTATTGAACTTATTTCAGCAAAATATTCTATATTTGGATGACGTACAAATATTTTAACGCTTTTTACTATTTCACCTCTTAATGCTCTAACCGATGGAAAGTTTTCAAATGGTATCTCATTTCCCACCATATCAAATACTTTAGTGTCTTTTAGCGCTTCCCCTAGTGTAACTCCCTTACCTGATTGATAAATAAACCTCTTTGCTTCTGAATTTACCATTGTAAGTTCACCTTTGTTATCAGCAAACATTACTCCCTCAGATAAATTTTCAAGTATACTAACTAGCTGTGTATTATGTTCTTCTAGCTGCTGCTTTTGCAAATTAATTATCTTGTTTTTCCTCTCCAAATTCTGATTTTCAAAAACCCTCTGAGTAACCTCAGTCACGATTTCAAATATGTATTTCATCTTTCCATTTTCATATATAGCTGTTTGATTAAACCTCCAATAAGTTATTTCTTCCACTGAATTATTAAATACGATTTCCTTTATATAGCTACTTTTTAAAGAACTAAAAATAGAGTTATAAATAAGTTCGGCTTGGCTACCTACAAAATCCTTTACAATTTCTCCTATAGGTCTACCTAAAGTATCACTATATTTTTCAAAATTTGAATCTGTTAAATCAATATATTTTTGATTTGCCTTAAGCAATATTAAATCTGGCACACTGTAAACAGCTACTCCTGATATGTTATCTAAAAATGATTGTTCCACAAAAATGAGTTTATCATTAAGTTTAGAATTTGGTCTTTTGGAAAAAGTATATTTTCTTTCATTAATTTTACTACCATCAAAAAGTGATATAGTGACGTCACGTGCTTCAAGGGTTTTTGTGAATATGTATCCTAAGTACTTGCAACTTATATTCTGAGGGAATTTCAAAAAATTGATTTTCAGCATATGACAAATTTCTATAATGGTTTTACCTAACAATTCAACATCTGTATACCCTGTAAAATTAAGAAATTCTTTATTAACCTCTGTTACAATGTTGTCACATAGATACAAATATGGTTTTATCATTTTGTTTTTTAAAAAATCACCCAATATATTACCTCCATATTTTGTATTATATCCATATATTTATTTACTTGATTAGTTCTAATAAATAAGTAATAAACTTTGTTTTCTCGACGCTGGTTAGCTTCTTTATTAAACTAATAGTATCTCCTGGATTTAAGTTGTATTCATTAATAATATCATTAAATGAATATTTTTTTATTTTTTCTTCTATTTTTTCTTTTATTTCTTCATTATTTTCCTCTTTAATTTTCTTATCCTTTGAATTTACAACAATTATATTGTTCTCTCCACTAGGAGCTATTTTTAGAATTTCTTCTTTTACATCCTCACTGGCTACATTTATAATATTTTTAAGTAACCATTTTTCCACAACCTTATCTGACTTTATCCCTAATTGTTCTTTACATTTTTCATCAACAAGTTCGTTAAACAAATCTCCAGTGTGGCTATCCACCTTAACAAATATAACTTCTAATCCACTCTTCATAAGACCTTGCATTTTCTTGTAATATTCCTTTGAAGATTCTTCTTTTCTCTCCCAAAATCCTGTAGCATGGTAACATATCCCAACATAATCATGAAATATTACTACTTTCTTTTCTCCCTTTAATAAAGCATACTGGCAGGCCTTTGCTGCGCCTTCTAATTCCCCTGCTATTTGTCTTATATTTTTAGTTGAATCACTTTTACTAGTCCCGCTCTCTATATGTAGAACTATACTGTTACGCACAGCTACCACCCCATAAGAATATTCTTCACTGGTTGAATTATAACTTCCATCAACATAAACATGAAGGCAATCTTTTGGGTAATTATCATCTATTTTATTAAAAACATTTGAAGCACCCTTTAAAAACTCTTTAGCATCATTTGGGTCCTCAAAGCTTTTATATTTAGCACCTTTTACTCCTTTTACATATTTTAAACACTCTGCCCAAGTGCCAACTATTTTATTTTCTATTTTCTCGTTAGTACTAGCATTAAATCCTTCCTTTATCGCATAAACTTTCTTTCCCATTTTATCTGTTCTCCTTTTTAAAATCTACGCCATATGTTAAAACATAGATATATTATCCCCTACCCCAAAAACTATTATAAATAAATTATACAACAAATAATATATTTATCAATTATTTCTTACATTATTTACATTTCCAAATTCTATTAGGTTCGTTGGACAAGACTACAAATAAATACTATAATAACTCATATAAGTTGATATTCGCGTTATGTATTTTGCGTAACATATAAAATTTGTAAATTATTTTAACAAAATTATAATTGTTTTAATAAAAATATAATTCGAACATTTTCAATTATCAAAAATAAAGAAAAATATATTAGATGAAAGGATGGTGAATGAAGCGAAATCCACACTACTCTAAAAGCATAGTGGTTTTCTTGCTTCTATTATATGAATAAAATTAAAAACAAATATATTTTTATCCCTATTGTAACTGCTGTTTTTTCATTAATATTTCTGATTTTTATAAGTAATACCTTTAAAGTATCTACAAATAAAAAATATACTGACTTTCTTAAAGATACTTCAAAAAACATAGTCTCAACAGTGTACGTAACAACCTCTCCTATAATTCAAGTTAAACTTAAAGATGGTACCATTTACCAAACGGATAATCCAAGAACTAATAATTTCAAAGATGTATTGCTTAAGGATGGAATAAATGTTTCTGAGCAGGCTCTAACAAATCCCGCTGAAATAGCTTCAATTTCTGGATTTGTTATTTCTCTCATAGCACTAGGAATTATGACCTTCAAAACTACCAAGAGAAAGTCGAAAAGTATGTTCTCAGCTACTAATTTAGACGTTACAGCTGTTGAGGATATAGGTTTTAACTTTGAAAATGTAGCAGGTAATGAGGAAGCTAAAGATAGTGTACAAGATGTAGTAGATTTTCTTAAAAATCCTGAAAAATATACCGCTTATGGTGCTAGAATGCCAAAAGGAGTAATTTTATATGGAGATCCAGGGACTGGTAAAACACTTCTAGCAAAAGCCGTTGCCGGAGAAGCAAATGTACCTTTTTATGCAGTATCCGGGTCTGATTTTGTTCAAATATATGTAGGGGTTGGTGCTGGTAGGATTAGAAGCTTATTTAAGAAAGCAAGAGGTCAAGGTAGAGCAGTTATCTTTATTGATGAAATTGATGCAATAGGCAAAAAAAGGGATAATGGACGCGGTGGCGGATCTGACGAAAAAGATCAAACACTTAACGCTCTTTTAACGGAAATGTCTGGTTTTAATGAAACAGAGGGCATAATTGTAATTGCAGCAACTAATCGGCTTGATATGCTAGACGAGGCTCTTCTAAGACCGGGTCGTTTTGATAGACATATTGAAGTTACATTACCTGATGTATCTGCTCGGGAGAAAATTTTAAAACTTCACTTTAAAAATAAGCCTGTTAAGGATATAGACTATACGGAATGGGCACATAAAACAACATCATTTTCAGGTGCAAAACTTGAGAATTTAACAAATGAGGCTGCTATTATTGCATGTAAGGACAATGCTGTATTTATTGGAAATGAACAAATGGATAAAGCGTATTCAATAATGTTAGCTGGTTATGAAAAAGTTGATAGGGATTACATTAAAGAGGAGGATAGGAAAATAACCGCCTTCCACGAGGCAGGACATGCCCTGATTTCGCTTAAGATGTTACCAAATGATAAAGTATCAAAGGTAACTATAATCCCAACTACTAAAGGTGCTGGTGGTTATACACTAAGTATTCCAGAAGACACATTATATCAGAATAAAGAACATTTAAAGAAAAAAATAATGGTACTTTTAGGTGGTAGAGCTGCTGAAGAAATTATTTTCGGAGAGGACCATGTAACTACCGGTGCTTATAATGATTTGCAAAGAAGCACTCATATTGTAGCAAATATGATAACAGAATACGGAATGGGTGAATCCTTAGGTCTACTTACTATGAACAAGCTAAGTGAATCAGGATTTACAAACCAAGAAGCTGTATTTTTAGAATGTAAGAATTTAATTACAGAATTATATGAAGATGTTAAAAGGATTCTCACTGATGAAAAAGAATCTTTAGAGGCTATTACATCACTATTAATTGAAAAAGAAACAATATATTATGAAGATTTTGCGAGCATTATCAAGGTTAATAACCTTATTGCAGATAATCGAAATAATGGAGTTGCATAAACCGTTTAAGACCCTCGAAGCGAAATCTTCGAGGGTCTTTTATTTATAATTGTGACTTATTAAGTTTCTGTTTTAAAATCTACCAAAAACGATACAATCATACCACCAAGAAGTCCACCCACATGGGCGAAATTATCAATATTTGGTAGAGTGGCTCCTATAAATATATTTACAAATATAACTGATAAAATACTTTTTATAAAACCACTTCCAGTTTTCCCTTTAGACTTAATTGCAAAAATAAGTACAGCACCAAGTAATCCAAAAATCGCTCCAGATGCCCCAATAGATACACTTGTTGAAAATATATAACTAAATACAGATGCACATATTCCAGACACAAAATAAATAGCAATATATTTGGCCTTTCCGTAAACTCTCTCAACCATTGGACCTATAGCATAAAGTGAATACATATTGACACCTATATGCACAATTCCACCATGCAAAAACATACATGTGAAAAGTCTATAATACTGTCCTTGTGAAATAAGATTATTAACCTTAGCTCCAAGAAAAATTAAAACATTAGTATCACTATTAAAAATGCTACCTTGCGCAGCTAAACTCAAATAAGCTGTAATTATATACATTACAATGTTTATAATTATAATTCCAATAGTAATAACTGGTTTATCACTGATATTTATCTTTTGATTTTTAACATATAAATTGTTATTGCTCATCACTGCTGCTATCTCGTTAACTACCTGTATATTTACATTTTCAGAATAGTTTACTTTTTTTTCTGATATATTCACTCTAATTATTGGTTTTTCTAATATATTGCTTAAAGAAAGAGCTTTTGCCATTTCATCCTTGTCGGTTTCACCTTGAGACAATAATACATATATATTGTTTTTATCATTTGGAATGTCATACATCATTAATTGATGTAGCTTCATCTCAGATTCAGTCATAAATATTACCCGATATAACACTCCACTTATGTCTTTACTAACTGTCCACATATCAGAATTGTTATTCTTACTTTTTATATCCTCTAATAAATATCCATGTTGCCTCGTCATACCATTTATAATGATATTTATATTTTTATCTTTCATATTCCAGCCCTAAAGTGCCACCCACGCTACAAGTGGCATGTGAAAGTGCCACTTGCCACATGTGTGGCACTATCCTTTTCTTAGATTACTGACTTAACTACAACATTATGGGACTTTAGCAAATCTATTTCATAAAATTTTATTGGTTTCCTACTTTCATTATCATAAAGAACTCTTATTACAGGTCTATCAGGAAAATTTTTATTTTGCTTAATTACATATCCCTCAACACCGTTTGATAATTTTAAACAAACGCCTAATGGGAATACTGAAAATGTTTTTTTGAAACTTTTAACTACTTCTTCATCAAAATAATTTCCAGAGCCTGATAAAATTAACTCATAGGCATCGCTAGGATTAAATTTTTCTCTATAACATCTATCATTACTTACTGAATCATAAACGTCACAAACAGCAATTATTTTTGCAAACTTAGAAATTTGATTTTTAATAAGCCCATAAGGATACCCACTACCATCAACTCTTTCATGGTGATGTTCCACTGATTCTAAAACTTCCAGTGGAATTGAAAAATTTTTTTCTAACAATTGCCTTCCATATATAGGATGTTTTTTAATTTCTTCAAATTCTAAACTAGTTAATCCACTTGGTTTGCTTATGATACCTTTATCAATTTTAGTTTTACCTATATCATGAAGGATAGCACCAACGCTTAGTTGCTTCAATTCTTTTTCTGAAAAATCCATTGAAATTCCTAAAAAAATCGCCATAATTCCAGTATCTATAGAGTGAAGGTACGTATAGTTATCATGGGTTTGAATATCGTATAAACTTTTATTTACATCACCGAGTTCTATAACATAATTAACTAGGTCTGTAACAACTGATAAGGAATTTTGGGTCTCTTTTTTATTTCCTCCAGTTACATTTTTCATAATTTTAGACATATTCTGAATGGTTATCGCTTTTAAATCACATAATTTTTCGTCTTCTATTGATATATCATCCAGCCTAGAATCCTCTACATATACATAAAAAACCCCTAACTTTTTAAGCCTTTTGATATATACTTCACTTAACTTAACCCCTGTTCTTAGCAATATGCTTCCATCATTTGAAAATATATTTTTTCCTATAATTTCATCAACCTTTACTCTATCAATAAATTCAAGTCTCATACGATACGCACCTCTAATCTTTTTCATTAGTTAATTATTTTTTATATATTTAAAATTTTGAATATCTATTTATATTCTTCTTCTTTTTCCTTAATCTTTATAAAAACTTCTTTGAGTTCTTGTTTTATTAATTCACATATTTCAATTATAGCTTCGCGAACAACTGTGTGTTCTTCAGAATAGTTGAACTTAACCAGCCATGTTGGATTATATTCATCATCTACGGCTTCAATAATATAACCCTTAGACCTAAAAGGTTCTTCATTAAAATAATCATAAATTGCTGTATATTGCCACTCCAAAACATCCACTTGAGTATCAAAAGTCAAGTTGATTAATTCTCCGAAGTAATTTAATTTTGTAACAAATTCTGCACCTTGGGAGGCTTCATAACTTCCAAGTTCGCGAACAAATTGCTTAGTATCTTTATCTATTTCCATTAGTACCAATGAAGAAAATTGCATAAAACCATCCTTTCTTATTCTTTAAATTCTTTAAAGATTTTAACCTCTTTAAAGTCTTTACATTCCCTGCAAACGCCTTTTAAAATAACATGACTTTCAGTAAGCGTTATTCCGGTCTTTGCTTTTATTTGTTCTTCTATTTGTGGTATTGGGCAGTCAATAACCATTCTCTTATGACATAAATCACACTCAATTATATGTTTGTGAGCATTATTATTTATAGTATAGTTATACATATTATTACCCAAATCAAATTTATTTAAAATGTTTTTATTCTCTAGCAAATCTAGGGTTCTGTATACCGTTGACAAATCTATTTTTATGTCATCTTTTTCAAGTAATTCATATATGAGATTTGCGTTTATAGCTTCACTACTACGAAGTATAATCTCTAGAATGCTTTTTCTTGCTTTAGTAATCCTAATATTATTCTCTTTTAAATATGAAATTACATTCATCTACATCACCCTATTACATTATTTTATTTCCTTTAAAATTGCTATTAAGTAATCCCACATTCTATCTGTTGATGAAATACTTAGGTGTTCACCTGGTGTATGCACATCATAAATATTAGGTCCAAAAGATATTTGATCTAGATTACCTCCAAATTTTTCACTAAATAATCCACACTCAAGACCTGCATGTATAGCTGCTATTTCAGGTTTCTTACCGTATAAATTATTATATACTTTTTCAAGTACAGTTCTTATCTTAGAATCCGGATTGTATTGCCACTCTGGGTATTCAGATTCAAATTCAATAGTTGCTCCTACCATTTCTGCAAGTACTATAGTTTCATCAGCTATTGCTTTCTTTAAAGTTTTTACACTACTTCTTATAGCAGAGTCAAATTCTAAAAATTCATCACTAGTAATAAGAACTCCAATGTTAGTTGAACTTTGCACTAATCCACTAATAGCAGTGCTCATGCTTTTAACTCCATTTGGAATAAGGAAAAGTATTTGAAGAGCTTTTGTAGCTGTGTCCTGTGAAAAGATTTTATCTACCTTATTTTTCATTATTTCCATTGTTAAATCCACATTTGGATCAATTGTATTTAGCTCATTTTTAAGTGTAGCATTCCACTGTTTCACTTTTTCTATAACTATAGCTTTATCGTTTTCTCTAAACAATATAACAGCATCAGCATCACGAGGAATCGCATTGTTTTTAGCTCCACCGTTTATAGAATTTATTTTGAAATCTATAACTGATTTTAAATCCATTAAAAAGCGTCCCATAATCTTGTTAGCGTTTCCTCTCTCTTTGTTAATTTCCATTCCAGAGTGACCGCCTTTTAAACCTCTTAGTTTTACTTCACAGCATAAAAAGCTTTTATCTGTTTCTTCCCAAATTATTGGAAGCTTTATCTTCTCGCGTACGCCACCCGCGCAACTTACTAAAAGTTTTCCTTCTTCTTCTGAATCTATATTTATTAATATTCTTCCATCTAAATTCTTAGGATCTAATGCCTGAGCTCCACCCATACCCGTTTCTTCCTCGGTAGTTACTAATAACTCCATTGGGGGATGAGGAATGTCAGTAGATGCCAAAATAGCAAGACCAAAGGCAACTGCAATACCATCATCGCCGCCGAGTGTTGTTCCATTAGCTCTTAAAAAATCACCTTCTACAATAAATTCAATTGGGTCCTTTAAAAAATCATGTTTAGAATCTATGTTTTTTTCACAAACCATATCCATGTGACCTTGAATTATTATATTTGGAGCATTCTCGTATCCAATAGTTCCTGGCTTTTTAATTATAATATTTAAAGATGGGTCTTGGATAACTTTTAAATTATGTTCTTTTGCAAAGTTTACAAGAAAGTCGCTAACACCTTTCTCATTTCCAGAACCTCTTGGAACCTTGTTCATCTCTTTAAAATATTCAAATGCCTTAAATGAATTTAAACCTTTTAATTTTTCTAACATATTTATCATCCTTTCTTTTAAAAAAACATCATCTTCAGTCCAAAAAATATTAAGATTATTCCTCCAATGTAGTCTGCATATTTACTTATAACCTCTATTTTTTTCAAATACTTAGAAATTATAAATGCCATTGTCACCATCACTAGAGTTACTACCCCAATAAATAATGTATCTTTTAATAATATAACCTTTGTTATACTATTTAATACCGTAAATCCTACAACCATAGCATCTATACTTACTGATATTCCTAAAATAAAATACATTTTAGGTTTAAGTAATGGACACTTTCCCTTGTTTTCAAAACCTTCTTTAATCATAACCACTCCAACTATGGATATAATCACGCCACCAATTATGGTTGGCATTGAAGCTACATATGTATTAAAAAGAAACCCGACATAAGCCCCTATATACGATAACAAAAATTGAAAAAATGCAAAAGAAATAATAAAACAAACCTTATTTTTAAATCTAGTTTTACTATTTAAACCTATACACAAAGCTACTCCAAAAGCATCTAAAGATAGCGCTAATGCTATTATAAATAATGGGTATATTTCCATAAATGCACACATCCCCCTCCATAATATGCTGAAATATTTTAATCTATTTCATTTATTACTATTCATATTATTAGAATTTATGTGTATAACTTTCCAACTACCATTATCAATTATTCAGCCTTTCTTGTCAACTATGCTTTACCACTTTGCTAGCTTTTTCTAAAATTTATTTAATTAATTATTTCTTGTATATGTCTGCTTTTATAGACTATAATATAAATGAAATTATACAAGGAGGTGTTGTGATGCTTTCAATATATAGCAGTACTGAAACCAATCAGTTATCACGACTGGAAAATATAGAACCAGGTTGTTGGATTAACCTGATAGATCCATCAGATGAAGAATTAATATTTGTATCCAAAAATACTAATGCACCTATGGATTTTTTAAGAGCTGCTTTGGATGAAGAAGAAACCTCTCGTATTGATATAGAAGATTGTACATTAATTATTCTAGATATTCCCTTTACAGATATGGATGATAATTCTTTAACCTACGACACTTACCCTATAGCTATGATCTACACTGAAACAGTAATAATCACAGTTTGTTTGAAGAACTGCAAAATGTTATTAGATTTTGCTGAAGGAAAAATCGGCTCCTTTTATACCTATAAGCGTTCAAGGTTCATGCTCCAAATTTTATATAGAATAGCAAAGTATTATCTAATATACCTAAGACAAATTGATAAAAAAAGTTCCATAGTTGAGAAACAACTACATAAAACCTTGAGAAATAAAGAGCTTCTTCAATTATTAGCATTGGAAAAATCTCTTGTATATTTTTCTACCTCTTTAAAAGGAAATGAAATTACTCTAGAGAAAATGCTTAAACTTGAAATTCTTGATAAATATGATGATGATCAAGATGTACTCGAGGATGTTATTGTTGAAAACAGACAAGCTATAGAAATGTGTACTATTTATAGTAACGTTTTAAAAGGAACCATGGCTGCCTATGCTTCAGTTATATCAAATAAACTAAATGTAGTAATGAAGTTTTTGGCTGCTATTACTATAGTTATGGCTATACCTAATATGATTTCTGGACTATTTGGTATGAATGTAACTGGAATACCCTTCGGTGTTACTGATGTAGGCTTAGGTTTTTGGTATGTTGTTGCATTCATTGGACTACTAGTTATAATTGTAATTTATTTCTTAAATAAGAAAGATATGTTTAAATAATTGAAACTAAATCACTAACCTAATCGTAATACATATAAGCGATAAAATTATATTATTTAGAACCACTATATATATGGAGTTAAACTTTTAAATAAAAGGGGGAATAAACTTATGAAAAGAAGAAAGATTTTTTATGTTACATTATTTATAGCAGCTTTTTCTACTATATCTGGAGTGATAACTTATGCAGCTGGAGTGGCTATGCCCGGCGGTACTGTAGTTATTGGTACTAAAGCCTATGATATTACCTATGCTAATGATTCTAAAAATGAATCTGAAATTACCGCAGCGCTGCTTGCTGGTGGTGAAATTTATGTTAAAGATTTTGGATCAAGCTGGGTTGACAATAGTACCTCGGCAATTATAAATGCTAACATACTTCCTAGTGTAACTTATAAAAGTGCAACTGGTATTATAAGCACATATTCAGCTGGAGATGCAGGTAATAGTACACCCGTAACTGATGAATTTAAAATACTTAGCATAGAGTAATTTATTATAAAATGATTAGCTTTTTATAAATTATAAAGGTAAATAGAAGGGGTGAGATAGTCTAAGCTATCTCACCCCTTCTATTTTTAAAAGTCTTAATTTTTCTTAACTGCTTCTCCCTTTTGTAAACTCAAATCTACTGAATATGCCACTTTATCATCTGCTTTTAGAAGTTTAACCGCTACCTTATCCTTTTCTTTTCTAGCTGGATAAGCTGTAGTAGGTTTACCTATTACTGTTTTTGGTGAAACAGCCTTTCCTTCATAAAATATCTGGTATTTTACAGCACCCTTATACTGTTTTTTTCCTTCTACTGAAAGAGTTACATTTACTACAGAACTAAAAGCAGCTTTTCTTACTGTAGCAGTAATTGGTGCACTAGCCTGAGCTTTATTGGGTTTATTATTTATATAAAACACACTAGCAATTGCTATGACAATTATTATAATAGCCAATATACCAATCACTTTTTTATTAATATTTTTTTTCATATGTTAATTCACTCCTATTATCGATTATTTATTTACTTTACTATTTAGAGTTTAAAACTGTACTTAATTTTTTAATGACTTTCTTATTAACATCCATTAGATTTATTGTAACTCCTGTTCCAGCTTCTTGCGATGGAAAAATATTTGTTTGGATTTTTGTAATGGCTTCCATCTTAGATATTGCTTTATTTCCCAGGAAAAACTGATAATATTTATAACTACTATCAAATTTACTATTATCAATAGAAATGTCTGCTATGGATCCAAAATTTGCAGCTTTAACAAATACCGTAATACCTACTTTAGCACTTTCGACTTTTGCTTGTTCTGCTGCCTTTACTTGCTCAGCAGTAACTTTATCACCAGTACTTGTTTTATCATTCACTGATCCAGTTGTCCCTGTTGTACCAGCCGTAGAAGTTGTACCTTTTGCGCCAGTTGCATCAGTTGTTGAATTTCCTTTTGCTGTTGTTCCACCGTTCTTATCTAATCCTTCGGTCTTAATAGCGTTTTTAGTTTTATTATTTGCGTTTATCTTATCATTCTGATTTTTGTTAATAAGTAGAAATCCAGCTATTATTACCACAATTACTACTAATGAAATTGCTATTTTTTTATAGTTTTTTTTCATTTGTTTTCCTCCTTTTACTCTGATTTAAAATATACTTTGCAGTTGCTTATATCAAAATCTTTATTAACAATATAATCTTCTGTTATAGTAAAATCATAAATTTTAGCTTTATGAGGATTTACATTTACATTTTCAATATTAAAGATGCCTTTAGCCACTACTTCCCCTGAATCATCCTTAACTATAATTGGTAATCTTTCTAATTTTACGACTTTGTCACAACCATTACGGATTAGAAAAACTATAGAAATAGAATTATTTAAACACTTTAATACTTTAAATACCTCAATATTCACATCTCCAGCTTTTATTAAAGGTAATTCATTTAAAAATTTTGTAAAAGTACCTTCTAATTCATGGTGAACATCACCAGGAAATCCCTCAAATTGAACCTGTACAGTATTTATAGCACTAATAGATTTTTCAAATTTTATTTTCCAATCATCCTTTGAAATTGAATCAACAAATAAGCTAGTCTTATCAAAATAAACTTTATATGGTCTTGCAGAAAAAGGAGGTAATATACCAAAATCGTTCATGTCCATAACTTGTTTTGCAAGTATATCTCCATTATTGTTTACAATTACTAGTGGCACTTTGTCAAAATTAATCTGTTTTGACAATCCATTTCTTAAATAAACACTAACCTCAATTTTATTTTCTATTTCAAAGGTGTATATACCATTGATAGATACTTGTCCTTCTTCCATAGGTGGTAGTGTATCTAATTCTTCTCTTAAAAATTCCTTTTGATAATCTGACATAACCCCTTTATCATAATCATTAAGATACAGCTTTATATTTAGCGCCTTTTTTTCTTTTGTCGTTACATTATTGCTTGCTATTAAATTATTACTTGTCATATTTAATTCCCCCTAATAGGTCCATATATCTCATTATTTATTATAATTACTACTAATTATACCATATAATTCTTAAACAAATAATTAACTTTAATTTTATTCGTCCACAGTAAATTACGCTAAACCTAACAAATAGTTGCACTTCATTTTTGAGATAATAAAATAATTTATTATATTTTTATTTGGTAATCATTTCTCATTCAAAAAATTAAGTAGCCTGAAACAGTTCTTTACTCCGTTTCAGGCTGCTTGGCCTTATTTTATTTATTCCCAATAGTTACATTTGCAGTTGCTTTAATAATAGAATCAACTACTGATTCCACAACTATAGAATCAGTCCCTGTTATTACTCCAGTGTATGTTACATACATTTTTTTATCAACATCATCATAATTAACTACTGCAATAACCTTAGTTCCATTTACTATTTTAACCATAGTGGGATCAGTTATAACTTTTCCATATTGGTCAAGTACAACTATTTCTTTTTTTACAGCAACTCCCACAATTAATGAAACATTTACGTCTACAATTGTTATAGATTTTATTGCACTTTTAGCTCTTACAATTACGTTTAATGTATCTTTAATAACATCAACCTCATCTATTGCTTTATTACCAACTGTTACAATTAATGTTGTGTTTTCCACAAAACTATTAACTGAAGTTTTGCTAGGATCAAATTTCACAGCTAATCCCTGTGCCCCAGCAAAGTCAGTTTCAATAATAGATCCTTGTGCATCATGTTTATAATAAATAAGGCTTGCAAAACCAGAAGCTTCCTTTATTCCATTTTTAGTGGAAATTCTCCAATTCGTAATATCAGGAATTATTTCATCCCCCTTATTGTCTACTACACTTAGGACCCTATAAACAGGAGCCGTAGCATTAGCTATAATACTATTATCTCCAATGTTATTTCCAAGTTCAATCGACTTAAGTGTTGTAACCTCTGCCGATATTTCTAAATTATAGGTTGCAACCGTACCATTCACGTTTATATTTATTATATAATTCCCAGCAGCCTTAGCCTCAAACCTTAATGACTTAACAACTCCAGTGGTTGCTACTTGCCCATCTTTATCTAATTTTTCAACTATTACATTATTAGATGTTATCCCATCATCACTATAAACTAAAGCAGTGACATTATCACCTGCAACGTCTATAACTTCATTATTAGCATTTCTTATTACTAAATTTGCGTTTTGTTTTGTATTAACTTTAAGCTTTGGTAATGTTATAGAATCAATTGTGGTTGTAACTGGATTTATGGTAGTTACTACATCAAATTTAGCTGCTTTTATAGTATCCTCTGCATCAAATGAAGTTCCTATATATGGAGTGACTTCATAATTTCCAGCTTTTAATGTTCTAGCACTAATTACTATATTGTTTTTATAATAATCAGTACCACCTCTAAGTGATGCTGTAACTACTATATCACTGGCCGAAATATCACTAGTTTTAGGAGTTACATTAAATTTAATCATATCAGGTGTTAATAAAGCACCATTATTTTGAGTTATTTTATTATATTTAACATCTTCATTATTAAACTTAGTAATTGGATTTTCGGAAGTTAACGTGAGCCCTGTAAGTTTTGTTGCTCCTACCTCAACTGTATAAGTAACTTTGACACCATTAAGAATGTTATAAGCACTTATAGTTACTGTACCAGCTTTTATAGCTTTAAAAGTAACGGTATTCACAGTTGTATCTAATGTTAATTTGCTACTATTAAGGTCAGAAGTACTATCCAGTAAGTTGCCACCCACCTCAACTATCCATCTTAATTTATTAATTGATAAATCTGTAGGGTTGTTATATTGGTCGCGTACATCGACTCTTAAAATTACTGCCGCATCCCCAACTAAGACAGTATCTGCGGATGTTGTCACCGATAAAATTGACTTAGGGGATATTGGCTCATCCTTCCCTACTGTATAATTATTGCTTATTGAAGATACTAATTCAGCAGTTGAAGATACCGCATCTTTATCAAATTTTTCTAACATTATAACTACAGCGTCATTTTCAGTTAATTTTTTATTTATTGTGATTTTTGCCATATTTCTATCTGTATCCAATCTTATTTCTGCATCACTTAAAGGCACTCCGTTTACTGTTGCCGTTACTTTATATGAAGAATCTGTTACGATATTGAAATCTTTTCCATATTGATCTACAGCTGTAAAATAAGCAAAATTAGATATATTTGTAATTTCATTTGTTACACTAGTAAATGTTTTTGGATAGGCTGTTTCCTTAACAACTTGGTTTGTATCTGCAGCATCAAATCCAATTGTTTCATTACCATCTTTGTAAACAACGGCTGGTATAAGGCTTGTAGCTATAGGAAGTCCTGTAACATTATCTATCCAATCTCCATTGAAATTTTTAACATAAACTGGTCCACCTTCAACTATTGCATTAGTGATTTCACCCATATTTAATGGATCATTAGAATATCCTAAATCAAAAGCTTTATCCCCTATTACCATTGTTCCATTCTTCATTGCTGCAATCGTCGTAATAGATGTTAAGGCTGCCATCATTAAAGCAGCAAGGACTGAACTTGCAATTTTCTTGTTCATATGTTTTTACCTCCATTTTAAGTTTGATTTTTCATATTTAATATTAACACCCTTAATTAAACATTAATTAAGGATTAATTTCTTTCAACTACTATAATTCCCTGGATATGTTTACATTTTTTACACTTATATAACGTTTATTCTGACAATATAGTTGCACTTTTATTAAGGTTTTTATATTTATATTTTTCGTGGGTGTCTTTGTGGGACTGTTATTGACTAAATATCCTTGAGACATAGTAAATTATTACAACACCAAAAAATGAAAAAAGCCTGAAACAAAGCTTGACTCCGTTTCAGGCAAATTAATCTTAATGTTTTATAAATGTTACCTTTTTCCCCAACTTCACAAATGGTGTTTCTAAATATTTATATGATATTAAAGAAATTATTATTGTAGAAATAATTGCTAATATGAATTGGAAAATTGGATTAGTCAAGCTAAAATATTTATGAAGAACTATTCCAACATACACATTCACTACTGGATGTAACAAATATATAGAATAAGTAGCAATTCCTAAAATTTCTAATTGATATCTTATAATTTTGGGAACTGAAAAATCCATTTTATAAAATGATATAACTATACAAATTGATAAAATTGAAAAAATAGCTCTACCCATTCCAGTTATTAATACAATTTGATTCCCTTTAAATGGTAGTGTAATAAAACAGATCAAACAAACTATTAAAAGTACAATATTCATTTTTTTAGTTACTTTTATTTGTTTAAGATTATAAAAAATCGCTATCCCCGTAATATATAAATATAAATTATTAAAAGGATTAATATAAATTTGCCATTGATATGATAAATTCATTGTGGGTATTAACAAAATCTGAGAATAATGAAAACCAATTAAAACTGTAAATAGAAAAAATAAATTCCCAAATAATATTTTTTTGTTGTACAAAAATATAATTAAAGGTGTAAATACATAATAAAGCATTTCGGATCCAATAGACCAAGTTCCCACAGCAATATAATCACTTGGTTTAATGAGTCCAACAGTTGTAGTAAGATTAAGAATTATATTAATAATAGAATTACCCTGTTGGTTAAACGGTACTGGGTGAATAATAATTAATAGTGTAACCACCCACAATAAGGGCCAAATTCTAAATATTCGTCTTATAAAAAAGTATAAGGATGTTCTGATATCTTTTATATACCTACTATACACAATTGCCATACTCAATCCAGAAAGAATGAAAAATATGGATACTCCATAGATTCCTAACCTTCCTAAAACTGATCCAGCATTTAATTTGAAAAATGTTAATCCCACTAAATGGT
This sequence comes from Clostridium sp., assembly GCF_036569345.1. GTDB lineage: Bacteria > Bacillota > Clostridia > Clostridiales > Clostridiaceae > Clostridium_AD. Next base: position 27,551 of record NZ_DATCQT010000090.1, read on the forward strand.
ACAACATAAGACTTAAGGCCATTAATCCCCTTAGCCAATCTAAAGATTCAATGCGATTTTTATTTTTCATTTCTAACCCTCTTATAATTTTATTTTTATGATTATTTGCCCAATTATTACTTTAGTTAATAAAAAAATTTAAAAAGTAACAATTTTAATCCATGAAGTTGACATTAATAGTCTATCACTTTTCTCATCAATTATCATATTTTTTTAATAAAATTTAAACAAAATTAAAATTTAATCTATATAGTTACAATATATTTACACTAAATCCATCCTATTTTAGCGTTTTATGACGTTTCCGTTTAAATTTTAGCATATTATAATACTTTGAAGTGAACACAAAAATAGAACCGTCAACAAGATGACGCTAAAATAGGCATGAGATCTTTTTCTCATGCCTGTTTACTTTTCTTAAACTTCTATTTTATTGTAATAAAATACTATCAGGGAATTTTTCATTAATCCAATTTTTAATCTCATTTGGCATATCACTAGCCCCTCGTTCAGTAGTATAATATTGAACTATAGCATTACCCATAGAATCAATATGTGAGAAAGCTAATCTAATATTTCCATTTTCGTCTAATTGTATGATACCTTCCATTATTGTGAATAAGCCAGGCTTTCCTCCAACTATTGTATAAGTTTTATTGATGTCATTATATTCTATATCTGTGGATATTGAATACATACAATCTTTAAATAGATCATAGTCAATTCCTAGTAATTCTTTAATCTTAGTATCCACAACTGGTTCAGTAAATAAGTTGTAACTTTCATCTAATCTATTTTTGTAATTTGCAACAATATCGCCCACTGGATCCACATTTTCTATAACAAAATCTTTAAATATAATATTTCTATAAAAAGCATTAACTGCAGTATAATCATTAATTTGATTGCCCTTTAAATATAACTCTGTCAAGTTAATAAGTCCTCTTAAAGGTTCTATGTTAGTAATTTGATTGTACTCTAAATACAACCTATTCAAGTTAGTAAGTACACTTAAAGAGTCTAGATTACTGACTTGATTGAACCTTAAAGAGAACGTATTTAAAGTTATTAATCCTTTTAAAGGTTCAATGTTGCTTATTTTATTGTAATCTAAAAATAACTGAGTTAAGTTAGTAATCCCTCTTAACGCATCTATGTTACTGATTTGATTGTTATCAGAAAGTAACGTAGTTAATTTAGTCATTCCTCTTAGAGAATCCATATCGCTAATTTGATTGTTATCTAAATCCAACTCAGTCAAGTTAGTTAATCCTCTTAAAGGTTCTATATTGTTGATTTGGTTGCTTTGTATATACAGCTCATTCAAGTTAACTAATCCTTTTAATGGTTCTATGTTGCTTACTCGGTTGTAACATAACCACAAATATTTCAAGTTAGTTAATCCTCTTAAAGGCTCTATGTTGCTAACTTGATCGTAAGATAAAACCAATTTAGTTAAGCTGGTCAATTTTTCGATCCCTGAAAGATTTGTTATATTTTTCGATGGAATATTCAGTTCTGTTATTGTATCCACATCGCCTTTTAAAATATCTCCAGTAGGTTTATTAATTTCATTTCTAACTTCCTTTTCTAAATTCTGATCTGGAAATGTAATAATTGTACTACTATCCACAACATCTTTATCTTGCGCATCATAATTAATTTCTTTATCAGCATTGGTATAAATTACAGCTGGTATAACATTTGCGTCAACAGGCTCACCACTATTATTGTCAATCCAAATTCCATCGAAACCTTTAACATAAACTTCTCCACCTGCAATTATTGCATCGGCAATTTTCTGAAGATTAACTGGGTCATTAGCATATTCTAAGTCAAAAGCCTTGTTTCCTATTACAACAGAACCACTCGTCATTGATGCAAACGCTGTGAAATATGTTGATCCTGCAATCATTAAAGTAGCTAGTGCAGTACTTATAATTTTCTTGTTCATTTATTTTTACCCCCATTTTATTGAGTTTAATTTCCCCGCGAAATATTAGTTAAAAACAGGAATATCAAAAGTTAATGTAACGTCTGGAAATAAGTCGAAACAACTTTTAATGATTCTTATTTGACTATTTGCCCAATTAACATCTGTTGCATATTGATGATAAATATTTAAAGGGTTCCATCTCATTTTATAAAGCGTATTTTGGTAATTTCCTATATACCCTTTCGAAATCCATGCTGCCCCTCCATAAATTGCTAAATCTATACTTGTCCACCCATTTGTGAATGCAGTGCTTGTACCAAATGCATCCGGATCACTGTCAATTGCTCCAATACCAAATAAATTATACACAGGAATCCCATTTGTATAGTTTCCACTAGAATCTTTTGTACCACCATTTGCTAAAAGTGAAGTGCCATATCCCGTTTCCAAAATCGCATGAGCCGCCAAATATATAGGATTAACATTATTTGCTTTTGCTGCATCAATAAACACTTGACCCTTACCCTTTAATGTACCATTAGATCCGAATACTGAATCCAATTGAGCCGCAGTTACACAATCAACATAATTCAATACTATAAACTCATAAATTTTTGCTGAATCATTTTCTAAATTTAAAGGATCTACATTTTTTACAAGTTGATCTTTAATACTATTATAAACTGCTAATGAATTTACCCAAGATCCATTAGGATTCTTCATATCCGTAAAGTATCCTGGTTGTCCATTTTTTATTAAAGCATAACACCATTGACCATTAATAGCTGCTGCAGGTGTATTTAACATTTCTTGGCTAATAAAATCACTTAATAAAACATCATATTTTGTTAAAGTAAATGTATTATCTCCCTTAGATACTAATGCATCCAATACATTAATATTAGCTATTCTAACATTAAACTCTTCTTTTTTAGTAGTATCTTTAACAACTCCTACAATTTCAGTTGCTGTTGTTACATCAACATTCATTCTAGAAGTTTCTGCTACTTTAACTGCTGTTTCTGCCGCATCAATATTTGCTAAATCAGGATTTACTCCAACTACAACATTAACAGTTATATCTGGTTTTGTTCCGGTTACACCCTCTGGGAGTGCATAATCACCATTGAATATATACGATGATGTCTTTGTTTCATCATAATTAGAGCTTGTCCAAGTAACGTCAACCTCTTTAGTTGTATTATTACTTAATTTAAGTGTTACTTTTGCTGGCAAATTGGCATTAGCAACTGTTGTTCCGTAAACTACATTGATAGTATTAAAAGGATTAACTGATATTATATTCACTTGATCTTTATCTGCAGCATCAAAATTAATTTGTTTATCCACACTCTTATACACTACAGCTGGTATAACACTAGCTTCTACGACTTCACCTGTATTATTGTTAATCCAAATTCCATCAAACCCTTTGACATAAACTTCTCCAGCTGATAGTAATGCATTAGAAATTTGATAAAGATTAGCTGGGTCATTTGCATAAGCTAAATCAAAAGCTTTACCACCTATAGCAACAGTACCACTAGGCATTGCAGCAAACGCAGTGAAAGATGTAAATCCTGCTATCATAATGGCAGCAAGAACAGAACTTGTAATTTTCTTGTACATACACTTATTCCTCCCTATGGCAGTTATATTTTACATGTTTTCTATAATTATAGTTTTTCAAGTTTTACACCAATATAACGCTTACTAGGACAATATAGTTGCATTTTTTATACTATTAATATGTACTATTTATTTAGCGATACTTCTGTTCCATCAACTAAATTATAGAAATTCACTTTGTAATTGATAGAGCATGGATTTCTACTAATATCCTCAATTCCAGTAATAGAAAATTGAGAAGAACAGCTACACGCTATCCTTCTCAATTTTTTAATGAATATCACCAAATTTAGGCCTTTAAAAGTACTAAATACAATAGTATCAAACTTATCTATACTATATTTATAAAACTATTGGAGCAACTAAAATCACATCAATTATTTTAACTACTGTTCCAGCTGTATTTAATAATTTAATTGTAACTGTATCTCCAACAACTTTTCCTGGGTATATTATTGTATCTGTTCCCAAATTAGCAATATTTGATAAAACTCTTATTCCATCAAATATTTGGTATTGTGTAACGCCCTCTTGAGTTGACGTAACGCTTACTTTTGCTCCAATAGTAGCTGCTTGTACCGTTGCAATGACTAGTGTTTGTATTGGATTTTTAACTATAACAGTACAAGTTGAAGTCTTACTTCCATCCACTGTTGTTACCGTTATAGTTGCTGTCCCAGCACCTACTGCTATTACCTTTCCGGTATTATCTACTGTTACTACCTTATTATCTGAAGATGCCCATGTTACCTTTTTATTTGCTGCATCTGTTGGGTTTATTATAGCTATTAAATTATCTGTTTTACCTACTATAAGAGAATCTGTGGTTTTATCTAAACTCACTGATTTAACTGGTGTGGCAATTTTCTCTTGATCTTCAGCACCATAATTAATATCCTCATCATCACTCTTATAAACTACAGCTGGTATAACCTTTTCTTCTACAGCTTTATCTGTATTATTGTCAACCCAAATTCCATCAAAACCTTTAATATAAACTTCCCCACCAGCCATAATTGCACTAGTTATTTTTTCGATATTAACTGGATCATTAGCATACTGTAAATCAAAAGCTACGTTACCTATAACAAGACTACCCCTCGGCATTGCAGCAAAAGCTGTGAAAGATGTCACTCCTGCTATCATTAATGCAGCAATAGCTGAGCTTATAATTTTCTTATTCATATATTTATACCCCCTTTTATTTTTAAATCTTAATTTTAATATAAAGCCTATACATTTTTAATATAATTTTTAAATTTTACTATCTAATCCTTATATTTATATATATCGTCTACATTTTTAAATAGTTTATAGTCAACATCATTTATTTTAACGACAAAGAAACTACTGAAATATATATTTCAGTAGTTCCATAGTAATGTGTAACTTACATATGTTTGTTGCAATTTTTAATCTTACTTTGGAGCTACAACTGTGCTCTGATCCAAAGTCACAGCAGTCTGTGCAAGTAGTCTACCATTTATTGATGCATTAGTCCCTAGATCGATATTTGTCTTGCTCATTATATTTCCCTCAAAGTGCGAATTAGTTCCAATCGAAACTGTTCCCGCTGCCTGCCAGAATATGTTCTTGGCTTGTGCTCCACCCGTTAGGATAATTTTAGCTCCGCTAGCTTGGGTAATTCCTTTAGCTATTTGGAAAATAAAAATATCGTTTGGTCCACCACTTAGAGTTACATCAGAATTTATTAAAACATCTGTACCCCACTTGTAAACACCAGCCCTAAGTGTTTTGCCACTAATATCTCCAGTATACAGTTCTGTATAACCCGCAGCTCTTCCAGCAGCATCTGTGTATGCTGTTTCCATGTTGCTTACAGCTGTAGTTAGGTCACTTGGAGTTGTAGAACCATAATCCGAAGCATATACCATCCCTGTAATTTGGCTGGAAACTGAAAATTCATTAGTGGCATCAGCTGTCAAAGAAAATCCAGTAATGGCAGTCGAACCAATTGGGCTAACTCCTATATTCCCAGTAATAATACTATTTGGTACGGAAGATATTCCCGATTTCGATAAAATAGCATAATTACCAGCAGTCCCAAGATTTACTGGAGCTACGTTAACGTAATCTTTATCTGCAACATCAAAGTTAGTTATTACTCCAGTAGCATTTTTATAAACTACAGCTGGTATAATACTTTCGTCTACAACTTCATTCGTATTATTGTTAATCCAAACTCCATCAAATCCTTTAACATAAACTTCAACATCTGAAGCTATCGCACTACTGATTTCATCAACATTTTTAGGGTCATTAGCATACCCTAGGTCAAAAGCTTGGCCACCTATTACTACTGTACCATTATGCATTGCAGCCACCGCCGTCAAAGATGTTGACCCTACTATCATTAAAGCAGCAAGAACTGTACTTGTAATTTTCTTATTCATACATTTATTTCTCCTTTTGTGGATTAATTTTACCTATTTACTATTAATAGTTTTTTACGTTTTATACTTATATAACGATTACCACAACAATAAAGTTGCATTTTTGTATATTTTTTATAATTAGTATAAATTAAACCATTATGAATCAAATATTAATTAAGCTTAAAATTTTCTAAAAGCTATTATTAAACTTAATGCTTTTCATTTTTTACACTTATATAAAACACGTTATGACAATATATTTTTTCTTTTTAAACGTTTTTATGATTAATCTATAAATAAAATACCTATGTTCCTCTTTACATTAAAAAACTATGATGATGAAACTGCAGTATTAGTCTATATTTGTTCCACGAAAATTAAAGGATTATGACATGTAACGTTGAAGTAAATAATTCGGGGATTTTTATAAAAAGTATCTAGCTCTCTTCAGTTATTTACTTCCACGTCTTCATAATTTAACCTTTCATTAACATATAATAATTATAGTTATACAGAATAAATGCATATAAAATTATGTGTTTGTTCTATCGAGGGTACAATTTCAATGTTACTAAAAAATTTGGGGGAATATAAAAAGTGAAAAAACTAACGACACTATTAATAACAACAGCATTAACATCAGCAGTAATTTTAGGTACAAATACTTTGATAACTCAAAGTAAGTCCAAAGCGCCAATCAAAAGCAATGTTTCTATTGCAAGACAAAAAACATTGTTATCCGAAAACACACCAGTTCCTGAGAAAGAGCTACTAGCTAAAGATAATGTTGATGTTTTGGCTATAAAAAAAACTACGACTCTTGCTTTAGATAATGCAAAACAAGCAGAAGCTATCAAATCGGCACAAATTGCTGCAACTGCTGGAAAACAAGAAGAAATTGATAGAATAGCGGCTGAGAGACCAGCTACGTCTAAGCAGCCTGCAATAGCAAAAAATAATGTAACCCCACAGCAGAAAACTGCGAGTGTACAAAGAGCTAATCTAGCTACAGCAAACACAAGTAGTCTAACTCAAGATGAAGAAGATGAAGCTGCTGCAGCAGCAGCTGAAGCGGCAGCAGCCGAAGCAGATAGGCTAGCTCAGATAGCAGCAGCTAACCATGCTATACTAATGCGTAACCAAACAGTAACTACAACAAGATTATCATCTTACTTAACACCTGCAGCTAATGTTATTAGTGTACTAAACAGAGCTGTAGCACTCCATAGTGGAGATCCAGCAAATAATTGTGTTTATTTTTCAAGTGAAGCATTGAGAAGAATAGGTGTATCAGTTCCACTAGCAACATGCAATACAGGACAATATTTATCTTATTTTCGTGCACATGCATGGATAACCTCGTCCGCAATTAAAGAACTTATACCAGGAAATATTTGTTTTACTACTAACGGCTGGAATGGCTATCCTACTCATACCTTTGTATTTATGGGATGGGTTACTGACGGAGACTATACTTGGGCATATGTAGCAGACAACCAAGGTACCTCTGTTCATGTACGTAACATGGGTGCAACCACTGAAACAGATGCTTTTGCTTACTATGTGCATACACCTACCACTCCTCAAGCATTTGCTGCATTATCATCGGGATATAACAGTATTTATGTTGGTTGGAACACCGTAGCTGGAGTGAGTGGATATGAAGTTTCCAGAGCAACATCAAGTAATGGAAGTTACACTTTAATAGCAACAACTTCAGCAACAAGGTTTAACAATACAGGACTTACAACCAATAATGCTTATTATTACAAAGTTAGGTCATATAAAGTAGTTGGTTCGGTTAAACAGTACAGTCCCATTTCAAATACAGTAAGTTCAAAACCAATACCATCTGCGCCATCAACAATAAGAATAGCTTCATCTTCATATAACAGTATCAATACTATTTGGCTCGCTATAGCTGGAGCTAATGGATATGAAGTTTATAGTGCAACATCAAGTGACGGATTATACACTTTAATGTCTAATACTACAGCCCTAAGTTATAAGGATACTGGACTTACAACAAATAGTACTTATTACTATAAATTTAGATCATATAGGATGGTTGGCAGTGTAAAAATCTTCAGTGTTTTCTCAAATCCTATAAGTTCAACACCAATACCATCACCTCCAAAATCAGTTAACGCAACATCATCTTCACCTAGCAGTATAACTACTAGTTGGAATACTGTAACTGGAGCAGCTGGATATGAAGTTTACGGTGCGCTATCAAGTAACGACACATACAATCTTTTACTTGATACTACCGGAAATAGTTATAACAATACTGGTCTTACAACATATAACAATTATTTCTATGTAGTTAGAGCATATACTATGGTTGATGATATAAAAGTGTACAGCAATTGGTCAATCGTAGTTAGTGCACATCCAGTACCAGCAGGCCCAGTAAATCTTGTAGCTACTAGAAAAAGCTCTAGTATTATTAGACTTACTTGGAGCCCCATAACAGGAGCGAGTGGTTATGAAGTATATAAAGCTACCTCAAGTACTGGAACATATAGCTTATTATCAAGCATGTCATCTCCATATCAATATTATACAAATTATAATTTAACAACAGGAAAAACTTATTACTATAAAGTAAGATCGTTCCTAACTGTTGGGAATACAAGAATATATGGTAATTGGAGTACAGTAGTACATGCTACAACATAGAGTATAAAACTAAAATCTCAATTAAAAAGACATCTTATCATAGGATTTAACCTAAGGTAAGGTGTCTTCTTTAATTCGGGTGGTGCCTGGCACCCTGCGGGTAATGCCTGTCACTTCGCGACAAAATTCGTTTTATCAGTCAATGCTCTGTTCTACAAATTTTTTATATAATTCTCTACAGTTAATACTTCTATAATAATTAAGAATTTTACTAGAATCTATTAACTTCTCTTCATTTAAGCCTATAAACATTCCATAACTACTCCATTTATAATTTTCTGGGGCTTGCACCATATTTGCTTTTACAGGATTTAAATGTATATACCGACTCACTTCTAATTTATAAGTCTCATCTTGAATAATATCCCAATGATATCTTCCTTGAAATAAATGCCCTATTAAAATATACTTATTGTTAAAGTATCTTGTATAAAATTCATTCAATCTCTTCATTATTTTACTTATTATTTCATTATTTGTTTCTATAACTAAATGTACATGATTTGTCATCATGCAATAGCAATATAATATAGCATTGTACTTTTCTAATACTTCTCCTAATATTCTAATGTAAACTTTATAATCTTCTACATCTCTAAAAATATCATTTCTATGATTCCCTCGTTCAGTTATATGATATGTTGCTCCAGGATACCATATAAGTGCTTTTCTTCCCATATAATAAGCCTCCATGGTTTTATTAATTATACTTAGAATATTCCCAATAATATTAATTTAAATCATTATTCAGTACATTTTTAAACACAAAAAGAGAACCGCCACTTAAATGACGATTCTTACTTTTTATTTATTCTGCTATGCTGGTCCAAGTTCTCATTTTTCCACAAAATTCGGGCGATGCCTGACTCCCTTCGGGTGACAAAATTCGGGTGGTGCCTGTCACCTTTCTATAATGTCACCTACTATATTCCAAAAATTTGTCTTAATAAAGAAAGATTTCCCGCATCGACATTCACAGCTAATGCATACTTAAATTGATTCTTACTAGCTGAATCCAAAGTACTATAAATAGACCTAACCGACGCTTGATCTCCGGCAGAACTATAGGATGGATTTGATGCCATTTTACCCATACTTGACTGCATTATTGATATAATCTGCTTTCCTTTTGAAGTCTGTACCTGAGAATATGCACCACTTAGATTCGCCTGAGCTTTAGCTAATGCAACCCGCGTAGTCTCATTTTGTTGCTCTGCTATTTTTTCTTTTTCCGCTGCAGCCTTTTGAGCCTTTTCAGCTTCTAACCTGATTTTTTCTAATTCTTTCTTTTTATCACTGTTTGTTGCTTCAGCGATAGCTTTATCAATCTTAGTAATACTATCACCTATAACTATTTTCTTTTCTTCTATTGATTTACCCTTAGCTTTTACTATGATATTTTGAATTTCAGTTAATTTTGCTTTTTCTGCCGTATTCATAAGTACAGAAGCACTTTGTAATTTTTGTTTCAATATCTCTAGTTGTATATCAATCTCTGCCTCATTCATTTTATTAAGCTCTTCAAATGAGGTTTTCATGACCTGCCCTAAAGCTATTCCTAATATTTTATTATTTCTAATTGTAAGACTGCTTATCTTAAAAGGAAATAGACTTGGATTAATTTTAATTGAATTTCCCTCAACAGAAAAGCTATTATTTTTAAGCTTTGAAATTTGAGAAATAACAAATTTTTTAGGTAATGTGATCAAACCAATTTTAAAATAATCAGCATCATATGTAACTTTCCCATTAGAAAAACTTAGTTTTCCCTTGGTGGTCAATAATAAATTAATCTTATTCTCACTTATAGGTGCCTTAATTAAAAGCTCATCATTTAAAATTTCTACATTAACTCCCTTAAGAGTTATATCTCCTTTGGTTATTGCCTTTGCAAAATATAGGTTGCTTAACTCATCTATATTCTTTTGAGTTAGTTCAAATTCTCCACCTTTTGCCTGTATAACTGCAAGTTTACCTATAACCTCTGTAGTAGTCGTTTTATTAATCACCACTCCACCATTATATAAAATGCTGTATGAGAAAATTGCTAGTGCAGCAAATAAAATAATCAGTGCCCATATTAGTTTGTTTTTCTTAAATCCCTTAGTTATAGCCATATTCTCCCCCCAATGTTTTTATATTTATATATTACCATGTATACCAGATTAATTTTAAGCTTTAATTTAGAAAGTTGCAAATAATTTTTTCTTTAAATTTACCATCTGTCGAAATCTAGTGGAAATTAGCACAAAAAATATCTACTATTAAAAGGGATTATTCTATATAATATAGAATAAGTAATATATGAAATATTTTAGGGGAAACGATGAAGTACGTTCTGCATTTGGGCACCTGGAACGTATTGAGTTTATGGTGCAACCCACCCAATCTGTGTAAACAGGTTGGTTTTTTTTATGCTTTTATATGTAACTTAGTAAATAATAATAATATTCATAACTAAAATAATTAAATAGGGGGAGATATAAAATGCTTTTTAATGGGATATTCAAGAAAAAAATATCAATAAAACAAGGTGAGAAACTTCTTACAGAATATTGTAAAGTAAATGGATTTGATGATAAGTCGGAATGGAAAAAAACTAGCCATGCTAAAAATTTCTTTGCTTATCACAAACTATCAAATAAAAGAGTGTCAAATAATTGGGTATCCTATCACCCTAGTAGAGGGAATAATAAATATAGCGTATGGATTGATTTAGTATCCAAGGAAATAAGAGAAGTTTTAAGGTAGGGAACATAACTTAGATAATAATACCATCTTTAATTTCAATTATTCTATCTGTCTGTTTTGCTATTCGCTCGTCATGAGTTATTATTATAAAAGTAGTTCCAAGCTCTTTGTTTATATCTCTAAATAAATTATATATATGTTCGGAGTTCTGAGAATCCAAATTTCCTGTAGGCTCATCTGCCAGTATTATTTTAGGGTTGTTCATAAGTGCTCTTGCAATTGCAACCCTTTGCTGCTCCCCACCTGACAAGTTATATACTTTATTCCTCTTAACCGTTGGAAGTCCCACAAGTTCTAGAAGTTCTTTTGCTTTTTCACGAGTTTTTCTGCCATAGAAAAAATTTCTTATATTTTGTGGCATAAGAACATTCTCAATGGCATTAAACTCTGGCAATAAATAATGAAATTGAAATACAAACCCTATTTCGCGATTTCTAATTGAAGCTAAAGCCCTTCTACTCATTTTGTCTATTCTTTTACCCTCCATTTGCACTTGTCCACTTGTTGGCCTATCAAGCATTCCTATTATATTTAATAAGGTCGTTTTACCGCTTCCTGATGCTCCTATAATAGAATTAAAAGATCCTTTATCAATGGATAGATTTATATTATTTAATACCTGCGTTTTCACTCTTCTTCCGTATATTTTATTGATATTTTTTAATTCTAGAATACTATCCATTTTTTATAACCTCCACAGGTGTTAATTTAAAGGATTTTATAGCTGGGAAAAATGCCGCTGAAGTTGCTGCTATTATATCAATAATACATAATTTGATTATAAAACTATAATTTACTATTATTTTAATTATCGGTGCTCCATCAACTGGTGAAACTATATACCTATTAAAACCTTTTACATATAAATAAGTTAAACCCACACCAAGTATTGTACCAAGTACACCTAGTATAAAAGCTTGAATTAAAAATATAAAGGCGGCAGAGCCATCTTTTATTCCCATAGCCTTTAAAATACCTATCTGCTTGTATTTCTGAACTACACTTATACTCATTATACTTATTATACTTAAAACGGCAGCAATCATTACGCTAACCTGAATTATAAGGCTACATACTTTTTCACCCGTTATTGCACTTACTAAAAGCTTGTTTTGATCTTTCCAATTTTCTATCTTTAAGGTTTTATCATTTAGACCCTTTTTTAGCTTACTTGCAATAATATCTGCGTTATAAGGATCACTTGTAGATAATTCCATAGAGGTTGCAGCATCACCAAAACCCGCTAAATTTTGAGCAGTTTTTAAATCTGTTATAACTAAAATCTTATTAACCTTTATTGTATCTAAATCATAAAATCCTACCACTTTTAGAACCATTTTTCTATTGTCAGCTGTTACTATGTTAATGTTATCTTTTATTTTTAAGCCTAGTTTTTCACTAAGTTCTTTTCCAACCAAAACTTCATTATGATTTTTCACAGCTTTTCCTTTATAGATTTTATCGTTCATATTATATAATGATTCCAAATCTTTAGAAACAAACCCTCTAATTTGTATCGGTTCAGTCATATTTCTAATATTAAGATTTGCACTATACTCAACTACTGGTGAAACTGATATTATTTTACTATCCAGTTTTTTAATTTTAACTTCCTTTTCATGATAATTTTCTATTATATTATTTGTAGGATAGATTGTTATATGAGTTGAATTTCCAACCACTTTATCAAGCAATGAGGTTTCGAGTCCAGTGCTTAGTATCCCAACAAATATTTGCACTGAAATACCGATGGCAATACCTAAAACTATTACAAATGTTTGTATCTTACTGTTTATTAAAAATCTCCAGGCTATCTTTAGTGCTGTAAACATACTATCTAGCCCCCACTTTATTTTTTATTTTGAAACTTTATAACTAGCTTTATAATAGAATACCATATTTTATTAAAAATAGACATTCTGTGGAACCTTATTATGCGACCTTAGTATTATGTTTTTTCACCTTTTAACTGCCAATTATGAACTTTAAAATTTTTGTTTTCTTGATTACATATGAAATCCCCAGCGAACCAAATAAAATAATAATAAACATAGAAGGCACCACTAAAAATGGAGAAATGTTTTTATCTGCAATATACTTTAGCATTATGTAAATCAATGGCGAATGGAAAAGATAAATTGCAAAACTTTCTTTGTCTAAAAACTTGAGGGTTCTGTTACTATTTAAGCTTTTATATTTATAGCTTATTAATGATAAAACAAAGAAGTAAAAAATAGTACCAGAAATATTACTCAATAAGAATATAGAATTTTTAAATAATGTTCCAATTATATTATTATTAGAGGTTTTAAGTGAAACAGCTAAAAATAAAACCTGTAAAACAAATAATATAACAATTAAAACAGTGTTCTTTTTTCCCTTAAATTCACTCACAAAATTTTTCTCATATTTTCTAATAATATAACCCAAATAAAAGAACATAAAATAATGTATTGAACCTGAAATTTGAAATAAATTAGGGAATTTATAACTAATGATATTTGCACATGCTATAATAATAAAACTAGCGGGTACACCAATTTTATTAATTATAGCCTCAAGTAAATAAAAGGCTATAAATATTTCAAATATGGCTAATAAGTACCATAAATGTCCCACGTCTATCCCAGTGAGAATATACTTATAAATTATTTTGATTGCATTATAACCATGATAACCTTTATAATCAATCATCATTCTAATTGGTAATACGTAAATAAGTGCAACACAAATGTATGGCACTAATAACCTCTTTACTTTGTCCAATGAAAACTTACCTAACTTCTTATATTTTCCACACTCCTTCCTACAATAATAATACATATACCCTGAAATAAAAATAAACAGTGGCATTTGGAAAGTGTCAATATAAATCTTTAATGTATTAAAAAAACTTGATTTAACAAGTGGAGTATAAATGCCCCAACTGTACTGATAAACAACCATACTGTGTCCTAAAACAACTATTAAAATAGCAAACGTTCTTAGTAAGGATATGTTATTTAGATATCCCCTTTCTTTTGGAATTTCCATATAGTTCCTCCTTAACTTGATAAGTTTGTGTATTAATAGCAATTATAACATATTTCATTAAAATTCGACTTATTTTTCATTGTATTCATTTTTTAGCGATGCCCTTAAGCTGAATATTTGCTGATAAAGTAGTAATCCACCCAATAAAATGATTCTTAACTACGAAAAACTACTGAATATATGCTCCCATATATTCAGTAGTTTTCATCACTGGCTATCTCCAAGTTTTTTGTCTCTATTTTTTAAATCTCTAAACTTCTCAACCGTAATTCACTTTAAATTTGCATCTAATGTCACATTTTAGGTTTACTAATAAAATTTATTTTACGGCTCTACTTTCATTAATTACATTGCCTATCTTATTAATTGTTCCCTCTGTATGTGCAACTTTAAAAGTAATATTATCAATTTCTGCTTTATGTGTAGTATTACTGTGCTCAATAGCATTTACAACAGAAAATATTTCATCCTGCCTTATTTCCATATTCTTTTGTCTTTCGTCCATAGTATCTAATTTTTTCATCAACATTTCAAACATTTTCTTTGTTTCATTATCCATTCTAAATCACCGCCACTATTTTAATCTTCAAGTACTATAATTGTAACATCTTCAAACTTCTTTATCAATATATACCTAATCTTAAATTAACTTATTAAACATACTAATTAATTTCAAAAGTGAAATAATATCCATTTTTAATGCCTTTGCCATTTATGCTTAGAACTTTCTCACTAATATAAACGACATATTGCTCACCTATTTCAAATTTATTTATTGGAATTATAGTTATTACTGTTCCATTACAATATACGTTAAAATCAATCGAGTTCCCTTTTGAATCTTTCATGGAAATATTATTAGTAGTAACAGTTTTCTCATCAATTGTTTGGTTTAATTTAATGTCCCATTTTTTACTAGTATCTTTAGTTGATAAAAATGGACTATCTGTTAGTGACGGAAATTTACTTCGTGCTATATTATCTTGAATTGATTTTAAAATAGACTCTAATTTAGTTTGCAATGTAGTCTTATCCCCACCACTCTTCAAATCACTTACAACAGCTAAAGCGACCTTGTAATTTCCCATAGTTGGTAATAGATATACCGTAGCTGTAAGGCTAGTAGCATTAACTATTTTTTGATACTCTACCTGTGTTTCATTAGTAATGTCATTTTGTACTAAATCTAATCTAAAAGTTAAAGCTGTTCTATTTTCACCAGTTGGCAAAGCATTTACTAAAACGCTAGCCGAGTCAACATCTACTTGCAATTTAGAGGTTTCTGCTTTAACTACTGCGTTCGTTGCAACTGCTAAATCATCATCTATTACATATAAAGTCGTATGAGAAGTTGTGCTCATAATAGGTGGACTAATTGTTGTACGTTCATAATTTGATGAAATAGTTGCTACGTCATTGTAATCATAGCCAACAGCAATATGCTCTGCTGGGTTAAGAGCTTTACCGAAATAATTCATTAACTCCCCATCTGATACTGCAGCTCCTGAAGAAAATTCTACAGTTGGTTCAGCAATGGTCCATCCGTAGTTAG
This sequence comes from Clostridium sp., assembly GCF_036569345.1. Taxonomy (GTDB): domain Bacteria; phylum Bacillota; class Clostridia; order Clostridiales; family Clostridiaceae; genus Clostridium_AD. The sequence goes on from NZ_DATCQT010000090.1 coordinate 43,530, forward strand.
GAAAGTAAACTTCTGCCCACATATGGAGCAATTGTGTTAAATCAACCGAGGTGCTATCACCAGGTTGCCAATTTCTATATCCACTTACTGTTCTAGAAGGAATTCCACTTGCTCTACACAAAGCAACAAATAACTTAGAATAGTCTTCGCATACACCTTGTTTATAAGTCAATGCACTTAAAGCACCTTTGTTCGCATATTTTGGGTCTAAGTTATATGTCATACTTGTATTAACAAATCTAAATATTGCAAAAGCTTTATCATAAATATTAGTAATGCCATTGGTTAAAATCTTAGCTTTTGCCTGTATTCCTGCATTATTCGTTTCCACACCAGTATCTGCTTTTAAATATTCCGTATAATTAGGTAATCCACTATAATCAGACGTAATTGTAGACTTGTCTATATTATAGTCAATCGTACCTGTTGTAAAAGTTCTTTCAATAGTTATAGAATGTGAAGTGTTGGGTGTTATGCTACTTATTATGTCTGTTAATGTGTAGATACCATTTAAATCTTTAGTTATTGTTCCTTCAGACGCTTTAAAATCACTTACATTTATCATATAAGAAGAAAACAAATCAGTTCCTAATATTATTGTTGCTTTTGTATTTAATAAATTCCCACTATCCCCACTCTTAGTATTACTAATATCATAGGTATTGACCAGATTATACTTTTTTAATAAATCTAATGTCGGATCTGTTGCACCAAACGTTACAGCTGTTATTCCAATAGTCAGGATTAATGTTATCGTTAGCATGAATATCATTTTTAATATTTTTGATACTTTAAATATTTTTTTATTCATTTTTCCATCCCCAATTCTGTTATAGTTAATTTATTTCGATGGTTTTATTTTAGCTATTAATTAAGTCATGAACTTTAATAATATTAGATTTGTCAATATGCTCTACATTGTTATTATTATCGTTGAAAAATTATTATTCTTTATATATATTATTTAAAAAAATATTATTTGAGATGATTAAATCCATAAGAGTATTTACCATAATTCTACATAAGAGCTTTCAGTTTCTCCAGTGCTTTTTTCTTAATTCTTAACAACTGATAGTAGCTTTTATCACTATCACAGGCAACTTCCGAAAGGGGCTTTCCCAAAACATAAAACCCATCTATTATTGTACGCTCTAAGGGATCAAGAGTATCAAGAGCCACATTTAATTTTTTCACTTCCGCATAAGCTATCACTTCATCTTCTAAGGTAAATTCATAATTTCCTGCAGTATCGAAGTCTAACATATCATTGTTTGGGACTTCTCTAAAATGTTTTATTTCCCCTTTCAAAAGGGCTTTGAAATTCAATCTTATAGCATTTATACAATAGCCATTAAAGCTGTTGCTACCTAATTTATACATCGCTATGGCTTTTACAACTGAAAGATAACCATGCTGAATTAAGTCTTCTAGTTCATATCCTGGAATGTGATATCTTGAAGCCTCTTTGATTATTAGATACTTGAATTTTTCTATTATCTCGCCCATAGCACCATTATCTTTAGTTTTAGCCTTTTCAACTAGTTTTTCCATAATATACACCCACCTTTTTAATTTTTAATTGGATATATTCAAAGATAATTTATTAGTGCTTGTCCTAATAACTATCTTTAAATTAATCCCTTCACATATTAGCCAATGAGAGGTGTAGTTTGGTAACCAGATTTATTTAAAAGTTTTCTCAGCTTGTTAAGAACCTTCTTATTCCTTTTAACAATAGCTACATGTGAAACGTTTTCATTTTTTGCGATTTCTCTAACTGTAAGTTTTTTATAGTAAACATTTTTTATGAAATCTTGCTCTTTAGGGTTTAGTTCTACCATAGCCTCCTGTAAAATAATAAGCATTACTTTATCGCATATAATATCTTCTATAGTTTTGTCATCTGTAAAATCTGTTCCATGCTCCATTAACCTATCAATAGAATCCTCTTTACTCGGAATAAAAGTAGTAACCCCACTTTCTTCATTAACATCAATACGTCCAATCTTGATGTCGTTTTCCATATACCTCTCTCGTCTTGCCATTTTGTAATACTCTTTGTATATCTCCTCACTTACCTTTACTAATTCACTACCAATTTTAATAACTTTGTTCATTTTCATATCCTCCTTTGATTGTTTTGAGAGTTTTTTACCTGAGCAGCAAAAAAAAATAGCCAGGCAACAGCTAAAATTAATTAGCTGTTGTCCGGCTATTTGGTCACTCATGGTGCCATTGCTAGTCACTCATGGTGCCTTTGCTCGGTACGTTAATGTATTGTTCTTTCTGTTAACCCTAAAAATTAGATAAAAAAAATAGCCAGATAACTACTTTAAATAAGTAGCTATCCGGCCATTTGGATGTTCACGTGACTCCATTGCTCGGTATAAATGAACTATCTTGTATATGTTTTTTTTATTGAACTTTTCTCTAAGTTAACTTTTGCTATCTTTCTGCAATAGGAACATTTAATAGATATATCCCCATGTGCGTTCTCCTCCTTATCAAATAACCTATGGTCACAAATTGGACATTTTACTTGTTGAATCATGTAATTCCCCCTTTAACATAATTTTAAAATTTATATTTTCATTTTTAAATTTATTTGTATCTCTATTATACAACCGAACATGAGTTCGGTCAATGCAATTTTACTTTAAATCCCATATAAAAAAATAGAAGTTGTTAATTACAAATACCACAAAGGTCACATAATTGTTTGATACTTATTACATATTTGTTTGTTATTATAAATACATAGGAAGTATATAAATTGATTTTTTTTAATTAGAGCCCCCCTTTAATTAAATAGAAATACAAAAAACAAAAATAACTAGCTTAAATTAGCTAGTTATTTTTGGTTGAGAAAACAGATATCTAGACCAGACGACCTAACTCTAACTCAAGGTTGAAGCCGCCTGATCACGGGCAAGGTCTTCAGAAAACTCAGTTTCAATAATATCTTCAGCATAAATAATCATTTCACTTGCCGGTGGCGTAACTATAAAGTTTCTAAGCTCACATACTTCTTCTATAATAGGAGTTATTAGGTCATCGCAATATTTCTCTCTTTCACTACTTGCATATATATCACGAAGTCCTCTATCTGATAAAGTATTGTTTTCTGTTATTCTATCAATAACATATTCTATTTCATCTGTTGCAAGCAGATAATCCTCAGCTATTTCTTGGAATACTTTATTAAATATTTCAAGCATAACATCTCCATCATTCTTTATAAATTCATTCATTGTTATCCCTACAATATTACTACTAGCCATTCCAGCTAAAGATGCGCCCACCATACCTCCAACAAAAGTACCCACTCCTGGTATTGGTAAAATAAATGATCCAATAGCCGCCCCAGCATAAAACCCAGCAGATCCTCCCGCTACTCCTGCTGCAGTTACTGAAACATTTTTACACAACTGCTCTTTTGATATTCTACCAGCAATTAATCTCCCTATATCAGCAGAAGATAGTACAGTAGTTGTAGCTATTGAAGCTACAATATTTGATTTTAACATGTTTTTAGCCATTTTTTCTGTTATCACTTGACTTCCTTTTTTTTGTGTTGCCTTTGTAAGTACATTTCTCACATTACTACCTACTAATTTGTCTGTTACCTCAATGCTATTAATAAATACTGTTTTTGATAATTGTGATGTCATTACTGAAGAACAAAATGCAACTCCAAAGGTTTTTACGCCTGCGTTAAGAGCCCTTTTAGATGCTTCCTCTGCACTTCCTCCACTTAATAAAGAAGTCGCATATGATATTACAATTGTAATCCCCATAGCATTTCGGGCATTTACTATTCCGAGTTTTGAATCAACAATTAAAGAATCAATATTTCCGAATTTAGCTACATTATATGCTTGCTTATAATCAAGTGAACTTGCCTTAACAAGATTTTTACCCTCTTCACCATATAATTCCGTCATCATCCTGATTGCATCATTAACTTTATCTTTTGGCACCTCTAAAATCATAGGTTTACCTGTGTTCTGATCAATATATTTATATTCTCCATTTTGAAGGCAATTAAATTTTAGAGCTGAATAATCTTTGCAAAATTTAGTTTGAATTAATTGACCATTCACTAATCTATCTGCACCATGTATGGCATTATTTGTGCCTAACCATTTTGCATTCTTAAATTTCAATAAATCTGAAACATGGTCCGCATATTCAGCTGCATTACCCTGTCCTTGACTACCAAAGAAAGTACCAAAGTTTTTAGTAATATTAGCAGTACTAGCAATATTGGATGCCTGAGTTCCAAACTTAATAGCTTTGTCTGTTGCTTCAAACTTATTTTTACCTTTTTTAATTTTGCAATTAACAAATTCATATTTTACTAATTCCGGGTAATCATTAATAATTTTATGTAACCCAATTATGTTTTTCTCTGTTGAACTCTTCCATATTAAATCATCTTCTTTTTTATCAAATTCAATAATGGTTTCATCATATATACAATTATTGATAAGCTTAATTTTATTTAAAAACTTTTTAGTGTGATCTTTCCATTCTTTAGAATAATCATCACCCAATTCTGAAGCCTTATCAAAATACTTCTTTGCCTTAGATATATCTTTAGATATCCCTATACCATATTGATACATTAAACCAATATCCCTTAAAGCAGGTACAAACAATTTTTCAGCTGCCTTATTTATATATTCAAAAGCAATCTCATAATTAACTTCCACATAGTAATCTAATGTATGCATTAAACCGAAATAATAATATCCCTCTACTTGCTCTAGATCACATGCTCTTTTAAACAATTTAAATGCTTTTTCATTATTTATCTCTGTATGCTTCCCAAGGAAATACAATTCTCCCAGCTTTGATAATGCTAAATTATAATTTTCCGCGCAAAGTTCATTTAAATATTCTACACCTATAGGTGCTTTATCAATAAATGTATCTATATCAACATATAGCTCTGCTATTAGATATTTGTAATACGAATTACAATCTACTCCATAGTTCAACCAATACGCTGCCTTTTGAAAATTCTGTTCACATCCATAAGCAAATCTATAACAAACCCCAATATTAGTTTTTATACTTATTGGTAGTTTGTCCTCTTGTACACTATCAATAATTAACTTATATTTAGAGAATGCTTCTGTATAATTTACATTTCTATTAATTCCTAGGAAATAAAAATTTGCAATCCAGACCTCAGATTCCACATCACCTAACTTAACACTTTCTTTAAAACATTTTTCAGCAAATGAATAATCCTTTTCACCTGTTTCACCATTATAATAAATTTCTCCAAGGATTCTGTTTGCAACTGCACTCTGTAATGAATTTAATATTTCTATAGATCTATTAATGTCTTTCTTTACATCAATTCCAACTCTATACCTATTAGCAATTTCTATTCCAGCATAAGGATTTCCAATATCAAATTGTTGTTTAATCCACTTTATATCCTTATTTTTTAATTCTTCACCAAATGAATTTAATATTTCTATATAATCATATCTGCAATTCGTTAAGTCATAATTATGAGGATTATTAGCAAAATCTTTGTAGAAAGTAATAATATCCTTAAGTAATAATAGGAGCTTATCTTCATTAAACACATCATTAGATATTTTTAATTTAGTACCATTTTTAAGTGTTAAATATAGATTTTTACCATCACCATTCATATCATCTATATCTGCAAAATATACTGTGACATTTTCACCAAAATCTCTTGAATATATTCCCCAGAAAGTTAATATGCTTCCATTTTTCGCACTACCAAAAAAAGAAGATTCTGCGAATAAATAAGTTTGATCTAAAATAACATTTTTTGCATATATTTTTTTTGCCTTATTAAATTTTTCTTCATCAATATTACTTCTTAAATGCATAACACCTGTAGTTAATGTAGTTTGATATTTTTTGAGTATTCTATCTATATTCCCCTCAAATGTGTTATCTACTTTTTCATATTTATACAAATTATATTTAATATATAACTGTTTTATATAATCAAAAAATTCAATAAAATTTTGTAAAATTTCTTTATTGCTAGATATAAAATCTCCTTTACTAATACTAATTTCCACATCATCTCTAAGCCTTATTTTGCAAACTGTATTTTTGTTAGTTTCAGTGATTTCATTTATTTCTGATGATATATAATCCCTATAGTTTATAATAAACTTGTTATTTGAGTACTTATAAACTATCTTGTCATATTCGAAAATTATTCCCTCCTTGCCACTTCCAAAAACTGAAAGATTCATAAAAGCCAGTACATTCTTTTTATTAGTTTTAGGAGCAAATGCATTTATTGCATTTGCAAGTTTTACACCATTAATCTCATTTGTAAAAGTAGTTCTCTCCTTATCCATTTTAGAAATAATTGATTTAATTTTGCTAAGCTCTTCCTCAAAACATAAGAATTTCAATGCCGCACAACTATCTTCTACTTTTTCAACCTTAGTATTATCTTTCTTTATAATATGGGATATAGAAGATAAAATTTCTTTTAACACATCAATAAAGCCTTCCTCCAAAATATTTTTCATAACTAAAATAGTTCCATCTTTCTTTGTAACCAATATTTCACGTTTATCTCTAGTCTCTATTTTATCTACTTCACTAAAATAAAAGTAATAATTATCTCCGAATTCTCTTGAATAGTAACCATTTTCCGAAATAATTACTCCATTCTTTCCATTACTAAATAATGTAGTATCTACCATTAACAATACATCTTCAAACTCTACATCATTTGCATACAATGCTTGAGCAATATTAAACTTTTTTTTATTAATATCATCACATAGTGATATTTTATAAATTTTACTAATCTTTTCTTTATTAACCTTGAGAATATCTATTATTTTTTGTTTATTACACATAATTGCCCCCAATTTTCCCTAATTTACACATTATATTTTACCATACTTTATCATTTATTTATTAAACAAATTAATATCTTCAATGAACTTCATATAGTATAATAAAATCAACGCCTTAAAATGAGAGGAGAAAGATTGATGTTATATATTATTAAAACCATTGCTAATTTGATTTTACCTCCAGGATGCTTGATCATTTCTCTGGTTATATATATTATTTTATATTACAAAAAAAACAAAGAATTACCTAAACTTATTGTTTTTATAACTTTACTTTTTTACATAATATCAATACCTCTTACCTCAAACTTATTAATGCATTCATTAGAATACAAATATCTACAACCTATTGAATTGGATGGAGACGTTATCGTAGTATTAGGTGGTGGAGCTACTTTAAGTTCTCCTGATTTAAGTGGTAGCGGTAATCTGTCAGGTTCTGCAGCTAATCGATTGCTATTAGCTGCCCGTATGCATATAACAACTGGACTACCAATAATATTTTCAGGTGGCCAAGTATTTAAAACTTCTGGAAATGAAGCTGAAATCGCCAATCGTCAGTTATTAGATTTAGGATTAAGTAAAAATGCTGTGATTATGGAAAATAAAAGTCTCAACACTACTGAAAATGCAAATTTCACTAAAGTAATTTTAACAAAATATAAATACACAAACCCTATATTGTTGACATCAGCTTTCCATATGTACCGGGCAATAATTAATTTTAATAATGCTGGAATAAAAAATCTCCAAATATATCCTTGCGATTTTACTACAAATAAAAAACTATCTATTGGTTTTGATTCCTTTGTACCATCAGGTGCAAGTTTAAGTTCTTCTTCAGTAGCGTTGCATGAATATTTAGGTATAATTCAATTATTAATAAAAAAATAACTAGCTTAATTTAGCTAGTTATTTTTGGTTTTATCTATTTGTTCAATAGCATTACTTAAACTTATTTTAAAGATATAAAACCCGCTACGAATGAATCTCCTAAACCTACAGTACAAACAGGCATACATACTTTTCTACTAGGGGCCACAGCAATTGCTTGAGATTCATTTATTTTGCATATTAAATTTTCATCAATTATTCCTTTTTTAATTAATCCCTCTATTTGTTCAATTCCTTCGGTACTAGCAGGAATTTCTTTTATACAATCCCTCAATTCTTCATATCCGCCAAACCATCCTGTTCTTGCCCTGTTGCATGATACAAGATTTCCCATAAATAGTGAATCTCTTACCTTAATAGGATTATTCCCAGTTATTCCAACAGAGAAATTTTCCGTATGTATAATTAATTCCTTAAAATTTAATTCATTATACGTATATAAGGCCTTTTCTAATAAATCATTAATATTCTTAACATCTACTTGCATATTTCTATTTGCAAGTAAATCCTCAAATTCATTTTCATTCATTCCAATGCAATCAGCAAAATCCAGTACACTAAAAAATATAAGCTCTTTTAATTCCTTATTTTTAGTATCCCCATTTTCGAAATATACAAATATATCATTATTTAATGCTTTTATTTGTTTTATACATTTACTTACATAATCTAATTTTTGCTGTAAATTTTCCTTATTTGATATAATATTAAATCCAGATAACACAATAGCCCTTATACATTTTGCATTTTCTAAGGCAAATTCTAGAAAGTCTTTATTAAATTCTAGATTTTCATCTAAGTGCATTATTAATCTATTAGCACGTGGACATTTTATTTCTTTGTCCTTGTCTCCAACTATTAATGATTCATCAAATTCGAATATAAAATGTTCGTAAGGAGTTTTTTCATAATTGCACTTATCCAACTTTAGTATTTTGTTACCACTTGGTAAATATATATTCTCTCCAAAAAGAAGTGCTTTTAGTTTTTCCGACATATAGGTGCTGTGAAGTATTACTTTATTATTTAGCATACTTAGTGCATTACATATTTGGGCTCCTGTTCCCCCTATCTTAAATTCCCACGGAAATTCATTTTTCATCCACTCACAAATTTCATTGTTTTCCACTAATAATTCTCCACCTCGTCCAGTACTTATATAACTGTACAAAGCACTGTAAAAGTCATTTTTATCTTTTATTACTGTTTCCTCATTAAACCTTGTATATAGGCATTTATCCTTTATATGTTCTTTGTTCAAATGTGTTACATAATCTATATTTGTAGCAAGCCCTGTCATAATATATTTGTTTTCATAAGTTTTAGACTTATTTTTACTTTCACTTAAAGCGCTAGTATAAAAGCAATCAACATCCACAATAAATCCTCCCGCCTTTTATTCACATCATACTCAATCTCTACCTGCTATATTTATTAAATATAAATATTTTAATACTTTTCTAGTTTTATCTTACAAGAAATACTTAGAAGCTACTTCTTGTAAGATGTTTAAATGTGTTTACCCTATTTCTTGAAATTTGCTAAATTAGCCTTTGTTACAAGTTGGAATGGTATAAAATATTTTTTTTGTACGGTCTTTCCACTAGCTACCAGATTCGCTATCTCTATAGCTTTAGCCCCTTGTCCCTTTGCATCTTGAAAAACAGTTGCTATGAATTTTCCATCTTCTACAGCTTTTAACGCATCCGGAATTGCATCTATGCCTATGACTTTAATCTTATCTTTTTTACCTGCTGCTTCAATAGCATTGTATGCCCCTATGCCCATTTCATCGTTTTGTGCTACAACACAATTAATATCTAGCTTTGCTTGAATCCAATTTTCCATTAATGCCATGCCTTGAGCTCTATCCCAATTAGCTGATTGCTCTGCCAATAATTTTATATTTGGGTTTTTAGCAAGTATTTGTTTAATCCCTTGTGTTCTTTGTACTTCAGCAGAGTTTCCCATTGGTCCATGCATTATTACTATGTTACCTTTACCTTTTAATAAATCAGCAGCATATTTCATTTCTATAGTTCCTGCTTCTACATCATTTGATCCAACATATGCCGTTGCCTTGTCAATGTTTGAAACTAGTGAATTAACTATAATAATTGGAATATTAGCTGCAACTGCCTTGTCGACTACTGGAGCACAAGCATTGGAATCTGTAGGAGCCATAACTATTGCGTCAACTTTCTGAGAAATCAAGCTTTCTGCTTGAGATATTTGTTTTGCTGCATCCCCCTGGCCGTCCAACCCAACGAACTCTACTCCTAACTCCTTTGCTTTTGCTTCAGCTGCACTTTTCATGTAAACCTGGAATTCATTACTTAAATTAGTGTTAATAAAACCTATCTTAATCTTTTTATTGTTACTCCCAGAGGTTGCAGTACTCTGTTTTCCACATCCTGTCAACGGCGCAAGCACCAACAATAAAGCTAGAAGTGTACCGATAACTCTTTTTTTATTCATAATATTTCCCCCTTAATTTACTCAAATTTGAGTATCTTTTATTAATTGAATTAGGAATAAGTATTTACTCCTAATTAATTTTTTGAATTATTTTTCTTATCAAAATATACTGCCCCCACTATTATGACGCCTTTAACAATTTGTTGGTAATACGATGGCACATTTAACAAATCTAATCCATTATTCATAACTCCTATAATTAAAGCACCTATAACAGTACCTTTGATTGATCCTTTACCACCACTTAAACTCGTGCCACCTATAACTACAGCCGCAATAGCATCTAATTCATACCCTTGTCCTGCAACAACTGTACCAGCCATAACTCTTGAGGATAGTATAACTCCTGCTAATCCAGTTAAAGTTCCTGCTAATCCATATACTAAAATTTTAATTTTATTTATATTTAAACCTGATACCTCGGCTGAAACTTCATTCCCACCAATTGCATAAACATGACGACCAAACCTTGTATATTTCAGTATAAAGTTTGCTAAAACTATTACTACTATAAGAATTATTACCGGTATCGGTATACCTATTATATATCCGCCACCAATATTATTATAAGAAGTACTTAAGTCAATTACAGGCCTTCCAGACTTATACACTAATGTAAGCCCTCTTGCTGTGGTCAGCATACCTAATGTAACTATGAAAGGAGCAACCTTGCCTTTTGCTATTATGAAGCCATTAGCTAGACCACATAATAGCCCTATTCCAACTCCAATAATTATTGAAACAATTAACGGATATTGCCCTGGATGTGCGAAATCACAAGCCACTATTGAAGAAAATGCCAAAACCGAACCCGGTGAAAGATCAATTCCACCAGTAATAATTATAAAAGTCATTCCTACAGCTATTATTCCATTTATTGAAATTTGTCTTAATATATTCATAACATTGTCAACTGTCAAGAAGTTTTCATTAGCTAAAGTAAGTATTATACATAGCAATATAAAAACTATATATATTCCATATTCCAATAGATATCCCTTTACATTATCAATAAAACTAACTGTTTCCTTTTTATCTAAAACCGCTTTCATTAAACAACTTCCCCCTTTTTATGACCAGCTGCACAAGCCATTATTTTCTCTTGACTAATTTCATCTCTCCTAAATTCACCGGTAATTTCACCTTCATATAGAACTATGACCCTATCACTCATTCCAATTACTTCAGGCATTTCTGAAGAAATCATTATTATTGCTTTTCCTTCACTTGCTAATTGACTCATTATACTGTAAATTTCAGATTTAGCTCCTATATCTATCCCTCTTGTTGGTTCATCAAGGATTATTACATCGGGGTTACCAGAAATCCACTTTGCCATCACAACTTTTTGTTGATTACCCCCACTTAAATTATTTACACTTTGATTCAATGAATGAGTTTTAATATTAAACCTCTTAACTAAATCCTTAGCAACTTCCTTCTCTTTTGAACCATCTATTATGTTATTCCATAGACAATACTTCTTAAGATTAACCAATGTTATATTTTCTTTAACGCTAAATTTTAAATTTAACCCTTTCAAGCTTCTATCTTCAGAAACAAAAGCAAGTCCTAACTTTATTGCATCCCTCGGCTTATTAATAACTACTGATTTACCTTTAAGAAGTATCTCTCCCGAATCAGCCTTATTGACACCAAATATAGCTTCTACTATTTCGGTTCTGCCAGCTCCCATAAGTCCAGCAATGCCCAAAATTTCTCCCTTTTGAACTTTAAAATTAATATTTTTAAATTTAGCTTCTTTACTAAAATTTTTGACTTCTAATGCAACTTCACCTACTTTAGTACTTTTTTTCATAAAGACATCCTTTAATTCTCTTCCTACCATAAGTGATATTAATTTTTGATTATTAAGTTCTCCGGCAGTGCTTGTTTCAATATGCTTACCATCTCTTAGTACTGTGATATAATCTGAAATTTTAAAGATCTCTTCCATTTTATGAGAAATATATATTATACTCTTGCCTTTCTTTTTCAGCTCATTAATTAGTATGAAAAGCTTTTCAGTTTCCCTGGCGGTGATTGCAGAGGTAGGCTCATCCATAATAATTATATTTGAATTAAATGATATTGCTTTTGCAATTTCCACCATTTGCGCTTCTGCCACACTTAACTTTGAAAGTTTAATATTAGGATTCATCTTAACACCAATAGTATTTAGATAATAAATTGTTTGTTCTTTAATTTCCTTGTTGTTTATGATTTGAAAATGTTTTGTAGGCTCGCGACCAATAAACATATTTTCTGCAATAGTCATTTCTGGAATGAAATTTAGTTCTTGATGAATCATTGATATCCCATTTTTAAGTGCTTCTTTTGTATTGTTAATAATCACCTTATCCCCATTTAAAATGATTTCTCCACCATCCGGTTTATACATACCATTTAATATTTTCATTAATGTTGACTTGCCTGCTCCATTTTCCCCCATTAGAGTATGTACAGAGCCCTTTTTCACTTTAATTGTTACATTATCTAGCACTTTAGCTCCTGAAAAAACTTTAGTTATATTGTTCATTTCCAAGACATATTCAGTTTCATTAATCATATTCCCACCCCCCCATTTAATTTTAACCTCTTAATTATTATTTGATTCCAAACTAATGTAAATTAAATTGTTTCCTTAAACTTTATCATCGGCCATAGATTCTTCATGCTCACTAATCCAACTATAAGCATCCCGTTTTTCTACAGCCAATAATAAAAATAGAGTTTCTATAACAACCATAGAAGGTATTCTTGTAAAACTGAATTCATCGAAGAATAATTTTTCTCTTACTGCTGTATTTATTTGATATTTACATTTATTGGCCAATGGAGACTTTTCATGACTAGTAATACAAATTGTAGTGGCCTGTTTCCCATTTGCAACATCAATTAAAGTTAATAGCCTCTTCGAAGAACCTGAATTAGATACCGCAATTACAACATCTTTTTCAGTTAAGGTATATACAAAAGCAAGTTGATTTTCCCATATGGTACTTGATACAGATGCTATACCTATCTGATTGAATTTATATGCTCCATCTAAAGTTATAGGTATGGAATTTCCTAATGCTGCAAACTGAACTATTCTAGCATTCTTAATTGCATCTAATATTTTTTTTAGTGTATCTTCATTCATCATTGATATAGTTTGCCTTAGCTCTTCAATTTTGTTGGCCAATATATTCTGAAGAGACTGTCCTATGTTATTTATATCCAAATCATTAGATATATTTTTGTCTTCTGAATTTACAATCTCCTTAGCAAGTTGTATTTTCATGTGATGAAATCCCTTGAAGTCACTTTTTTTGCAAAACCTTATTATTGTAGCCTCGCTAACGTTACTTTGGAAGGACAGCTCAGAAACTGTCATATCTATAACCTTTTCTTGATTATTTAAAACATAATCAGCAACTTTTTTTTCTGCTTCGAATAGATTTTCATAAATTACTAAAATTTGATGTAATGCACTTTTCCCATTATTTTTCAATTCCAATAGCCCCTTAATTTTCGTCATTAGATAGTTTTATTATTACATTGAGTCATATGATTAAATAGTAACTCAATATTTTCTTATTTACACCTCTGGAGCATACTTAATCAAATAGTCTTCTGCTTCTGCATTCCATAGTCCATCATGTTTCTCTACTATTTTACCCAGCTCCTTAAGTAAATCATTATCACTAGCATTTTTCATATCATTAATTGCTGTTAACTTTAGGCATTTGTGAGTATACACTATCTTCTTACCACCTTCTATGTTAGGAAGGCTTAATGTAATTTTAACTGCATCATCCAGGCCAAGAATATGTGTTGCAATCTTTGCAACATTAATCTTCTTACCTTCAATCAATCTTAGCGCTTGTCTCATGTCATCTGTATTTCCTCCACTGGTACCAACTACATGGATTGCATTATAATGAACATTATAGAAATTAAATTCAGCTGAGAAATTCTTATCCTGTGGACCAGCAAAGAAATTTAAACAACCATCATATGCTAAAATAGATGTTCCTGATTCAACTAATGATTTTACTGGAGCGAGAATAAATACATCGTCAAATCCTTTGTCCCCTTCAGTTAGCCCTCGCAAATAACCTGCATCATCACTCAGACCTTTAGTATTAACGTACTTAAGTGTAATTCCTTGTTTCTTTGCCTCTTGTTCTGTATATAATTCACGTGCGAAATCTATCTTTTGTTGTGTACGTCCTGTAACTACAAGAAGCTTAGGCCTTTTAGGACCGTGTAGCGCAAAATCTATAGCTAAAAATCCCATTGGTCCGGTTGCTCCCAATAAAGCCAAGTTTCCACCTTCACGTATACCCATTTCATGTTCATATCCACCACCAGATACCATATGATAGTTCGCATTAAATGCTCCTATGACACAAGACATTGGTTCTACTAAGGAGCCTTCAAAATATGACTCACCACTATAGGCTAGCAAACAATCCTTTTCCATAACAACGTTTGGAATTAAGATTATAGTGGCATCTCCTCCTATATAATTATAGGAATACCCAGGAGCTAATCCTCCTTCTAAACCTAAATTTGGTTGAATTACAAATTTATCTCCTTCTTTATATTTTTCTCTCCACTTGTTACCAACCTTTAGGATTTTCCCACAAAACTCATGTCCAACGATTACTGGATTTTCCCATACATCGTCCGGTACCTTTTTATGATTTTCTCCTTGCACTGTAGCTTTATAACTTGACATACATAAACTATCACTCACTATTTCCGCAATTATTTCATCATCTTTCATTTCAGGCAATTCAAATTCCTCTAATCTCAAATCTTTTTTTCCATATAATCTTAACGCTTTAGTTTTCAAGTTAAATCCACTTCCTTCATTAATTGTCTTTTATAACTCACACTCAACCCATAACTTTATGGAAAACTCACCTCATGTAACCCTCCTTATCCTCTTGTTTTTCCACCAGCTATATTATAAGTTACTCCATGAATATAGCTGGCTCTATCGGACGCCAGGTAGCAAACCAGATCTGCAACTTCGCTTAATTTCCCAGGTCTTCCAATAGGAGTAATAGAACTATTAATATATCCTTTTCTTAAGTCATCTATAGTAATATTACGAGTATAAGATAACGCTGTTTCATATTCAATGGTTCTTAATCCAGTTGCTTCTAAAATACCTGGTGCTACCCCAACAACTCTAATACCTTTTTTACCTAATTCTTTTGCCCAAGATCTTGTAAATGAATTAACAGCATTTTTCGTTGCCGCATAAGCACTTTGTCCTTCTGATCCTTCAAGTCCACATTCAGATGACATATTTATTATTACACCAGAACCCTCTTTAATCATTTCTCGTGCGACAGCTTGAGCACAAAAAAATACACCCTTTTGGTTAACGTTTACAATTTTATCAAAAGTACTTTCATCTAGCTCATATTTCCCATACGGTTCTTTATCATCTACTAACAATCTTGGAATATTTATTCCAGCATTGTTTACTAAAATATCAATTTTACCAAAAATTTTCTTTGCCTTAAGTACCATTTTATTAACACTATCTAAACTTGTCACGTCTGTGTTTATATATATCATTTTGCCATTATCACCATTTTTGTCAAACTGAAGTTCCTTGGAACTCATATCACTCACAACTACATTTGCGCCATTTTCTAAAAATTCTTGTGCTATTTCTTTACCTATTCCTGATGCACCACCTGTAACAATTACTGTTTTTGACCTCAACTCATCCAACCACTTACCCATATTATCCACCCTTCTTATACTTATCCTAACAAAGGACTAAATTGATCTTTATTAAAAATATTTATTTTCTACAATCAAGCTTGACGAAGTTTTATTTTCTCTATTATAATTTTATGATAATACGCGAAGTTTTATTTGTCAATACAATATTTATAAAAAATTTTATTTCTTACCTTTAATACAATTATATTATAATTTTAATATTTAATACCTCGCAATACATTAATTGTAATTTTCTATCCATTATAATTTCTCTGTATGTCCACTTATATCGAGCATTGTCCCTGATATTTTCTGCCTATATTTTAAAACCTCGTAATCCGTACAATGGCATCTTTGTTGACCATAATAACCACAAGAACAAGGATTCATAGCAGCTATAAGCATGAAACTTGATGGATAAACATTGGCATGTTTAACTCTAGCAATAGTTACATTATTGTCTTCCACAGGCTGCCTTAAAGCATCTAAAGTTTTCTTATTAAACCCTGCGATTTCGTCTAAAAATAATACACCGTTATGCGCAAGCGAAATCTCCCCGGGCATAGCATTATTACCTCCACCTACAAGTGAATTCATAGAAGCATTGTGATGTGGTGATCTGAACGGTCTCTCTGTAAACTTGAAAATCTTCTTCGTCTCTAAATATGTCATTTCTATGATTACCACGAGCTATAATATGGAGTAAAGTTACACCCTCTGAAATCTGTGCCAACAAAATACACATCCTGTTTTTTAACTTATTCACTATTTACCTAAACGTAACAATGGATTTTTATCAATGTCATGAAACCTTAGCTTCACGACGAAAAAACTACTTAAATATATTATTGCATATATTTAAGTAGTTCCATACCCTGGCTATCGCCAAGTTTTTTCATCTCTCTTTTACCAAATTTTTCAACTCTCCAACCAAACTTCTCATCTGCTTAATTCGCATCAGATGTCCCATCTTCGCCTTGCCATAGAGCTAGATATAATAAAACAAATTGATATAAACACCTATTTAGCTATTTATATACTTGTATTACCCTTCATACAATAAAATATGTTATAATTTTATATGAAGTAGTTAAACATTATAATAGTTATATTAAACCGAAACATACAGGAGGATATATATGAGCAGTAAAAATCTACAGGATTTTTTGAATAAGAATACAGAAAAAGAATCTAAAGAAAATAGCATAGATTGGGAAGTCCAAAAAAAATTTTGGTTACAGTCAGTAGACCATTTTTATTCTGATGTAAAAGAATGGCTTAAACCATTTATAGATAAAAATCAAGTTCGAATAGAATTTAAAAATATTACTTTGCAAGAAGACCATATTGGAAAATATGATATAGACGCTATGTACATTTATATTTCAAATGAAAAAGTATTTTTTGAACCGATTGGCACTTTATTAGTTGGAGCCCGTGGAAGAATAGACATGAATGGAAAAAATGGAGTAACAAAATTTTTGTTAGTGGGTGAAAGTTCAAAAGGATTTAAAATTACCGTTACAGTAGGGAATGAAACACCTATAAAGACTGAAGATACAACTAAAGAAAAATTGGTTTGGAAGATATCTACACCACTTCCAAATATAAAGTTTTTAACATTAAATAGTGATTCCTTTTCAGACGCTCTGTTGAGCATAATAGAATGATATCTAAAGTATTAGATTCAAGAGGCAGTCAAGGTATCGGTGATATTATTAATTTGTTTAATATATATAAACAGGCTATATATCAATATAAGAATAAAATAGTATCAAATTTGAGTTCCAATATTAGCTTATCAGAAGAATTTTTAGGTTCATCATCTGAAGAGATAAATGATTATTTCAATTATGCTTATGAAGAATTAGAAAATGTCACTTGTTTAAGCTTATTATCTGCAGTAGAAGCAAAATTAAGAATAGATTATCAAAGCCGAGTTTATGAGAAAAAGAAGGATACGGTAAGCAGAAAATTCAGAGATATATATAAAGAAAAAGGCGGTAAACCTCCACTCGATGAAGGCATCCTAAAAGCCTGGATGGACTCTTATCCAGAGTTAAAACATATCATAAACGACTACAAAAGTGCTTTAAATTATCGAAATTGGTTAGCTCATGGTAGATATTGGGTACCCAAATTAGGTAGGAAATACGATATTGATATTATTTATTCTATCTCAGATAATATAATTAGTAATCTAATAAGTATTAATTAGGTATTATAATCTATTTAATTTAAAATCAGTTAACTACATCAATATATGTACTTTACTAATTTCAAATAAAAAGAAAAAATCAACAGGTTGTTCCGAATATTCATTTATACTACGCTTTAGCCATTAGAATAATGTCATGAAACCTAAACTTCACGACAAATAAACTACTAAAAATAAATTTCAGTAGTTCATCCTCACCTAGCTACATTCTCTGATTCCTTTTATTAGGTGGCTGGCTCGTCACCTTAAAAGTTATTTTCCTTCTTTAATTAAGTTATGCGACAATACCAAAGCGCATTTTTCTGTAACAATTTCAGAAATATGTTTTGTTGCATATCCTAACCAAGCTATTATCAATATTGGGAAAAATAAAAAAAAGTCTTTCATGATTGCCCCCCTTTAAAATTATATTATCTATATAATATAAAGATTCTAATTATTTTTTTCATATTCCGTTTCCGCCTAAATTACTAATATTCTTGTTGATTAACCGTTTACACCTACCATACAAATCTTTAAAGGAACAATGAGATACTTGTTTCATTCAATTTGTCCAACTATAAAATGTATTTCCTCATCTCCTTAAAATAATTATATCACTAAGTAATAATTCTATTTAAACTATCGTATTCTATTTTCTGCTATATTTCAACAAATAACGTCATTCTAGAAAATAATACTAAATATACCCTATCAACTTTAACTTATACTCTAGCCAACATGTTCTTTATACTATTAACAGATGATTCAACAAATGAAGAGAATGTAGATTCACCATATAATTTCAAATATTCCTCATCAAATTCCTTCCTTTAGGATTGAGCAGTTCATAAATTATTCTACAAATTATTACTTCATCCGATTCAATATTAGCTATATCAAATATATTAAAGTATCCTCCGGTCTTTTGATAAATCAAATCATACTTTTTTGATATAGCCGAAATCTGTGCTAATAGAATCTTTATATTCATAATATCCCCCTCCTACACTGAATCATTATATTTTCACTACTACACGCTACTTCATCATATATGCCACTAAAGTTTTCATTATATTTTAAAGTCTGAAGATACTTCATAAATGGTACTTTTAAATCATCTCTTTTTAAAGCAAACTCTACTGTGGCTTCTAGAAACCCTAATTTATCACCTACGTCATATCTTCTTCCTTCAAATACATATGCTACCTCTAACTTTTTGTTTCTATTTTTCCACATCATTCAAATAATTTTACCATATTTGACCTTATTATACAAACATCGAGGCGCCAGGATATGACTGAAAGCGCATCAGCTGTACCATCTTCACCTAACTTCGCATTCCTAACATACCACCCACATTTGTTATTACACCTTTTAACTCCATTATTGATATAGTTTCTAAAATATCGGACTTATCCTCTTGAATAACAAGTAACATTTCACCTAAAGACATAGGTTTTTCTTCTATTTGGATAAGTATAATTTTTTCTAGCAATGTTAAATCATCATCTGTCGATACTGTATTTTCTTTTTTGTTATCTACCCTGGTCTTTAACATACAATCAACCAATAATTGAGAGGGTTTTAAATATATTTTAGCCCCTTCGTCAATTAATTTATTTGTGCCTACACTTTCTCTGCTATAAATACTATTCGGAGCCGCAAACACTTGTCTATTTTGCTCCTTTGCGTATGCTGCAGTCAAAAGGGATCCACTTTTTTCCCCTGCTTCCACCACTAAAAGTTTTGTGCTCCAAGCACTTATTAGTCTATTTCTCATTGGGAAATGATTAGCCTCTGGTTTTGTTCCTGGTGGGTACTCTGAAACAACCGCCCCTTTTTCTATAATTCTCTGCATAAGTTCTATATGTTCTTTTGGATAACATATATCAAGACCACAACCTAATATAGCAACAGTATATCCACCTGCTTTTAGGCAAGCTGTATGAGCATACCCATCTATACCCTTTGCCATACCACTAATAATTGGTATGTTATTTTTTGCTAAAAACTCAGCCGCATCCACTGTTATTCTTTTGCCATAATCAGTACATCTACGACTTCCAACAATAGATATTCCAACACTATCTTTTATAATGTTTCCTTTATAATATAAAATAACTGGTGCTTTCTTAATATCCTTTACTTCAATTGGATATAAAGAATCTCCATATGTTAGTATGTTTATATTTAATTTATTACATTCTTTTAGAACTTTTTCTGCGTTTGCTAAAGACTTAGAATTATAGATTATATCCGCAGTTGCCTTTCCTATCCCACTTATGATTACAAGTTCAGATTTAGTAGCTTTGTAAATATTTAAAGGAGTTTCAAAAACATTCAATAATGCTTTTGCTATTACAGGACCTATACCATTAAGTTGTGATAGCCATAACCAATATATGGTGCTATTATTATATGTGACCACTCTATATCACCACCATATTCACTCGTTCCTTGTCCAAATCTCTACACATTAAGGCTTTTGCAATATGACGTTTGCTTAAATTCGCTTCACCATCCATATCTGCAAAGGTCCTCGCTACTTTTAAGAATTTATGAAAAGTCCTTGCACTATAATTAAATCTATCAAAAGCCATTTGTAGAAGTTTTTTGCTATCGTCCTCTAATATACAAAAGTCTTTAATTAAAGAGGGTGTCATTTCTGCATTTGAATTTATGCCCTCAACATTTCTATATCTTTCTCTTTGTATATTTCTAGCAAATTCCACCTTTTGTCTTAGTTCACTCGAACTAATTCCTTTAGAATTATCAGAAAGCTGTATGAAATCTACGGGTAAAACATATTTTTGAATATCTATTCTATCGAGCATTGGCCCTGATATTTTCTGCCTATATTTTAAAACTTCATAGTCCGTACAATGGCATCTTTGTTGTCCATAATAACCACAAGAACAAGGATTCATAGCAGCTATAAGCATGAAACTTGCGGGATAAACATTGGTATATTTAACTCTAGCGATAGTTACATTATTGTCTTCCATAGGTTGCCTTAAAGCATCTAAAGTTTTTTTATTAAACTCTGCAATTTCGTCTAAAAATAATACACCGTTATGCGCAAGCGAAATCTCCCCGGGCATAGCATTGTTTCCTC
The DNA here is from genome assembly GCF_036569345.1 of Clostridium sp. GTDB lineage: Bacteria > Bacillota > Clostridia > Clostridiales > Clostridiaceae > Clostridium_AD. The sequence goes on from NZ_DATCQT010000090.1 coordinate 64,834, forward strand.
CACCTACAAGAGAGTTCATTGAAGCATTATGATGTGGTGCTCTAAAAGGTCTCTCTGTTATTAATGTGCCCTTATTTTTTAATACCCCTGACACGCTATATATTTTTGTTACTTCCAAAGCTTCGCTTTCCGTCATTGACGGTAGAATTGATGGTATCCTTTTAGCTATCATTGATTTGCCACACCCAGGAGCTCCAGACATAATCAAATTATGTCCACCTGCTGCAGTTGCCACAATAAATTCTATAATAGCATCTTGGCCTTGGACATCCTGAAAATCAAATAAGTATGGATTCTGTATTACATGATTGCATTTAAAATCTTCTAAAGAACTATAAGGACTTACCCCTTCCAAAAAAGAAATTACTTCTGTAAGCTTTTCAAATCCGAAAATATTTATACCTTTTACTAAAGATGCCTCACGTATATTTTCCTTTGGAACAACTAAATTAGTAATTCCCCTTTTCTTAGCTTCTATTGTCATAGGTAGGATTCCCGAACATGCCCTTATATCTGCATTTAAAGAGAGTTCACCAATAAAACCAAAACTCTCAATTGCTTCTACATTAATTTGTTTTGATTGTATTAATAGCCCTATTGCCATAGCTAAATCAAAGTGTGATCCACTCTTTTTGATATCTCCTGGTGAAAGATTTATAACAATCTTCATTCTTGGAAACTCATATTTAACATGAATAATAGCAGCTTCTAGTCTCTCCTTTGCTTCTTTTACAGAGGCGTCTCCAAGTCCAACAATTGATACAGACGGCTGACCATATATAGTGTCCGTCTCAATTTTTACAACATACCCATCTATTCCGCTAATAGCAAATCCATTAACTACTGCTGCCATTTACACTACCTCCTTGTATCTCATCAATCTTTATTTTAATATCGCTTTCTACAAAGTCCCTATATAACTTATGTTTATTATCTTCTTTAAAATATAATAAGATTGTTTCTGATGAAATAAGTTTATCCTTTTCCTCACCAATATATATTTTATAACTAGACCATTCATACTCTTCGGGCATTTTTACCATCTTTGCTCTAAATGGGTTTAAATGAATATATCTACTTGTCGTTAACATTTGTTTATCATCTTTAATTAATTCCGGAAAATATTTATCCTGCCATAAATGCCCTATATATTTATATTTTTTATTAAAGTAACGCGAATACATAGAATGTAATCTTCTTATTAAATCAGAAACCTCTTTATCATTAGCCTGTATTAATAAATGAACATGGTTTGTCATCAAGCAATAACATATTAATTTATAGTTATATTTCTCATAATATTTTAAGCATTCTTTCATTAATATTAAATACATACCAAAATCAGCTTCGTCTCTAAATATATCGTTTCTATGATTTCCTCGCGATGTTATATGGTAACTTACTCCTGGAAACCATTCTCTTTTAGGTGTGACCATAATTTTTTCTCCTTTTTTATAATTCTTTATAAATTATTGACGTAAAATTATAAGTCTAACCCAAATATAAAATATCACCAAATTTTATTTAATAAAAAAGCCACCGAAGTATAATTCTATACATTTCAGTAGCTTTCCTAGCTGACTATTGCCATTTCTTTTGTATCTATTCTTTTCACTCAACTTTTCATCCCAACCTCTTTACCTTAAATTCGCATCAGATATCCCACCTTCGCTTTGCTAACAGAAAAAAGGATGCCTATAAGACATCCTTTCCATCAATTGGGATTTTTTTTGTTTTACTTGGTGATACCCTCTCACCAATTCATACTTATATTATAACGTATACTTGATAAAAGTAAACACCCTTTAACCTTTTCTATTTTGAATTTAAAGGGTCTATTAATAACTATAAGTAATACGATGTTTTAATAATACATTATTTTTTTACAAAATCCCTATAATGAATATTCTATAAACGACGTGAAACCTAAACTTCACCACAAAAAAAACACTGAAATTATATTTCTATAAATTTCTGTAGTTCTCTCTTCTGGCTATCACCAAGTTTTTTGTCTCTCTTTTACCAAACTTCTCATCTGCTTAATCCGCATCAGATATTCCATCTTCGCCTAGCTTCCGCGTTGGTCGTTCACCCCACGTTCACGACCACCGGGTATCCTTGGCAGACTAGGGTTCGTATCGCTAATAACTTGTAATGATCTATTTTACGGCTCTGCTTTCATTAATTACATTGCCTATCTTATTAATTGTTCCCTCTGTATGTGCAACTTTATAAGTAATATTATCAATCTCTGCTTTATGCGTAGCATTACTATGTTCAATAGCATTTACAACAGAAAATATTTCATCCTGCCTTATTTCCATATTTTTTTGTCTTTCGTCCATGCCCTTTTGACTTTCTTCTATAATATCTAATTTCTTCATCAACATTTCGAACATTTTCTTTGTTTCATTATCCATTCTAAATCACCACCACTATTTTAATTTTCAAGTGAATTAATTATAACATCTTCAAACTTCTTTATCAACCTATAATAATTTACATCTTGCCAATATAACTTAAAGATTCATTTGTCTTTCTTATACTTTATTCTACTGTAATATCATAACTTTATGATTTATAGATATCACATTAATTTTTCATTTACACTACTTATAACCATTAAAACAATGTCATGAAACCCGCCCTTCACGCCCCAAAAACCATAAAATATATACATTAATATTTTGTGGTTTCCTCCTTGCTACCGTTCCATTACAATCTTTTTCAATTTATTACCACCTCTTGTAATTCACACAAACCCTTAAGATATCTACATTGAAACATAAATATATATATATATTACAAAAATACAAAAATACTTTATTAATATAAGTACAAAAATGTCTTTATAAATGAATTTCAAACTTTTAAAACTCTACTAGAGTGAATACCCCCCACGATAAATTTGTAATTCAATAAGTGAATTACTGATAAAGCCTTATAAATCAATGAATTAAGCTAATTACATATCTCATATTTATTTACAAGATTACTATTATTAGAAATTTGACCTAATAATTTAATAATTTTGCTGCAAATCTCCAGCACAAGGTCATATATGTTTACTGGAAGTGTAATACAAACACAATTTTTATTATTTTTCAGGGATTTATTCTAGAGATAATGCTTAGTGATCTAAGCCGAACAAAAGTAATTAGGGGGTTTTTTATGGGAATCAAAATTACGCAAAGATGTATTAGTGAAATACACGACCATTTAAAAGAATATGTAATGGAACATAGCAGCAAAAATAAGAATAGGAAATTTACTTGTTTTAATAAAAGTGCACATAATAATAAGGATGAAGATCCAAGTGCAGCAATTGTGCCTGGGAGCAGCGGAAGGTATTGGAACTGCTTTAGTTGTGGAGCTAAAGGTGATATTTTAAGTGCAGTCCAGTATAAAGAAGGAATAGAGGGATTCCACAATGGAATGAAATTTTTAAGTGCAAAATATAATATCGAAATTGAAACAGAAGACCCTGAAACTTCTACAAAAGGTGACTTTCAGCCGAAACAAAATCTTAATTATCAAAAGGAAACAACAGCTAATTATTATTATGAGGATGAACTTGGAAATATATTATATAAGATCTGTAGACGAGAGTGGTTGGATAATGGCAAAAGAAAGAAGGATTTCATGGCTTATACTAAAGATAATAGTGATTATAGCTTGGGAATAAAGGGTACAAGACATGTTATTTATAAACTACGGTCGGTTTTAGAGGGCATTAAAAATGCTAAGACTATTTTCTTTGTAGAAGAAGAGAAATACGCAGACGAGATTTTCAAGTTAGGACAATTCGGAACTACCACTGCTTTTGGAGCTAGGGGTTTCTCCGCTTATAGTGCAGATTATATTGCTTCACTAACCGATTCTAATATAGTAATTCTGCCTGATAATGATGAAAGTGGTAAGGCTGCCGCCAAGTTTTTTTGTCTCTCTTTTCATCAAAAATTTCTCAACTCTCCAACCCTACTTCTTTTCCTTTAATCCGCATCAGATGTCCCATCTTCACCTTGCTACTTTAAAAACCCTTTATGCTCAATAAATCCATCTTCTAACATTAGTTCCTCTGCCAAATACTTAGCACCTCTGCAATGCAAGTCACTTACACCCTCACTAATTAACTCATATATTTGTGAAGTATAAAAATAATTCATACTCTCCTCTAAATCTTTGCCTGTTCGAATGGAAAATTCAAGTATTATTTTCTTATATAAAGATTGTAATAAGATTTTGTTTGCCTCCATCTTTACACTTCCTTACTGTCTTCATATTTTAAATATTTATCAATGACTTCTTGATTAACTATACACATTTGATGATTGGGTTTGCAGTATTTCAATCTTTTAAGAGCCTCTTCTTTATTAATTAAGTTATCCTGATATAACTCAATTGTATTATAAACTTTATCATCAGCTATGCCACCTACAATTACATCATATTTTAAATAATCTTTACTACCATTTCTAGAATCTAAAATAAAATCTAACCATTCCATATCATAACTCAAAAATTCTTTAACCTTATATCTATTATTTATATCTTCTAAACGCAGGCTATAGCTATTCAAATATGCTTTATGCCCTCTTCTTTTAAATCTATTTGTCCAGTTAATGGCTTGTTCTTGGATTACTGTTACATAAAATCCTTTTCCAAAGTCCAAATCCTCCCTTGAAAAACTTATATGAGGTTTATCTATGTGGCAATAAGATCCATGATATAATATCATATTAAAACGCCCTTTTCTTTTAGCACTTCTATCAAATCTTCTACGATATAATGTTTACTTTGAGAATGTAATGCTTCATAGCAAGGTATAATATAATGATCTAAAACATCTGTATCAAACTTAAGTAATTTATAAGTTTTTTTTGCACCTATATTTAATTTTTCTGCTAGACTTTCTACGCAAAAAATTGTAAATTCTAATACTTTCTCATTCACTCTAATCACCTCTAAAATTCTTCAATATTTCTTACATTATAATTAATTATTATTTTATAAAATTCTTTAATTAATTCTCATTACTTACTATTATTATACCTCAATTGCTTTGTGCTATGTAAATATTTTTTGAAATTTTCTATTTACTTAAACACTATAATGAATATTCTATAAACGACGTGAAACCTAAACTTCACGACAAAAAAACTACTGAAATTATATTTCTATAAATTTCAGTAGCTCTCATCACTGGCTATCGCCAAGTTTTTTGTTTCTCTTTTACCAAATTTCTCAATTCTCCAACCCAACTTCTCATCTGCTTAATCCGCATCAGATGTCCCATCTTCGCCTTGCTTTCGCATATCCCTTCGCATTTACCCTTTTGGTAAATCCTTGCTCTTCCTCCGAGGTCGTTACAAAAATTGGAAGCGGAGCTGACAACTTTTGTTTGCTAATATCTTCTCTAAAAAAGGATAACCATCTTTGTAACTTATCTTCTTTTAAGTTCTTATTTCTTAACTTTCTAAATTTCTCCATCTCTATGAAGTGAATCTCTACTACGTCTGTTAACATGTAATCTTTGACCCCATCTTCCCATAGATGAAAGGTTGTATGGAATTTATCAGGTAT
>NZ_DATCQT010000091.1:0-2532 GCF_036569345.1 Clostridium sp.
CCATAGTAGAGCTAACGCGGCATCGTTCAATAGCTCGTTTCAGACATTGAGCAACTTTCGTAGCTACCGTCGTCTAAGTATATACTTAAGATGATAGCTCTTATCGGCTCAACATCTGAATCCGAACCTATTCATTTCACGACATTTTTATTTGCTCTTATGTAGCCTATAGACTCATTGTTAGTCTTATGTATATAATAACCCCCCATATTATTGCTAATAATGGTGTCTAATTGAGAATATACACTCCCTTTATGCACTATTTTCACTTTATACATGACATTATGAGAGATTGTTTTATGGTAAATAAAAAAAGAAGCCAACCTTTTAAGCTCCTTAAAAATTGCATACTTATTTTATTAATTGTAGTTTTAGTATTTTTAAAATTGTTAGATAATATTTAAATTTAAAAATGAAAATTAGAAAATTGTAATATGTAGCATCACAAAAACAATGTGTATCAATATATAAAAAAGTGAGAAACTAATTCTATCTATTTTAATTTAGGAGGTTGTTTTTATGGGTGATATAACTAAAATTCCTTTGATTTCATCAGAAATAGCAGGCTTGTGGAATTCTTACATGAGTGACACTATGATGGTTTGTATAATTAAACATTGTATTTACAATGTAGAAGATAGTGAAATTCGCGATATTTTACAACAAACTTTAGATTTATCCAATCAGCATATTGAAGAATTAACGAATATGTTTAATAAAGAGGAATTGACTATTCCAGAAGGATTTACTGATAAAGATGTAAATGTAAATGCTCCACGTTTATTTACTGATTCTTTCTACTTGGCTTATTTGAGCTTTATGGCAAGAATAGGAATGCATAATCACACTCTAATTATAAATCAAATAGCACGCTCTGACATTAGGGCTTACTTTTCAACACGTATTAATGAATACTTAGACCTTTATAACAATTCAGCAGATTTAAGGTTATCAAAAGGTATATTTATAAGGGCTCCACGTGTAGAAGTTACTAAGGAAGTTCAATATGTAAAAAATAAAAGCTTCATTATAGACTGGTTTGGAGAAAAAAGACCATTGCTTACAGGTGAAATAACTCATATTTTCAGAATTATTTTTTCGAATTTAGTTGGGCGAGCAATTACAACGGGATTTGGTCAAGTATCTCAAGATAAAAAAGTTTCTGATTATTTTTTTGAAGGCAAAGATATTGAGACAGAAAAAATTCGTGAATTAACTGGACTTTTGACTAAGGAAGACATTCCAATTCCATCGATTTCAGACTCATTTGTAACTGATTCTACAGTTTCACCTTTCTCAGAAAAATTGATGATGAATCATTCAGCAGTGTTATATTCATCAAGAATAAGCAGTTTGGGTATGGCAATGGCAGATACTATGAGGAGCGATCTTGAGAGTAAATACATGAAATATCTAGTTAAAACTATGAAGTATAATAAAAATGGTGCAGATATTATGATTGATAACAGATGGCTAGAACAACCCCCACAAGCTGTAAAACATGAAAATTTAGTGGGAGTCTAAGATTGAGGCGTAAGGGATTGAATAAATGATAGTTCGTAATTTTTACATAAAACAAATGGATGAATAGAAATTAAACAGGATATAGGATTTTATGATTGAGAGGTAGATTAATTATGGATTGGAACACACTGCTTAATAAATCAGATAGTTTGTATGAAAAACTACATCATATTCATGTAGAGTTTTTTGATTTTTGGAAAAATAATATCCTATTTACTTGGAGATGGTGGATAGCCGTATCATTTATTATTTTACCGTGGATTATTTGGTTATTGGTTAGAAAAAAAGAAAGTACAGACAGACTGTTATATGTTGCCCTTTTTGTTATGGTATTTTCCTCTGCTTTGGATGATATTGGTATAACAATGCACTTATGGAATTACCCAATAATGGTGTTTCCTTTAATGCCAGAATTTATTACCTTTGATGTTTGTGTATTACCTGTTGCTACTATGCTATGTATACAGTATTTTCCTAATGTAAGTCCTTATATTAAAGCAGTAATATATTCTTTAACTAGTTCTTTTATGTTTGAGCCCTTGAATGTGATGCTTGGGATGTATGTAACGATACAATGGGAGTATTATTACTCTGTCCCTATAATGATCTTCATATATTTAGTTGCGAATTATTTAGCATCGAATAATAAATTTACTAAATTGAAATAATTAATGCCTTTTTTCTTTATATTGATATTTCATTTGTTCACAATTACAATATCAATGTTTAGCTAGTATAATATTTATATTTGCTGGTCAAACTATATTTATAAATTGTAAATTGTAAAATTTTCGTAATTATTAAAAAAGTAGTGGGCCCCCACTACTTTTTTTTATTTTCTTTATATTTTATAGAACAAAAATCATTCAACATAATAAGTGTTATCTTGAATGCCTTTTGTATTTTAGAGAATAAAAAGTTCGTTAGAGTCATATTTAATAAATTTTATGGGTATATATTTAATTGCAAAGGCAATCGGAAACCCTTCTGTGCCTTTGTGTTTTTTAT
>NZ_DATCQT010000092.1:0-1582 GCF_036569345.1 Clostridium sp.
GTTAAACTCAAGATTTTTACCCAAATAAGCAAATATCTTTCTATACTGTTCAAATACACTAGTATCAAGCTTAAGTACCTCAATAAGATTATCTCTTGATAATGGATCTAAATTTGATAATACTTGAAATCTACCAAGTAACTCTGGAATTAATCCAAACTCCTGCAAATCTTTTTTAATTATATTTGATCTAAGATACTTTGTATATTCGTAATCTTTTTCATAATTCTTTACAGTTGATTCTACAGTGCTAGATACATTAAAACCTAATGATCTAACAATTCCTGGCTTACTAAACTGTTTTAATCTATTATTAGGAGTGAATTTAAGACGATTTTCTACAATAGTTTCAATACCATCAAAAGATCCACCTGCAATGAATAAAATATTAGTTGTATTTACCTCAATCATTTTACTTGTGGGATTTTTACGACCTCCACCTTCTGGTACTCTAACAATACTACCTTCAACCATCTTAAGTAATCCTTGCTGAACTCCTTCACCTGATACATCTCTTGTAATAGTCATGGTCTCACCCTTTTTGGCTATCTTATCAAGTTCATCAATAAATATAATCCCTTTCTGGGCAAGTTCAATATCGCCGTCTGCCCTTACTAAAAGTGAGTATATCATACTCTCAATATCATCACCAACATATCCAGCCTCGGTCAAACTTGTAGCATCACCAATAACAAATGGTACTTGGGCAATATCTGATAATTTTTTGGCTAGTAAAGTTTTTCCAGTACCTGTTGGTCCAGTTAGTAATATATTATGCTTTTCTAAATCTATACCAGTTGCGATCCTTATCATATGATTTTGTAATTCAATAGATAACTCTATTTTAGCCCCTTCTTGGCCTATTATAGACTGATCTAATAGTTCTTTTATCATTTTTGGTGTTATTGTTACCCTTGTTTCGTGAACTTGCTCTTTTTGCTGTGGTTTTATTACTATACTACGTTTATCTAACATTTAATACACCATCCTTTTAAATTTATACTGCCTTTTAAACTTGCTATTTCTTCTAAAGTTACTTTTCATCACTTTCATAGTATTCAGATGTTTAGCAAGTGATTGAGTATTTTTCTTATTCTGTATATTCCTTGTGGCAAATAAACCACTTTGGACTTCTTCGCTTATAGGATATCAAAATTGTCCTCGTTATATTAAACATTAATTCAAATTTAATGTCTTTCTACTATAGAGTAGATTGGCCTGTCCTCTTAACTACTATCTCCTACTAAATAACCTCAATACAAACAAAAATATATTTATAAAGTCTAAATATAAAGATAATGCCGCAAGCACTATCCCATGCATATCATTGCTTTGTTCTTGCATACGCTTTATTTTCTGCATGTCATATGCTGTTAATACACCAAATACTATTATACCTAATAAGCATACACCTAAATTGAATGCAGAAGAAACAAAAAATATTTGCATAATAGTAAGTAAAATTAAACCTATTACAAACATCATGGCAAATTGACCTATTGCACTTAAGTCTTTCTTTGTTGTTATCCCTACCATTCCACTACTTAAAAACATTAATGAAGTTAGAGCAAACACAGTAATT
>NZ_DATCQT010000093.1:0-10150 GCF_036569345.1 Clostridium sp.
ATTAGGTTATATACCTTCACCAAAGGATACTGCAAAGGGGTTAAAAGAAAGAATTGATATATTAGAAAACTCAGGTTTTAAAAGCATTGAAAAAATATTATATGGATCTGGAAAACACGAAAAAACAGATAAACTAGATGCGCTCGTAGCAGCTTACACTGGTTATTTAGCTTATATAGGCAATGTTACTTTTATTGGTAATATTAAAGAAGGTAAGATAGTTTTACCTACCAATGATTTTAAAGAGTCTTATAAGCGGTTAAAGAAATTAGTGATCCCAATAGTTACATCTTCTTCAGTGTTAGAAGGTGAAAAGGATATAAGTAATCTATATGAGTATATAAATGTGGATAGTGTACTTTGGTTAAAATATTTCACGTCAATAAATAGTAGTCCACCCATTTATAATCTTATAGAAGAGATTTCAAATGATAGGTTCAAAGTTACTATAACTAATGATCAGAACCAAAATATAGAGGTTGAACTAGAACCCTTGAAAAATAGAAAAGATGGGTTAAAGGTATGCAGAGAGCATAAGGTGAAGTTAGCTGAGTTTTGGGGAAGCCATGGAGACAAAAAGAAGTATTTTATTTCAATATAAAAGGTTGAGGAGAAATTATGTATTGAAGCAAGGCACATATATTTAACTCCTATAAAATAAAATATTTCATTAAAACAAATTGATGGAGTTGGTCATAGGTTGGAAGTTTTGGGTGATATGGATAAAAATATTGAAGTATTAAGAGCGGTATTAACCCTCTATTAGAGAAATAACATCTCAAAAGTATGAGCATAATTTTTAGCAGATTCTACTACGACCTCGGAGGTCGTTACATAAACTAGATGTTTATGTTTGCTATTATATTTAAAACCTAATTTACGCACAGTCTGCCGGGGGTCTTTGTGAGGCGAAGATGAACTTGATTATAAACTTGGGAGGAGGGGCAGTCACCTGAAAACAGGGAGGTCTGGTTTTATAAAATAATATTAAACATGACTATACACAATTATCCAACGGCCTGACACCTTGCAGAGGTTGGAAGTGCATCGGACAAGCTATGTGCTTAAGTTTTGTTTGTTAATAAGATAATTGTAATTATGATTTATCTTGTCACAAAACAATATTGGCTATTAATTGTTAGCATCTATACTACTATACATATTTACCCAAGGGTCTGACCCCTTACATAGTTTGGAAGTGAAACGAACAAGCTATGTTGCTATAATTTACATTTATCGGTTTGCTGACACGACCCCGTTGTAAAATCTGGAAGCAGTGCGTTCAGGTTTTATTTTCTAATAGCTGATGGTAAGGATTAGCTCATGCATCAGTACAGTCAGTGGAAGTTTATATAAATTTTTGAAAATTAATAGCAAAAAAAGTGTGTTTACAATTATTCATGTACCCCTGGGGATTTTATGAGTTAAGTGAATTTGCTAATATTCAAGGGCAATATGGGGAGGACTTCGAAGTCATAAATAAGAAAAGGGGCAAAGAATGAAAGATATAAACCATTATAATGGAAAATGGAAAATCTATGAGGATGAAGAGAGTGTTGGAACTCTGGTTGTTAATGAGGAAAAAGGTGGAATGTACCTTATAATAAAGTTGCCTTCAAAAGGTAGTTCTATAAATCACAAAATGACAGTTACATATAAAGACATAATTAACGGTAAGCTTGATAATGAAGGTGAAGTAGCGTTAATAAATTGTGCTTATTTTACTAGACATGATTATATTGGGAGCCATTCAGATTTATATTACTCCGTTGATGCAGTATATTGGGGAAAGTATTTTGAAAAAATTGAAGATGCTTATACGGATAGAGCATTTTTTAGGCTTAGTAACGCTGTAGAATGGTCTGGTCTATGCAAATTAATTTCAGAATATAAAGATAAACACGTGAAATTTAAATGGGAAGAGAAAGGAGATATCAAATATACATATAGAAATGGAGATATGCTTACTGTCACACCAATGATATCAAAATATTCTTCTGAAACTTCAAAACAAGAAATAAAGATTACTCAGGATGTAAATTTTGAATTTAAAAGCAAAGAACGAATATCAATATTTGAGTTTGAAGAGAGGCTTAACACTATCTCTGAACTTATACCATTTGCAACTGGATATGCTACAGCTATTAAAAGCAGTCATGTAATATTCTCTGAAACATCAAATATGGAATATAGCACTCCATTCGAAGTCATACTTAATCGAAAAACAGTGGATGAGTCACAAGACATATCACAATATAAATTGGTATTTACACTTTTGGAGTTGAAGGAGAAGAATCTAATGTCAAATTGGATAGAAAAGTATGAAAGACTTAAACCAGTAATTGACTTGTATCTTGTCCCAGTAAAATATAATGACATGTCTGTAGAGATGGTATTTTTGAATTCAGTTCAGGCTCTTGAAACATATCATGCAAGGTTTGTCTGCAATTCAAGAAAAAATTATCATACAAGGGTGCTTAATAAAATAGTTTCATGGAAAGAAAGCCCTAATTATGACCATCTGTATGACGAGCTGTTTTCAAAAGCTAAGGGACTGGAGAAAAGTGATTCTATAACTCTGTTGGAACGTCTTTATGATCTCTTTGTAGCAGACTTGAATTTCCCATTACGACAATACATAGGTGTATATCCAGTAAAATTTTGCAAACAGGTTAAGGACACTAGAAATTACCTTACTCATTATGGTGAAAAGGATAAGGATAAAGCATTTAGCACAGTAGAAACTGGACTAGCTATTGCGGTGCTAAGAAAGCTTATCTCATATTACATTCTACATGAAATAGGCTTTGATAATGAGTTCTGTGAGAAAAAAAACACTAAAGACCGTGAGGGATTCGATTTCCATGTAAGTATACTTAAAGAATCAAATAAACTCAAAGAAGACAGTGTTTTTAAATAGAGTGTATTTTTATATCTTTAGATTTTTCATTAGCAAAACAAATTGTATTTACAATTTGTTCATGTACCCCGGGGGTCTTTATGAGCGAGGCGAATTTGCTATTTATATTAAAAAATTTAATAAATTTTAGCGGGAAGGAAAGTGTGAAAAATGGATGAAAGTAAACAAGCTGTTTGGAATGTATTATCTGGAGTTATGTTTTTCGTGTCATCAATTATGGTTTATATAGGATATGATAAACTTACAAACTATTACTCTAGTGAAACATTATCTTCTTTAAACAAAAATTCTTATGTTGGAGGGGATGCATATAATTATATTATTAACGGAACTCGATCAACTTCTTTTTTCGTCTTAGCAACTATGTTTGCTATGGTTGGAGTCGGCTTTATTATAATTGGATACTTGGATAAAATCAGCAATATAAGACAAAACGAGGGAATCGCAGATATTTTAGAAGGCTTAAATAAAAATAATGACGTATCTGGAAAGCAAAATATATTAGATGAGACTCTACCACCACTGTAATGAATTAGGAGGAAATGATAATGGTTGAAAGTAGATATACAAATATCAGGTATATAGATCTTAATTACTGGTTTAAAGAATGGCCAGTAGAAATAATTAATGGTTCTTTACTTTATGATGCTCTTTACGATAATGTTGTTCTTCAGTTGAAAATATGTAATATATCAAATGAAAATATCTCATCAGTATATATTTCAGTTGAATGTTTTGATGACGCTGGAGACCAAATTGATGAAAATGATAATACCGTTAAGTATACTTATCAAGATTTGGATGTAAGACCAAATAATACGGTTGGTGAGAATGTGGCCGTACCTCTTATAAATAAAAATGTAAGAAAGGTTAACATACATGTTGAAAAAGTAGTTTATAAAAATGGAGATATTCAGAAAATAAATATAGATGACCAAGTAAAAAAAATACCTGAAAGAACAAAGATAGATGTTTTGGGAAATGTGTTAATTGGGGAACTAGATAGAATTAAATTAGAAGAAAATCCTTATAGTATTGAATTTGTTCCAAAAGTTGTAGAAGAAGTAGGATGGATATGCTGCTGTGGAAGATTAAATAATATTTCCGATTTAACATGCTGTAGATGTGGACGAGATAAAGCTGGTCAGTTTAACATTATAAATAAAGAGTATTTAGAAAAGTCCTACAATGATTATCAAATCTATCAAGAAAAAATGGAGTTAAAGGCAAAACAGGAAAAACAAAGAGAAGATGAAGAACGAGAAAAACAAATTAAGCTTGAAGATGCTATAAAACAAAATCAAAAAGTTAAAAAGATACGGATAGCTAAAATTACTTTGGCGGCAATATTATTATTCTTTATTATATTTGTATCTATTAGGTATATAAAACCAGCGGTAATAAGAAATCAACAATATGGAAGTGCAATAAAATTATTAAACAGTGGCAAATATGATGAAGCATTACCGGCATTTGAAAAGCTAAAACATTACAAAAATGCTGACGAAGAAATTAAAGAAACACATTATAGGTATGCAGCAGAGTTATTGAAAAATAATGAATTTGAGAAAGCATTATTGCAACTACAGCAAATACCTTCATATAAAGATAGTAAAGTATTAATAGAGAAGGCAAGTTATCAACTTGGTATAAAATTAATGAATGCTAAGGATTACTTAAACAGTATAGAAAAATTTAAAAAAGTAACAAAAATAAATGTTGCACTTTATACTAGTGCACAAGAAAACATAGAGTTATGTAAAAAACAATTTATAAAATTAAATGTAACATTAGCTAATAAGACTATAAGTAGTAAGAACTATGAGGATGCTAATAAGTATATAAATGAACTTATGAAGATGGATAGTAACAGCGTAGATGCTAAAAATCTGAAAAGTGTTATGGCTAATAAAATCGCATATACAGCTGCAACTACTTTGAGCGCTGAGCATAAATATAAAGAAGCTGCAGAAGCATATGCTGCATGTAGTAAATATGATAGCAACATAGTAAATAATACTGAATATAGTAATGTTCTTCGTAAATATGCAGATTCATTAGTTAAAAAACATATATATTTGGAGATGATCCATCTAAATATTATAGCGTGGGTGACATAGATAATGATGGATTACTTGAAGTGGCGGTATATGAAAAAAACTCTTCATTATTATCACAAATCAATACTTCAAATGATATTAAATTATTTAAGTATGTTAATGGTCAATATAGTTTAATAAGTACAGTGCAAAATGGTTCCGACTTTTGTATAGAAATGAATATATCAAAAGCCAAAGGTGATATAAATGGAGTCTTTGTATCTGGTTCTATCGGTGCACATAGCGGATCGCAATCTCTTTATATAATAAAAGATGGAGAACTTGTTTCAGTCCTAGATGAAAGCATAAATTCAATTTATCCTTCTCCAATTAAAGATATTGATGGAGATAAAATAACTGAACTTTCCTCTTTAGAAAGAGATCCTAAAGATCCAGATTCAAGCAATGCTGTTGGCCTTAAAATTTTAACTTGGTATAAGTGGAATGGCGAAAGTGGGTTAACAACAGTAAAAGTTGAAGAAACACATTAGTAAAACAAATTGTATTTACAATTTGTTCATGTCCCCCGGGGGTCTTTATGAGCGAAGTGAATTTATAGTAGCAGGAGAAAGTAATTTGTATGGAATTTATTGAATGTAGTATAAAAATAGTATTGGTAGTATTATACGAATTACTATTTAAAAAGGAGAAGAATTTATGAAAAGACATTTGTTCGTAAACTTGAGTAATTTGCTATTATCTTTATCAGAAGTAACGGATTTAGCAAATCCTTTGATTGCGCAGCATCAACATAGAACAGCATATATTGCATTGGAATTAGCAAAGTTTTCCAATTTAGAACCTGAAATTACTGAAAATATTTTTACAGCTGCATTATTACATGATATTGGAGCAGTAACAGTGGAAGAAAAAATAGCTGTTCATAATTTTCAAAAGGTAAATGAAAGTATTCATACCATAAGGGGAGAATTATTATTAGAACAAATACCATGGCTAAGAAAGATTTCGAAAATAGTAAGAAATCATCATAAAGATTGGAGTGCTTGGGAAGAAGACATAGAAAACCCAGTTGTCTTTTCGTCTCAAATCGTCTTGCTATCTGATTATGTAGAGAGATTAATAGATAAAAATAAATATATTTTACATCAAAGCAAAGATATAGTAGAAATAATAAAAAAATTATCAGATACGGTTGTCAATAAAAAGATAGTAGCTTATTTTGTTGACTTAGCTAAAAGAGAGGATTTTTGGTTAGATTTAGCTTCTCCAAGACTATATTCACTGCTATTGAATAATGGACAATTTAAAAACATGCAAATAGGATTAGAAGACGTATTATTAATATCGAATTTGTATCGAGACCTAATAGATTTTAAGTCGAGATTTACTGCTACTCATACGTCGGGTGTGTGTGAATGTGCGGTAAAATTATCTGAATTATTTGGAATGGCCGAGTTAGATGTAAAGTCAATGAGGATAGCAGGAAATTTTCATGATATAGGGAAATTGGTAATACCAAACAGTATTCTTGAGAAGCCTGGCAAATTAACTGTCCAGGAGTTTGAGATTATGAGATGCCATAAATATCACACATTTAATACATTAGATTCAATTGGAGGATTGCATCGAATAGCTGAGTGGGCCGCCTATCACCATGAAAAACTTGATGGAAGTGGTTACCCATTTCATCTTACTAAAGAGGAAATCGGCACTGGTTCTAGAATAATGACGGTTGCAGATATATTTACTGCAATATCAGAGGATAGACCATATAGAAAAGGAATGGATAAAGATGAAATTTATAAAATTTTTAAACGGCAAACAGACGAAGGATTATTGGATAACCGGATTGTTGAATTATTATTTGACAATTATGAAATTATTAATTTACAGGTAAAAGGGAAGCAATCAAAGGCATTAGATTTTTACGAGAGGCGGTTTTTATTAATAGCTGATTTGAGTAAGCATAAAAATTTTTAAAAATAATTGAATACAATATAACAGCTGAAACTGAAAATTTGAAACATTCTCTTTGAAAACTGAATAATATGGTATTACTAAAGAAGCCATAGATATATATAACAAAAGCATTTATATAATTCCTAGATAATAACTTAAAATTGAATTATAAAGGGGATGATAACATGAATAGTGTAGAGATTTTTAATGTTTTTGAAAATTCTAACGAGTTACCAATAATGAATAATGAGATAACTGAAGTAATTAACATGGTTAGTAACTCTGAAAATATCGACATAGGAGAGTTTTCCGATAAATTAGCTAAGTGTGGTAATTTAAGTGAAGTTCTATTGAACAATGTTAATTCAGGCTATTTTAATTTACAAAGAAAAATAGATTCTTTATCAGATGCAATAGTGTATTTAGGAATGCGAACTGTTGAAAAATTAGCAATTTCTTATTTGATCAAATCTTTAATTCCGGCTGATATAGGGAAATCAAAGGAGTTGAATAGGGAGAAGTATTGGAAACATTGTTTAGCTACTTCAATTGCTGCAAACTTGTTAGCTGAAAAACTAGATAAGGTAGATAAGTATAAGTATTTTGCTTATGGTTTAATTCATGATATAGGGATTGTAATATTAGATATTTGCTTACCTAACCTTATAGATGAAGTTGTAATTATGCAAAAAAAAGGGATTCATCAAATTGTAGCTGAAAGATTAGTAATGAAGGGATTTACTCATGAACAATCAGGACTCTGGCAATGTGAAAGGTGGGGATTACCTGAAGATATAAAAGTAATTGTAGAACATCATCATACTCCTTTATTAGCTGAAAAATATTTAGAAGAAGTCAATATTATGTGCTTAGCAGATTCAATTAGTTCATTCTACTATGAGAGGTTATTGTGCTTGAATACTAGGTATGTATTTAATAAAAATGTAATGAAGAAACTAGGAATTACAGAGGACGATATTGAGGAAATTAGTAGAGCTCTTCCCCAAAAAGTTGAGGAGGCAGATAAACAACTCAACTTTGATTTATTTTACTTATAAGTTTTAATTTGTTCACTATCTTAAAACAGTAGGGTATGTTTTCATGAATAGTTATATGATGGTATTTAAGTACTAGATTGTTTATAATATATATAGATAAGTTAAAATATAAGGTATAAATAATATATAACGCTAGTGGAATAATCTATAAATTAACGTTGAAATTGTTCATGTACCCCGGGGGTTCTTATGAGCGAAGCGAATTTGCTACTTGCTAGAGCATTGCGTGAGCCATTATTAGCTTTCTTCCATTCATTAAGTATTTCTAAACGCTTTTCAAGTGTGTATTTTACTTTCAAAAAAATCACCCCTTCTATAGACAATTATAATACTTTGTCCAATAAAAGGGGAGCAGTTCAAAGTAGACAGATTAAATAATAAAAATCTGTTACCGGAAAGGGGAGCATTTTTAGTAAGAAAAAACTGTTTCCAGTTTTTTCTATAGGGTCAGACCCCATTCCAGAGATTGGAAGTGAAACGGAAAATCTCTGGTTGCTAAGAATGACTGAAATGCTAGAAGGACGTGATAGGGGAACACGTAAGTGTGTAGGTTACTGAGCTAGTATTGATCAGGTACAGTAAATGGCGGCTGAATTTAATAGAAGAAGAGTAAAGTCTACTATTAACAGGTGAAATTCTGCTTAGAAAAGATAATATTAGGTAGATGAGAATGAGTCGCTTGCATTAAAATGGTTATGTAATAAAATATTATGGGATGAAGTTGGAAATATGGATATAAAAAAAGAATTTACTAATTGGTTAAGTAGAAAACCTAAGAAAAATGGTGTTTTAATGAGCGATAGTACTGTTTATAAGTATGTTAGAGCTATTGATACAATATCAAAGGATATGATGAAAGAAAACATTATTTCTGGAGATATCTATAACATAACTGATAAACCTCAATTAAATAAAACTATAGCACTCATTAAAAAAAATAATAATTTCAACTTTAAAAATGATACTGGTAATAATATGTATAGTGTTGCGTTGGGGCATTATCAAGACTTTATAAATAATAAATAATATTAAGGAAAACAAATTGTGGTTATAATTTGTACATGTCCCCCGGTGGATTTTTATGAGCGAAGCGAATTTGCTAATTATTGTTGCCATCTACACATATATACCTAAGGATTTGACCACTTACAAAAATTGGAATAGTTTTTATTGCTAACGAAATCTTGCTATCCATGGCTCTTAGTTATTGCAGCATGGGTTTTAGAAATTTTCATGCCTAAAATCAAAGGATTCCTTGGTGAAAGTCCGTTGCTTTTTTCTTATCCAATCTTGATAAAACAAAGTATAAGTTAATCAACAACATAATGCTACAGGTAGGAAATAGAACAATACAGATAGATCATGTAATAGTATCTAACTATGGTATTTTTGTTATAAAAACTAAGAATTACAAGGCTTGGATTGTGATAATGATTTTGATGATAATTGGAAGCAGATAATTTATAAGCGCAAAGAAAAACTACATAATCCAATAAAACAAAATTATTGATATATACAAACATTGAAGGAGATTTTAAATGACTTTGGAGATATAAATTATATTTCAATAGTAGCTTTTACAACAAGGCAGAATTAAAAGTAACATCAAAAATGGATGTCGTGTACATTATAAATTTGCCTAAGGCAATTAAAAAATATAACATTGAGAATACAACTGATTTAGTTAAAGACGATATATATGCAAAATTAATTTCTTTAAATATTGATAGTAAAGAAACTAGAAGAACTCATGTAAAAGCAATTCACAAGACATTAGCTGAAAAGGATATAAAAGTTAATAGGGGTATGGGGTATCTGTTCCAAATGTGGAGGAAAGTTAGTATTAAGAAATGGCAAGTATGGTCAATTTAAAGGGTGCAGCAGTTTTCCTAAATGTAGGTTTATTGTAAAATAACAGACAGCTTTATTGATTACACTTTTGATATTTGCAATATTTCACTTTAGGCACGTTTTTAACAAAATGAATGTGAAAGCTTCCGGTTTTTACTACGACCTCCATAGCCATCAACCTTATAATTCAATAATCTACCAAATAATTAAAACGCTTATTTAAGCTCGGATTGGAATTATTCGTTAATAATTACTTTTAGTTATAGCACCTAATTGTAAATCTTGGCTATTTTAATGTAACC
>NZ_DATCQT010000094.1:0-2054 GCF_036569345.1 Clostridium sp.
AGGAGGTATGTTAGTGACTAAATCAATTGGTGAGCGCATACGAGATTTACGTGATGATAATGATTTCAAGCAAGGCGAATTAGCAAAATATATTGGTGTATCTAGGCAAGTTCTTTCAAATTGGGAAAGAGGATATACTCCTGTAGATATAGAGGGAGTATCTAAACTAGCGATAGTCTTAAAGGTATCTGTTGATTATATAATGCGTGGTGAAGAAGACAGTGTATCTAATAAAGAGTCTGGAGTTGGAGATAGAATAAGACAATTAAGGTTTGGAAAAGGGTGGCTTCAAAAGGATCTTGCAGATAAGAGCAAATTCACTGTTCAAAAAATATCTAACATTGAGAGAGGATTCACAACAGAAATTAATAGTGATGATATTAATATATTTGCACAAGTATTTAATGTTAGCACAGACTATATTCTTAATCCAGATGCATTAGATCAGAAAGAATTACTACAGTTAGCGAGTAAATTAGCTTTAGCATGTCAACAGGTTTTAGATAGTAATGCTATAAATATTAGTAAATCTATTTCCTTAATGGAGAAGGCGTTAATTGATTACAATGGTGTATTGTATAATAAGTTAGCTTAAAAGACGGATTTCAAGGGATTTATGGGCTAGGAAATGGAAGCATTATAGAGTATATGGAAGTATAATGGAGGTAATAAAAATGTATTTAATTCAATCTGCTTTAATTTATAAAAATCATGAATTAGGTGAATGGAGAACAATTTGTATATCAAATAGTGGTAGAGATGTAGACTCAATTATTGAAGCAATGCAAAAAGTTTACCCACAATGTGAATACCGTTATGAACGAATTAAATAATTGTTTTTAACATATGAGCCGTGAATTTGAAGTGTTAGAAAGGAGAAAATTAAAGTGTTATTTATGTATGAAGGAAGAGCTGTTAAAATAGATCAGGATATGCGTATTAGTAATAGAAAAATCTATCACTACACTATTTATAATGATTCGCCAAGAAACGTTAAAATGAAACCAGAAAGTGAGTTAGAAATCTTAAAACAAGGTACTACAGATGAATCGAGAGATACTATTGATTCGATTAAAGAAAAGTGTATGAAATATTTAGATTTTGTACTTATTGATGGTAATGATTTATTTAGTTAATAGCACTCGAATATGTGGTTTTAACGTGTAGAGAAAGGGGGAATGAAATAATGGAAGATACATTAGATATCGGAATAGAAATTATTACAGAACTAAAAATGAAAGGAATAGTCCTTGATGGAGGTCTTAGGAATCTTATAATTTTAAAAGTAGCTGAGTGTTATGAATCAGGATTAGAAGTTGGACTCAGACAAGGAATGGATATAGCTTTTAGAGAGTTTGAAGAGAAGTTAAACGCAGTAAAAGAAAGGTATATTGTAAGTTAAATCCTACGAAACTAAGATTTTAACGTGTTTGTATATTAGCATATGGAAGCATAGTCGAGTAAATAGAAGTATGAAGGAGATAGAAAATGAATAAATTATTATATCTAAGAAATCTTAAACATGAACTTTATAAGATGGACAATAAGAGAAAGTATTCTGTTTTCCATGAGCCAGATAATAATAATCTAATTGTATTTAGTCCATATGATGATTGTGATATTGATTCAGTATGTGGTAGCATAAGAGATGAAATTTATGGTTACCTAATTAATGTGTTGAATACTCAAGAAAATGTTTTAGTTAGTTGGTCTCAGGTTAGTGGCACAACAAGTGATTATACAATTTATTATGATATGCCTAATGATGAACTTAAAAATAAACCATATAAGGATATTATCAATTACTTGAAGAATATGAATGTCAAATCTGAGGTACGTGGTTTCAAATATACAGAGACAAGAGATAATGTTGCGAGTAAGATTGAAGCAAAAGTATATAGTAGCATGGCTTAAAATCAAGATTTCGAAGTATAGAGGGGAGTAAATATAAATGACCTTTGAAAATGCAAAATTAATTTGTCATATAAGAAGTGCAATTTACAGGGCAAGTAAATCTGAGAATAAATACTATAAAAATCATACCATATCTTTAG
>NZ_DATCQT010000095.1:0-3008 GCF_036569345.1 Clostridium sp.
CTTTATTATCTTCTTTCCACGATAATTATTAAGAGAAAGTTCAATCAATCTATTCTTTTTTGCTAAATCATATTCTAACTTAGCATCTAAAAAATCATTACAAGGTTGAAAACATGCAGACCATTTTTCACATTGCTTACATACCCCACGGTTATAATTCATATTTTAATCTCCTTTTATATCTAATTAACTGAATATAGGTATGTAAAAATCAATAATATAACTAACAGCTTCCTCTAAACTTACACACCTCTTTGTAACGCATAGCTCCATCCAAGGGTGACTTAATCCTTTCCCAAATCCAATTACGGGTATATCCCATACATCATGTGCCATACAGACCTCCATAGCAGTACCTATACTGTCAGGAAAATCAAGATTAACTAATACTACATCACTAGCTTTTACTGCCTTTAAATCAAAGTCTTTAACTTCCTTTTCTGCATATGAGTCAGGATTCATATTGAAGTTGTAAAAATTTACTGGATTAATAATATGTATTGGAATGTAAGATTTTTCTTGGAATAATCTATGTGCTTCTACTCGCCAACCATTCATCTCCTCATGAGATAGACCACTCATTTTTCCTGCAACATAACATTTAAACTTTTTCAATTAAACATCTCCTTTAATTTATTGTCTAATTCTTCAATAGACCCATCATTTTCAACTATATAATCAAATTCAAAATCATCTAAATCAGATTCAGAAACATGCTTTTCGAATTCTTCATTTTGGATTGAATTAAATTTTGGTCTAATAATCCTTATTGTAGAAATTTCATCAATCAATCCTTCTTTTAAAAGTATATTAAAGTAATCATAATTAACTAATTCTCTAAAACTTTCCACAATAACAGTAGTATTTTTATTTGCATAGGGTTTAATATCTCTTTCCCAAACTCTTCTTGCCATATGATAAGGATAAAATTCTGTCCCAATACGATAAACTTCACCCATAAATATACGACTTTCTAATGTATCTATCCCATCCCAATAAAAATCATTTTTGGCGATTTCTCTTATGTAAGTTGATAAGCTACATCTGATAACATGTTTTCCTTGATTATTTAATATATTTTCAATTTTTCTACCTACAGTTCCTTTGCCTGAATGTGCCTTGCCACTGATAAGAATTATATTCATTTTTTAATCTCCATTCTATGATGAAAATTACTATTATAAATATTATATCTTCGTTTAATACTAACTAAATCTTCTTTGCTACATGTCTTTATAAATTTAGTCCAAAACCCACATTCTTTGAACTCTGGACAAGAACACCTATAAACACAATTAGGGACAAATACATCAGATAATTCAGGCTCACTTTTCCTAGTCATAACCTTAAAATCTTCTGCTAATTCCCTTGTTTCTTTACTTGCTTGATAACATAATCTCTTTCTCATTGTATCAATTAGTGCCTGAGCGTTTGCTTCTCCCTCAAAGGTAACTAATGCCCCTTGTGGTTCTAAGTCCCTATCTACCCCTGTTCTATCAGTTCTCTGTGTACTTATAAAACATTCCCACTTATGTCTAGACCAATGAACAGAAATCCATGACTTAATATCTTTCCATGTCCAGTTAATCTTGATTAGACGAATTGGTGAATGTTCTGATATGAGTAATTGTGTCTTGAATTTACTATCAGGAATATTCTCTGTATGGTCTTTATTGACTGTGGTGCGACATTTGTTTTTTACGTCTACCCAATCACTATCTATTTTATTTATTTGTGTTTTCAATATATGTAATTACTCCTTCCTAGTGCAAATCATATTTTTTATATTCATGTTTACCAATAAACACGCACCTATCTAAAAAATGGCAATGATCACAGTCGTAATGTGCAAAAGTAGTTTGATTTAAACAGCTTCTAGGATTATGATAACTCTCCTTACCATCTTCAGTAAATGGAATATCACCTTCAATATTAGAGTCAATAGTTTCTACTTCTTCCATTTCTCCAACTGCTCTTATAATTTCAAGTGTAGTTTTTAACTGTTCTCCATCTGAAAACTCGATGGTATAAGATTCTGCATTATATGTTCTTGATCTATTAATAACCTTAGCTTCCTGCCCTGAGTATCCTTCGATCACATTACCCATGTAAATAACTACTTGACCAGATTCATAGGAATATTCAGTTGTTTTACTCCTTCTTTTAGTAATTGGTTTTTTCTTAGCAGAAGTTTTTGTCAACAGACTTTTACTCTTTGCCATTTAAATTCCAACCTCCTTCCCCTATTACTATATGTTTAATTATATATCATTAGTACAATAAACTCAAGAACTATTTAATACTGTAAAAATCCTGTGGTATCTGCTTCATATTCAATAAATTCAGCATCTTCTAAAGCTACTACTATTGTTTCGTCCATTACTCCAACCTCCTCATTATCAATTATATATAATTTACTATATGTAATCACTAAAGGATCGGTTACTGTCTCCATAATTTATCCTCCTATATTAAATTAGAATTCATCGTATGCATCCCAAATCATACTTATAATATCTTGTTTTATTTCTTCTGTATCATAACCACAACCAAGTATACCTTCTTTTTCAATTTTTTTAACTAAGAATTCAACAAAACCTCTATCTCCTAAAGTCATTTTATTACTCCTTTCCGATAAAATTTATCTTTTGATGTATTATTTATAAAACACATATTCAAATTCTGGACGGTTACAATCTTCCATATGCTTTCTAATATGTACTAAAACTAAGTCTCTAATTACTTCTCGTTTTACTCCTGCGTCATTGTGGCCATAATCAATTAGATTGAAATTAATTTGGATATCACAGGTGAAACCTCTTTTAAACTGGTCAATAACTTCAGCACATGTCAAGATAAATTTATCTTCGGTTTCATCAAAACCTTGGAATAGCTCAACTGTAAATCCTGTATCTCCAGTAGTGATACTAATACTTGAGACTTCTTTTATAAATATTTTATTTTTATACATTATCTTTTCCTTCTTTCTTAGCTTAAAATAGGTTTTT
>NZ_DATCQT010000096.1:0-10427 GCF_036569345.1 Clostridium sp.
ATATCATAACTTTCATAAACTTCATTTATATTTGCAAATGCTATTAATGGTTCAAACCCATTTTTAATTGCATTGTCTAGCTCTTTAGTTCTATATTTGAATTCATACTTACCATTTTTCGATAACTCTCCAATTATATATCTACTTTTAGTCTTATAATCTTTCCAAATTAAATAAAGATATTCTCTATTATTAATTCTACTCATTATTCTGCCTCCTCTTCTCCATAATATATATCTATGATTTTTTTTCTTCTCCGTACTAGAAAAACATATAATAATTCCTTAATCATGGGGTTAATTACTATATCATCATACCCATCTATAATATCTTTTATTTTAGTATTACTTAAATTATCTCTTATCTTCTCTACTATGGAAATCGTTCCATCATAGTACTTGTTTCTAATATGCTCAACTAACTCAAAATGACCTATTCTATTAGGTTTTGACCATCTTATCATAGATTTTGATTTACTGAAAATTAGTGATTCAAGCCTAGTCTTATCTCTTAAAAAATTTGGAACATCCTTGGGATTAATAAGACAACATAATGATGACCCATTATCATATAATGGTGATATTCTTATTTTGCCATTTATTTTATTCCTTACTATACCCCAATTGCTGTGATGTCTATCACTATTACCTATTAGTGCATCAAATATAGGAATAATTAAAAAATCATTTTCTAAACCTGTTTCCTTAATTGATTGGAGTATCATCTTTATTGAATATGGTTCTTCTGTTATATAATCAATAAATTTATCTTGATTATACTCTTTATATATATTGGTAATATATTGAATTCCTTCTATTAGTTCTTCTTCTTCCTTTAATATCATATAACTCATAGACCCTACTCTGCCTCTGAATATTCCTATATCTACTTTAGCACACTCTATACCTAGAACTTCAGCTAATTGATTCGCAACTTTTTCAGCCCAATATTCTCCTGTAGGTTTTCCTATATTCACACCCTTAGGAAACTTAAATATCCCCTTTTGCTTTGTTTCAGAATTAATAAGCCATTTTTTCTCACTAGCTCCACTTCCAAAAGGAGAATCTTCATCAATCTCCCAATGATCAAAATTAATAAGCATACACATATTATTCACCTCTTATTTTATATATATATACTCTATATTGTACCTTAAATTCAAACTTAATCCCATATTAATTATTATTAATTAATTTATGTAGATTAATAATTGAAGATTAATAATAGGCTTGCCGACGATCTTTCTATAATATCTCATCTGATTTATTTTTTAACATATGTAACACTAAATGAATCTTCATTTTCACCAATTTTTACGAGTAAATCTGAAATTAGTTCTTTATTTCGCTTTTTATCTTCTTGTTGTAACTCATCCATAAGCCTATTTTCAATTATCATCTTTTGCTCATTAGTAACTTTTCCTTCTTCAGCAGGTGTGAAATTATTCCAAGTACCTTCTTTACCTTCCCAGTCACCTATTCTGTTAATTTCATGTTCTACAACAAAAGGCTCTGATAAGACAATTGAGAATATATTTGACTTCTTCGTAACTGATTTAATTTCGCAGCCAACTTTAATTTCCCCCATAAACTTTGCATATTTTATCGATGGATTTGAAGCAAAGACCCATGTTTTCTTTCGAGTAATATAATCTTCATAATCATATTCAACACTACAAACAGAAATAGAATCCTCAATCATTTTCATAATATTAACATTGGTTTTTTGTGTTTGTTCTAATTCCTCATTTTTAATATTTTTAAAGACTGAAAATATTTGATATACAAATATACAAATTGCTAAAAATAAAACTAATATTAAAATTTTTCGCTTCATTATTCTCTCTCCCCCTCTAATGTAATAGATGAGATTTTTAATCCTAATGCTTCTATAATAGGCTTTAGTTTTACTTTCAAATTATCAAAAGCCATTTTTTCATATTCTGTTTGTTTTTTATCAAGTTCCTTATTTATAAATTTTTTTGCTATATCTTCAATTTCACCAATTTTAAAGTCATATCCTGGAATAACAATACTATTGCTTGCAGCAAGAATTTCAACTCCAGGATAATCTTCTGGTGCCTTATCTTCAGTATACTTGGTGTCAGGATTTAAAATTGCCTTGATTTCAGGCCTTTTAATCATAATATTAACAGTATCATTACTATTTTGTATAACTTTATAATTATTCAAATCAAAAGAGGCATTTACATAGTATCGGATAATAAGCTCTGCATCTCGTGTTTCATCTTTATAATGATAGAAATCTGCCTTGTTTATTTTCAATACATGCAATTCATTTATTGATTTATATTGTCCAAGGACATACGCTGAAGTCTGGTTCTGTGGTAAGGCTTTGACAAGTATATTTGCTACATTTTCCTTATATTTATAGGCATAAAAGCATAAACTTCCAGTTATTACACACACAATCATAACAACAATTAAAATTTTGTTTAGTATTTTTGATCCAACTTTTCTAATAATTTTACCTTTACGTGCTCTTTTTGGAAAAAACATTGTATCGTTAAAAGAAGCAGTTGCAGTCGCAGCTACTTCCTCCCTTGCCAAACATACCTTGCATTTTCCATTTTTGTTTTTAGAGTTACCACATTTATTACATATTTCTTCCATTTTATCCATTATATTATCTCCTTCACAGCTAAACTTATCTTTTCCAAATCGAACTTATCATTAGCCATATCCTTGACTTTCCTTCCTTGCGCTATATTTATATAATGATAATTTCTCTATTTACAACCATAAATTTATTCTAACTAACTATATTCATAATTATTAAACCGCTTAAATAGTACCACTTTTTATATAAAAATTTTGTCTAACTATGTAAAATCAAACAATTTTTTATTAGTTTTCCTAATATGAACAACATTACCTCTTATGTTTAAACATTTAGTTACATTATATTACATTAGCCTTCTTACCTTTTTCCCCTCTTATTTACATACATCCCCTCATCTGCCCGTCTTATTAATTCACTAGCTGATATTTTGCTTTCGAAGTTGTATTCAGATAACCCACAGCTTAAACCAATTCTGTAGTTAATATTATCATTTCCTTTCAATTCATAAATGTTCATACACACCCTTGAACAAATAGTCTTTGCCTCCTCTAATGTAGTGTTTGGAAAAATAATTATGAATTCATCACCACCCATTCTAAATAAGGTGTCAACTTTTCTAATATTAACTGTGAGAATACTACCAATTTTCTTAAGTAACTCATCTCCATGACTATGACCAAAAGTGTCATTTATTTTTTTAAAATCGTCAATGTCAGCGAAACATAATATAAAATTCTCACGTTGCCTAGCAGATTCATAAATCGTAGTCTCTAAAACATTTAACCCTGCTCTTCTGTTTAATACTCCAGTAACGGTGTCCATACATGCTTGATACTTAAGTTCGATTTTCGTACTTTTCAGTTCCTCAATAAGCTTATCCTTTTCCCCTATTATTTTTAAAAGTCTTTCTTTCCCCATTTCTTTATAGTTCATAGTTTTTCGCCCCCATATTGATATATAAAAAATAACAAGTTACAACTTAAAATACATTTTTGAAATATCCTATGTAATTAATATAATTCTATTTATTAATATAATTGTACAACTGACCAACTATCAAAAATTTCCTTCCCCTCCATGTTTTATTAAGAATAAAAATAAATTCTCATTATTTCCGCAAAACTGCACAAAAATAAACCCCACATCAACTAATGTGGAGCTTCTTCGTTTGATTAGGAGTTTCATCGTTTGATGAAAATATTCATCAGACGATAAGGAGTTATCTACATACAATAAACCTTATTCATATTTTTTATACTATCTATAATTTCTTCTCTAAATTTTACTGGTTCTATAACTTCTGCATCTGCACCAAAACCCATAATCCATAGCTTTATGCCATATGTACCATTACAAACAAACTCATAAACAAAATAATCTTCATTTTTTTCAATTAGACTTCCCTCAAGTAAACTTTTTTCGGTTACTACCTTATAGCAACGGTTACTAAATTTCACCTTAACTCTTGTTTCATCTCCCCCATACATATACCAGGTCCTTTTAAGATAGTCATACACATTAAACTTACTATCTCTCTTACCATCTTCCTCTAAAATATTTACATTTGATATTCTATCTATTCTAAAGTGTAGCAAGCAGTCTTTTCTTTCTAAATATCCAATAATGTAGTATTTACCAAGTTCACAAGCAAAGCTATAAGGTATTATTGTATGAATCTTATGATTCCCTAATGCTGAATTATAACTAAAACTTACTTTTTTCTCTTCTGCTATAGCCTTTCTTAAGTTTTTAATATTAAATTCAATATATTGATGATCATTATTTAAATTCTTCTCAAAATAAAGCATTTTCTTTAATTTTAAAGCTTCATTTTTAGGAAGTAGTGCTAACAAGCTATTCTTTATTACTGCCATTTTTGTTTCCATAAATGTTTGAGATTGAACGAGAGATGCTAATATTAGATTTACATCATCAGCTGTAACAGGCTGAACATATTTATTTGCTTCAAGTATTCCATCACCGTTTACATCGTCTTCATCATTTATTCTATATATTTTTTCAGACTTATCATATATAATATCTGTTTCCCATTCTTCATTTAATTCCTTCACATAATTATGAATGTTATCTGGTGAAATTTCAAATATATCTGCAATCTCTTGTGGTGTTGTTGCTATTCCAGATTTTATAAGTCTAAAAGTTTCTAACAACTTTCTACTTTTACCATAATCACTATAAGGTAACATAATATCAATTCCCTTCCAATATATTTATCTTAGCTGATTATATCAGAAAAGCTTTGATATTACATGTAACTTACAGAAAACTTTATAATGTACATAATTATTTTAATCTATATCTATTTAATTTCTAACCTTGCCACACTCAACCAAATACTCCATTACATCAAAATCACTCATATCAGGATATGTTTCCTTTATACCCATTCTAATCACTTCAAGATACTTATCGGAAGGGTTATAGTGTGACCTTATGCTTTTATTTGTAATAGTAATAATTTCAATACCATTGTCCTCTCCCAATTTAACATAGTTATTATACCAGATTTCTCCGCATCCCTCTTGACGTGAAACGTCGTTAAGCTGATTTCTAGTAATAAGGTACATTCTGCCTAGAGAATACCCTTTGACTTCACTATTTAAAAATGATACTCCACCCTTTCCCCAGGAAGAGCTTTCGTTACCATAATACATATTATAAGGAATAGTTATTGGTCTACTATCTTTTGGTAGTGATTTATCCCTGCAACCTGGATAAGGTTTCCCATTAAATTTACACTTTCCACCTTTAATATAAGTAATGAATCGCTCATAAAGTAAGTTAGATCCAAAGCTAGCATACCAAACATAATCATCTCTTGTCACCAATACCCAAGGCTGGTTTTCATAGCTAACTTTAACTTTTCTTGAAACATCATGATTATACACATAGGTATAACATTCGTGAGCCTCACCATTATCATTAACAACACTAATTAATTTCCGTATATATAAACTACCTTCGCCCTCAAGCATGTCTAGTTTCCTTAATATATTACTATCTATGATATAAAGCTCGCCTTTTACCTTATCGATTTCACTATGAATTATTCCTGGATAACTACCTAACTCATATAATGCAAAACCCTCAGCTACAAATTCACCTATAAAATCTGCGTCTCCTAAGAAATTTTCATAATTGCTTTTTCCTTTCATAAGCGTGCCATAAACAAAAACCTTTATCTCCTTATTATCTCTGTTTAGCAATTCAAAAGTTCTTTCCATATCAGCTTTGTAATCTTCACTCCAATCTCCTTTTGTATGTTCCGCTTTTATAACATTCTCAAGCCAATCAGTTATTGCTTTAATCATTTTTGAAAACTCAACTGATATTTCTGGGTAGTTTCTAACAAATTTTAGAACCTCACCTTTTGAAAATATTTGAAGAGCATCCACTCGTCCCTGTATATCATCAAACCCATGTCCTTTTAAACCTCTTCCAGTTGATGCCACTAATCCCTTTTTCAAAGCATCATCAAACCCTTCAATAGTTTTGCTTTCATATTTATGTTGCATATAAAATTTCATCATAATGGCTGTAGCAATATAGGTTGGTTCGTACCAGTAAATAACCCTAATATCTCCGTCAACACGTGGACTTGGTATAAGAGCCCAAAAGCCATTTTCATCCTGCTCTTTAATAAGGGAACAAATAAAATCCTTTATTTTTTGAAGTTCTTTTGTTCCTGCCGATAATTCATCTAAAACTTCTCTCATATTAGTGAGGCAATTTTTTAAATCCCTTTTAAATTCAATACCTTCTTCTGGTCTTTTAAATTTGTTTAACATATTCCATACCTCCGTAAATTCTTTTTCCCTAATGGGTTAATTAGATAATAACATTTTAAAATAACCCACCCGCGAACAAAAAATTCGCATGTACTTTTAAACTCAAATAATATCTATTTCTATAATTTTTTCATCCACTATTTCATAATCACCTTCTGGCGTTTTAACTGTGAGCTTGTGACTATCTATAAAATACTTAATTATTTCACAGTCACACAAAGAAATCCTGATGCCATCATCATTATCATAAATCAAATTAAATTGCTTTCCATTTTTCATAAGAAATATCAACTTACTAATTGGATTCTCACCACAGTTTTCAAACTCAGTCAAAAATCTACTGTGATATTTGCCTTCCTTATCGATAGAATCATACCAATTCATAGTATCTTTATTATTATCTAACTTTTCAACAACATCTAAAATTTTAGTTCTCGTATATTCTGTAAGTTGATTCCAAATATCAATTGCTGTTGAATTAGCAGAATTGCCATAAGCATTAATTTTTCCCATGGCTCTTAATCCCTCCAACATAACTACTAATTGAGAAATATTCTGCATTAATATAACTGGATGAGGAGTGGATTCCATTTTCAATATATTTTGATCTCCACTCACAAGTTTTATATTCAAACCCATAAGTTTAAACCCTTGCTCAGTCATTTTCTCAACATCCTTTTGAAGAACCCTTGTACCACAGCCAAGTTCATTCGAAATATCAGTTAATGTCTTTCTCTCGCCATTAGCATTCTGCCTCTCAGTCTGACGGAGCAAATATACACAACGTTCCTGCGAAGTTCCAATAACTTTAGCATTTAAGCTACTTATATCAATATTAAACCGTAATCAGTATTTAACATAGAAACCAATTCATTATATATTTTCTTGCATGAAACCCTACCTTCAAAGCTTTTTATTTTATTCATGGACTCATTCATTGCTTCAGAGATATCAAAATTAAATGTCCCTTTTTTAGTAGTCTTAATAACATTTTTATCAAGTATTCGGATTATTTCTTCCTGCATAACAAAGGAATAACTTTCTATACCTAACAAAAACTTTTCAATATCTTTATACTCATATTCATTTATATCTTTAAATTTTTCAATCATGCTTTTAATTGTCGGCATATATATTCATCTCCACTTTTGATTTATATTTTCTAGTCACCACTAATTTAACTATTCTACAAATCCATTTTCTCATCCTTTATTTTCACAATTTATTTTTATATTATTACATCTCGTTGCTATTCGCGCGAAACATAGACCTCCTATTAGGTAATTGAAAACAGAAAAAGTCCACACTGTACTTATATTAACTTTTCAACATAAAAGAAGAAGGTATATTACCTTCCTCTAATTTACTGCTAGTTTTGTATTTGTAGTGGCTAAGTCATTACAACCCGTCACTAATAAATATTTACTTAGTATGTATCAAATTTTTTCTCAACACTACTATCTTTATGCTTCATCCACTTCTCATATAATTTTTCTATATGCATCCTTCCAATATCTTATTTCACTTATTAATGATACATGAATAAAACCCATGATAAGAATCTTCTTTAATATAGTTTATAATTATTACTTCCCCACATTAAATTGAACTCTTTTGTGAAATCCCCTGCAACCTTAGCATTAGTGATTATTACTAAATTCTCATCATTTAATGTTGTTGCTTTCCCTGTGTAATTATAACTTCCTGTTGTAATTATTTTATTATCAACTATTACTATCTTTAAATGCATTAATCCATCATGATCATTAATTTTAATAGGTATACTTAATACATTTAATCTATTTAATTGTTTAAACTCCCAACTTGTTTGAGACATTTCCTTGTCCGTTATTATACGAACTTTTACGCCTCGACTGTAAGCATTTACTATAGCATCTATTACAGAAGGTTTAGTAATAAAATAAATGGCTATATCAAGTGATACTGTAGATGAATTTATTATCTTTACTAACTGTTTATCTAGATCACCTGTAGCTCTTGTAAAATAATAATTTATATTCACTGATTGTTTTGGTATTTTAGTAACAGTTACAGGACCCGTCGATGTAACTGTTGAACGCTCTGACTTCCTACCTATAAACCAATTCAAAAAACTCATATTAATAAAAAACTCCTAAAATTGCTATATAATAATTTATATTATGCTTAAAAATTTAAATAGTGACTTTATTTCTGGAGTCCCATGTAGTTCTGATAAATAGAATACTTTATATAGATATATTAAGACTATATGGTTAATTTGTTACTGTTTTTCCTACTTAAGATACACAAATTATCGCTATCAGCATACTATAATATTAAATAATAACACAAGTGAGGTTTTTATTATAATGGTTAACAAGGTAACAATTAGCTTTCCTCCACACGTTTATAGTCTAGCTAAAAAAAAGTCTAAATTGACACACGGAGATAATTTTTCCGCGTATATTAATTATTTAGTTTATAGTCAATTCACTGAGGAAGAGTTAAAAAATGAAATTAATGAGAATAAAAAGCCTTTATGGACAGGTAGAACCAAACTAGCTGAGATAAATTCTATATGTAAATATTGTAACGAACCGATTATTCTAGGAGAAACGGTTATTTACCTATCTGATTTAGATTCTGTTAATGATTTTAGTAAATGGGTTCATAAAGATTGCTGTAGGAAAGATTAGTTCCTATGATTTAAGTCTTATTATCGCGTATATTTGACATATATAATTAAAGTCATGGTTTGTACAAATATTATATAGTTTAATTATCAATATTAAAGGAGGAATATGGAGAACTCTCAAAATGAAATAATATGAAAAGGAGAAAAAAAGAATGGCCAATAAAACAATTAGAGAGTATCTAGAATATATCAGAACTCAAATACCGGAAGCTGATTATAAGAATATCTCGGGAAATAAGCTATTTGACATTTTAAGACTTAGAAAAACATTTATTGAAGTTGATGGTTTTAATAATGTACCAAATGATTTAGTTCAACAGCATGGGCTTTTTACAGGTAAATGGAATTATCAACCTTTAGTAACAGAAAAAGGTGTAAAATGGCTAACTAATGGTTTAGTAGAAAAAAAATATATAACAATTCTTGATAAACCTAAAGATTATAATGAATGTACTTTTAATTGGATAATTAAAAATATAAGCAATGAAAAATATTTAATTGAATATAAAAAAAGTAATGGAGTTTGGTATACATTAAGCTACAAATATAGTAAATTAAATACTTTAATTAAAATAATAAAGAATAGCAGTGAGTGTAGATATTCTTTGAAAAAATCAACATAATACATTTGCATAATAACATCAAAAATAATAATATAAAGCTAGTAAATAATAATAAGGTTTATCTATGTTTTTAATGGTCTCATAAGCAGCATCAATAATAATGCCTGGAACAAATTTATTCTTAATGTTTCTGTAACCTATTGGATCTGTTGCATCTGGCCAATCACATCTCACAGGAACTAGTTGAAATCTTTGATATTACTGTTAGCACCAACTGCTTGTACAAATAGTTTTACAATTTTACTCTTTCCAGTAGCTGATATACCTAAGCGAATAACAAAAGGTTTGGTTTTTAAACTAAGATAAAAGTTAGTTATTAAATCTTTTGTGTAATAAAATCCTTTACTTGTTATGTATTTATTGCTATTGTATCCACGTGAGTATACAATAAAATTATAGGAAGTTAGCAAATACACCCAATATAAATTATGAGTAAAAGAAATAAAATAATTACTAAATAAAGGAGAGATTATTAAATGAAAATGGGACTAAGAACACCAAACCCAATGAAATCATTAAAGGCACGAACTACTGGAAAGTTAAAAAGACAAATAGCAAACATAAGTTGTCCATTTCATTCCAACTTATGTTAGTACCTCCATAGCCATCAACCTTATAATTCAATAATCTACCAAATAATTAAAACGCTTATTTAAGCTCGGATTGGAATTATTCGTTAATAATTACTTTTAGTTATAGCACCTAATTGTAAATCTTGGCTATTTTAATGTAACC
>NZ_DATCQT010000097.1:0-5025 GCF_036569345.1 Clostridium sp.
TTCCATTATTAGAACCAACTATTAATGTTAGTTTGTTCTATAGGTGATTCAAATATGATGTGAAGAGCCGTATGCCTTAATAGGGCAAGTACGGTTCCGTCGAGGAGCATGGGCGGTAACGCCTGTGTTTACTTAAGAGTATAAAATTTTATTAAATAGTAATAAGCATATGAAGGGGCAAAAAAATGAGTAAAACAAAAATAGCATCAAGATATTACACACAATCTAATAATACTAAAAAATTAGCTATAAGAATTGAAGATGCAGTAGGCAGTAGAGATTAAAATGAATGGATTAATGATACTTATTGCTATTTTATTTATATGTTTGTATGGAACCATAAATTATTATATAGGTTTAAGGGTGTGGCAGAACCTATTTAGTCATATCCATTTTATAAATTCTAAACTTTATTGGATACTGTTTTCTATAATAGCAGTGTCATATATTGTTACAACGCTTTTACCTTCGTTTATGCCAACAATAATATCAACTAAATTGAATATTATAGGATCATATTGGATGGCAATAATGTTTTATCTTATTTTAGTGTTGCCTATAATAGATTTAATAAGAGTTATAAATAGAAAAATTGTAATTATTCCAAGAAGTTTATCCGGTCATTATAATGTCTCATTAATAGTAATGGGAATACTAGTTGCGTTTATATTTGGTGTAATGATATATGGTACATGGAGTGCTCGTAGCGTGATAGTAACAAAATATAATCTAAATGTTGATAAAGTTGCGGGTAATCTAGATACTTTGAAGGTTGTTATGGTATCAGATATTCATCTTGGGATTATGGTAGATAATGATAGGCTTACAAGTATGGTAAATAAAATCAATGATTTGAAACCTGACATTGTGTTGATACCTGGGGACATTATTGATAGTAGCATTGATCCTTTTGTAAAAGAAAACATGAGCGATAACTTTAAGCGGATAAAAAGCAAGTATGGAGTGTATGCCTCTCTTGGAAATCATGATGGAATAGGAAGTAATGTAGATGATGTAGTTAAAAAATTTGAGAATGCAGGTATAACTGTGCTGCGAGATAATTCAATATTAATTAATGATAGCTTTTATGTTATAGGTAGACAAGACCCATCTTTAGAGCGGGCTACAAAAGTTAAAAGAAAAGATTTGTTATCATTAGTAAATGATTTAGATAAGTCAAAACCATTTTTGGTTATGGATCATCAGCCGGTAAATTTAAGTGAACCTGAAAATCAGGGGATTGATTTACAAGTGTCAGGGCACACCCATAGAGGACAGATATTTCCTGCAAATATTATAACCAATAGAATTTTTGAAATAGACTATGGGTATTTGAAAAAGAACAATTCTCAATTTATTGTATCTTCAGGTTATGGAACATGGGGACCTCCAATTAGGATAGGTAGCCGCTCAGAAATTGTTGAAATAAATCTTAAATTCAAATAATAAATAGTTATTTAGAATGCAGAAAAAAACAGAAGAATGATCGATGGAAGGGATAATTTGATGGAGGAGTTTATAATCTTAAAAGGTTGCAGAGAAAATAATTTAAAAAATATTTCAGTAAATATACCTAAAAGAAAAATCACTATATTTACTGGTGTATCTGGTTCAGGAAAATCATCTATTGTTTTTGATACAATAGGAAAGGAAGCTAAACGTCAGTTAAATGAGACATTTAGTGCCTTTATTAGAAACTTTTTACCAAAGTATGGAGAAGTGAAAGCTGAATATATAGGGAATTTATCTACACCAATAATTATTGATCAAAAAAGAATTGGTTCTAACTCAAGGTCCACCCTTGGAACTATCACGGATATCAATCCATTCATTAGAATGCTATTTTCAAGAATAGGAAATCCTCATATTGGTCAAAGAAATAGATTCTCTTTTAATGATATAAGTGGTATGTGCCCTGAGTGTGAGGGCCTCGGCAGGAAACTAACTGTAGATATGGATAAAATTCTGGATAAAAGTAAGTCAATAAATGAAGGTGCTATTTTGCTCTCAGGGTTTGGTATTGGTTCTTGGCCTTGGAAAATTTTTGCTGAATCAGGATTTTTTGATAACGATAAGAAACTATGTGATTATACAAATGAAGAACTAGAGAAATTTTTATATGGCTCCCCTGAAAAGATAAAAATAAGTGTTATTGGAACAATGAATATAACTTATGAGGGGTTAATTCTAAAGTTTAATAGATCATATTTAAAGAGTGATAAAGAAATGTCTGAGGCTTCGAAGAAAAAGCTTAGTAAATTAATGATTTCAGCAGAATGCCCTTTGTGTCGTGGTAAAAGGCTGAATCAAGAAGCATTAAATTCTTTAATTAATGGTTATAATATTTCAGATTTTATGTCAATGCAAATTGATGAGCTCATTAATGTTATAGATGAAATTAATTTAACAGAGATTTCAACGGTAATTGAAAGCATAAAAGAAAAGCTCAACAATATTATAGATATAGGCCTGGGGTATTTAACCCTTGATAGAGAGACATCAACATTATCAGGTGGTGAATCACAGCGTATAAAGATGGTTAAGCATTTAAATAGTAATCTTATAGATTTAATGTATATATTCGATGAGCCAAGTATTGGGCTTCATCCAAGAGATGTTCATAAATTAAATGAGCTCTTACAAAAGCTAAGAGATAAAGGAAATACAGTTATTGTAGTTGAACATGATCCAGATGTCATAAAGATTGCTGATTATGTTGTTGATGTTGGACCATATGCCGGTTCCAAAGGCGGTAATATAGTATTTGAAGGAAGTTATGATGAATTACTGACGTCTGGCACACTTACAGGAAATGCCTTAAAGAAAAGTCTTTCAATTAAAAAAGTTGCTAGAAAGCATAATGGATATCTGGAAGTTAATAATTGCAATGCAAATAATTTAAAAAACATATCGGTTAAAGTTCCAAAGGGGGTACTGACTGTTATAACAGGTGTTGCAGGCTCCGGTAAGAGTACACTTATGAAACAGGAGTTTTTAAAACAAAACAAAGATGTTATATTAATTGATCAGAGTGCAGTTTCCGCAAATTCAAGATCAAGCCTAGCCACTTATGGTGGAATAATGGATAACATAAGAAAGGTCTTTGCAAAAGCTAATAATGTCGATGCATCACTATTTAGTTATAATTCAAAAGGTGCCTGTGAAAATTGTAATGGTACTGGAATAATTGAAACAAACCTTGCTTTTATGGAGAATACTAAAAATACTTGTGAAGTTTGCGAAGGGAAAAGGTTCAAAAAAGAAGTTTTAGAATATACTATCCAAGATCAAACAATAATAGATGTTCTTGATATGACAGTTTCGGAGGCTTTAGTATTTTTTGATAATAAACAAATTAAGACAAAGTTACAGTCAATAGAAGAAATGGGAATTGGATATTTAACTTTAGGTCAAACACTTGATACATTTTCCGGAGGAGAATGTCAAAGGTTAAAACTTGCTAACGAATTACATAAAAATAGTTTGGTATATGTTATGGATGAACCATCGACTGGGCTTCACATGTCTGATATAGAAAAATTTATAGGCATAGTAGAAAATATTGTTGATAATGGAAATACTGTTATTATAATAGAACATAACATGGATATTATAAGAAGTGCAGATTGGATAATAGATCTTGGACCAGAGGGCGGTATAAGGGGTGGAAATGTAATCTTTGAGGGGACACCTTTGAAATTAAGTAGATGTAATAAATCTCTCACTGCTAAATATATATAGGTGAAGGCGGTAATAATTTATTACTCATTATATTTATCTAATAAAAAACAACTATTTAGAAGGAAATAACTCTCAAGTGCAGAATAGATATATGAAAGATTATTTTAAGGAGGTCAAATAAATGTCAAAATTTGAAATTCCAAAGGATAAAGATGAAATAAAGCGACAAATTAAAGCCTTACAGAGCCTATTACCTATAGATGATAAGAAAAGAGATACAAAAAGTAAGCAAATGCACCAAGATGAAATTAAAGCCCTTAAAAAAGCTTTAAGCGCTAAATAAGAGATATTAACTATTCATATAAGTAACACAGATACCCGTAAATGAAAAGAAAAGGATTAAGGCACAAAATGCTGTAATCCTTTTCTTTTGTAATAAATGGTATTTAAGTATACATTTAGTTATCCAACATATATATTAAATATTATGTATTCTGGAGATGGGAAAACTTAGGGAGGGGATCAATACGAGAAATATGATTATACCAAATTTTTGGGATATGCATTTAGCTTATAAAGGAAAAAATTTAATAAACCAAAATTTTTTAAACGATGATGAATTATTAAAAATTGAAGCTAAAAAAACTAAAAAAATCCGTGTAAAGTTGGGGCTCCATGGTATTGTAGGTGATCTCCAGTTTGTTCTTATAAATACTGAACTCCACACACAAGAAGATGTTTTAAAGGATTTTTTAACATATACTGGCCATGATTTATACACTGCGATGGAAAATGAGTATGAAAAAATATTTGTATTAAAAAATACAACCACAAGCTCCGCAGACGTTTTAATAAAAGCTAGAAAAAAAGGTGAAAATCCTTATCTAGACTTTAATGTTCATCCCAAGACAAAGCATTTACCAAATACAAGGCTAGAAGCTTTTGTATTTAAATGTAGTAAGGTTAAGAAATATTATGAAATTCAAAAATCTAGAGGAGTTAGTTTTTTAACTGATAACATAATTGAAACTGATAACTATTACTATATTCAAACTATACCGTCTAGTTTCACAGAATTTTCCTATGGATTAATAGAATGGAAAAATATAGTAGTAAATTACTTAGATAAAGGATTTACTTTATTAAGCTTAGATTTTAAAAAACCTTCAGACAACTATGTTAATAACATTAAGGCTCTTGACCATGCAGCTACAAGAATATTGGCAAAGGATAGAGATGCAGCAATACTCGAACTTATGGAGTTAACTAATTACAATTTTGATTTTGCAATATATGTGAAATCCATGAATTCTATTACATCAGTGGCAAGAGTTATAGATGGCC
>NZ_DATCQT010000098.1:0-2208 GCF_036569345.1 Clostridium sp.
ACGAGCACGCTGTTCCTATTAAAGCCATCTATATTTATCCCCTCAACAAAAACTATAGTGATCTTTTAAATCGGTCGGATTGATTCCGGCCTTTTTTATTTAGTTCTGACTGGTTGATGGAGGGTTTATTGAATACTTACAAATCATTAACTAATCCTTCATTTTTTATAGAATTAAATTCTTCCCTGAAAGTATCTAGAACTTTTTTTATGCTAAACGGATCATATGTTAGTATACTATTTTTCATTTTTAATACCTTGTATCCACTTTGAAATTGATGTTTTTCCTTTTTCTGATTGACTTTTGTTTTCTAAGTTAAAATCGAAATAATCAAATAGCTTTTTAAGCATTATACTCAACTTTTCTTTATCATAATTATAAATTATTCTCGTAAGTCTAGACCCTATCAGGCTTCTAGACTTCATAACATATGGCAAGTAAGTCATTTCAAAGACTTCCTTTAAATAGTTTTCTATATCTGAATTTTTTTTGAAAATTACTTTTGAGTATATAATTGTTAAATTTGTTCCGATAACCATCTCTATACTATTTTTTTTTCTATTTAATTCAATCAATCTGTTTCTAAGATCATTTTCATTTTCAATTTGCACTATATTTCACCCCTTAGCTTAGCTTCTAATTCCTCGCAAATAAGTGCTATATCCTCTCTTGATTTTTTATAGTGCGATGCTATATTTCCTTTCCCTCCGACTTGCAAAT
Source organism: Clostridium sp. (assembly GCF_036569345.1). Lineage (GTDB taxonomy): Bacteria > Bacillota > Clostridia > Clostridiales > Clostridiaceae > Clostridium_AD. Next base: position 721 of record NZ_DATCQT010000098.1, read on the forward strand.
CTCTAACATAAGTTGTTCCGTTTTGAAAAATGTATAATTTTTCTATGTTTTCCTCTAATTCAAATTCATCTTTCAATGTTTGAGTTTTAAGGGTTAGTTTATCATCTAAGTTAGTGTAAATTACACCAAGTGGTTCAATGTTCAATTCCTCATCTGCCTTTAAATTTGTAATTACTGAAATAAGATTTGTTACGCCCAAGATTGAATAATTGTCGATTTTAACTGGAACTATATAATAATCTGAAGCAACTATTGAAGCGTCAGTATACATAGATATAGTAGGCGGAGAATCAATTAGTATATAGTCATATTCATCTTTTAATGAATTACCGTTAATGAATTTTAGTACTCGTTTTATTCTCGTGTTATCCATCGTATTGTTATCAAAAATTAAATTAATATCTCCAAATACCATATGCAAATTATCATTAAATTTATGAATAACTTCTTCTTTTCCTATGAGAGTATTCTTTTGATATACATCTGTAGTAGTTGCGAACAGTTTCCTAATTGTTTTTTCTTTGCGGAAAGTAGATAAATATTGGTCTACTAACTCATACTTGTCCAGTAAAGATTGGGTAGCATTAAACTGCGGATCTATATCTAATATTAAGACCTTTTTTCCCAACTCATTTGCTAAATATTCCCCTATTCCTATGCACAAGGTTGTTTTCCCAACCCCACCCTTCATGTTTATAAATGTTATTACCGGTGCCTTATTACCCTCTATCATACCATACAGCTCCTCCATATTTAGTAATTAATTTAATAGTTTAAATAAAAGGGCCACTGCCCTGTTAACTCAAGATGACCTTATCATCTCATAACTCTCTCGCGAAATAAGGGGAAACCTGACAAGCAAAAATAGATAGCCCTCACTGTAGTAGTAAGAACCTTAACACCTTCCAACCAACTCCTCTATAGTCACTCCGAGCCCGACCGCTATCTTAGCGAGCGTATGTATTCGTAACTTTCTTCTTTCGATATCTCCGAGGTGCTTAGGGCGGATTCCTGTGATGGTTGCTAACTTTACAAACTACGTCCATACATTTATAGAGATAATTTATCTTTATTTAAGAAATAAGTTGATTTCTTTTCTAGCTTCTTTAATTTGCAAAAGTAATCGATCACCTGATTCTAGAGTTTCTTTATGAGATTGTGGTGTTATTTCCTTCACAACTGTTTTACCGCTCCGTCCAACTATTTCTATTTTTAGTACTGGATTGGAGGAAATATAATTATCTGTGGCGTCTAAGCCATGTGCCATAGTGTTTCTCATCGTTTTGAATTTCCCAATTTCATTAATGATTTTCTTAAGATTTATCTTTTCAGCAACCTCCACAAATAAATATAGCCTCTCGGCATTCGCCGAGGCGGTTGGGACAAGGGTTTCCTTGAACCAACTTTATTGCATTCCTCCTACTTTTAGTGGGAGGATATTTGTTTTTATCGAGCTAAACTGGGAATTCACGTGGAATAAATAGTTCT
>NZ_DATCQT010000099.1:0-1511 GCF_036569345.1 Clostridium sp.
CTATTTTTTTAAATGAGACTGAATACGAATGGAAAGCCCTTTTTACAAGTCATTCAAAAATAAAAGAATTTCCAAATAAAAGAGTGGGTAAGGAAATTGGGTCAAAAACTTTAGCAGCAGGATATCCTTTTCATTTCACGAAGCTTGATGATCCGAATGGTACTTACCTGGGTGGCACTTCAACTGGTGGTAGTTTGATTTTTGATATATTTCATAAAGATAAGTACAGGAAATATTATAATGCACTTATATTCGGAACAATGGGTTCAGGGAAATCAACGCTTTTAAAAAAATTAACCCTGGACAATTCTTGTAGAGAAAATATCATAAGAGGAATAGATGTGACGGGGGAATTTACACCATTAGTAAAAGAATTAGGCGGAAAAATGATAGCATTGGATGGTACAAACGGAATCATTAATCTTTTGCAGATTCTAAGAACGTCAGATAAAGAAGGCATTTCCTTTATGCAACATTTATCTAAGTTAACTACATTTTATAAATTCATTGCGCCACAAGCTAATGATGAAACGAGTAAAGAATTTGAATTACTTGTGAGAAAACTCTATATTGATTTTGGTATTTACAAGGAAAATATAGATGTAGAACAACAAAATCTTACTCGATTGGAAGAAAGTCAATATCCTATTTTCAGTGATCTTTTAAATTTAGTTAAAGACGAATTGTACGAAGATGCTAAAAATAATATTATAAAAAAAGAATTATCTGGTACTAGATTGAAAAGATTGGAGAGTATAGAGCTAACTTTAAAGAGTATGGTTAATAACTATGGATATCTTTTTAATGGGTATACAACGATAGAAAATATTGTTGATGAACAAATTGTATTTTTTAGTATTAGAAATTTAACTTCAATGAAAAAAGAAATTTTCAACGCGCAAATGTTTAATGTATTAAATTTATTATGGGATAATATGCTTCAAAATGGGATGAAATACAAGAAACTATTCGATACAAAATCAATTGATTGGGAAGATATTGTTAGGTATTTAATAGTAATTGATGAAGCTCACAGAATAATAAATCCTGAGAATTTATTAGCAGTTAAGTTTTTAATTGAGTTTGAAAGAGAAGCAAGAAAATATTTTGGTGGTCTTGTATTTGTATCTCAATCTATAAGAGATTTTATACCAGAAGGGACAAGTACAGAGGGAGTTAATGAAATAAAGACATTGTTTGAATTAACTCAATATAAATTTATTATGCAACAAGATAACAATGCGCTTAAAACTTTACGTACAGTTTTTGATGGAAGTTTAAGTGAAAGTGAATTTAAAAAAATACCACTTTTATCCCAAGGTGAATGTATTTTATCAATAAATAGTGTCGGTAATATAGCTTTTCATGTCGAAGCAAGTGAAAAAGAATTGGATATGTTCCAAGGTGGTGCTTAAAAAGTGCTTAAAAAAATAATAAAAAAATCAATAAGAAAATTATTAATAAAAGTAATGGTAGCTATATTGCCATTACTTTTATTAATTGTAATTGTT
>NZ_DATCQT010000100.1:0-1747 GCF_036569345.1 Clostridium sp.
AAAAAGGTGGAAAACTAATGATTATACATAAGTGGATGGAAGAGCCTCCTCAAATGGAAGACAGAAATCAACTTACAAAATAAAAGCATAGATATGAGGACATAGAATAAGTTGACAATATTATTATAAAAACGAGTGGCACGTCATTTAGAATAATTACTAAAATATCCTCAATATATATTTCGATATTTACTGGTTAAACTATTTATTGAAGAAGTAATTGTATAAATTGATAAAGAGTAGTAGAGGAGATATCCCTACTACACTTTATCAATTCTTTATATTTTATAGGACAAAACGCATTCAACATAAGAAACGTTATAGTGAATGCTTTAATGATCTATTGGTATTGAATTAGATTCTAAAGAGGCATACAATATAACGAAAATGAATTGAACCCCTTTTCGATCTATACCCAAAAAAGTAGACAAATAAATGAAATGTACCGAAAGAGTAATATAATTTATGTATTACTCTTTCTCTTTTTTAATCCTGACAAGTTCATGATTTTTGAATTCAGCAGGTGTTAGGTATCCTAATCTTTTCTGAATCCTTACATTATTGTAATAATGATAATATTGCCATGTTTCTCTTATAAGGTCATCTTTGCTCACTATACTAATGTTAGTGTTATACAACACTTCACTCTTATAGCATCCGAAAAAACTTTCCATAGGAGAATTATCAATAGGCGTTCCTTTCCTAGACATACTCTGTATGAAGTTTTTATCTTTAAGTTCATTCTGGAACAGAACATTATTATAGAGGGTTCCTTGGTCCGAATGGATAATAGTACCTTCCGGTAAGGATTTATTCAAAATATTTTTAAACGATTCTCGGATAAGTTCCCTGGTCTGATAATTTTTAACTGCAAATCCTTCTAACATTCCGGTGTGAAGGTCCTTCACTGCCGATATATATATCTTTTTCCCACCTACTTTATACTCAGTAACATCAGTTACCATCTTGTCAAATGGACAACTTGTACTGAAATTCCTAACCAATACATTTTTCTTAGGATGTGGATCTCCAGGTTTCCTATATCTCTTTTTTATCTTGATTACAGATAAATAACCATTCTGTGACATCAAACGGTAAACCTTTTTATGGTTGATATTAAGGCCATAGTCAGCCGAAAGCGCCGCTGTCATCCTCTCCACGCCATATCTCCCATAGTGTTTGATATAGAGTTTCTCAATGAATTTAATAACTTGTGTATCTTCTTTTAATTTTTCGGACACCACCATTCTCTTATTTAACCACCGATAATATCCTGATCTATTTATTTCAGCAACTTGAAGCAACAAAGTTACGGGGTATCTGCTGCTTAGTTTCTCAATTATTTCATATTTTCTTTTTTTTTAATATTGTCTTGATTTACTTGAAGGAGCTTTTTAAGATATTCATTTTCAGCTTTTAATTTTAATATTTCTTCTTCAGGAGAATCATAATTTTTTTTAGGGCGACCTCTCATTGGTGATGGAGTCTTACCTCTTTTACTCTCAAGTCCAGCTATTCCAAATTCATTATACTTTTTCAACCATTGAGTTAACATGTTAGGAGATCTAAATCCAAGTTTTTTTGAAAGGGATTTTACTCCTCCTTCATCACCACTATTATATCTCTCAATTACATTAATCTTAAATTCAATAGAATAGAAATTCTTTTTTTTGCCCATAACAAAACCCCCTTAATTTAGTCTACACTACTTTTTAGTTTCGTGTCTACTTAAGGGGGTATAGTTCAT
>NZ_DATCQT010000101.1:0-15303 GCF_036569345.1 Clostridium sp.
AGGTACAGGTAGTTGGTTAGACCTTACCTAGTAGGATTCCCCTACTATATGTTAATAACTTACTAATGAAGATAGAATTGCTTCCATTTCCAAGAGGAAACATCACGCGTTTGCGTGCTGCTTCGCAGCTCGCACTATAATAAAATTATACCATATTTATATTGTATGTATCGTATATTTATCTTGGTTTTAACAAAAAAACTATAATATGATAGTTTTATTTTGCTAAAGGAACGGTTGCTATTTTTTATGTGCTAAATTACTACTTTAAAACATATAAGTAGTGGAGGTGGTTATATATGAATAGAACTATCGTGTGTAAAAAGTGTGATAGTAATAGAGTAACCTTTGAAAAAAAGGGACAGCAATTATATATCAAGTGCTCAAAATGTGAAAATACAATAATGAAAACGGTGCATCTAGAATCTTGGAATAAAAATGTAGCTAATAAATATAAACTTAGAATTAATATCGAGGATGACAGGTTAATTGAGGCAGATATAATTGAATCAGAAGGTAATAAGATAGAGTTTCAAACTTTAAGTAAAGAAGAAACAAAAATTCGGTTTATGTATGTAAAAGAATATGAATACGTAAGGCAACTTGGAGAAGACGAGTATATGGAAATAAGCAATTTAAAAAGACGAGGATTTAGAAAAATTCAAAAATCCAATGAAATAGAATATAAGAAGATGGAAGAGGCAGTGGATCGCTTTGAATATGAACATTCATTGTAGAATGGGTTCCAATAAGATATAAACTATAAAATGGTGAATAAACTTTTTATAGTTTATATTGATATAGATGAGTTTAAATCTAGAACTCAATCATGTTTCGAGTAATGGTCCCATGAGTTATGATATAATATATTTGTTAATATTCTTCAGGGAGGGCAGAAATTATATGATAGGGAGATTACTATTAAACAGATACGAGTTATTAGAGAAAATTGGTGAAGGTGGCATGGGAACTGTTTATAAAGCAAAGTGCCATTTATTAAATAGATTTGTCGCTGTAAAGATATTAAAAGCAGAGTTAAGTAATGATGAGGAGTTTGTTTCAAGGTTTAAAAGGGAAGCTATTTCAGTTGCAAAAATGGCACATCCAAACATAGTGAATGTTCATGATGTTGGTGAGGAAAACCATGTCAATTTTATAGTTTTGGAATATATTAATGGCAAAACATTAAAGCAAGTAATAAAGGAAAATGGTAGACTTAGCTCTGAGAAGACAATAGATATAGTTTTTCAAATATCCAAAGGACTTGAGGCTGCACATAAAAACAATATAATTCATCGAGATATAAAACCAGATAACATTATGATAACGGATGATGGGACGGTTAAGGTTATGGATTTTGGAATAGCTAAAGTTTTAGATTCAAGAACCGTGACCAAACTCAATAATGTTATGGGAACCGCACATTATTTTTCGCCAGAACAAGCGAAAGGAAGTATTGTAGATTGTAGAACGGATATTTATTCCTTAGGTATTGTGATGTATGAAATGGTGACCGGACGAGTACCTTATAATGCAGAAAGCGCTATTACTATAGCTATGATGCATATCCAAGAACTTCCTATCCCACCAAAGGAAATTATTAAAGATATACCTGAAAATGTAAACCAAGTAATTTTGAAGGCCATGCAAAAGGAACCTAATAAAAGATACCAAACGGCAAAGGAAATGGCAGAGAAGTTAAGGGAAATTAAAGAAGAATCTAAAGTTAAAGTAATTAACGACCTAGATGATGGTACAAAGATTATGGGTGCAGCAATTGCGTCAGATATAAAAAATGATTACACAACAGTTATGAGTGAAGCAGCAGGCGTCGAAAATACAACGGCTAAAAAAGATAAAGAAGGATTCCTTGGGAAAAAGAGGTTAAGCACTAATAAAAAAGCAATGATAGTTATTGCATCAATTATTTTAGTTATTATTGCTTCCGTTTTAGGAAAATTTATTTCCAAAGGGATGTCAGATAAAACATCAATTCCCGTTGTGAAAACTATTGTTCCCAAAGCAGTTGAAATGAAAGTTGTTCCACCACTTATTGGAAGTACTCAAGATATTGCAGAGCAGATTATAGTTAATGATGGATTTTTACTTGGTAATATTTCAAATGATTATAGTGATAATATTGCTAAGGGGTTAGTTATTAGTCAGTCACCTGCGGGAAATACATCTTATGAAAAAGATGGGAAGATTGATTTAGTTATAAGCCTAGGAAAAAAGGCTGTTCAAGTTATGCAGCCACAAGTAAAAATGGGGAAAGAAAAAAATAAGGGTAATCATAACAAAAGATAAGGTCAAAGGCTCTAGCAATTTTGCTAGAGCCTTTGATTCATTACATACTTCTAATTAACATATTACATTGCATTTCTATAAAGTTGAATAACTTGTTGCAAGCTAGCAAGTCGTGGATTTGTTGCTTGGCATACGTCTGCTTGAGCATTTGTGGCCATTACTTTGAAATCTTTTTCTTTAACACCAAGCTCAGCAAGTCCTGCAGGAATGCCAACTGATTTTGATAGCCTTTTAATTGAGTCAATTGCAAGTTGAGCAGCTTCAGTTACAGAAAGCCCATCTATATTTTCACCCATTGCAACAGCAATATCTCCGAATCTCTCTGCACTAGCTAAAATATTATACTCAGATACTATTGGAAGTAAAATAGCATTACATACACCATGAGGCAAATTGTAAAAACCACCTAGTTGATGTGCCATAGCATGCACGTATCCAAGGCTTGCATTATTAAAAGCCATACCACCTAAGAATTGAGCATAAGCCATTTGTTCTCTTGCTTCCATATCGCTGCCGTTTGCAACTGCTTTAGGTAGATATTTGGCTACAAGTTTTATTGACATTAAGGCAGCAGAATCTGTAAGTGGATTAGCTATTATAGAGACGTATGCTTCTATAGCATGAGTAAGAGCGTCCATACCAGTAGCTGCAGTAAGTGCTGGCGGCATACCAACCATTAATTCTGGATCATTAATTGATACTTTTGGCGTTACTCTCCAATCAGCTATAGCCATTTTAACTTTACGAGAAGTGTTGGTTATTACGCAGAAACGAGTCATCTCTGAACCAGTACCCGCCGTAGTATTAACAGCAACAAAAGGTGGTAAATTCTTGGTTGATATATCAAATCCTTCATAATCCCTAATATTTCCACCATTACTAGCTACTAAGCCGACACCTTTAGCACAATCATGAGAAGAACCACCACCAATAGATACTAATGAATCACAGGAATTTTCGGTATACATTTTCAAAGCTGCTTCTACATCCAAATCAGTTGGATTTGGTTCAGCGCCATCAAAAATAGCCACTTCTAGTCCAGCTTTTAGTATAATGTTTTTAACCTTTTCTGCCATACCCAATTTAGCTAACATAACATCTGTAACAATTAACACCTTTTTACCACCGAGGGTTTTAATTTGATCTCCGACATCATTAACAGTTCCCTCACCAAATAAATTTATTGTAGGAATGAAATAAGTACTTTTTAACATAATGAACACATCCTTCCGTTTTTTTAACATTTAATGTTTTTTTAATATTAAATGTCTATTCATATTGAAAATATTAATTTATTTTATTATGTTTTTTTCCTCTGTTGCTATAGTTAAAGTATACTTTAAAAAACTTCCAATTGCAAGGGAATTTATGAATAAATATACAACGTTATTGTTAATCCATTCACATCAAACGTTTACGAGAGTATAATTATTCAATAAATATGAATAATTATTCACAATGATAAAATATTGATTATTGAATAATTTTTATTTTCAACTAATAGGCAGTAAATGTAACACATCTTTACTGTCCTTTAGTATTTAAGCTATAGATTGCTGAAATAGTTATAAAATAGGGACCAATATGATGACGTTAATATTTTAATGAAATACATATTACATACAAAATGTTATTTTAATATCAAATGGTACATACGAGTAAAATGATTTTTGAGTATAATTTTATTATTATTTTGGTAATTTAATTTTTTTATATATGATTAAGAATATTGTCGAAATTTCGTGATATAATAAGTTAAAAACAAATAATTTAAAAGAAAAGGTGTGTACATAAAAATGAAAGCTTACAATGGTGATGAAATGAAAAAAGGAAAAAAATTTAATAGGTATAATGTTCTATTTGTAATTATGTTAGCTATATTTTCACTTATAATTGCAAAGTTATATTATATACAAGTAATAAGTGGACAATATTACAAGGATGTAGCAAAATCTAATGCTAAGAACATTATAACAATAGAGGCACCAAGAGGGCTCATAACAGACAAAAATGGAATAGGTCTCGCAACGGAAGCACCAGGTTATAACCTTACGTACACAGATTCAGCTAAGAATGGTACACAGGTATTTACAACACTACAAAAGGTATATAAAATTTTGGATGAGAATGGGGAAGTTCAGACAGATAGTTTTCCTTTAAAGATTAAACCATTTAGGTTTGATTTTAGTTCAAGTGATCCTAAGGGAATACAAGTTTTGCAGTTAAGGTTTTTAAAAGATAGAGGGCTTCAAGGTAGTATATTAAAAACAAAGTTTAAAAATAAAAAAGAGGAAGATTTATCAACAAATGAAACTACTCAACTTAATAATGAACTTTTGAAATTAAAACCGGAGCAAGTATATAATGAACTTCTTACGGAATATGGTGTATTAAAAGGAGTTTCAAGTTTACATATACAGGAAACACCTGATGTAATAAGAAGATATCTAATTGTGAAAGACAGTATTAAAATGAATTTTTTTCATTCTTACAAATCAATCAACATTGCAACTAATATAAAAAAAAATACATCGTTAATATTCGAGCAAAGTCTCACAGAATTACCTGGAATTAAGGTGGAAAATCAGCCTATGAGGCAATATCCTTATGGACAACTTGCTTCATCAGTTTTGGGATATATAAGCAAAATAAGCCCTACAGATCAAGCAAAATATTCAGCAAAGGGTTATGACGCTAGTAAAGATTATGTGGGAAAATCTGGAATAGAAGCTGCAATGGAAAGTAATCTTAAAGGAGAAAACGGAGGAGCAAAGATAACAAATCAGTTTTCTAGTAAGAAACCAGTTCCTGGAAACAATGTTCAGCTTACAATAGACGCAAATTTGCAATATGCCACAGAAAACGCTTTAAATAGTGAAATGAAGGTACTACAAGGTAAAGGAACTGTAAATGGTTTAAATGTATCAAATGCTACAAGAGGGGCAGCTGTTGCCATAGATGTTCATACTGGTGGAATATTAGCACTTTCTAGCCTGCCAGGTTACAATCCAAATGATTTTTCTACTTCACAGGGATTAACAGAAGCTCAATCAAAAAAATATTTTAATCCAGATTATGAAAATATGGCAAAAGCTCAAGGAAAATCACAAGAATTAATTGATTTTATGTTCCCAATAGACACAAGCATAAAGGGAAATACCACAATTAGAAAGGATAAGTTTGATTACTATCCAAAATACTTGTACAATTATGCAAGTATGTCACTTATTCCTTCAGGTTCTACATTTAAGCCAATGACAGCAATTGCAGGTCTTCAAACTGGAGTTATAGATGCTAATTCAACTTATCTTGATCAAGGTCAGTTTGATATAGGAGGAGGAGTTATAGATCATTTCATAACAGATGGGGCCCTTGGTCAGGTAAACGTAGTAAGTGCAATAGAAAAATCCAGTAACCCATTTTTCATGAATGTGGGTGGTTTATTAAGGTCAAAGTATGGTGATGATATTTTAGCTAAATATGCATGGGGATTTGGACTAGGAGCTAATCCTAATACAATTAACCCTGGGACAGGAATAGAAATAAATGAAAATTTTGGGCAAGTATATAATACAGTGTCCCAGAAAAATCTATCAGCTTCTCAATATCTTTTTAATATTGAGCAGGATTTAACCCTTGGAGTTTCTGCTACAGGTACGAAATTTCCAAAGGTAGATTTGTATGATAGAAATGGAGATGACCAAATTCTTTATAATGGAATAAAACTTTCAGATATAAAAACCAAAATTAAAGATGATATACAGAACTCTATAAAAACTGGAACTTTTTCAACAAAGAATTACGTGGATTTATTTACGCAATTAATTGCTGCAGATCCTAAGTATAAAGCACAAAAATTTACTGCAGCTAATTTAAAAGCGATTGTATATGATGTAAACAGCCTAGCGACACAGGCACATGGTTCTTTAAGTTATCCATATAATATGTATATTGCCTCTATTGGTCAGGGTATGGATAATTTCACACCTCTCCAGATGGGAAATTATATAGCAACTCTTGCCAATGGTGGAACAAGATATAAACTTCATTTGGTTGATAACATAAAAGACTCTAATGGAAAGTTGATATCTAAAACGAAACCTGTAGTAATAGATAAAGCTGATATGAGTGCAAAAACCAGAGATTTAGTTATGCAGGGTATGAATAACGTTACAGGTGCAGGCGGTAATACCGATGGTACTGCGTCCCAAGCACTTGGAGATTTTCCTATTCCTACAGGTGGTAAAACGGGTACAGCACAGTTTAATACATCTGATATACAAAATAAAGTTGGTAGAGGAGATTATGGGTGGTATGTAGGCTATGCACCAGCTGACAATCCTCAAGTTGCTATAGCTATAGTTATTTTTGACGGAGGTTATGGTAGTGATGTTGCAAATGTGGCTAAAGGTATGTACGAGAGTTATTTTAAAAATGATCCTCGGCTTTCAAAGTATAAGAATAAGTATGACATAAAATTAAAACGTATTAATTAGCAATATAGTGAATTAAATTATTGTTTACAAATAATTTTAATGCAGGTCATCTAAACTTCACAAAGTAAGACTATAATAAGATTATAATCATTAATTTGATTTTTAATTAGAGCCCCCCTTTAATTAAATATAGAACGATTATTAACACTGGTGAAAGCCAGTGTTTTTTTGTGCTAGAAAATGTATATTTATTTTTCTAATGTTTACTTTAAATATTCTGAATTATCTTTCAATTTTTTAAAATGTAGCACAATTATTAATTGATTCGTAGTATAATAGAGAAACTTAGACTTATTAAGTTATGTAATTTTATCACTAATGAAGGAGGAATATGGATGAAGATAGTTTATCGCTTATTATTTGCTTTACATGTATTTGTAGGACTAGTGGCAATGGTTGGAGGGCCAACTGCTATTTTAAATCCTCAAGAACCATTTGGAATGTCAGTTGAGCTTTTAGAACATTCACCTTTTATTAATTATCTCATACCTGGGATTATGTTATTTATTCTAATTGGGATTGGAAATATTACTTGTGCTTTGGCATTTCATTTTAAGTCAAGGTATCAAGGTTATTTAAGTGGTGTTATTAGTTGCATTCTAGTCATTTGGGTTATTGTTCAATGCATTATGCTAGATGCTATTGCATTCCGAAATGTTTTATTTCTTGTCATTGGGTTAATTCAAGTTGTATTATCTATGATTATTTTGTTTGAAAAACGTCAGTTCCCCACAAATATTATCCTATATTTTTATAAAAAAATTATAGTCATGTCAAAAGGGTAATTCACCTTTGACATGACCTTTTTTATTAGTTATAAAAATGTAAACAAAAGTGTAGAGTTTCATAGAATCATTAAGAATTTAAAGATTTTTTAGGGACAAGCCTTTTTAATTAATCACATTGACATAATTCATAGTCTCGAGATTACAGAATAAGTATAAAATGCATTGAATAATTTGTAAAATTATAATATAATTAGACTAAATTAGTATTATTTGAGGAGGAAAATGAGTATGAATATAAATTTTGATGACATTAAAAAAAAATTCAATGAAAAAGCTAAAGAGTACTCACAAGACAAAAATAAAACAAAGAATCTATTAGATGAAGCTATTAAGAAAGCAAAGAAGATAGGACCTTTTGAAGAAATATGGGAAAATCTCCAATTACTTTTTGGAATTGTGAAAGATTGGATAAACGGTAGTTATAAAGACATTCCTACAGGATCAATTATATGTATAATAATCGGTTTATTATATCTAGTTTCTCCAATAGATATTATTCCCGATTTTCTTCCGGGTGGTTTAATTGATGATGCTGTGGTGTTAGGGATAATAATCAAACAAGTTAGAAGTGATTTAGATAAATATAAAAACTGGCTTGATGAAAATAAAATAGAAGGAATGTAAAATGGACTTGTTTAATTTAACCACATTGCAGTGGTTTTGGGTAATACTCGCAGCTTTTTTAGTCGGATTTTCAAAAACAGGGATCAGTGGATTAACTATGCTTATTATACCCATTATAGCTGGTATATTTGGTGGTAAGGCATCTACTGGAATAATTCTACCGATGCTTTTGATGGGTGATGTTTTTGCGGTATATTATTATAAGAGACATGCTAATTGGGGTAAAATTAGAAAGCTACTTCCATGGGCACTAGTTGGAATATTAATTGGTGGTGTAGTTGGAAATTATATAAATGATAAACAATTTAAGTCTTTTATAGCTATTTCTGTTTTGATCTGCGTAATTATACTTATTTATACTGAAAAAAAGGGCGATAAACTTAAAGTGCCAAAAGGAGCTTGGTTCAATATTTTGATAGGTATAGCTTGTGGATTTACTTCAATGATTGGTAATGCAGCAGGGCCAGTATTCAGTATTTATCTATTGACAATAGGTTTAAAGAAAAATAATTATATGGGAACAGCCTCCTGGTTCTTTTTTATAATAAATTTAACCAAGCTTCCATTACAGATTTTTTTCTGGCATAATATTTCAGCTAAAACAACTATTTTAGCTTGCACTATGATACCAGCAATTACTTTAGGAGCATTCCTAGGAATCAAAGTTGTTAAAAGGCTTAATGAAAAACTCTTTCGATATATTATTATATCAATGACAACTTTAGTAGCAATAAAATTAGGTATTGGGTAGAATATAGACTTAACTAGTTAAACAATAAAAAAAAGGATAACAAAACTGCTATAATGTCAGTTTTGTTATTCTTTTTTATTAATGGTATATAGGAATTTACATTCCAAATGTAACAATTAATAAACCAACTGAATATTAATATATTACAGATAATAAGCCAGTTAAAAATATAAAACATCAACCCAAAGTGGAGCAAAATTTAATATAAGGGGGATTAATAATGGGTAAAATAATTGACTGGAAAAAGGAATATCAAGGTTGCTTTGAAGACACTGAAAAAGACACTTTGGTAGTTATTCATCAATTCGTTAAAGCGTTTTATAGAGATGAAGGACAAGAAGAATGCGAAATACACCCCTACGAAATAAATGGCTTTGAAGTAGGTCTTGTTTCCTACCTTAATCTTTTAGAAAAGGGTCTATTACCATATATCATTAAAAACATTAACGTTCTAGCAGTTAAGAAATTCGAAAGACTTACAAAATTATTTCCAGAAGTTGATATTCCACAAGAGTTCTATATTGGATTCCTGAAAGGGTTCTGTAGTGTCTATTAAAACAAATCACTTCCCATATAAATAAAAGACAAAATAAAAAAGGGGCATAAGCCCCTCAAAACTATAAACATAAAATACTTGTTATTATGTTCATCATTTATTTTAGATAATATTACATTGCTAGTCTAAAGAGTTCAACTACTTCTTTTAAAGAAGCAAGGCGTGGATTTGTTGCCTGACATGCATCATTTTTTGCATTTCCAGCCATTACTTCGAAATCTTTTTCTTTAACTCCAAGTTCAGAAAGTCCTGCAGGAATACCAACTGATTTTGATAATCTTTTAATTGAGTCAATTGCAACGTGAGCAGCTGCAGTTACAGAAAGTCCATCTATATTTTCACCCATTGCAGCAGCTATTTCAGCGAATCTCTCTGCACGAGCTAAGATATTAAACTCAGATACTATTGGAAGTAAAATAGCATTACATACACCATGAGGCAAGTTGTAGAATCCACCAAGTTGATGTGCCATAGCATGCACGTATCCAAGGCTTGCATTATTAAAGGCCATACCAGCTAAGAATTGAGCATAAGACATTTGTTCTCTTGCTTCCATATCTGTACCATTTGCAACTGCTTTCGATAGATATTTAGATACAAGTTTTATAGCCATTAAAGCAGCAGAATCTGTAAGAGGATTAGCTGCAGTAGATACATATGCTTCTATTGCATGAGTAAGAGCGTCCATACCAGTAGCTGCAGTAAGTGATGGTGGCATACCAACCATTAATTCTGGATCATTAATTGAAACTTTTGGAGTTACTCTCCAATCAACTATAGCCATTTTAACTTTACGAGAAGTATTTGTTATTATGCAGAAACGAGTCATCTCTGAACCGGTACCAGCTGTAGTATTAACTGCAACAAAAGGTGGGAACTCTTTAGATGATTTATCTAATCCTTCATAATCCCTAATATTTCCACCATTAGAAGCTACAAGTCCAAGACCTTTAGCACAATCATGAGAAGAACCACCGCCAAGAGATACTATTGCATCACATGAATTTTCCGTCCATGCTTCAAAAGCTGCTTCTACATCTAAATCAGTTGGGTTTGGTTCAGCACCATTAAAAATTACGCATTCAAGTCCTGCACCTACTATGATATCTTTAACCTTGTCTGCCATACCTAATTTAGCTAACATTGCATCAGTAACAATTAATACTTTTTTGCCACCTAAAGTTTTAATTTGAGTTCCAACATCATTAACCGATCCTTCACCAAATAAATTTATTGTAGGAATAAAATAAGCACTTTTTAACATAAATAACACATCCTTCTTTTTTATTTACATTAATATTTTTTCAATATTAATGTTTATTTTTTTTGATTATCAATTTATTGTATTATGTTTTCCCTAGTTGCTATATTTAAAGTATACTTTTAAAAACTTACAATTGCAAGGGTATTTTTGAATAATTATTCAATATTTACTGTTTATTTATTATCATTAAACGTTTACTTACGTATAAATATGCAATTAATATGAATAAATATACGGATTGATAAAATACTGATTATCAAATAATTAACATATTATGGTTAATTGATCCAGAAGTATTGACATGCTGATCATTTTACGAACACTTATTTTTGGGCAAAGAAGCATTTAATAATTTTTTCTTATTAAAAGGGATTAATTAAAAAATATACAATGACGTTAATATTTTACTGCATTACATATTTAATACAAAATGATATTTAAATGTCAAATGATAAATAAGATTAAAATCAATTATCTGAACAATTACCTAGTAGCAAAATCATATTATATTCTATTGTAATTTATATTCATATTTTCATTTATTGTACTTTAATTGTATTTTTTTCTTTTATAATATTGCAATATTATAAAATTAGATATACAATTATGTAATGGATTACATATGTTGCAAAAGTAATTTAATTAAAATGTAACACATTGTATTGTATTTTTTTTTCATAATAATTTATGGAGGCGTAATAATGAGCGACATTAAGTCCACAAGTTTTAAGGTTCATGAAGACGATATAAGAAAATTTAGAGGATTTGCAGAAGCAAACAACTTAAATCAGGGTGAAATGATTACAGCTTTAGTAAATGCATTCGACTTATCAAGAGTTGGAAGTCAAATATTTAATAGCATGGAGGAGAAGAAAAGTATATTAGAGTATGAATTAAAGTATGAATTAAAGGATTATGATAATAGTTTTATTTAGTAAATGAAAATTGTTAATATAAAAGCATCAATACATTTTATTCATGTATTGATGCTTTTATATTTTTGTCTCTTTTATATATTGTTATATAGCACGTTATTTCTTTCTAAAAAAAGGATTATTGAATTGTTACTCGATTTTCTATTTTAGAAACTGGCACTTTTTTAAACCAGAATAAATTAATAAGTAAAAATATAGCACTGCCAACTAGAATCTGAAATGGATACACCCAATAATTATTTGTTGGAATAATTATTGGCAACAAAGTAATAGCTGCAGCAGGCGGAAAGGAAAATTGTAAAATATAAAATATAAGCAAAATACTGACCACAGACAACCCACCTGAAATCCAAAGAGGCCAGTGTAAAAAATAATATATTAAGTATAGCCATATAACTCCTGAAAAGGCCGAAAGCACCAGTGATATGAAAACTAGCCTAGTCTTCAAATGCAATGTTCCCTTTAGTTTAGCCAGTTCCACAAAAGCAACAATCAAAGGTGGAGCAACAATGTAGTTCCAATGGAAATATAAAGCAACTGCTGAAACCATCAGTATACTCATGAACATCTTAATCCAGTTTATTAATGAATCATTAGGTAGGTTAACTTTTTCAATTTCGTTAAGAACTTCCACAGGGCTATCACTCGTATGATCTTTTTTATAAGATGTATCTATTATTTTTTTGATACAGGCAATTATTCCTGTAAGTAAACATACAGACAAGGGATAATACCAACTTTGAGTATGCATGAGAATTGGAAGAATTGCTGCTGAATAGGAAGGAGAGACTTGTGAACCCATAATCTTCAACTGTAGAGAAACAAGAACAAATGCTCCAGCAATCATTAAAAAGGGTGAGTACGGTAAAAATCTAGTTATAATCAATCCAGTCAGAGAGGCAATAGTTGGAGATAGCCAAAAATATAAGGTCTTGTTTCCCCAAGTTGATTTTTCCATAACCCAAGCACCAATGGCAAGAGCCAGAATTTCTGGAAAAATAATTTCTTTTTCTCCTGTATATTCTGAAATTATACACATAGCAACGATTAGTACTATGACTAAAGGTATAAATTGTTTCCTCATCTTGATCCCTCCTATAATTCATTTTATAATTTTAGAGCTCTCATAATCTTTATTTAACATTTATGGGTATTATAACATAATAGTAAATGTTTACATTGGAAGATAAAAAAATATCTAGTGATATTGTATAAAATTCAAATTAACAAATAACTAAGATTTAAAAGGAACATTCTTAACCCTATATTTAAGCAAAATAAAAAGAGCATCATTGATGATGCTCTAACTCATATATTCTTATATATTCTTGTATATCTTTTTTAATTATTTTGCCACTGCTCACTAATCTAAAACAATTTTTATGGTAACCAAGTTGAGAATAAATAGAACAATTATCTGAAAAATCGATTTGTTCTATGATTTCACTCCAATCCAACTCATCAAAATTATCTGCAATATTACCATTATTAGACATTATATATTTAAAAATATAATATTCTTCATCTAAATCAGTTTTATAATATTTTACTAAATGTGTACTTTTACTATTTTTTGTAAGCGGATAAATACTAATAATTTTAGTCCAAACTAATTCGTCTTTATCGGTATCAAATTTTTCTTTATTATCAATTACCATAATATCACCCTGTATAACAGTATTCTTAATTAGAGGCTTTAATTACACATATATTTTTTAAATTAATCAATAAATACTATTATTTATTTTTAAGGGGTATAATAATTATTAATGTAGGAATACTCTACATACTTTGGATAACTTCTTTTTGAATATCAATTATCTCTGCATCAGTATTAGATTCTATATAAGTTATAATATGTTCCATTGTAGAATCCAGTTGTGAGGTTGTTGCGCAGATTCCTACAATACCTATAACTATTGTTTGATGAATATCCTGCTGATCTACTTCTGCTACTGATATGTTAAATTTATTCTTTAGTTTTTGGACAATACTTTTTACAACCATTCTTTTTTCCTTTAATGAATGTGACCATGATGCTCTTAGGGTAACTCTCATAAGTAAAATTTTCACTATTTCTCACCGCCAATTTTACTATAAATATAATTTAGTATCAATTCTTCTATCATAATCTGACCAATTATCAGGTTCTGTTTTAAATGTAGTATGTGTAAAAATACTATTTATATTTATTGGTGTATTAGATTTATATAGACAACATTTAAATAAGAATCAGTGGCTACAAATAGCTACTGGTGCTCAATAAGTTAACCTAATGAAAAGTAATTTACTTTGTAATGACGATTTCACTTTCGGAGAGTGTATTAAGTCTAGTATTTTCTATATGTAACGTAGTTATTTCATCATTGAAGGTTTTATTGTTAGTCTCTAAAGATTCTATTTTAGTTTCTAGATCTTCTATTTTAACTTCTAAAGTTTTAGTCTTAATTTTAAAAGTTTCATTTTCAATCTTTAATGCAACATTATCATTTTTACTCATTTCAATTTTAGTCTGAAAATGATCAGCCTCTTTTGTTAGTTTCCTATTACCACGACTCAGTGAGAATTCTTTTTGTAAACCAAATAGAGTTGAAACTATAGCACCTATAATTGCAGATACAAAAATTACAAGGGCCAAGGAAATGCTAAATTTTGTAGAAAAGAAATTAACAGATATTACTGCAGCATTTTGAATACCAAATAGAGCCACTATTATAGCAAAAATCAAAGAAATTATAAATCCAATTCTCATAAGACATTACCTCCTTTGTTTATTATATATGTTGAATTATAACATATTTTAAGTGACTATTTGTTATATAAATCCGAATTTTCGAATATATTACCTATAATTTCTCCTAGGGTTACGTCAATAATACTACGACTCAAAGATCCATTTAATTCTTCAAGCTGAAAATTTACTATAGTTTCATTCCAAGAAACATTGTAAACAGTGGATGAAATTTTAATATAATCGCCTTCATATACATTGACTCCATTCATGTCAGATAAGTAAACCCATTGAAGCAATTCAAATTCTTCAATAGGCCTCCAAGTTAAACCTGGAAGCTTAAGTGCAGCTGGAGTTGAATTTCGTGCATCAAAAGTCATTCCTTGTAATTTATGCATTTTCTGTTTTAAATTATCCCAAACTCTAAATTTTATTTCTCTCATGTTAAGTAACCAGCCCTTCTTTATAATTTTGTTTATTGTTTTTGTTTGATTTTTCAATGGAATTAATAAATCATATCTACATTTTTTTTAAGTAATATAATAATATATATTCATCTAATTTTTGGCTCAATTTTAATACTTTTTGATGATTTAAACCTTCTAGCGTGATAAGGCTTTCTAATTCTTCTCTTAGTCTTTCTATAACAAGTGCCACATTACCCATTAATGTTATCCTTTCTAAATCTTGATAAATGCAAATTAAACTATATAACGAATTGAATACCATACTAGCTGCGTATATTGATTTCTTAGGTTATAACTAGATCAATAAAATGTACATGAAAACAGGGAAATAACCTCATATATAAATACGTTAACTCATTGATATTTAAGGGGGTAAAATAATTA
>NZ_DATCQT010000102.1:0-2628 GCF_036569345.1 Clostridium sp.
TAATTATTTAGAAGTTCAGTGTAATTAAACTTTTCAAAAGTTTTAATAATCGGTAGTTTATCTACAGTAAGTTTTTTATATTTAGGACTTGTCATATCATATTTTGGAGTCTTTAGAGGTATATTTTTCACAATAAAAACAAGTAAATGATTTATTTGCGAAAGTAGTAGTTGATTATATGTAACTAACATTGATATAATTGAACTCACAATGACACCTTCTTTCGTAATTTTTGTTGGGGTAAGATACAACAATTATAACAAATAGAGGGGGTCATTGTTTTTTTATTATAAAAACAGCTATAACCCTTGCAATAGCAAGGTTTTAAATAAATAAAATAAAGATAGTGTTTACACTATCTTAGATAGAAGGGGGGATTAATAATGAAGAAAATAAGTTCAATATTACTAGTTATATTAGCACTTGCTATAGCTGGTGGATCAACAGCTAGTTGGATATGGTAAATTAGGTTTATCGGCCTTTAGAATATATAGGAGGAAACCAATGGAGAAACTACCGTTGAATTTAAAAAAATATATTTTAACCATATATCTTATAACTTTTATATCTTTCCTCCTTTTCTTTAAAACAGAGCACATAGCTTTTTTCTCATTAACAATTAGTGCTTTTTTATTTTTTATATGTTTAACAATATTAACAGAAAGCATCACAGTAACGTACAGAAATATTTCTTTTAGCACAAGTTTTGCAATTACAATTGCTTCTTTCATTTTATTTGGAACATTTGATACAATAATAATTTTAATATTAGGTTATGGATGTAGAATACTTAAAGATAACAATAAATATAAACATGTATTAAACACACCTTTTTATGGAACATTATTTAATTGTTGTGGATTTACATTACCAATTATTTATGGAAATTATTTTTACAAACTAACAGGTGGGACTACTTACAATGGGAGATTAGACAGCAATCTACTACCAATTATTGTGTTTAGCGTTGTGTTTTATATAATTAACACTTTTATTATATCAATAGTTTATTCAATTACTAATAAAAAGGGTATTATATATTCATTTTTAATTAATTTCAAATTAGTATTATTAAATACTTTCGCAATGACACCTTTTGGTATTTTATTAGCTTATTTATTCAATTTATATAGTTATGTTGGTGTGCTTCTTGTATTAGTCCCTATAGTATTAGCTAGATACACTTTCTATTTATATATTCAAACGAAATCTCAATATGTTGAAACTCTAGATGCCCTTATGCTTGCAATAGAGGCGAGAGATGTATACACGCAGGGACATTCAAAAAGAGTAGCTGAGATTTCAGCAAGTATAGCAAAAGAACTCAAATATTCGGAGAGAAAAATTGAACAATTAAGTATGGCGTCTCTATTACATGACGTTGGAAAGATTGGAATTGATGATCACATTCTTAATAACCCCGGGAAACTTTCAGATGAAGAATTTAATATCATAAAAAAACATCCACTTATAGGATACAATATTTTAAAGGACATTAAAAATCTTGAAAATATATTACCTATTGTACGTCATCATCATGAGAGATATGATGGAAAAGGATATCCTGATGGTAAAAGAGTAGATGAGCTAAGCCTCAGTGTTTTTATTGTTCAACTAGCAGATTCTATTGATGCTATGGCTACAGATAGGCCTTATAGAAAAGCTTTAAGTCATGATGTAATTATTGAAGAACTTAAAAAACATTCCGGCAGTCAGTTTCATCCCGAAGTAGTTGAAGCATATTTTAAAGTATTAGAGAAACAAAAAAAACAAGGTGAGGTTTAAAATGTTTATTGAAGGGTTAGTTTTTGCAATTATAATTGGATATATATTAAAGGGAAGAGTGAAAAATTTAGAAAATGTGGATATAACGAGAACATATCTTGTTTTTATATCTTTTTTTATAGAGGCATTTATTATTATTTTCATACGGAAAGGGATTTTTATTATAGGTGAATTCACATATATATTAGATTCTATAATGTATATTTTATTAGCAGTTTTTATTTGTTTTAACAGAAAAAATAAATATATAGTGCTTATGGGAGCAGGATTTTTGCTGAATGCTATTCCAATTTTTTTAAATGGAGGAGCAATGCCAGTCAGTGCTAAAGCGGCAGAGACCGCGGGGATCACATTAAATATAAGTAAAGAAGGCCTTTATACATTAATAAATAAAGATACTATATTATGGTTTTTAGGAGATGTTCTTCCTTTAACTGTATTAAGAAATTTTACCATAAGTATAGGGGATATTATTACAGAAGTAGGTCTAATACTATTTATAATTACAGGAATGAAGAAAACAGCTGAAATAAAAATTAATAAATAAATAGAATTTATTTTGTTCTTATGGATATACTAGGTTAGGTAAGTTGATAATTATTGATAATATATACATTTTTGGTAATTCAATATTTAAATAAGATTGTAGTAGTATCTATAAATTTGTAATTATTATTGTTATTATTAAAAAAGTGTAGACAAAAATAATTTTAGGGATTATTATAAAATTAAATTGACTTAAAAATTATATAATTTAAATTTTAAATATATAATAGTATAAATTAGCAATCGAAAGGGGAATTTTTAAATGAAAAAAAAAATATATATTGATGGAATGAGTTG
>NZ_DATCQT010000103.1:0-34646 GCF_036569345.1 Clostridium sp.
TTGATGATCTCCAAAAATATTAAGTGCATGAGTAGTTAACGCTCTAGCAGCTACATGGAATACTCCTGGTAGTAGTTCTCCTGCTATTTTATACATATTTGGGATCATTAATAATAATCCTTGAGAACAAGTAAAAGTTGATGTTAATGCTCCCGTTTGAAGTGAACCATGAACTGCTCCTGCTGCTCCTGCTTCTGATTGCATTTCCATTATTTTAACCTTTTGACCAAATACGTTTTTTGTTCCTTTAGCTGCTAATTCATCACAATACTCTGCCATTGTTGAAGATGGTGTTATTGGGTAAATAGCTGCAACATCGGTATAAGCATAGGCAACGTGCGCTGCTGCTGTATTTCCGTCCATAGTTTTCATTTTTCTCATTTAATTGGCCTTCTTTCTTAATAAGATTATAACCTGTGTTTTTAAAGTTTTTATCTAAATTACAAATAAGAGTATTGTTCTAAAAACAAAACTACACTTAAAAATAATAACTTTATAATGGATTTTATGCAAAACTAGCTAACACTTCTCAGCGTTAGCTGGAGGTGATAGCCCTTTATAATCTATGTAATTTGTGAATTATCTCATCATTACACTACATGATAAATTTCCATAATCAAAAGTTATTTAACAAAATCTTTTCTCTTTTTTTCAGTAGTACTGTTTTTTTGCAACTTTAGCTATGTGATTAGCTAGAACTTCAATATTTTCAACACTACCTAAGTATATTATTGTCAATTGTTTTATTACTACCAACCATACTCTCATAATAAAAGATAGTTATTCTTACCTCTTAATTATACATCAAAACGAAAAATATTCAAGTTTTTTGGGTGTATATGGTATAACTTTCCTATTCAATATTAAATTTTTGACTTGTTTTTACAATTGCCGACTGATATCCTCTTAAATCCAATAATTTTTTAAAACTTGTTTGGGAATTCTTATCTCCATGTACAAGAAAAACCTTTTTAGGTTTTACTCCCATATGTTCTATCCAGTTAATCAAACCATTTCTATCGGCATGCCCAGAAAGGCTTTGTAGATTATATATTGACGCAGCAACAGAAATATCTTCTTCAAAAATCTTAACCATTTTATTCCCATCTAAAATCTCACGACCTAATGTGCCTTGTGCTTGATATCCTACAAATACTATAGAGCTTTCTTTCCTCCATAAATTATGCTTTAAATGGTGTTTTATTCTACCTGCATCACACATTCCACTTGTAGATAATATTACTATTGAATTCTTAACTTCATTAAGTTTCATAGACTCCTCTGCAGAATGAGTAAAAATTAATCCCTTGAAATCCAGTATATTACTATCCTGTTTTTCTAATTCTTTTGATTCATCATCAAAAATTTCTTTGTTATTTTCAAAAATTCTTGTTGCTTTTTCAGCAAGAGGGCTATCAACATATACCGACCAGCCTTTAATCATATCCTCTTCAAAATACTTATTTAGGGCATATAGAACCTCTTGTGTTCTGCCTACTGCAAATGATGGAATTATAACATTCCCGCCCCTATGGAAAGTTTCCTTTATTATATCTGCCAATTCTTTTAATACATCTTTAAAATTATTATGCACCTTATCTCCATAAGTAGTTTCCATAATCACATAATCTGCACTGTTTATAAATGTAGGGTCATTAATGAGTGGAATGTTCAAGTTACCCAAATCCCCACTATAAACAAGTTTAAGCGGTAGACTTTCTTTCTCCTGCACTTGGAGTTCTATAATAGCTGACCCTAATAAATGGCCTGCATCCCTTAAGGTAATTGTCAATCCATCAAAAGGTTTTATTTCTGTGTTATAAGGAAAACTCTTAAAAAGCTTTAAACAATCTTCCGCATCAGTTGATGAATATAATGCAACATTAGGCTGGAGCCCTTTTCTTTTAAGTTTCTTGTTTTTCCACTGAACTTCCATCTCTTGAATGTGACCGCTATCAGGTAACATTACCTGGCATAATTCCTTAGTAGCTTTTGTGCAAATTATATCACCAATAAATCCATGTTTATAAAGTAAAGGAATTCTACCACTATGGTCTATGTGAGCATGTGATAGTATAACTAAATCTATATCTTTAGGGTTAAATTGAAAACTTTCATTTTTCCCTCCTTTTCCATCTCCTCCTTGGTATAATCCACAATCCAGTAAAATAGTTTTGTCTCTCACTTTTATCAAATGACACGACCCTGTAACACATTCCGCTGCGCCTAAAAATTGAAGTTCCATTCTGTTTCTCCTTTAATTCTTTTCATTCAAATTTTTTCTATTTTTATATGATAATCAAAAATATACTTTTATATTTATAGTTTGCACCTTTTTCAATGTTTCTATAATCATTTATAATTTCATACTTAAAAAAAGATGAAGAAATTTTACTTTCTTCATCTTTTTCTATATTTTTCTATTAATTCTACTATTAAATCAATACTTTTTTCTGTGTTACTAGACTTCATCTTTTCAATATATGTGTTTTTATTATTATACAATTCTTTAATCTTTAATTCTAAATTTTCAGGAGTTAATTCCTCATCTTTTACAACCATACTATAACCGCTTTTTTCAAAAGATCTTGCGTTAAGTATTTGATCCCCTCGGCTAGCCTTGGCTGATAACGGAATCAATAAATTAGGTTTTCTTAGTGCTAAAAGTTCAAAAATTACATTTGCCCCCGCCCTAGAAACTACGATATCTGCACTAGCTAATAAATGAGGTAATTCATCTTTTACATATTCAAACTGTTTGTATCCATTTTTATTCTCCAGGGATTTATCAAAATTACCACTTCCACAAATATGAATAATATTATAGCTAAGCATTAAATCATCAAGCTTGACACGTACAACTTGATTTATAACTTTAGAACCTAAACTACCACCGATAATCATTAAAACAGGTTTTTTATTATTAAATCCACATATCTCATTAGCTTTTATTTTGCTTCCTTCAAATAACTCACATCGCAACGGATTACCAGTTACTACTCCTTTTCCACTTTTTATTTCCTTAAGTGCTTCTGGAAAAGTTACACATATTTTTGTACAATAAGGAGCTACTAATTTATTAGCAAGTCCTGGTGTAATATCACATTCATGAGCAATTACTGGAACCCTGTTTAAAAATGCGGCAAGCACTACAGGTACCGAAACAAACCCACCCTTAGAAAAAACAATATCAGGTTTTTGCATTTTTATTATTTTTTTTGCTTCAAAAATACCTTTAATTACTTTTATAGGATCTGTAAAATTTTTAACATCAAAATATCTTCGAAGTTTCCCACTAGATATAGGATAATATTTTATATTTTCGTCCTCTATTATTTTTCTTTCAATACCTTCTTTGGTTCCAATATATTCAATTTCATAACCTAACATTTTAAGTTTTGGTATTAGTGCAAGATTTGGTGTTACATGTCCTGCCGAACCTCCACCTGTCATTATTATTTTGTGTTTTTCCACTTTAACACTCCTTCTAAAAGTATGTTTTACGCAGTATATTCTACATCATTATATACTAATTCGAATGAAAAGTTTAGTATTAACTAAAAATTATATTGTCCATAATTTTCAAAACTACCCTTCAATTCACTAATTTAAAAATAAACTATACGGATAAACTACTATCATCAAGTAATTACAAAAATAAAAGGAGGTCATTATTATGGCAAACAGAAATTTAGTACCAGAAGCAAAAGCAGGTTTAAACAAATTTAAAATGGAAGCTGCTAAAGAAGTTGGAGTGAATTTATCAGAAGGTTACAATGGAGATCTTACTTCTAGACAAAATGGATCTGTAGGCGGACAAATGGTAAAGAAAATGGTAGAACAATACGAAAAAAACCTATAATTTAAAATTCTAATTAGTTAAAAGGGATATGCTAGTGATATGCTAGTCATATCCCTTTTAACTTTGCTATTTTTGCCCAAATAATATAAACATATGTGTTTTATTTTTAAAATAATGTAAGTAAAATATATCCTAATATAGGTAATTGATTTAATTTACTCTAAATCTTTTGCATTGTTACAAAAGTTAATTTAATATGTTATATTTCCCTTATTTACCTCCAATATTCTATTATATATTTCTTAATTCTGCACAAGATATTATTATACCAAAAATAATTATTAAAGGGGTGATTAAAAATGGCAAACAGAAATTTAGTACCAGAAGCAAAAGCAGGATTAAACAAATTTAAAATGGAAGCTGCTCAAGAAGTTGGAGTGAATTTAACAAATGGTTACAATGGAGATCTTACTTCAAGACAAAATGGATCTGTAGGCGGACAAATGGTTAAAAAAATGGTAGAGCAATACGAAAAAAACCTTTAATTTAAATTCTTATATCTTCCTGATTGCAATATCGATTAAATATTTGAAGTTTCAGTAGAAGGTATCATCATAACAAAAATAAATTATAGAAGGAGTTGTTTATAAATGGCAAACAGAAATTTAGTACCAGAAGCAAAAGCAGGTTTAAATAAATTTAAAATGGAAGCTGCCAAAGAAGTTGGAGTAAATTTATCAGAGGGTTACAATGGAGATCTTACTTCTAGACAAAATGGATCTGTAGGCGGACAAATGGTTAAAAAAATGGTTGAACAATACGAAAAAAACCTATAATTTGTAATTTTAAAAATAGATGAGAGGTGTATGCTAGCCATACACCTCTTTTCTTCGCTTGTTTTTGCCTAAGTTTAAAAATGTTCAGTTTTTTACAATTGATTATGCAATTATTTTGTATTCTATTAATATATTTCTTTGATTACAGATATTGTGATTAAAAATGTTTTACTCCCTCATTTCCCTCAAATATTCTATTATATATTTCTCATTTCTGCACAAGATACTATCATAACAAAAATAAATTAAAAGGAGTGATAGTAAATGTCAAACAGAAAATTAGTACCTGAAGCTAAAGCTGGATTATATTCATTCAAAATGGAAACTGCAAAAGAATTAGGAGTTAATTTTACAGATTACAATGGTGACTTGACTTCAAGACAATGTGGTTCTGTTGGCGGAGAAATGGTAAAAAAAATGGTAGAACAATACGAGAGAAATTTATAATTAAAAAAATAATGTAATTTTAAAATGAAATAGAGGCATATAGACATACGTGTCTATGTGCCTCTAACAATGTACAAACAAATAATATTCAGTACTATAATATAATTGAATTACAATCTATTTAAATGCATTTAATTTAGCTAAGTTTAAATTCTAATATTTTTAATTGAATAGATTTATAACCATTATACTCATTAATTTGAGGTGTAAAAATCAAATCTAATTTTAACCCTCTTGGATTATTAAGATAACTCATATGCTCTTCTCCATATCTATCTTTGAGCAGTTCAATAAATTCATCTACTCTATTGAAACATATTCCATCAATCCATTTATTTACTCCAGGCATTATACATTTAATTTTTAATGTATTAGCGTTTTTGCCTAAAATATCAATTTTTAAAATAGGAATATTTTTTTCTGCAAGCAATGGGGTTGAATTACCTTTACCAAAGGGTTCTAAAAGTTCTAATTCGTAAATCATCTCGTAATTTATTTTACTTAATGGCATTCTTTGGTCTATTCTTACCTTAGGCTGAATATCTTCATCAGTTAATGTACAAATATGATTTAATTTTTGTCTTAGCTTTTCTATGTTTTCTTCCTTAATAGACAGCCCTGCAGCCATTGGATGACCTCCGAAATTCTCCATTAACTCTTTGCATTTAATTAACTCTTCAAATAAATTATATTCAACTATAGATCTTGCTGACCCTTTAGGATTCTCTTTTCCTTTAGTTAATATTATTGTTGGCACATTAAAAGTTTCCCTAACACGCCCCGCTACAATTCCTGCTATGCTCTCATGAATTGTATCTTTATAAATTATTAATACCTTGTCATTTTTAAATGTTGAATTTTTCACAACCTCTATTACTTCTTCCACATTTTGGTTAGTCATCTCTTGTCTTTTTTTATTAAGTTCAAATAATGTTTTTGCTAATTCTTTTGCTCTATTTTCTTCCTCACATAAAAGTAGTTCAACTGATATAGCCGCCGATTCAAGTCTTCCAGTAGCATTTATGCATGGCCCTATTTGGAACCCGACGTGATAACATTTTATTTCTTTATCATTAATTCCTAAAATCTCCTTTAGACATTTTAACCCTACATTTTTTGTATTTGTTAACATCTCTAAAGCATTTTTAGCAATTACTCTGTTTTCGTCTATTAGATCTACCACATCACAAATAGTTCCTATTCCTGCTATTTCTATAAATTCCTTTACAAATTCTTTACTAATTCCAAGTTTTTTATATAGAGCTTGTACAAATTTAAAAGCGATTCCTGCACCACACAATTGTTTAAACGGATAACTACAATCTTCTTGTTTTGGATTAATAACCGCATCTGCATTGGGCACCTTAAAAATTCTAACACCTGCTTCATTTTCTTCAAATTGGAGTTCATGGTGATCAGTTATTATTACTGTCATTCCTAACGCTTTTGCCAATTTAACCTGATCCATTGCTGCAATTCCATTATCGCATGTTAATATTACTCCGAAACCTTGCTGCTTTAGTTTTATTATTCTGTCACTATTTATACCATAACCTTCATTTTGTCTATCTGGCACATGAAAATCCACATTCGCTCCACAGTATTTTAATGCCTTATACATTATGACAGTACTAGTAACCCCATCTGCATCGTAATCTCCGTATACTACAATTTTTTCTTTGTTTTCTATAGCTAATTTAATTAACCCAATAGCTTTTTCCATATCTTTCATTAAAAACGGATCATACAAATCATCTAGACTCGCTCTCATAAATTTTTTTATATCTATTTCACTACTAAATCCTCTATTAATTAAAATTTTAGCTATAACCTCACTTACTCCTGAGTTTTTAGCTAGTGACTTAATGTCTTTAGAAGTATTTCTTAATAACCATTTTTTCTCCATATCTATCTCCTACTCCCCACATTTGGCATCAAAACTTGCACCGTAGCATTGACTAGAACTTTGTTTACTACACTCATGATTTCCTCTTCTTTTATATTCTTCATCCCATCAAATTCCGAAAAAATTTCACTACCATTTCCATACATAATTTCATGCACACATAAACTCATGCTAGTTTGAATAGATTTCTCAAGGGTTATCATTCTTCTTAATTTATAACTTTTACAAAGTTTCAAAATACGGGATTCATCGAAAAAATTTCTAAGTTTTTTAACTTTTTCTATTTCATTATTAATAATTTCTATAGTTTTTTTAACACTTTCTTGAGAAGTTCCTAGGGATATGGTAAAAAGTTTTATTCCTGTTTCATTTTTAATAAAACTTCCTATATCATAAACAAGGCCTCTTTTAGTCCTTATTTCATCAAATAATATACTGCTTGTACCTTCTCCAAAAACTAGGTTAAATAATTTCAAAACACTGATTTCTCGATTATTTAAATCATGTATGGTGAAACAATATTGAATTTTGGCACCCTGCAAATCATCTCTATATTCAAAATAGGTACCAGGCTTATTGTCTTCGTACATATATTCTTTGCCACCTATTATAAATTCATTTTCTTTTATAGTTTTAAAACTACCAAGATACTTGACCACTATTTCTGAAACTTGACTAAGGCTCATAGAAGACACTACGCTCACTATGCAATTATCTGGAGTATAATTTTCTTCATAAAATTTTTTTATCTGATCTAAGGTTATATCCTTAACACTTTCCTGTGTTCCTATAATCAAATTTTTTATTCTTCGATCTTCAAACCCATTATAAAGCATAGAATCCTCGCAAAACTGGTTGGAATCGTCTTTCCATTCTTTTAGTTCTTCGCAAATCACTTCTATTTCTTCTTTAAATCCCTTGATTGGAAATGAAGGTTTCAAAATAATATCTGCGTAAATTTCAAATCCTTTTTCAAAGTCTTCGTCTAAAGTTGTTCCGTAATATACTACATATGGATAGTTAGTCATTGCATTACAAAACCCAAAAGTCTCATCACATAATTTATTTATTTCATATTCCGTGCGAGAAGTAGTTCCTTTAAAAAGCATATGCTCTACTACGTGGGCAATTCCTAAATGTTCCTTTTCCTCTACATTTGCACCTGCATTAAATCCTATTGTAAACGATGTTAAATTGTTTTCTGATTTCTTATATAATAACTTTATTCCATTTTCTAATGTTATTTCTTCCATAAAATCACCTTTTTTATTTTATTTGTCTGAACTTTAATTACTAAAGCTATGTCACATAATATTTTTATTTGTGAATATACTTTACTGATTAAAAACATTTCTATTTTATTTTTTATTCTTTTGTTGTACACTGATATGTATATTGCTAAATTAACATGTTAACTTAATGAAAAGGATGGTGACTAATTTCTTAAGCATATTTAGTTTAAGAATAATATTCTATGCGTAATAAAAATAAAAAACTACAGTCTTTAGCCCAATTTATTAAGTATGCCTTAGTTGGTGCTACTAACATTATCATAGATTTAACTATATTAAATATTCTTTCCTATACCACGGGAATAACTCATGGTAAAACGTTATTTGTTTTTAACATCATGTCGTTTTGCGTTTATTCAATCTGCAGTTATAACTTAAATAAGAAGTTCACTTTTAAAGAAACTTCTAAGGGAAATAATTACTTTCAATACGCTAGTGTACTATTTTTTAGTATGATTTTAAATAGCTTTATGTTAATACTCTTAACACGTAGAAATCCTTTAATCCATATTATGCATCATACAAAAAATATTATGAAATTAAACCATCTTTGGCTCAACATATCTATACTTACAGGTTCTATGATTATAGGACTAGTTGGTTTTCTAATTAATAAGTATTTTGTTTTCAATAAAAAGAAGACAGACTAAAATTAAGTTTTATTTAAATTTTAGTACATGTCTTTTTTTTATTTTAAAATAACATTTTCTACATAATCATCTATTAGTGCACTTGTTATGTTTTTACCCCTACCTGCTCTATTTTGAACGTTTATATCTTGAAGTCCTATAATCTTTTTTTCACCTTTAAATGAACTAACTGTTAAACTTAGCTTCTCGTCGAATGTAGCAGCTATTTTATTATTGCCCTCTGTATTTTTAATTTGTGCCTTAATTAAATCTACAAATATAACCTCATCATTCTCTTTTAAACTTATTCCGGTTACCCCAGATGCACCTTTTCCCATAAAATTAATAGTGTTTACATTAAATCTTATGCACATTGCCTTTTTTGTCACTAGCAATACATCTTTGTCTATATTATCTTCGTTGATTTTGATAAAGGTCAATTTATCGTCTTCTGTTTTGAGTTTATAAACTAGAGTAGATACAAAATCTCCTTCTAATTCACTAAGTTTAGTTCGTTTAACGAACCCTTTTTTTGTAAATAAATATATGCTGCTTTCTTCATTTAAATGATCAACAGAAATAATATCTACTATTTTATCATCAATACTTAGATTATCTAATAAGGTATTAATACATGTATTTTTTTTATTGATATTCTGAATCATATAGCTAGGTAATTTATGAACAAATCCCTTTTGAGTAAATATAAGTAACATAGATGAGGATTTGGTATAAATACTTAAGTGTGCATTTGTTCTTTTACTAGATATTTTCATTATACCTTTTACAGTTATACTAAGATTAAATTCTTTATAATCATAACCTTCTGTAAATTCCAGTTTTACCACTTCATCATTCCCAGTGAGATTAAATAACTGAGTACCAACTATATTTCTAGGAGCTGCAACAAGTTTAGGTTCTTCTAAAGAAAATTCAAGACCTTCTTTGGTCAATATCTTTATAAATAATTCTCTTCTTTCTATGTCTACTAACTTAACATCGAGAAGTTTTTCATTTTCTCTTAGTCTTAAGGCAGATAATTTTGTATAACTCGTAACAAAT
The DNA here is from genome assembly GCF_036569345.1 of Clostridium sp. Taxonomy (GTDB): domain Bacteria; phylum Bacillota; class Clostridia; order Clostridiales; family Clostridiaceae; genus Clostridium_AD. The sequence continues at coordinate 9,975 of NZ_DATCQT010000103.1, forward strand.
TTATCCAAATATGTTTTCTTTATATTCCCTTTGTTAGTAAAAAACATAAATTCTTTATTAGAAGATAGATTTCCCATTAAAAATGTAGCAATAACTTTTTCTTTAGTTAAATCTATTCCTCTAATAAGGTTATCAAGTCTTTCACCTTTTTCCTTCCACTTATATTCTGGCACTAAATCTACTTTTAGTTGATATACATTTCCCACCTCAGTAAAAATCAACAACGTATCTTTTGTGTTAGTTTGAAGTAAATATGTATTAAAATCGCCCTCTCTATACTCTATATCTTCTATATTAATATTAGACCTATTATAAGATTTCATAGGGACTCTCTTTATATACCCCTCATTAGATAAAGTCATCATAACATCTTCAACTATGATTATGTCTTCTAGCTCTATCTTAGCCAGGCTATCATCTTCAATAATTTCAGTTCTCCTAGGATCATCATATTTTTCTTTAATTTCTGTAATTTCTGTTTTTATTACTTTAAGAAGCTCATTCTCATTTTCAAGAATTTTTTTATACCCCCTAATTAATATCTCTAATTTTTTGTATTCCTTTAAAAATATCTTTATTTCAAGGCCCGTTAACCTATATAACATCAGTTCAAGTATTGCATCTGTTTGAATAGTCGAAAATTTAAACTGCTCTATAAGATTTAACCCAGCATCTTTTCTAGATTTTGAGTTTCTAATAGTTTTTATAATTTCATCCATTACGTCGATTGCTTTAATAAATCCTTCAATAATATGAAATCTATTTTCTGCAACTTCTAGTTCTCTTTGAGTTCTTTTAGTTACAACATCCTTTTGATGATTTAAATAATGTTTTAATATTGTTTTAAGACCCATAGTTTGAGGTTTCCCATTAGCCAGAGCTACCATATTAAAAGGTATATTGCTTTGAAGTTCTGTTTTCATCATTAGGTATTTAAGTACCTTTGTGGCAGTTTCTTTATCTGTGGATTTCTTAAATTCTATTACAGACCTAAGTCCAGTTCTATCAGATTCATCTCTAATATCTATTATGGATTCTAATGCTTTTGAATGTTTTTTGTCTGCTGTCATATCAGAAATGGATTGAAGCAATTTCGCCTTATTTTTCCTGTATGGGAACTCCGTAATCACTATACCAAGGCGTCCTGTTTCTAAAACTTCAATTTTCATTTTAGCCCGTAATGTTACCTTTCCTTCCCCACTCTCATAGGCAGCTTCCATAGCACTCTTTCCAATTAGAATTCCACCTGTTGGTAAATCTGGTCCTTTTATGTAGTTCATAAGCTCTTTTGTTGTGATTTCTTTGTTATCTGCATAAGCTAGAACTGCATCAATTACTTCTCCTAAATTATGAGGCGGTATGTTTGTTGCTATTCCTACAGCAATTCCAAAGGTACCATTAACCAACAAATTGGGATATCTTGATGGCAATACTGATGGTTCCTTCTCTGTATCAGAATAATTATCTACCATTTCCACAACGCCTTTGTCAATATCCCTTATCATTTCAAGCGCAATAGGAGAAAGCCTCGCTTCTGTGTAACGCATAGCAGCTGCGTTATCCCCATCTTGGCTTCCCCAGTTTCCATGACCATCTATGAGTGGCTTTCTTGTGGCAAAATCCTGAGCGAGTATTACCATTGCACCATAAACGGAGCTATCTCCATGCGGATGGTATTTACCAAGTATATCTCCAACTATTCTTGCTGATTTGTAATAAGGCTTGTCCGGAAATGCCTTTAGCATATATGCTCCATAAAGAATTCTTCTATGCACTGGTTTTAAACCATCACGTACATCTGGCAGTGCTCTCTCCCGAGCAACCTCAACTGCATAAGGAAGGTAATTATCTGGCATTGCTTCTTCAATTGGAGTCATTATTATATTATTATCTTTGGGTATATCAACTTTTTTTGCCATTTAATAAATTCCTCCTAGAACTCAGCATATTTATACATGTAATTTTTTCTTGGTGCAACTACATCGCCCATTAAAAGTGAAACCATCTTCTCTGCTTTTGCTGCATCTTCTATAGTAACCTGCTGTAATGTCCTAGTAATTGGGTTTAACGTAGTTTCCCAAAGTTGATCTGGATTCATTTCTCCAAGTCCCTTATATCTTTGAATAAAAGCCCCTTTTCCAATTTCTTTTTTCGTCTTAGCTAATTGCTCATCACTATAAGCATATTTCGCCACTTCACCGTTTTTAGTATTCTTATAAACCTTATAAAGTGGAGGCATTCCCATATAAAGATGACCATTTGCAATTAGTGGCCTCATATATCTATAAATAAAAGTCATCCATAATGTTCTGATATGATATCCATCAACATCCGCATCGCTTAGAATAATTATCTTACCATATTTTAAATCTTTTTCATGATAATTGTCTAAAACTCCTGTGCCTATGGCTGTGTTGAAGATCTTTAGTTCTTCACTAGCTAATACATTTTCTAGCTTTTGCTTTTCTGTATTCATAATTTTACCTTTAGATGGCATTATACTTTGGAATCTTCTATCCCTAGCTTGCTTAGCACTTCCACCAGCTGAGTCTCCTTCAACTACTATAAATTCTGTGAATTCGGAATCTTTTAGTGTACATACTGCAATCTTTCCTGCAAGAGGTGAAGCTCCCTTACCTACTTTTTTTCTTTCAGCTTCATTTATTTTTTTTATTTTGTCCCGTCTTGATGCAGCAGAAACAGCATTGTTTATAATGTTCGTAGCCATATCTTTGTTGTCTTCTATCCATTCTAGAATTTTAACATAACACAATTCATTCATCATGCTATAGGCTTCATTATTCCCTAGTTTGCTTTTAGTTTGGCCTTCAAAAATTGGGTTACTTATTTTAATTCTTACTATTGCTGTCATACCTTCTCTTAAATCGTCACCCTCAAATTCTTTATCTTTATCTTTCTCTTTTATAAGATTAAGTTTTTTAGCACCTTCTTTAAAAGCCCTTGTCATTCCTGTTTTAAATCCAGTTTCATGAGTTCCAGATTCTGTAGTTGGTATATTATTAACGTAGCTAGCAATGTATTCTGTAGTAGAATCAGTAAATTGCATACATACTTCTCCGTATAATTGTATTCCATTTATCTCTTTTTCTCCTTGAAAGAATATAGGTTCCTTGTGTAGGAGAGTCTTGCTTTCATTTAGATAATCAATAAAATCCAGAAGACCACGTTCAGAGTGATACTCCTTCACTTCGTTTCCATCTTTTCTCTTATCGTTAAATACTAATGTAATCCCTTTATTTTGAAATGCTAATTCTTGTAATCTTTCATCTATAAAATCAGAGTTGAATTCCAGAGTTGTAAATACATTTTTATCTGGCATAAAAGTGATTTTACTCCCTGTTTGTTTTGTCTCCCCTACTATTTCAAGCGTACTCACCGGTGTGCCTGGCATAAGTCTTTTTAGTTCATCATCGTATGCATATTCAAATCTTTGAGTAAAAATTTTACCCTTTTGTTTTATTTCAGCTTGTAACCATTCCGATAATGCATTTACCACCGCAGCTCCAACACCATGAAGTCCCCCGGAAGTTTTATAATTCTTATTATTAAACTTTCCACCAGTGTGAAGCTCAGTAAATACCATCTCTACACCAGATTTATGTTTTATAGGGTGCATTCCTGTAGGAATCCCCCTGCCATTATCAATAATTGTAACACTTTTATCTTTATTTAATATTATTTCAGCTTTATCGCCATAGCCATTAGCTATCTCATCAATGGAATTGTCTAAAATCTCCCATATACAGTGATGTAAACCTTTGCTACCTGTAGAACCTATGTACATTCCTGGTCTTATTCTTACAGGCTCTAGCTTTTCTAGAGAAGTTAAGTCTGTTACATCATATGTTTGAATTTCTTCATTTTCAAAACTCATAAAAATCCTCCAGTAAAATTTTATCACACATTTGTTATTTTATACGTTTCTTTACAAAAGGTAAAGAGATTTAAATAAAAAAACAGAACGTTAGTTTCTGTTTTGTAGAGATTATTTATTTTTGTATAGGGTTTTTACCCAATTTTCTATTTCTTTAGTGGCAGTTTTTATGTCTATTACTTTAATTTTCAATTCATAATTATAATTATCTGAACTATGTGTATACATAGGATCATAATGTTTTATCATAAGTCCACTTACCACTTCATGGTATTCTGATTTTAAAACTAACTCCGAATAAATGCTAACATTTTTTTCTCCAATATATTTTTCGAGTCTTTTTAAACAATCAATTATTTCTTGGTTACAATTTTTATGTTTTGTATACTCTTTAATAACAAGGTCTGTTCTAAAATCAATATCTGCATCCACAAATATATGTATACCCTTCTTCATTTTCTCATATATAAAATCGGGTATTGTTGTATTTCCTAATCGTTTGCTTTCTGCTTCAATAAACACAAATGATGTTTTAGATTCACGTAACATATCATATATCTTAGAATCAAATTGTTTTTGGCTAGTAGTTTTCCCAAGTCCTACTGTTCCTAAAAGTGATCCTCTATGGTTAGCAAATCCCTCTAGGTCTAAGACATCAAATCCATCACATTCTAACTGTTTAAGTATTTCAGTTTTTCCAACACCTGTATTACCATGTAGCACAATGTACTGAACTTTATCATTAAGCCGTGGTAAATTTTCAATTAAAAACCTTCTGTACCCTTTATATCCGTCTTTTATTCTTTCTGTATTTACCCCCAATGAGCCAAGTAACATACCAAGTACACCACTTCTCATTCCTCCTCTTGCACAAAATATTACAATTTTATCATATTTCTTTTCAAGTTCTTTAATTTCATCATAAATATTGAGTAATTTTGTAGAAGCTACTGCAAGGCCGATTCTTTTCGCTTTTTCAACACTTTCTCTAGTATAAACGGTACCAATGACTTTTCTTTCTTCATCATCAAATAGGGGTATGTTAATTGCTCCTTTAATAGTTGCCTCGCAGAATTCTCCTGGGCTTCTTACGTCAACTAATACATAGTTTCCTTCAACTTCTCTATATTCTATAGTTTTTAACATTAAATTCCTCCATAGTTAACTGTTTTTTCATAAAAATATTGACCGACAAAGTTAGACTTTCCTGCCGATCAAAAAAATAATTCAATTAATTATTTTATTAGTTGGTGGCAATAATGCAGCTGCTAATCTTACCAGATATTTTAGGCTTTCCTTGTCTATACTATTTTTCAAGTTTAACAAAATAATAGAATCTTTCACTAACTTTATAGCTTCTTCTTCTTTAAAGTTGTTTTCACTATCTCCATAGTTAGTTTCTACATATTGCACAGCTTTTGAAACAATTCTAAGAATCTTCTTGGAATTTTCAGTTGTAGATTCCACGATATCTAAAGAACCAAGTATAACATAATCAAACCCAAAATAGTCATCCTTAATATTTATATCTTTATCCTTTAATAAGTAAGCTAAATAACCAAGTCCTGCTACTAAAAGCACAAGCAAAACATATTGAAGAATTATCACTACCATAACGTCCCCTCCTTATTTGAATTTATACTACTTTATATGCCATTCAAATAAAAAAGGATACATTTTTTAATTAAATTATAAAACTTTTCTTATTTTTAGTGAGTTATTGTCCTTTTAATATAACTTTTGAACATTTATTAACATATCCAATATCTTTAAGCTTATCCTGCACTTCATATTAATCTACCTTTAACTCCTGTGGAAAGTGCTTTATATCATAAGATAACAACCATTCAAGAATTCTTATTTCACATACAGTCGGACAAAATTCTACATTAGGTAATATCAGCCCATTAAATCTATCTACACTAAATCCTGTTACATCACTTATTTCTTTATTATAGTTTCAGTACTTTTCCTATAATTTTTATTAACTCTTTCGATTGCTCGTATAAACAAATCTGATAAATCATAATTACGCAGTATTGCTACTTTAGAAAAATGATTCCACTTATTAACTATAGCTTCGTTATTTTCTTTTACCGTTTTCCTATATTCAGCTAAAGCAGTATTTCCAAATAACACTATATCATCTCCTTTTAATTTAACTTACTTCATAGTTATTGATAAACGATATAAAATGCTTGAAGATTTTTTATATCAGTTTTTTTTCATTATAAATTCTCCTTAAAATACTTACTTTAAAATTTCACAACTAGACGTCATTATTATTAGAGCATCATTTATTTTAGATACTCTATCCTCATTAGTAAGTACAAGCAGATAGTCCCCAGGGAAAATAACAGTTGCTCCTGTTGGAAGTATCTCATGATTTCCTCGATTAACTGCTACTAATAAACAATGAGATGGCCAAATGACATCTTTAATCTGCTTTCCATCTAAGTCTGATCCCATACAAACTACAAACTCTAACATAGACTTGTTTTTCTTATTACCAAAGGATATTTTTTCTCCTTGATTATGTAAAAATTTTTCAAGTAATGATTCATAAATAGGCTTTGAGGCTAAAATATCAGCCACAATATATGCAACAATAGATACAACAGATAAAGAAAGCAATTGAGTAAAAGAACCTGTCATCTCAGTAAGTAGAATGATTCCAGTAATAGGGGCTCTAACTACAGCTGTAAAATATCCTGCCATTGCAAGTATTATAAAGTTGTTAATATACATACTATTTAAATGTGCAAAATGTACAAGTGAAATTCCATAAATATTCCCTATTAAGGCCCCAATAGCAAGAAGCGGAAGAAATATACCTCCAGGTGCTCCTGATCCATAACTTACCATAGTGAATAAAAATTTTACAAAAATCAGGATAACTAAAATTATTAAAGATGGGTTATCTGTAAATAATGATGTTATAAGTTCATGTCCTCCGCCTAAAGCTTGTGGTAACAAAAGTCCAAGTATAATTGAAATTAACAATGGTACAACTATTCTCATTTCTTTTGGGAGCCAGGTTTGCGAAGCATACAAATCTTGAGTTTTCAAAATGATTTTGTTAAATAAAACTCCTAAGACTCCAATAATAATCCCTAATATAATTATATATAAATAAAATTTTAGTGGCAATATAGATAGATTTTTGATAGTGAAAATCGGCTTTAGACCCAAAAAACTACTTGTAACGAAATCAGCTGATAATGCCGCAGATAATGCTGAAAGTAAAATTAAAGGTGAGAAGTTTTTGTGAACCTCCTCTAATGCAAACATTGCTCCAGCTAAAGGCGCATTAAACGCGGCAGATAATCCTGCACTAGCTCCACTTGTCATGAGATATTTTTCTTCTATTTTTATTCTTTTAAACACCTTACTAAACCCTTGACCAACCGCAGCACCTAATTGAACCGAGGGGCCTTCTCTTCCTAAGGAAAGACCTGATCCTATTGTAAGCACTCCGCCAAAAAATTTACCAATTATGACTTTCCACCAGGTCATATCAAGTTTTCTAAGTAAAACTCCCTCTACCTGAGGGATTCCACTTCCACTAATCATGGGTTCATGTTTAACCATTAATCCTACAATATATCCTATAAGTACTAAAACGCCAATCCATGGTAGAAGAAGTACAGGGTTTATAGATATAGCTTTGTAAATATAAGTTACAAGGATTCCTGCTTTTTCAAGTGTATAACGATACAATACAATTAATAAACCTGTGATAATACCTACCCCAATTCCTTCAAACACGAGCTTTAATCTAAGGCTACGCCAGTTGAACAAAGAATTATAGGTATTGTGTTTGTTTTTAACTTCCATTTCGCTGCCTCCATTAAATACACTTTTTATTTATAATCTTTTTATTTTTTATAAAATATGTAATTTGATATTATGATATATATGTACGCATATGTTAGTATACTTGCAAAAATAATTGCCACCCGAAAATAATTAAGGGTGGCAAATGGGTGGCAATTAAGCCTATTTTAATGATTATTCACTTGATAAACATAATTATACCTTAACTATATCAACTATTGTCTCAATATGAGGTGTATGTGGGAACATATCCATTAATATTACCTTGTTCACCTTGTATCCTCTATTAATTATTTCCCTCAAATCAAATACTAGACTTTTAGGGTTACAAGAAACATAAACTATGTGTTTCGCATCAAATTTTATAACATAATCTAGTGCTGTAGGGTGAACACCTGCTCTAGGTGGATCTAGTATAATGCTATCTGGTTTATCCTTTACCTCTTTTATAACTTTTGCTATGTCACCTGCTATAAACTCGCAATTATCTAATCCGTTGATTTTTGCATTTTCATTAGCCGCTGCAACTGCTTCTTCTATTAATTCAATTCCCAATACTTTTTTTGCTTTAGCTGCAACAATTTGTCCTATAGTTCCCGTTCCACAATATAAATCGAAAACTACTTTCGATTTTGAATCACCTAAAAAATCTCTGACTAAACTATAAAGCTTTTCTGCTCCTTTTGTATTAGTTTGGAAAAATGCAAAAGGATTAATTTTAAACTTAAGATCTAATATATTTTCAATAATATAATCTTTTCCGTATAGTATTTCAGTTTTATCAGCTTGAACCGTATCTGATAATGAGTCATTAAATGTATGTATTATTCCGGTAATAGTTCCTTCACATTTTAATTCTTTAAGTTTAGTGGTTATTTCACTAAAATCTAAATCTACTTGAGTTGTAGTTACAATATTCACTAATATTTCACCAGTATTTTTAGCTTTTCTAATAACTAAGTTTCTTAAATATCCCGCATGCTCCATTACCTTATAATGTGGTAATTTTAGCTCGCTAAAATATTCTAATGATACTTTCAGGATTTCTCTAAAATCTACATCTACGATTCTACAATCATCAACAGTAACTATACTAAAACTTCTTCCTTTTGTATGCATGCCTAAAGTTAGTTCTCCGTCTTTTCGGAAATCACCAAAGGTAAATTCCATCTTATTTCTATATTCAAATACCTCAGGACTTTTTTCTATTCCCAAAAATTCGAAATCTTTTATTTCCGCTTGTTCAAACAATTTTAACACCTGTTGTTTTTTAAATTCTAATTGTTTTTCATAAGAAAGAAATTGATGGCTACATCCTCCACAAAATTCCGTGATTTTGCATTGAGGCTCAATTTTATAGTCAACATCCTCAATGATATTTACAAGCTTAGCTTCTACATATCCTTGTTTCTTTTTTGCTACTCTACCAATTATCTTTTGACCAGGCAATGTATTTTTAATCAAAACTTTTTCACCTTCGTGAAAAGCAATACCTTGTGATGGAAATTCTAACTCTTCTATATAAAATTCATATTCTTTTCTTTTTTGCATATTGCTTTCTCAAACTCCTATCTTTTTATAATAATTAGTCCAGCTACTTTTTTTCCAAAGGTTGAAGACGTTTTTCCACTTTCCATAATACTCATGTATAATACCATAACAACCATAAAGATTATAAATGACATTTGGAACTTTTGAGTTATAGCATATCCTGTTAATTTTAGCAAAGCATCTGCCACAAATACTATTATTGTTGATACAACACCTATAATTATTACATCTATAAGACTAGCTTTTAAAGTATCTAAAAAATTTGGTTTTAAAGTCTTATTTTCATATGTAAGTCCCTTTTTATTGGCATCCGCTTTAATTATTCCCTCATTTTTAGCTTCAGATTTATTGTCTGTATTATTTAACTCTTCAATAATCTCTTCGTTTTTCTTTACTTCATTTTGTTCTAACATTTTCAAATCCCCTTCATATTGTATTATTACTTTTAATAACATTTATTTTATTAACTCCGCTAATAGAGAAATGCTCCATTTTTTTTACTCCCACCTATATATAATACGTATTTATGACATATAAATCAATAGGTTATTGAGTAAATCCCAAAAATAGCCTATTTATTTACAAAGTTTTTTTATTTTGAATTAGTTTTATCTATATCATTATAATTCTTTGATTTATAATGATAATCCCTTATAATAAAAGTGCAGCTCTAGTTTCACTTTAAAATTTGTTGAAAATAGGTAGGTGTTATTTATATGATTACTAAGATTGCTTTATTATGTCTGGCTGGTTTTCTAGCATCTTTTGTAGATTCCATAGCTGGAGGAGGTGGTTTAATAAGTGTGCCTGCTTTTATGCTTGCAGGACTACCTGCTCACATGGTACTTGGAACTAATAAATTTAGTGCCACCGCTGGTTCTTTTACTAGTTCTCTACAATTTATAAAATCAGGAAAAGCTAATTTTAAGCTTTTAAAATATCTTATTCCCTTTACATTTTTAGGTTCAATGCTAGGTGTAAGAGCAGTACTAAATATAGACCAAAAATTTCTAAATGTCTTAGTACTAATTCTTATCATGTTTATTGGAATTTATACTCTTTTTTCAAAATCTTTGGGACTAGAAGATAAGTTTAAAGGACTTACTAAAATAAATATAATTTATGGCGTTTTTCTTGCTCTTTTTCTAGGGTTCTATGATGGCTTTTTCGGTCCTGGAACTGGTTCGTTCTTAGTTTTTGGATTTATAAGTATCTTCGGGTTCAACTTTGTATCTTCCTCTGCTAATGCTCGAATTTTAAACTTTGTAAGCAATATTACAGCTCTTATTTTATTTGCTATAAGTGGCAAAATAAATTATATGTTAGGATTACCAGTTGCAGTATCTATGATTATAGGGGCTAAAATAGGCACATCAGTTGCTTTAAGCAAGGGTTCAAGACTTATAAAACCTATATTTGTAACAATGTCTTTAGCTGTTGCTATAAAAATGCTTACAGGACTTTTCTAAATGTTCCTTACATAAGAAAGCAGATGATTTATGTTTCATCTGCTTTTTTATGTTATATTAATTTTCCGATATCTTTCCTATAATACATTCCGTCAAACTGAATTTTTTTCATATCTTCATAAGCTATTTCTCTTGCTTTTTCTAATGTTTCACCAAAACCTGTTATTCCTAAAACCCTTCCACCATTTGTTCTCATAATATCATCATTCACTGTTGCACCTGCTATAAATAACTTACCTTTTAATTTATTTAGTTCATGTATTTCAATTCCTGTATCATAGCTACCAGGGTAACCCTTTGATGCAGCAATTAAGCAACAAGAATGCCCGGCCTTCCATTCTAAGTTAAAATTTTCAAGTTCCCCATCCAATGCACTAATAACAAGCTCTGTAAAATCACTTTTCATAAGTGGAAGAACAGCTTGGGTCTCTGGATCTCCGAATCTTACATTATATTCAAGTGAATATACACCTTTTTTAGTTATCATTATCCCAAAAAATATTATCCCCGTATAATCCATTTTTTCTTCTTGAATTCCCTTAAGTGTAGGTAATAATATATTTTTATAAAATTCATCTAATACCTCTTTATTACAGTATGGATTTGGTGCTATAGCTCCCATACCTCCCGTATTAGGCCCTTTATCAGCGTCAAATATCTGTTTATGATCTTTTGAAGATACAAAAGGAATTATAATTTTCCCATCTGTTATAGATAATATAGATGCCTCTACACCTTCCAAAAATTCTTCAATTATAATTTTCTTACCGCTACCTTTAAATATATCTAATACCATAAAATCATTTATGCTTTTTTTAGCCGTTGCAAACTCATTACAGATAATTACTCCTTTACCTGCTGCCAAGCCGTCTGCTTTTATTACTATAGGATATTCGCAATTTTTTAAATACTCTAACGCTTGATTTTCATTTTCAAAAACTTCATATGCTGCGGTTTTTATACCGTATTTCTTCATAAATTCTTTAGAATAAGATTTACTTCCCTCAAGTTTTGCTGCTTTTGCGCTTGGTCCCAATATTTTTAGTCCTTTTTCTTTAAACTTATCTACAATTCCTTTTACAAGCCATTCCTCTGATCCAACTATTGTGAAATCTATTTTGTTTTTCAACGCAAATGTTAAAAGTTCATCCATTTCACTTATATTAACATTCTCACATTTTTTTTCCCTACTTGTACCCCCATTGCCAGGAGCACAATATACAGTCGAGACTGTAGAATTCTCTGCAACTTTTGACACTAAAGCGTGTTCGCGCCCACCAGATCCGATAATTAACACTTTCATAAATCCATCTCCTTTATCTATATAAATTAAAATTGATGGAATAACTAGGTTATTCCATCATGAATTCAGGTACTAAAGTAGCTTTATCTACTAAAGTAGCTTTATCTACTAAAGTAACTTCTAATGTTTAAAATGTCTAACGCCCGTAAACACCATAGAAATTCCATTTTTATCGCACATATCTATTGATTGTACATCTTTAATAGAACCGCCCGGTTGAATAATAGATTTTACGTTATATTTCGCAGCTAGTTCTACAACATCTCCAAATGGGAAAAATGCATCTGATGCCATTACCCCACCCTCTTCTGATCTTTCTAATGCTTGCTGTGCTGCCCATATTCTATTTACCTGACCTGCACCAATGCCTCTAGTTACTCCATCTTTAACAATTACAATAGCATTTGATTTAACATATTTAACCACTGTCATTGCAAACATTAAATCCTTCATTTCGTTATCTGTTGGGCTCTTTTTTGTAACTACTTTAATATCGTCTATTAATTTATCATCTGAACTTTGTACTAGTATTCCGCCGTCAACATTAACAATATTAGTTTTTCCTTCAGCTTTGCTTAAACACTGTATAAGTCTTAAATTCTTTTTACCTTTTAAAACTAGTAATGCATCATCATCAAAATCTGGTGCAATAACTACCTCTAAAAATATCTTTACAAGTTCCTCTGCAGTTTCTTTGTCTACTTTTTTATTAAAAGCAACAATTCCGCCAAATATAGACATAGGATCACACTCATATGCCTTTTTATATGTATCAAGTACGCTACTTCCTATAGCTACTCCACATGGTGTATTGTGTTTTAACGCACAACAGGCAATTTCATCGAATTCACAAACAACCTTCCATGCAATGTCCATATCCTTTATATTGTTATAAGATAATTCCTTGCCATGTAACTGCAAAGTATTTTTCATTGCTCCATTTCCTGCTGCCGATACGTAATAGGCTGCACTTTGATGCGGATTTTCACCATATCTTAAATCCATTTGTTTTTTATATGAAACAGAAAGATACTGCGAATATGTATCCTCACCTAGTAAGAAATTGCTAATAGCTGCATCATACGCAGATATTAAATTAAACACTTTACCTGCTAGATATTTTCTTGTTTCAAATTCCACTTCTTCTTTTGCATCCATTTTTTTTATAATATTCTCATAATCTGCTACGTCACTAAGTACAATAACATCTTTGAAGTTTTTAGCTGCTGCTCTAAGCATTGTTGGACCACCGATATCAATAAATTCAACTTTTTCCTCAAAGCTTATGTCTTCTGTTACTTTATCAAAGAAAGGATAAAGATTTACTACTACCATATCAATAGGATTTATTCCTTTAGCTTTGATAGTTGCCATATGCTCCTTATTATCTCTTATTGCCAAGATTCCACTATGGATAACTGGATGTAATGTTTTAACTCGTCCATCTAGTATCTCTTCAAACCCAGTAATATCAGAAATTTCCGAAACTTTTATGCCATTTTCTTTTAAATACTTAAAAGTTCCACCTGTTGATATAATTTCTACCCCATTATTCTGAAGGGATGTTGCAAGGCCTAAAATATTTTCTTTATTAAACACACTGATAAGTGCTGTTTTAATCATTATTTCTCCACCTTTCCAATAGTTAATACTTTTCTTCCAACAATTTTTATTTTTTTTTCACTTATTAATTTAATAGCTTCTGATAATGCTATATGTTCCTGGGCAAGTATCCTTAGTTGCAAATCTTTAGGCGAATCATCGCTATAAACTTCTACAACCTTTTGAATTATAATAGGACCTGCATCTGTTTCTTCATCTACAATGTGAACGGTACACCCAGAAACTTTAACACCGTACTCTATAGCTTTTTCATGAACCTTAATACCATACATTCCGCCACCACAAAAGGATGGTATTAGGGATGGATGAATATTAATAATTTTATTTTTAAATTGGTTAAGAAGTTCTCCTTGAAGTATTGATAAAAATCCAGCAAGCACTATTAAATCAACTTTTCCTTCAAGAATCCTCAATATTTCACTTGAAATCTCAGTGCCATATTGTTTTCTATCCAACACATATGTTTCTATATTTTTAGATTTCGCTCTATCTATGCCATAAACATCTTTTTTATCACTAATTACGGCTTTTATAGAGCATTTTAAGTATCCACTTTCTATATTATCTATTATAGCTTGAAGATTGCTTCCGCTTCCTGATATCAGTACGGCTATTTTAAGCAAACTCCATCGCCCCCAGCTTCAACATGACCGATTTTATATGCTCTATCACCTAAATCAGAGATAGTTTTTATAACCTTTTGAACATCTTTATCTTCAACACATAATACGTATCCTATTCCCATATTATATGTATTAAACATATGTTCTTCTGTTACTCCAAGAGACATTAGATGTTTACAAATGTCTGGAGTATTAAAACTATTTTTATCTATAACTGCAGTAAATTTGTCACTAAACATTCTTGGTATGTTTTCATAAAAACCACCGCCTGTTATATGTGCCATACCCTTTATATCAAATTTATCCAAAAGATTTAATATAGTTTTTACATAAATTTTTGTTGGAGTCAAAAGGGTTTTACCAATCTTATCCCCATTAAAATCTTCATCTAAATTAGGTATTAATTTTCTAACTAAGGAATATCCATTACTGTGAAGGCCTGATGACTCAATTCCTATAAGTGAATAACCATCTTTTATAGCAGAACCGTCAATAATCTTGTGCTTATCTACTATACCAACTGTAAACCCTGCCATATCATATTCACCATCTCTATAAAAACCTGGCATTTCTGCAGTTTCACCGCCTATAAGTGCACACCCCGATTGAACACATCCATCAGCTACACCTTTTACAAGTTGTGCTGATACCGCAGAGTCCAATTTACCACAAGCTATGTAGTCTAAAAAGAAAAGTGGTTTTGCACCATGGCAAAGAACATCATTAACGCACATAGCAACACAGTCAATACCAACAGTGTCATATTTTTTCATTCTAAAAGCTATATCAAGTTTTGTTCCTACTCCATCAGTACCTGATACTAAAATAGGATTTTTATAACCCTCTCCTATTTCAAACATACCCGCAAAACTTCCTAAATGATTTAAAACACCCTTAGTAAATGTTGCCGCGGCATATTCTTTTATAAGTTTTACTGACTTGTATCCTTCTTCAATGTTAACACCTGCATCTTTATAAGTTATCATAAATGTCCCCTACCTTTCAAATCTATCTTTTTCGTTTTCATATGGAGCTGATACTGGATAAGTACCATTAAAACAACCTAAACAAAATTCATTATGACCTAATGTTTTTAGTAACCCATCTATGCTAAGGTACCCAAGGCTGTCCGCACCAATCTCTTGCCTAATTTCCTCAACGGAAATATTAGACCCAATTAAATCTTTTCTGTAAGGTGTATCTATTCCAAAATAACATGGATATTTTACTACTGGTGAACAAACCCTAAAATGAACTTCTTTTGCTCCAGCTTTTTTTAATATGTCAACTAATCTTTTGCTGGTGGTTCCTCTAACTATTGAATCATCTATAAGTATAACTCTTTTACCTTCTACATTTATCTTTAATGCATTTAATTTTACGGAAACTGCTCTCTCACGAATTTCTTGAGTTGGGCTTATAAATGTTCTCCCCACGTACCTATTTTTTATAAGACCTATTCCAAAAGGTATTCCAGAGCTCTTAGAATAACCAATTGCTGCAGCAAGTCCTGAATCTGGAACCCCTATAACCATATCTGCGTCAACTGGTGATTCTTTAAATAACTGTTCTCCAGCTGCCACTCTTGAAGTATAAACATTAATTCCATCAATAGTACTGTCTGGTCTTGCGAAATATATATACTCAAATGAGCAGGTTGCATTTTTAGTTTTTTCTGCAAAATTTATGGATTGAAGTCCATTTTCATCTATTATTACTATCTCACCAGGTTTCACATCTCTTAGAAAGTCTGCACCTACTGCATCTAATGCGCAACTTTCCGATGCAATAACATAACTATTTCCTATTGTTCCTATGCAAAGAGGCCTAATACCGTTTTGATCTCTAACGCCTATTAGTTTGTTCTTTGTTAGCATAACTATTCCATAAGAACCTTTAACAGCTTGTATTGCATCCACTACAGCCTTTTCCATTCCTTTTTTTGCACCTCTAGCAATTAAGTTTAAAATAACTTCTGAATCTATTGATGTTTGAAACATGTATCCGCAGTCCTCAAGCAAGTCTCTTATTACTTCAGCGTTTACTAAATTCCCATTATGAGCTATAGCTATGTCACCTAGTTTTGATTTACTTAAAAGTGGCTGTGCATTTTTAACTTCACTACATCCAGTAGTTGAATATCTAACATGACCAATTGCTGCTTGCCCCTTCATCTCTTTAAGCTTTTTTTCATTAAAAACATCACATACAAGTCCCATAGCCTTTTCACAAGTAAGGTTAACTCCATCAGAAAATACTATTCCAGCACTTTCTTCACCCCTATGTTGAAGAGCATAAAGTCCATAATAAGTTAACGTCGCAACATCTAAGTCTTTGTCTGGCGAGAAAATCCCAAAAACACCGCATTCATCTTTAAACTTATCTTCGTCCTTAATAATTACTTCATTTGATTCTATAACTGCATTCAAAGAAATCCCTCCTCGTTATGTTACTTTTATTCTTCACTGTATGTTTCTTAGTATTCTTATTTTTGATTAATTCTACTTAATATTTCTTCGTAAGCTTCTGTAACATTACCTAAATCTCTTCTGAATCTATCTTTGTCCAATTTTTCTCCAGTTTTAACATCCCAAAATCTACAAGTATCAGGTGATATTTCATCAGCCAAAATTATTTCTCCATTAAATCTTCCAAATTCTATTTTAAAATCTATTAAATTAATTCCTTTTTCAAGAAAAAGTTCTTTTAGAATATCATTAATTTTTGAAGCCATTTTATATATATCTCCTAATTCTTCAAAAGTAGCAAGTCCCATGGCTACTGAATGAGAATCGTTTATAAGTGGATCACCTAATTCATCATTTTTGTAAC
The DNA here is from genome assembly GCF_036569345.1 of Clostridium sp. Lineage (GTDB taxonomy): Bacteria > Bacillota > Clostridia > Clostridiales > Clostridiaceae > Clostridium_AD. The sequence goes on from NZ_DATCQT010000103.1 coordinate 27,108, forward strand.
TTAATTCAAACACTGTTGTTTTTAACTTAGTTCCTTCTTGTATTCCATAACGTTTCGCCATGCTACCAGCTGCAACATTTCTTATAATTACTTCTAGAGGAACTATCTCACACTTTTTACAAAGTTGTTCTCTATCACTTAGTTTTTTAATAAAGTGAGTTTTTATACCTTTTTTCTCTAATAATTCATACAGCATTGTAGTTATACTGTTATTTAGAATCCCCTTTTTCTCAATTTGAGCCTTTTTAAGTCCATTAAGTGCTGTTGCATCATCTTTAAAATATACCCTAATTTCATCTTTATTGTCTGTACTGAACATTTTTTTAGCTTTTCCCTCATATAGCAATACTGATTCTCCCATTTATAAACACTCCTTAATATTTTAATTTGTAACGCTTATACTTTAATTTCATCTTAAAATTCAAATTTTTCTTCATTCTCTGATATAAATTTTTCTTTCATTTCTTCTCTATACTTGATTAATTTATCTTTAAGTTCTAAATATTTAAGTGATAAAATTTGAACTGCAAGCATTCCAGCATTATAACTATTATTTATCCCTACTGTAGCAACAGGAATGGCTTTTGGCATTTGAACGATAGAAAGTAATGAATCAATGCCTCCGAGAGCAGCCTTAATTGGTACTCCAATCACCGGAAGTACCGTCTGAGATGCAATGACGCCTGGAAGATGTGCTGCAAGACCTGCTCCTGCTATTATGCATTCCACACCTCTATTTTCCATTTCCCTAATTACTTGTGTTAATTTCTCTGGTACTCTATGAGCTGAGAGAATATGTACTTCATAATCTATTTCAAATTCCTTAAGTGCTATTGCAGCATTTTTCATTATATCAATATCTGATTTACTTCCAAAAATAATTCCTACTTTCATTGTTACCTCCTACATAAATAAAGTATTCAACCTTTATAATTACCAATAAAAAAAAGATTACACCATATAAAGATATTTTAATGGTGTAATCCTGAATTAAAGGGATATGGCACATGAAAATAAATAGTAAAAAAGTTTATTAGTCTATTTACTTGCATGTGGCTAATAATTATCCCATTTCAAAAAGTCAATTCAAGATTCACCAATAGTGAGAAGTTAACGGCCTCTCGTAGAAACTTCTAGGCCTTATCCCCAGAAATATATCGATGAACTAATTATTCTTTTGTTTTTTTTGTTAATTTATATTTTAATGTTACCATCCATTTCTCACTAAGTCAATACATTAATATTAATGTTAGCATCATTGTTCGTGTTTATATCTATATATACACATCTAATTACTTTATTTAAAAATATTGTTCGTATTTTATTTAAAATAATTTACTCCTGCTTCAAATAATTTTTGATCCTTTGAACCAATGATATTTTTTCCTATATTTAAGCCTACTCTTTCAGAGTGACCCATTTTTCCAAAAATCCTTCCATCCAAACTAGTTATTCCTTCAATAGCATGCATTGAACCATTTGGATTAAAGTTTATATCATAACTTGGAATTCCGTTAAAATCTACGTATTGAGTAGCTACTTGACCACATTCAAATAATTTTTTAATCACATCATCATTTGCTACAAATCTACCTTCTCCGTGTGATACTGGGATGCAGTGCAAATCTCCCACTTTTAAATTATTAAGCCAAGGTGATAACGTTGAAACTACTTTAGTTTGTACCATACAGGATATATGTCTTCCAATTTCATTATACGTTAAAGTCGGACTATTTTCAGTTATTTCCGTTATTTTTCCGTATGGAAGTAATCCAAGTTTTATCAAGGCTTGGAACCCATTGCATATTCCTAGCATCAATCCATCTCTCTGTTCTAATAATTCATTAATGCTTTCACGTATTATTGGATTTCTAAAAAATGTAGCTATAAATTTACCAGAACCATCTGGTTCATCACCAGCACTAAATCCACCTGGTAGCATAACGATTTGAGAATTTCTAATCTTCTCTGCTATAACTTTTATAGATTCCTCAATCTGTCTTGAGGTTAGATTCTTTATTACCATGATTTCAACTTCAGCTCCAGCCCTCTCAAAGGCTTTCATGGAATCATATTCACAATTAGTACCTGGAAACACTGGAATTATAACTCTAGGTTTCGCTATTTTAATAGCTGGTACTGATTTTACTTTTGAATTTTCATTGCTTACATATATTTGATCAATTAAACTAACTGTTTTTGTATTATTTACTTTTGTACTAAATACACTTTCTAAAGGTCCTTCCCAATTACTTAACGCTTCTTCTAAACTAATAGTTTCACCTAAGACTTTGATAAAAGGTTCTGCTATCGTATGTCCAAGTAGCTTAACATTTGAGTTCTTTTTAGTTAACTCATGAAGCTTATCATTATCTATTTCCATAACTATACATCCATAACTCTCTTTAAATAAACCCTCTACCTCAATATCATCATTAAAGCTAAATCCTATGTTATTGCCAAAACACATTTTTGATATAGCCTCTGAAAGACCTCCCATTCCAACTGCATATGTTGATAAAACACTTCCACTATCTATTAACGTCTTTACTAATTTAAAGTTAACACGTAGTTTTTCAAAATCAGGCAATCCATCTTCGCAAGTGTTAACATTAATTAAAACAACCTGACTATCACTCTTTTTAAATTCTGGTGATATAACCTTGTCTGTGTTTATAACATCTACCGCAAATGATACCAAAGTTGGTGGTACATTCATATCATTAAATGTACCTGACATGCTATCTTTTCCTCCAATAGCTGCTATACTAAATTCTTTTTGCACACGAAAAGCTCCTAAAAGTGATGAAAATGGTTTGCCCCATTTACTAGGTTCTTTCGACAGTTTTTCAAAGTACTCTTGGAAAGTCAATTTAATATTTTCATAATCCCCACCACTAGCTACTACCTTTGTTACAGAATCTATTACTGCATAGGCTGCTCCATGGAAAGGACTCCATTTTGATAACTTGGGATTGTATCCATACGCCATTATTGTACCTGTATTGGTATCTCCTTTAAGTATAGGAAGTTTTGCTACCATAGACTGAGTTGGTGTCTTTTGAAACTTTCCACCAAAAGGCATAAGCACTGTTCCTGCTCCAATAGTGCTATCAAACCTTCCTGCAAGGCCCCTTTGACTACAAACATTTAAGTCTGATAGAGTAGAATTCCATAAATCTTTTACAGATTTTAATCCATCTAAACTTTTTTTCGCACTTTTTTCGAAATAGTATTCATTCTCTTTTGGTGCTGATACTTTTATATTAGTTCTCTGCTTTACTCCATTAGTATCTAAGAAACTTCTACTTACATCAACAATAGTTTCCCCTTTCCATACCATTTTAAGCCTATTATCATCAGTTATTAAAGCTACTGGTGTAGCCTCCAAATTTTCTTCCTGGGCTAGTTTTATAAATACATCAACATCGCCTTTGCTAACAACAACGGCCATACGTTCTTGAGATTCTGATATAGCAAGCTCTGTACCATCAAGTCCCTCGTATTTTTTAGGTACCGCATCTAAATTTATTATAAGTGCATCTGCAAGTTCACCAATAGCTACTGATACACCACCAGCACCAAAATCATTACATCTTTTTATAAGTGATGTAACTTTAGGATTTCTAAATAATCTTTGAATTTTTCTCTCTGTAGGTGCGTTGCCCTTTTGAACCTCTGCTCCTGAAGTTAGTATTGAGCTTTCACTATGTTGCTTAGATGACCCTGTAGCTCCTCCACACCCATCACGGCCTGTTTTACCACCAAGAAGTACAACTACGTCAGACGCTATTGGTGTTTCCCTTACTACGTTCTTGTAAGGCACTGCTCCAATAACTGCTCCTACTTCCATTCTTTTAGCAACAAAATCTTCATCATAAACCTCATTAACAAGTCCTGTTGCAAGTCCTATTTGATTTCCATAAGAACTAAATCCATGAGCAGCTTCAAGTGTTATTTTTCTTTGAGGAAGTTTACCTTTTATTGTATCCGAAATTTTTGTTCTTGGATCACCGGATCCTGTAACACGCATTGCCTGATACACATAACTTCTACCTGATAGTGGATCTCTTATTGATCCACCAAGACAAGTAGCTGCGCCACCAAAAGGTTCTATTTCAGTAGGATGATTATGTGTTTCATTTTTAAACATTACAAGCCATTTTTCCTTTTCTCCATCAATATCAGCGGTAACTATTATGCTGCATGCGTTTATTTCGTCTGAAACATCAAGGTCTTTTAATTTTCCTTGTTTCCTTAAATCTTTCATACCAATAATAGCCATATCCATAAGTGTTATATCTCGAGTAGTCGTACCATAAACAAAGTCTCTAGTATCTAAATATTCTTTATAAGCCATTTTAATTGGTTTAGAATATTTACCATCTTCAAAACATACATCCTCAATTACAGTATTAAAAGTTGTGTGTCTACAGTGATCTGACCAATAAGTATCTATAACTTTTATTTCCGTTATAGTTGGATTTCTCTTTTCTGTCTCTTTAAAATAACTTCTACAATATTTTAAATCCTCAAAACTCATAGCAAGCCCATTACTTTTTAGGAATTCTTCTAGCTCCATGTCATTCATATTAATAAAAAATTCTATTATTTTTACCTGCTCTGCCTCATTAAAATCTTTCTGTAAATCCTTGTATTTTTCTAAACTTGCTTCTCTAGAGTCTACGGCATTTATGCAATAATCTTTAATCTTATGTAATTCCTCTTTTGTGATATCTCCCTTTAATATAATAACTCTTGCAGTTTTAACTATATGTTTATCCTTTTGAGTTAAAATTTGTATACATTGAGCAGCTGAATCTGCCCTCTGATCATATTGACCTGGTAAAAATTCAATAGCAAATACAATCTCAGAAACCTCGGTATTTAGTTCCTCATCATAAACCTCATCAACTGTAGGTTCTGAAAATATTGTATTCCTTGATTTAAGATACTGCTCCTTGGATATTCCCATAATGTCATATCTATTTACTAACCTAAGCCCTTTAAGGTTCGTAATTCCTAAATTTATTTTAATATCTTCCAATATCTTTTTACCTTCAACATCATAGTTCGCTTTTTTCTCTACATATAACCTATATATCTTATTTTCCATGATTATTACCTCCTGAAATTTAATTTATACGAATATTAAACATTAAATACCTTTTATAATTCGTTATACTAAGATTATAATGTATAATGCCTAAATATAAAAGTATATTTACAATAAAAATTTATATTTTTCAAAACAACAAAAAACACTAGCTATAAAGTTTTTTTGTACAAGTAAGTTTATAAGCCGAAACAAAATCGATTAATTTAAAAAGTAACATCCTTTGATTTTCCAAAAGATGTTACTTTTTTGTCTTATATACAATTTCCATAAATCATTGGGCCCCATTATCAAAAAGATAATTTTTCTAATAATTAATCACCAATGGTTTATAAAATAAATATATATATAAAGTAGTAAGTAACTAAAATATAAAAAAGTATGGGGACTCTTATATTTTAATTAACTTAATACATTAAATATTAATAAAAATAGTATTATCGTAATTTAATATAATATAAGTAGCAATTTATAGAAAAAAATTGATTACTTAAGGCACATATCATATAGATGAAGTATTACTATAATAATCCGGTAGATCTGAAGGATATTTGTGAAAATGGTTATAAGGCTATAAATGATTTGTATGGTTTTGATAATCAAATTGCTCCCAAAATACGATTATTAGAAACAAATATTCAATAGTGCTGGGTCTGTTTTTATATCCAAAACTGGTACAAACGAGGTGTATTAAAATGATTTTTAAATCATTTTGATACACCCTTCTTTTACTAACATAAACTATTCCTTATTTTATAAATATTTTTCCCCTGCGATTCTACCTCGAATTACTTTCGCTGGAGTACCATATGCTACAACGTACTTTGGAATATCTTTTATTACAGTGGCTCCAGTTCCTATTAGAGTATGCTCTCCAATTGTTATTCCATGAATTACTTTTACACCTAATGAAACAGCTGTAAACAAACCTATATTTACATTTCCACCAATAGATGAACCTGGAGCTAAACTTGAATAATCTAACATTTTACTGTCATGATCTAAGGATGAATTATTATTAATTATACAAAAATCGCCTACTGTCGCCTCACTACTTATAGTAGTATTGGCCATTATCACCGTGCCTTTTCCTATTAGTACATTCCTGGCTATTTGTGCAGAAGGATGAATTACTTTAATAAAGTTAAACTGTGGGATAATTTGTGAAATTTTATCATAAACAGTATATCTAATAAAATTATCTCCAATTGCAATAATACCACCCTCTATTTTATACGTTTTTATTAAATTCTGTAAATCTTCTTCTTTTCCAATTATTTTATATCCAAAGGAGCTAGAACCGACTTCTTTAAATCTGTCTAGCAATCCAATAATTTCATATTTATTTTCTTTTTCAATACTATCAATTACAACTTTTGCATGTCCTGAAGAACCAATAACAATAATATTCAAAACAAACATCTCCTAAAATATTGCTAGTATTTTTTAATATTTAGACTATTGTATTTATAATGTTTAAAATATTTTTTTGTATTTCTAAATCTAGTGAATCGTACAGAGGTAAGCAAAGTATCCTGCTTGAAACAAACTCTGAATTTGGTGCCTTATTAGTTTTGTCTTTTATATAGGGTAAATCATTGAGAGATGGATAAAAATATCTCCTTGCATAAATATTTTCACTTGCAAGGGCTTCTTTTACTTTTAATAAGGTTTCTTCATCTTTAAATACTATGGGAAAACAATAATAATTTAAGTTGCTATTTATATTTTGTTCTTGTCTAATCACATTTTCACTTAAAAAGTGCATATAGTTTTCATATAGTTTTTTTCTCTTTTCAAATATTTTATCAATATCATCCAATACACATAATCCCATGGCTGCTTCAAATTCATTCATCTTCCCGTTAATTCCAACCTCATTTATATGCTCTGAGTCACTTATTCCAAAATTAATTATTCTTGTGGCCTTGTCATAAATTTCATCATCATTTATTATAAGTGCACCCCCTTCTATAGTATGGAAAATTTTAGTGGCATGAAAACTAAGGGTAGATATATCTCCATAATTGAGTACACTATTTCCTTTGTATTTAACTCCAAAAGCATGGGCAGCATCGTAAATTACTTTTAAATTAAATTTTTTTGCTATTTCATCTATTTTTTCTACATCACAGGCATTTCCAAACACATGGACAGGAATTATAGCTGAAGTAGTTTTGGAAATTTTTTCTTCGATTTTTTTATAATCTATATTAAAGGTTTCTTTGTTTATATCTACAAAAACTGGATTTATACCTTGCCATACTTGACTACTAGTGGTCGCTACAAAGGAAAAGGGTGTGGTAATCGCTTCACCTTTTATATCTAAAAGCCTATAGGCAATTTGAAGGGCTATTGTTCCATTTGCAACCAAGAGTATATGCTTTATTCCTAAATATTTTTCCAATCTATTTTGTAGTTCT
>NZ_DATCQT010000104.1:0-86791 GCF_036569345.1 Clostridium sp.
ATTATAATGTGATTATGTAAAAAATTATTTTGAATATTATGTTGAAATATGTAAATTAAGGAATTAAAGTGCGCTTTATTACTTATTTTTGATGTAAATTTTTAGAAATAAACTAATATTTAGTTATTAATAATTTTATAAAAACGTATATTTTTATTGTATAATATTAACATATATGATACGATTTGCCTGTAATTGCATTAATGATAAGACAAATTAAATTAAAAAGAATTAATTTAGTACTTTTGGATATAATATTTTAGGTAAACCAAAAATCATTGAATTTTTATACATTTTTGGTAGTTTTATATTTAATTAAGGATTATATAATTAACTATTATTTTTAGTTAATTATAATATTAGTAAATACATGTAGACAAAATGAAATTAAGGGATTAATATAAAATTAAATTAATGATTATATAATTCAAAATTTAAATATATAATACTATAAATTAACAATTGAAAGGGGAAGTTTAAATGAAGAAAAAAATATATATTGATGGAATGAGTTGCTCACATTGTGTAAGTCATGTAAAAGAGGCATTATTAGACATTGGTGCTATGAAAGTAAAAGTTGATTTAGAGGAAAAATGTGCAGTAGGTGAATTTGATGATGAAGTCACTGATAATGATATTACAGAAGCTATTGAAGAAGTAGGGTATGAAGTTACTGAAATAGAGGAAGATTAATATAAAAACGCCTACCAATCGGTAGGCGTTTTTATATTCGAGAAATATGCCAATATTTATATTAATTAAAAAAATTTAATTGAGCATTTATTTTCTTGTCTTGTATTTCTAAAATAACATAAGAATACCATGGTTCGCGTCTTTTACAAGAGGGTGAACCTGGATTTATCATTAGTATTTTGTTTTTAGTTAAAATAAGTGGTTGATGTGAGTGTCCAAAGATTATTATATCTACCTTATCATTAATAAATTTATCATAAGCTGTGTTAAGTGTATTTTTACTTTTACCATCACCGTGGTATATACCAACTTTATAACGGTCTATAGATAAAATGACTTTTTCTTTTAATAAATCTCTGATGTATCCTTTATCATTATTTCCCCATACGCCCACAAAGTTCTTATGCTCTTTTAATTTTGAGACTACGCTGGTCGAGATATAATCACCTGCATGAATTATCATGTCCACTTCTTCAGATAAGTTATCTATTAATTTGAAAAGTTTATCATTATGTTTTTTCGCATGAGTATCTGATAATATCGCAATTTTCATATTTCATCACCTTCTAGTAGTATATTATTTTATAGTATGCTTTGATACAAAAATAATATTCGAATTCCTATAATTTACAGTTTACGATTTTAATTATATAATATTTCTGTTATAATAATTTTATATATTTTTAATATTGGTAATAATTTTTAAATGTTTAAAATAGTGTTGGGAGAAGAAATGGGAGACTTAGAAAGTGTAGTTTTAGTTTATGAACAAAATGGAATAAATATAAAAAACGAGAAATCTTTGCATTCATCCATTAAACAATGGTATGTTATGCCAGGCGATCGATTTGAAGTAAAAGTAGATAAATATGTAATTGATTTAGTGAGGGAAGATTCATTAATTGAAATACAAACCAAAAATTTTAGTGCAATAAGGGGTAAGCTTAGGGATCTTATTAAATATAATAAGGTTATGCTAGTACATCCTATAGCTATTGAAAAATATATAGTTACAACAGAATGTGAAGATACGATAATTACAAGACGTAAATCGCCTAAAAAAGGTAAATTGGTGGATTTATTTGATGAGTTAATTAGAATACCTGATTTGATGGTATCAGATAATTTTATATTAGAAATTTTAATGACTAAGGAAGAAGAAATAAGATGCAAAGACGGAAAAGGAAGTTGGAGAAGAAAAGGTATAAGCATAGTTGATAGAAAACTTATAGAGGTAGTTGAAAAAATAACATTTAACGAAGAAAAAGATTTCTTAAGATTTTTACCTGAAGAATTACCAGAAAATTTTACAAATAAACATTTGGCTAAAGCCCTAAAAATCAATGTATTTAAGGCAAGGAAAATCACCTATTGTCTTAGAAAAATGAACATTATAAAAGAAGTTGGAAAACTTAAAAATGAACTTATATTTGAGAGGTCATGAATATCGTTTGTAGTTTTATAGGAGGTGGAATATATGGATAAGAAAAAGGTCTACTTAACAAGAAGAATTCCAGATGAGGCTATTAAGGTTTTAGAAAAACATTTTGATGTGGAAATTAATCCTCGTGATAGAGTTTTATTAAAAGGAGAACTACTAGAGAAGGTAAAAGGCAGGGATGCAGTATTATGTCTTTTAAGTGATAATATTGATAAAGAGGTGATTGAGGCAGCGGGCGATAAGTGCAAGATATTTGCTAACTACGGTGCTACTAGTAGCAACATTGATTTAGTAGCGGCAACTAAAAGTGGAGTAATAATTACAAATACCCCTCAAGTGCTTAACGATGCTACTGCTGATCTTGCATGGACACTACTTATGGTGGTATCAAGAAGAATTGTAGCCGCAGATAAATTTACAAGGAATGGAGCTTATGAGTCTTGCGATCCTATGATGTTTCTAGGCAAAGAGATTACTGGTAGGACATTGGGGCTTGTGGGAGCAGGGCAAATTGGTTTTAATTTTGCAAAGAAAGCTAAGGCTTTTGATATGAAGATACTCTACACTGATTTGTTAAGAAATCATAAAATAGAGAAAGAACTAGGTGCCATATACGTCGATAAAGAAATATTGTTAAAGGAGGCGGACTTTGTTTCATTACATGTACCAATTTCGCCCTCTACAGTGCATTATATTAGTGATAAAGAATTTTCTATTATGAAAAACTCTTCAATCATTGTTAATACATGCAGTGGTCCTGTAATTGATGAAAAAGCTTTAGTTAGAGCGCTTAAGAAGGGTGAAATATGGGGAGCCGGACTTGATGTATTTGAACATGAGCCAGTCATTGAACCAGAGCTTTTAAATATGTACAATGTTGTTATTGTTCCACATATTTCTTCAGCTACAATGGAAACAAGAACAAACATGGGATTAATTGCAGCCGACAACATTATTAAAGTGCTTACAGGTGAAAGGCCAGATAATTGTATTAATAAGGAAGTACTGAAATAATCAGATTAATTCATATAAGAATAAAAGACTAAGAACTACCAAACAGATTTGTGATGGTAGTTCTTAGTCTTTTATTTACGTGTCAATTTTTCCAGTTCAACATGATTACGATACCAATTATTACTTTTTAAAAGCATTTCTGGGGAACCTGTATTTTTAATCATGCCATTTTCTAAAATAGCCACCCTGTCGCAGGTAACTATAGAAGATAAACGGTGAGTTATAGATAATATAGTGTGAGACTTACTTGCCTTTTGAAGTACTGATATAAATCTTTTTTCTGTTATGGAATCAAGATTTGCAGTGACTTCATCAAGTAGTAAAATTGGTGGGTCTGTTACAATTGCTCTAGCAATAGCAAGGAGTTGTTTTTGACCTTGTGAAAAAACACAATCACTATTTACTTGTGTATCAATTCCATTTTCTAAAGTTATTATATAATCAGTTAGTCCCACAAAGGCAAGTGCATTTTCAATTTGTTCCTTTTTAATTTTCTTATCCTGCAGACTAATTTGATCGGCCACTGTGCCGTTTATCATATGAAAGTTTTGGTCAACATATCCGAACATTTTACGTTTTTCGGAGTTTGATATGTTACAAACATTAATTCCATTTATTGTAATACTGCCATTTGAGGGTTTTAAAAATCCCATAGTTAGTTTGAATAATGTGGATTTTCCAACACCTGTTCTGCCCACAAAGGTTACCTTTTCTTGTGGGTTTAAATGAAGACTTATATTTTTCAAAATATCGTTTCCTTTTTCATATTGAAAGGTTACATCATTAAAAGATAGTATTATAGTCGCGCGACTTGGAATAATATCCTCAGCTTTAAGTATGCTATCCTCGTTGTGATCCTCTGGCAGATTATAAAAGTCATTCACTCTATGAACACCGGATACTGCTTGTTGAATATTTTGAAGCTCCATACCCAAATTTTCAATTGGTGTAAATAAATTGGATATTAATTCAATGGAGGCTGCAACCATACCTAGTGATATACCTAAATAGTTTAGCTGCTTTGTGGATAGGATTACAATAAGTCCAATTACTAAAGCACGAATAAGCTGTATGATGGGAGAGAATACAGAATCGTAGAAATTTACTTTCTCCACGGTTTTGTAGTTATCTAGCAAATACCCAGTATAGTTTTTTTCCATATAGTTTTCTTTACTGTAAGATTTTATCATCTGTACATTATTTAGGCTTTCTGCAATATGATTGTTTACTTTGCTAACTAAAATTCGATTCTTTTGTTGAGCATTTAGCATTCTCTTTTGAAATGTACGAGTAATAACATAGATAATAGGCAGCAATAGTAAAGTACCAATTCCAAGCTTTGCACTAAACGTCCAGATAGAAAAAACAATTCCTACAATTTTGAGGCAGCTTACCATCATTCCAATAATACCGCTTGTAAACATGGAATTAATGGCATCAACATCATTTGTAAACCTTGAGACAACTGCACCTGTCCCGTTTTCAGAAAAGAACATTGTATTTATTTTTTTAAGCTTTTTCATCATTTCAAGCCTAATTTCTTTGGTTATTCTTTGACCTAAAACTGTAAGTAGGGCCTCTTTCAAAAAATCGAAGATACCTATAAAGAGTAGTACTCCCATATAAATTATGGCTAAGTTAAGCAGTTTGTCGCTTCTTTTTGGTACAAGGTTGTTATCAATAATGTGTTTTAAAATTTGAGGAGGAATTAAACTTCCTATAACAACACCGAAAACAGCAATGACCAATAATATATCAATTTTTATACTTTTTTTTATAGTTTTTATAATAGAATTATAAACGAGGCTACTTTTCATAATTATCACCAACAGTAGACTGTAAATTGAATATTGAGCTATAAACGGTATTGCTTTTCATAAGCTGAGTATGTGTACCATAACTTGCTGTTTTATTAATGCCTATAAACAAAATTTTGTTTATTCTGTTGAAAATAGTTAACCTGTGTGAAATAAGTATAATTAAACTATCTTTATAATTATTTTTAAGATTTTTTAAAATTTCCTCTTCGGTTTTCATATCCACTGCAGAAAATGGGTCGTCTAAAACTATAATTTTATTTTTATTAAGTAGGGTTCTTGCAAGTGCAATCCTTGCCTGTTGACCACCACTTAATTTAATTCCACTATTACCAACTAAAGTGTTTTCTAAAAGAGGCATAGCCTCCAAATCATGATCAAAGCATACATCCTTCAGAACTGACGAAATATCTTTTTTAATACCAAGAGTTATATTATTATAGATGCTATCAGAAAGTAATTGTGGTTTATGAGAAAGATAAGAAATCATCTGGCTTCGCTCATATTCGGAGTAGTCCTTAAGCTCAGTGCCATCTATCTTCACACTACCTAAATAGGGATATAATCCAAGCAGAGAAAGCCCAAGTGTAGATTTACCTGAAGCTATGAAGCCGGTAATACCTATGATTTCGCCTTGCTTTCCTTCGAAACTAACATTTTCAAATATGCTGTTTTTACTTGAAGGATAGCGAAAGCTGAAATTGTTAACCGTTAGTTTTGTGTTATTTACATTAATACAAGAAGTGGTTGATTTGATTTGGTAAAAGGTAAGATAGGGTTTAATTCGTGTCCATGATATTTGTGATTTTTGCACAGAATTAAATAGATTAGCTGCTTTACTTGCTTTAGTTGCTATTGCAGCGAACATAATGAGATAAGTAGAAAAGTTACCTACTGTCCATCCACCGTTAATAACCTTTGTGCCTCCAAGGTAAATTACCGTAATTATTCCAAACAACGCAATAATATTATAAATTGGTTGCATGGAATTTTCTAAGATGGTGGCTTTAATGGCTTTATTTTGCAAATCCGTAAGTTCAACATTATACTTGTCTATATTTTGATCTTCCATGCCGTTTGCACGATAGAGCATGGCGTTTTCGATTGTATCATATGTAATGTTTGCAACAAAGCTGGTTTTGGTACGAAAATCAATAGTGTATTTATATATAATGATTTTTAATTTTTCAGCAAGCACCATGGCAATTGGAATAAAAAAGGCAGAAAGTACAGTGATTTTTACATCATAAAAGAGCATTGATATAAAATAAGAAACCATTAATACTCCAGTATCGAATATCTCTGTAGTAAATTTACGCATACCTTCAACGCAGATGTCAACATCAGAGATGGCTCTAGTCATTAGATCACCTATATTTTCTTTATCTAGCTTTTCAATGCTTTTATGCATTATATTATTGTATATCATAAGCCTCATGGTAGCATTTGTACTATTAGCAAAACGTCTTATATAAAAACGTTTAAAGTAGCGCATTAATTGAATCATTGCTATAAGGAAAACAAAAGTGAGTGCCAATAATATTACGGAGGATAGGTTGTCACCATAAGTAATGGAGTCAATCAACTTACCCTGGTAAATTGGACCTACAATTGTTGCTATATTAAAGGTAAGCCCAATTATTATAATACATGTTACAATAAATTTCTCTTTTTTCCAATAGTTAATAATTTTATCTGGTCCATTCATAGGCTTGATCGTAAGCTTTACCATAATAATCAAAATCCCCTTTATATAAAAATTTCACATTGCTTTATATTGTTAGTATAAAATTACAGTTATGACACAAGATATCTAACTAATTGTACTATTGTTTCAGCAAATTGGGTATATAATTTCAATGTAATATTCTGAATTTACTCTATGAAACACAATCTTGAAAGTAGTATAATGATATAGATGAAAAGCTTAAAACTAAAATAGATATTGTAAATATATTTCTTATAGATAAAATATAGTAAATATTTTACTATAAAAGGAAGGTGATAGTTTGAATAATTTTAAAATTCTTTTAGTGGAAGATGAAAAGTTAATGGCAATGTTTATTGAGATGGAGTTAAATCATGAAGGATATATAGTTAATGTGGCGTACGATGGACGCAAAGGCCTTAGTATAGCAGAAAAAAATGAGTATGATTTAATACTTCTTGATATTATGATACCGGGGCTTAATGGAATTGAGGTTTGTAGAAGAATAAGGTTGTCGTCTCAAGTACCTATAATTATGCTTACGGCAAAAAGCGACATAGCGGACAAGGTTTTAGGATTGGATGTAGGTGCAAATGATTATCTCACTAAACCATTTGCAATAGAAGAACTATTAGCAAGAATCAGGGTGTATCAAAGGAATAAACCTACTAGTGATAATACTGATGAAATTAAAGTGAAGGATATAGTTATGGATAATAGGGCTCATAATGTAATGAGGAGTGGTAAGGAAATTGAACTTACGAAAAAGGAGTATGACCTTTTAGAGATGCTTATAATAAATAAAAATGTTGTGCTTACAAGGGCTCAATTAATAGAGAAGGTATGGGGTTATGATTACTTGGGGGATACAAATGTAGTAGATGTGTTTATAAGATATTTGAGAAGTAAAATTGATGATGGTTTTGAAGATAAACTTATAAGTACTATAAGAGGAGTAGGATATGTTATTAAAGGTGATTAATTATGAAGTTTAAGCTTATGAATTCTAAAATTATTAAAAGTGCAAAAATTTCTATGAAATTAACTATAATTTATGCTTTAATGTTCTCATTAGTATTACTCATTTTAAATGCCTCGATTCTATACGGAATAAAATATTACTTGTATAGTCAGGCCAATAAAGAAATAGAAGATGTTAAATTAATAGTGTTAAATAAGGTTACCCCTGTAAATGAGCATGTAGATTTGTTGAGCAAAGAATTGATTTCAGATGTTCCATCTAAACAAAATATATCAATAAGGATATTAAAGGGAGATAAAAAGGTACTAAACATGTCAGACCAATTTAATTACAATATTAAAGTTAAAGAACCTTTTGATAAAACAATAATCTCTAAGGAAGACAATAAGCATCTGGTATATAAAAATTTAAAAATTGATACTAAAGAATATGGATATATTTATATTCAAATAGTGAAGAATATGGACAACGAGTATGACTTTTTAGAAATTTTATTTATTATGATGGCAATAGCTGATTTTATAGGTATTATTGCTTCAATTATATTTGGGTATAGCATAAGCAAAAAAATGCTAAAACCTATTGATCAAATAACTAAAGCTGCGGATAATATTAGTATTAATAATTTAAAGGAAAGAATTGAGGTTACTGGTCCAGATGATGAACTTAAACGACTAGGTAATACTTTTAATAAAATGATAGATGGGCTTCAGGAAGCTTTCGACAGGCAAAATCAATTTGTTTCTGATGCATCTCATGAACTTAGAACTCCTATTGCAGTTATCCAAGGGTATGCAAACTTACTTGATAGATGGGGGAAAGATGATAGGGAGGCCTTAGAAAAATCTATTCATGCTATTAAGCTTGAAACAAGTAATATGGCAAATTTAGTTGAAAAACTATTAATAATTGCCAAGGGTAATAGTATAAGTCAAAGAATAGTGAAAAATCAATTTTATCTTAATGAGCTTATTTGCGAAGTAATAAGTGAAAGCATGATTATAGATCACACTCATATAATATCAAGTGACAGAAATGATATTATTAGTATCTTTGCAGATTATCAAATGATAAAGCAGATGCTGAGAATATTCATTGATAATAGTATTAAGTTCACGCCAGAGCAAGGAAAGATTGATATAAGCTCGGAGATTCAAGGTAAAACAGTGAAAATTATTATTAGTGATAGTGGAATAGGAATACCAAAAGATGAAATTCAAAATATATTTGAAAGATTTTATACTGTAGATAAATCTAGATCTAGAGAAAAAGGTGGCACAGGCCTTGGATTATCTATTGCTAAACTGATTGTAGATGTGCATAAGGGAATCATAAATGTAGAGAGTGCAGAAGGAATAGGAACAAAAATAACGATTATATTAAATATTTAGATTTCAGATTTATCTGCTATCTAGATATTTTTTATTGTTGTCTATTTTATATTTAAGGTAAATCTAAGACTTTTTTAATCTGTTTTTAATCTTATAAACATATAATACGAATTATGGGTAAAATTACAGAACACCGTCAAACGAAAGGGGAAAATGATGAAAATGATATCTTTTATACAAAGATTTGATAGTTTTTCATTATTGTATATTAAAGATAATATGCATGGAATTATTATGGACAAAGTAATGGTTATATTAACGAACCTAGGTAACGGTGGATTGATATGGATTATAATTATAGCGTTACTTATGATAAATAAAAAATATAGAAAAATAGGATTTATGGCTTTAGGAGCTTTAATACTAAGTGCAATTTTAGGAGAAGAAATAATAAAAAATGTGGTTAAACGTATAAGGCCATCATCAAATATACCAGCATTTAACCTTTTAATTAAAAAACCTTTATCCTATTCATTCCCGTCAGGGCACACTTCGTCGTCATTTGCAGTTGCTGGAATATTATCATATTATTTTAAAAATTATGCTGCTGAGTTTTTCGGTTTAGCAACTTTAATAGGGTTTTCAAGGGTTTATTTATATGTACATTATCCTACAGATGTTTTGGCAGGGACAGTTTTAGGGCTTACATGTAGTGGGATAATAATTTACTTGTTTGACAAAGTAAGCTATAATAGGTCGGCGAGCATTAAACAGAATATTCATTGTGTAAATCAGGAAGAATATATGTAAGGCATGATTTTATATTCATATATGTGGTCATTTATAATAGTATTTATTGTTAGTTAATTTAATTATTATTAAATTAATTAAATATATGATAAAATGGAAACTATAATTGTATGGAAGTTTTAGTTGTCACATTTTTTAAATATTAAGGATAGGGCGTGATGTTTTGCAATTTACTATTGGATTAATTAATCATTATGGATATATAATTTTATTTAGTGCTTTAGTACTTGAATTAATTGCATTCCCTCTTCCAGGAGAGTTAATGATGACATACTGTGGTTTTCTTGTTTATCAATCTAAAATGAACTGGATTATAAGTATCATAGTTGCCAGTGCTGGAGTAATATCGGGAATTACAATATCGTATTTCGTTGGTACCAAATTAGGAACGAGATTTTTTGAAAAATATGGTTCCTATATTCATCTTGGGCCGGATAAGATGGAAAAAACATCAAAGTGGTTTAAATCATCTGGAAATAAATTGTTAATTTTAGCATATTTTATTCCTGGAGTTAGACATATAACAGGATATTTTTCAGGTATAACTGAAATTCCTTATAAAAGATTTGCAGTAAACGCATATTTTGGAGCGTTTTTGTGGACTGCTACTTTTATTTCACTTGGAAAGGTTCTTGGACCTAATTGGGATAAATTTCATGGCTATATCTCAAAATATTTGATTATTGGAAGTTTAATTATATCTATAATTTTAATTAGTATTTACGCCTATAGAAATCATAAGACACGAATTATAGAAACAACTTATAAAATTCTAAGTAGAACTATAACTATATTTCATTCTATGGGGAAAATGAAAGTTGCTATAGCTGGTGTAGCAGTTGCTTTTTTAGGCTTTTTAGTTCTTGTAATTGGTGTAATACAAGATTATTTAGCACATGAATTTGATCAATTTGATATTATTGTATCTTATTTAGTAAAAGCAATTTTTACCTCCAAATGGTCATTTTTGATTGGCTTTTTTGGATTACTAACCTCAGTTAGAGTATTATTACCATTAACTATTTTCATCTTTATATGGATTATAAGAAGAAATAGAAATAGAATTCTTGAAATTCAATTTCTATTTATTGTAATTGGTGGTGGTGAAGTTTTACAATACATATTAAGGCATATTTTTAGACGTTTAGGACCTTCTTCAATTGGCCAAGTAGGAAATAGTTTATTTACTTTCCCAAGTAATCAATCTTTTATGGCAATTGTTGCATATGGTTTTTTTGTTTATCTAATAGTGTGCCATGTAAAAAGAGCTTGGCCTAAAACTGTAGCCTTGAGTATAGCTTTATTTATTTGTTTAGTTGTAGGTCTAAATCCAATATTCTTTCAAACCCAATATCCAAGTGACGTTTATGCGGGGTATATTTTTGGTGGGGTATGGCTTAGTATAAATATTATTTTATTGGAAATTTATCGTATATTACCTAAAATAAATTTATAAGGTAATAGTAAAAAATTCTTAAGTCATAAGAATAAATTATAAAAAAATATAAAAGATATAGAGATATATAAGTGAAGGTGGTTTTATTATCGTCATTCTAGTTTTATTAACAGTCATTTCTCCTTATACGACCATAATACCAGCAATATATATGACATATATGGTGTTATTTAAAAAAATGAACATATACAAAAATCATTGGAATATAGGACTTTGTATACTATTTATTTGGTCAATTATAGTAGGTGTTATAAATCATAGTGTTCCATCAATTGTAACATCCTTTGCTCTGCTTATTTATCTAATTATTAGTATTTTCCTACAAAATTATTGTGAAAATGAAAATAAGGTAGAAGATATATGTAGGCATTTAGTTTATGTTTCAATGTTCTCAGCAATTTTTGGAATAGTTGAAAAAATTATGAATGTGTATTTTCATTTTAATATTTGGGCGAAATTTCTTGAAATTACGTCTCAGCCAGTATTTAATGATAGAATATATAGTACATTTGGAAATCCCAATGTAGCGGGCAATTGGTTTGCCATAATGATTCTTGTAGGTATTTATTTTTGTAGCACTACATCTAAATCTACTAAATTATTCTATGAGGGCGCAACATTTTTGTTTGTTATTGCATTGTGTTTAACGGGATCTCGTGGCGCTTTTATGGGTCTACTGTTTGGAGTTTTTATTTATTATCTCCTTAAGGGTAATAAAAGAGATAGATGGATTTTTATATCAGTATTTATATTTACAGCTTTAGTTGCCTTTTTACCATCACAAATATTGAAAAATGTAACTGGCCATAATTTTGATGACTCATTTATAAGTCGTCTTGGAATATGGAAAGGATGTTTAAAAATGATAAAACTTAAGCCTTTTACGGGCTGGGGGCTTATGGGCATAACTGAGCATGGGGCAAACTTCATGAAAGGCTACTATTATGCAACATTATACCATGGCCATAATATATGGATTACTATTACGACTACACTTGGAATAGGTGGGCTTTTAATATATTCTTATTTAAAAATTAATTTGTTCCGAGATTTAAAGATACTTCATACAAAGAAATGTAGGTTGGTTCCGATGCTAGCGGGTATTCAAGCTGTAGTAATCGGGCATGGATTGGTTGACTTTACAATGATTGCACCGCAAACTGGGTTGCTATTTATAGCAAGTTCAGCTATAATAACTGCTCTAGTAAAACAAGAAAAATAATTGGTATAAAACATCTAGATTTCAGATTTACCTGTTATCTAGATGTTTTTTTGAATGCTATTTATGAATCATTTTTGCAAATACAGCTAACATTCCTGATGTAATAAGTGGTCCTACTGGCACTCCTCCTAAAAAGGCTGCTGCAGCAACTGCCCCTACTATCATGGCGGGCATAATATCACTATGTCCTTGAACGGTAAGATAGTTAAGCCCTTGTCCGCTTAAATACGTTGTTAAAAATGAAAGAAGTAAAGCTGCCAAGCCTATCCATGATGTGAATATGCTTTTTATATTATCTGTTGAAATGTTACCGTTTGCTATAGGTATCAGTATGGCGGCTATAAGAAGTATAAGTCCCCATGTCATTCCATTTTTTTCTAAGGTAGGATACACATAATTGTCCAAACCTAAGAGTTTTAGTATAAGTAGGATACATGTAGCAATAGCAACTGAGTTAGCTTTTCCAAATATAGCAGCAGCTAGAATTAACAATAAAATAATAGTAGGACTCAAATAGATCATCTCCTGAAATATATTAAAAAAATTCAGCTTATAATATACTATTCGAAATGTTCAATCTTGACTCTATTATAATTAATAATTATACAAAAAAAACTATAAGCTAGACACTTTTTATCAAGTGTCTAGCTTATAGGTATAAGTTTAAACTGGATTTTCATTATTGAAATAAAAATCAAACATTCATCTTTTGTTCACATATAGCAAAATATTTGGAGAAATTGTCCTGATATTAATTAATATCAGGGGTAGAAGTATCCCTAAGTTATAACATAGTGGTTATCAGTATTTTAACTCCCACTAGTGCTAGAACAGAAGCGACAATGGACAGTGTAATGAAAATTGAAGTAGTCGTCGACATTTCAGACACATTTTTGTTTTCAGGTATCATAAAAAATTGTCTCCATTTCCGCCATTAAAGGCTATTTTATAAAATTCAACCTAATATTGACCTCATGTAATTTATTCTAAGTGATATTTTGGTATAGTTTATTTTATGTTTGAAGTAATATCTTCTATTAACTATAATACTAAATAATTATTTCTTTTTGGTGTCAATATTGTTAACAATTTATAACTATTATACCACATCAGTGAAATATGGGTGGAGAGGTTGTGAATGGTTTATGTATTTGTGGTGTATATAGCAAAAAAATATAGAAAAAGAAAAACTTTTATTATACATTTATAATATGAAAAACAGCACAATTTTGAATTAACTATGCTGTTTTACATTAGAAACATTAGATATCTTTAGTAATAGTTTTATTTACGTACTCTTCATCAACATCGTAAAAAATATCTTTATTCATATTTCTGTATGTTTTAAATGATTCACAATCATCAATATTATATATAGGTTCATCCTCATCTAGAGACATTACAGGGAGCACTTGTACTAAATAGTGGGTTGGGTAATTAATTATCATATTATAACCTCCTATTTGTAGTCATCACAATAGATTTTAAAGTAAGCCTTTGGAAACTTACATAGTGGGCAAAAATCAGGTGCTTCTTTTCCTATATGAATATATCCACAATTCATACATTGCCATTTTGCATCATAATTCCTTTTAAACATCATGCCTGCCTCAAGATTCTGATATATTTTCAAAAATCTCATTTCATGATTTTCTTCTACTTCTCGTAATTCTTTATAGAAATCTGCAATTTCCATAAAACCTTCTACTCTTGCCTCATTTTCAAATTGTTTATAAAGGGTAGTACTCTCATGAGCCTCTCCTTTTGCAGAATCCATCAAATTGTCTGCTGTAGTTTTATTCATCTTAAGAAACCTATTAAAAACTTCTCTTGCATGTGCCTTTTCATTATTTGCAGTAGCTTCAAAAATAGAGGCTATATATTCATATCCTTCTTTCTCAGCTTTTTCAGCATAAAATGTGTATTTATTTCTTGCTCTTGACTCTCCAGCAAAAGTACTAAGAAGATTTCTTTCAGTTTTACTACCATTTAATTGCATTTTATTCCTCCAAAAAAATTAATTTCTTTATTATTCTATTCATTATGTTTTTAAATGTTACTTTAAAAAAAGGACATCTACTAATTACGATGTCATATATTCGAATGACAAAGTGATTATAGGAATATATTAAGAGTGAAGATAGTGTATATTTTGTTTCCTTTATTTTTTTGCTTGCATGTCCTATTATTTTATGGTAAATTGTCGAATAAGAGTGAATTATGAAACTCAAAAAATATAAAAGGATGTGTATTTTGGATAAAAAGAGAAGTTTTATTGTGGTTGAAGGAATTGTTCAAGGTGTAGGGTTCCGTCCATTTGTATATAATTTAGCAAAAGCTTTCAAGTTAAAAGGCTGGGTGAATAATAATTCTGAGGGCGTTTATATAGATGTTGAGGGATTTAAGGAAGATATAGATAAATTTGTGAAATGTGTTGAAAATAATTCACCACCTCTTGCTAGAATAGAAAAAATAACTATAAAAGATGATATAGTATTAAATTATTCTAATTTCGAAATCAAAGAAAGTGAAAGGAATTTAGATAAAATAACATTTATATCTCCAGATATAGCTACTTGTAGTGATTGCTCAGAAGATATACTAAATTTAAATAATAGGAGAACGGGTTATTCTTTTACTAATTGTACAAATTGTGGCCCCAGGTTTTCTATAATTAAAGAATTGCCTTATGATAGGGGTAATACTACAATGAGTGAATTTAAAATGTGCAAGTCGTGTAATAGTGAATATTTAGATCCTACAAATAGGAGATTTCATGCACAACCAAATGCTTGCGCTGAGTGTGGTCCTGAGATTTGGATAGAGGACTTTAAAGGAAACAGAATAGATATAGAAGATCCTATAAGGTTTACTCAAAATATGCTTATGGAAGGTAAGATATTTGCAATAAAAGGTCTAGGAGGTTTCCATCTTGCCTGTGATGGACTGAATGAAACTTCTGTGGGAAAATTAAGAGATAGAAAAAAAAGACCATTTAAACCTCTTGCGGTTATGATAAAGGATATAGAAACTGTTAATAAATATTGCAAAGTAAACAAGTTAGAAGAAAAAATACTTACTGGAATAAAAAAACCGATTATAATTTTAAATCAAAAAGAAAGCACTTTACCTAAAAATATAGCACCTAATCAGAATACTATGGGGGTAATGCTTCCATATACACCTATTCATATTTTATTGTTTTCAGAAAAAATAAAAGTGCTTATTATGACTAGTGCAAATGTTAATGGGCTACCGATAGAGTATAAAGATGATTCTGCAAGGGCGGGCCTTTCAGGTATTGTGGATTATTTTCTAATGCATAACCGTGAAATACATGTACCAGTTGATGATTCTGTATTAAAGGTTGTAGATGAAAAGCAGACTATCATAAGGAGAGCTCGGGGTTTTGTACCAGAACCTTTTAAATGGAGTAATATGAAAAATATTCTAGCTTGTGGCCCCAATATGAAGAATACTTTTTGTATCAGTAAAGAGGGTTTTTTGTTTCTAAGTCAATTTAATGGTGATCTCGAAAATTTAGAAACCTATGAACATTATAAGAAAAATGTGAATCATTTTAAAAAAATATTTTCTTTTTCTCCACAATATATAGCTTTTGACATGCATCCAGGATATATGTCAACTAAATATGCATTAGAATATGATCTGCCTAAAATTGCGGTGCAGCATCATCATGCGCACATAGTTAGTAACATGTTTGAAAATAATTTAGTGAAAAAGGTTATTGGAGTCTGTTTTGATGGAACTGGGTATGGCACTGATGGAAAAATATGGGGAGGGGAATTTTTAATTTGTAACCGGCTTGAATTTACAAGAGTGGCACATCTTGATTATATAAAAATGCCTGGAGGAGAAAAAGCTATTAAAGAACCATATCGAATGGCAGTTTCTTATATTTATAAATCCTTAAGTTTACAAAAAAGCAAAAAAGAAATTGATGATATGATTTTTAAGTTATATGGTAATAAGGCTATTAACCTTATTAAAATTATAAATTCAAATATAAATTGCATAGAGACTTCTAGCATGGGCAGACTTTTTGATGCTATGGCAAGTATAATTGGAATCACGGATGAAGTTACTTATGAAGGACAGGCTTCTATTGAACTTGAAGCTATGTCAGAAATGGATATTGAACAATCATATACTTATAAAGTAATAAAGCGAGATATGTATATTATAGAGCCATATGAAATAATTATTGGGGCACTAAATGATAAAATAAAAGGTGTTTCAGCTAAAATTATTGCATCTAAATTTCAAAATACTATTGTTAATATAACTGTAAATATATGCAATAAAATTAGAGAAAATTCAGGTATAAATGGAGTTGCATTGAGTGGAGGGGTTTTTCAAAATTCTTTTTTAATGGAGAAAATATATCGCAATCTCAAACAGAATAATTTTGAAGTTTATACGCATAAGGACTTACCTTCTAATGATGGAGGAATAGCAATTGGGCAGATAATTATAGCTAATGAAATAATTGAAAATGATTTATAAAATTTATAATAAAAAGATAGCAGTTTTAAAAAGCTGCTATCTTTTTATTATATAGGGAGAAATATATCAAAGACTATAATATGTGTGTTTGATGATTAATTTAATACCACTTAACACAACTT
Organism: Clostridium sp.; assembly: GCF_036569345.1. Lineage (GTDB taxonomy): Bacteria > Bacillota > Clostridia > Clostridiales > Clostridiaceae > Clostridium_AD. The sequence continues at coordinate 17,124 of NZ_DATCQT010000104.1, forward strand.
AACAAAAATTAACATGATAACAACACTTGCGACATATTTTTCGTGTATATTGAAGGCAATGGAAAACCGTCGACAGATTTTTCAATTTAAGGAGGGATAATTATGAAAATAAGTAGAAGAGATTTTTTAAAGTGGTCTATTGCGGCAGGAGTTGCTTTAAATATAGATTTTGATCTTGCAAATGTAAACACTGTTCTTGCAGCAGAAACTGATCCACCAATAATTTGGATTCAAGGTGCAGGTTGCTCTGGATGTACTATCTCTACTTTAAATGTAACTAATCCAACCACTATTGATGATGTTCTCTTAAATAAAATAAGTATGAAATATAACAGCACAATTATGACTGCTTCAGGTGATCTTGCTATGCAAACCCTTGACCAAAGTGCCACTCAGTATTCAGGTCAATTTATACTTGTTATAGAGGGTGCAATACCTACAGGTGCAAGTGGAAACTATTGTATAATTGGCGAGGTTAATGGAGTTCCATTAACAATGCAACAAGCTGTTTTAAAATATGGTCCAATGGCAAAATATGTAGTAGCCGCAGGAACTTGCGCTTCATTTGGTGGAGTTTCGGCTGCAGGAGCAAACACTACAGGATGTCAAAGTGTTAAAACTATATTAACTGGGAAAACAACTAACCCTATAATAAATTTACCAAGTTGTCCTGTTCATCCTACTGTTTTGATTCAATCTCTTTTAGATTTGATCTTAATTGGTAATCCAGCAATAGATCCAAACAACAGACCAACTAAATATTATGGGGCAACTGTACATAATATGTGTCCACGAAAAGGAACTGGAAAAGCAAGCCAAATAGGATCAGCAACTGGATGCTTCCTAGCATTTGGATGTAAAGGAACAACCACTGATAATGTTTGCACATCATTGAAATGGAATAATGGACAATCATGGTGTATGAATGTTAATTATCCTTGTATAGGATGCGCAAATTCAACCTTCCCAACAAGTCCATTATTATAAGCCTATCCGAACATTAATTTATTTAAGAAAGGAATGATAATAGATGAGTACTATAGTATTAGATCCAATAACTAGACTTGAAGGACATTTAAAGGTTTCAGTTACTCTTGATGTTAACAATATTGTAACAGCTGCGCAAGCTACGGGTAATTTGTTTAGAGACTTTGAAAACATGCTTGTAGGCAGAGTACCAAAAGATGCAGCATTCTTGACACAAAGAATTTGTGGAGTGTGCCCAGTATCTCATGCCATTGCATCCTCAAAGGCTGTTGAAGCTGCTTCAGGATTTACTCCAAATTTACAAGCTCTTCTTTTAAGAGACCTAATACAAGGGGCTAACTTTATATCTAGTAACATATTACATTTCTATCAACTAGCATTAATGGATTACGTTCAGGGACCGCAAGTCCACCCTTGGACGCCAGGGTATAGCCAAGATTTCAGATTTAATGCTACTGATAGCCAAACATTAATAAACAATTATGTTACAGCGTTGTCAATTAGGCGACAAGCACATGAAATGGGAGCAATTTTTGGTGGTAAACTTCCACATGTGGGTAACGTAGTTCCTGGAGGTGTGACTGCTCTTCCAACTGCAACGAACATAACAAATTTTAGAAATTATTTAAATACTATAATAACATTTATTACAAATACATATAAAACTGATGTTAATAAATTGGCATCAACATATAGTGATTATTACACAGTTGGCAAGGGCTACGGTAATTTAATATCTTATGGAGTATTTGATACAAATGCTACCGGAACTAAATTATTCCCTGCTGGTACAGTTACTAACGGAATTGTAGGAAGTTTTAGCCAAACCAATATCAACGAACAGGTAGGACATTCTTGGTATTCATCACCATCAGGTAGTAATCCAGCAAATGAGTTAACAACCCCAAGTTACGGAAAAACAGGCGCTTATACCTGGCTTAAAGCTCCAAGATACAGCGGTTTAGCTTATGAAGCAGGAAGCCTCGCAAGAACTTGGATTAGTGGGGATTATAGAAATGGAGTTTCTGTAATGGATAGGCATTTGGCTAGGTATACTGAAACATCTAAGATAGCTGCTAATATGCAGACATGGCTAAATCAAATAGTAGCTGGTGCAAGTGCATTCACTAATCTTGGGGTACCAGTTTCAGGAAGTGGAATAGGCTTAACAGAGGCACCAAGAGGGGCTCTCGGACATTGGGTTTCTGTTGCAAGTTCTAAAATATCTAAATATCAAATAGTAACTCCAACTTGTTGGAATGCTTCACCAATGGATGATGCAGGACTGGTTGGACCTATTGAAAAGGCTTTAATTGGAACTCATGTAACAAATACTGTACAACCAGTGGAGCTTTTAAGAATAGTACACTCCTTTGATCCTTGTACAGGGTGCTCTGTTCATGTAATATCTCCAGAAGGAATTGAAATGTCAAACTTTATTGTACAACCAATTTGAGTTTAGATATGAAAGATACAGTCATCATCGGTATAGGTAATATTTTACTTCAAGATGATGGTGTGGGAGTACATGTGATAAAACAATTGGAAAATGAAAAACTTCCATCTACTATTGAATTAGTAGATGGAGGTACTTCCACATTGGATACTCTTGGTTTCTTTCTTGATTTCAAAAAAGTTATAGTTATAGATTGTCTAAGGGCAGGTTTAACACCTGGTACAATATACAAAATAAAACCTGAAGATATTAAAAATTACCTGAAGGAAAATATTTCCATACATGATGTACAGATACTGGATGTTGTAAAAATGGCAAATATGATGAATAAATATCCTGAAGTTGTTATTTTTGGAATAGAACCAGAAAAAATATCCTTAGAACTAGAAATGACTCAAACAATGGTTTCTAAGATTCCAGAGATAATTTTTAATATAAAAAAAGAATTGAGAATTAATTAGGAGATAAATATGCATGAAGTTTCTATAATTCAAAATGTTGTTGAAATAGTAACAGATAAAGCAATTGAAAACAAATTCACTAAAGTTACCAAAGTATCGTTAAAAATAGGTGAGTTATCTGGTGTAATGCCAGAATCCTTAAATTTTGCTTTTAAAAGTTGTATAGTAGATACACTGCTTGAAGGATCAGTTTTAGGAATAGAAAAAGTCAAGGCAATAGGGGAATGCAAAGAGTGCAAGCAAGAATTCCCAATTGATCATTTTAATAAACTCTGTCCATGCTGTAATAAATTTTGTTCTAGCATTATTAGTGGATACGAGCTTTATATAAATACAATAGAAGGAGATTAAAGTATGAGTGAAATAAAGGTAGTTACGAACATTCTTCAAACAAATGATGAGATAACTTCTAAAAATAAAAAATTATTAGATGAAAAAGGCATTTATGTAATAAATCTAATGAGTTCGCCTGGTTCAGGTAAGACTTCACTACTTGAACGAATAATAGCTAAACTTAAAAATGATATAAATATCGCTGTAATTGAAGGAGATATTTATACAACTAAAGATGCACAGAGGATAGAGGCGCAAGGCGTTCCAGTGATTCAAATTAACACTGGAGGAGCGTGTCACCTTGATGCAGAAATGATAAGAGGCGCATTAAATGAGTTAACCCTTGATAAGATTGATTTGTTAGTAATCGAAAATGTAGGTAATTTAGTTTGCCCAGCAGAATTTGAAATTGGTGAAGATATAAAAATTTCTGTTTTGAGTACTACTGAAGGAAATGACAAACCCCTTAAATATCCACTGATGTTTGAAAAAAGTGGTGCGATTATTTTAAACAAACTAGACTTAATTGAATTTACTGATTTTGATAAAAAAGAGTTCTATAGAGACATAAAATCTTTAAATGCTAATGTCGATACCTTTGAAACATCCTGTGTTAAAAATCAGGGTATAGATGAAATATGTTCATGGTTAAAAAGTAAAATTGAAAATAAAAAATTAAAGGTTAAATAAAGGGAGGAATTTTATTATGCCAAGAATAGGTTTTCCGGAGCTCGCAATAATATTAGTTATTGCACTTGTAATTTTTGGACCAGGAAAGTTACCATCACTGGGTAAGTCAGTTGGTGAAACAATAAAGGAATTTAAAAAGGCTTCATCTGAGTTAATGAGTGATAAAACAGAAGCTAAAGCAGATACCCAAGCAGAAACCAAGGCAGAAGTTAAAACAGAAGAGACTAAAAAGGAAGAAACTAAAAAAGAAGAAGTAAAATAATAATTTTTAGGGAGTAAAACTATGATAAAAAGCGAACTAATTGTTCAGGCTGCTCATTGGCTTGAGAAATTTAGAAAAATTATCCTTTGGATAATTTTAATTGTTATAGCGGCGACCTCTCTTGTATATCTCGAATCAAATCTGTTAATTAATATACTTACAAAACCACTGAATGGAGTGCAATTACATTTTATGACCCCAGCGGAAGGTTTAATGGCAAAGATAAAGGTTTCTGTCTTAGGAGGACTCGTATTAGCCTTACCAGTGGTTATTTTTTTAATAATACGATTTACTGGACCTATACTAACTAAAAAAACTAAGAGACTTCTAATATTTCTTATAATACCTTTGTCTTTTGTCCTTTTCGCTTTAGGTATGACGTTTGCATATAAATTAGTTCTACCTTCTACAATAAAATTTCTTATTGATTGTGGAACTGAGTTTATGAAACCTACACTATCAGCAGATGAATATTTTTCATTTATAGGAACATTGCTTTTGTGTGTAGGGTTAATATTTGAACTTCCTTTAATATTGATAGCTTTATCAAGAATTGGAGTTATTACTTCAAAGATGCTCAAAGGAAAAAGGAAGATAGCAATTTTGTTATCCTTCGTTAGTATAGCTTTAATGGCTCCATCTTTGGATGCTTTTACTTTTATACTTGTAACTTGTCCGATTTTAATTCTTTATGAAATAAGTATTTGGTCTATATTTTTACTTGAAAAAAAGGATAAACGCAAGGAAAGCAAAGTCTTTAAATAAATTTAGAGAACTTTAAGTAACCTTAAAGAACTTTAAGTAACCTTAAAGAACTTTCAGAATAACTATAATACAAATATTATGAGGTGAAAGTATGGCAGCAAATGAAATGTCTGTAGTAGATCATTTACATGAATTAAGAAAAAGAATAATAATATGTCTCCTCAGTATTTCTTCTGCTGCTTTTCTTATTTATGATAAGGTTAATTATTTAATTCATATACTTATGAAACCTATAGCGAAGTTCAACTTAAGCCTAGTATATTTTAAATTAACAGAAGGGTTTGTTACGAGACTTGAAGTATCCCTTATAGCTGCACTAATTATGACTAGTCCTATTATAATATATGAAATATTGGCGTTTGTAGGAGTTGGTTTATCAAAGGGAGAAAAAAAGTTTTTGTATAAGAATGTTTTTATTCTCTTAAGTTTATTTATAATTGGTGTAGTTTTTGGGTACACAATGATATTGCCACACACATTAAGCTTCTTAATTTCCTATGGGAAGACTTACCTTATACCAGTGCTGAATGGTAGCATATATTTTAATTTCATAGGAATTTTTTGCCTTTATATGGGTATTATATTTCTAATACCATATGTATTAGTTATATTAGGTAAGCTTTCTCTTATAAGTTCTAAAATTTTAAGAAAAAAACAAATTCCGGTTATATTAGGAGTACTGGTGGTAGAGGGAGTGTTATTACCATCAGTAGATTTTCTTACATTTATTGTAGTATCGGTTCCTGTCTTATTAATGTATGAAGTAAGTATCTGGATAATATATTTAAATGAAAGAAGAAAAAGGAGGAGCAAAAATGTGTCTAGCAATTCCAGGAAAGGTTTTAAGTTTAGACGGAAATAAGGGCGTTGTAGAGGTTGGAAACATGAAAAGAGAGGTATTTATGCATCTAGTGCCAGAGGCAAACGTTAATGAATATGTACTTGTACATGCGGGTTGTGCAATACAAATGATAGATGAAGATGAAGCAAAAATAACAATAGATATTTTTAAGGAGCTTATTGAAAATGAAGTTTGTTGATGAATTTAGAAACAATGAATATTCAAAGAAACTCGTAGAAAAATTAAATAATATTACTAATGAAAAAATAAACATTATGGAGGTTTGTGGTACACATACTATGGCTATATTCAGATATGGTATTAGGGATGTACTTCCTCCAAATGTAAATTTGATATCAGGGCCAGGTTGCCCTGTATGCGTTACACCTCAGAGCTATATAGATACAGCTCTAACGCTATCACAAAAAAAAGATGTGATTATTGCAACCTTTGGAGATATGATGAAAGTACCTGGGAAAAAAGGTTCCCTAAGCAAGGCAAAGGCAGAAGGTGTTGATATAAGAATAGTGTACTCACCAATGGATTGCCTCGAGATGGCATTAGAAAATCCTTCTAAAAAGATAGTATTCTTATCAGTAGGTTTTGAAACAACTGCACCTATGACCGCGATTACAGCTATAGAAGCTAAAAAAAATAATATAAAAAATTTATTTTTCTTTACGGCTCACAAGATTGTCCCACCAGCTATGGAAGCTTTAGTACAAGATAAAGAATTGAACATAGACGGTTTTTTATTACCAGGGCATGTTTGTGCAATTAATGGCACGAAACCCTATGAATTTTTAAGCATGGATTATAATATTCCTGGAGTAGTTACAGGATTTGAACCTATAGACATACTTCAAGGTTTAAATACACTAGTAAGCTTAATAAGCAAAAAGGAATATAGGATTGAGAATGAATATAAAAGGATAGTTAAAAGTGAGGGTAATCCTATTGCCTTAGAATATTTAGAAAAAACTTTTAACATTGTGGATAGTAGTTGGAGAGGAATGGGTAGAATACCCAAAAGTGGTCTGGAATTTAATAGTGAATATGAAGATTTTGATGCACTTAAGCATTTTAAAATAAATTATGAAGAATACGATGGTAGTCCTGGTTGCAAATGTGGAGAAATACTTAAGGGGAAAATTAAACCAACAGATTGTCCGCTTTTCAAAAAACTCTGCACGCCAGAAAATCCAGTTGGTTCATGCATGGTTTCATCAGAAGGTACCTGCGCAGCATATTATAGATACCACAAAGATAAATAAATATAAGGGGGATTACAAATGAATGACACTATAACTCTAAGTCATGGAAGTGGCGGCGTACAAACTAATAGATTGATTAATGATGTGTTTTTTAAATACTTTGGAAATGATATTCTAAATGAAATGAATGATGCAGCTCAAATAGATATAGATTTTAAAAAACTTGCTTTTACTACAGATTCCTTTGTAGTAAATCCAATATTTTTTAATGGTGGTAATATTGGTAAATTAGCAGTTTGCGGTACAGTAAATGATTTAGCCGTAAGTGGAGCAAAACCACTTTACCTAACAAGTGCTTTTATTATTGAAGAAGGTTTCTCTATTAAAAAATTAGAAGAAATTGTGAAGACAATGGCTGATGAAGCTAATAAGTCAGGTGTAAAGATTGTAGCGGGAGACACAAAAGTTGTAGAAAAAGGTAGTGTGGATGGAATTTTTATTAATACTTCTGGTATTGGTAGAATTTATGAGAATGTCGATATTAATTGTTCCAATGCAACCGCTGGAGACATGATCATAATAAATGGTACATTAGGTGACCACGGAATGACAATAATGTGTGAAAGAAATAAACTCGGTCTTGAAGGAAATTTAAAAAGCGATTGCGCTTGCCTTAATTCCTTAGTAGACACAATGCTTGAAGCCTACTCGGGAATCCATGTTATTCGAGACGCTACTAGAGGTGGAGTTGCAGCCGTTCTTAATGAAATTAGTGAATTTAGCAATGTGACGATTGCTCTTGAGGAAAATAATTTGCCACTTACGGAAGAGGTAAAAGGAGCATCTGAGATGCTAGGACTCGATCCATTATATATTGCTAACGAAGGAAAACTTTGTGTTTTTGTACCAGAAGCTTATGCGCAAAAGGTACTTAATGTTATGAGAAAACATCCACTGGGTTCAAAGGCCGTAATTATTGGTAAAGTTACGCAAGAATTGGGACAAAAAGTTTATTTAAATACAGTAGTGGGTGGAAAAAGGTTAGTTGACATGCCATCTGGAATTCAGCTTCCACGAATATGCTAAACCACTATTGATGATGTTCTCTTAAATAAAATAAGTATGAAATATAACAGCACAATTATGACTGCTTCAGGTGATCTTGCAATGCAAACTCTTGACCAAAGTGTTAAAACTATATTAACTGGGAAAACAACTAACCCTATAGTAAATTTACCAAGTTGTCCTGTTCATCCTACTGTTTTGATTCAATCTCTTTTGGATCTGATTTTAATTGGTAATCCAGCATTAGATAGTAATAACAGACCTACTAAATATTATGGGGCAACTGTACATAGTACGTGTCCACGAAAAGGAACTGGAAATGCTAGCCAAATAGGAGCAGCAACTGGATGCTTCCTATCATTGGGATGTAATGGGTACCACCGATAATGTTTGTACATCAATGAAATGGAATAATGGACAATCATGGTGTATGAATGTTAATTATCCTTGCATAGGATGCTCAAACCCTAACTTCCCAACCAATCCATTATTATAAGTCTATTCCAACATTAATTTATTTAAGAAAGGAATGATAATAGATGAGAACTTGGATTAGTGGAGATTATAGAAATGGTGTTTCTGTAATGGATAGACATGGATAGACATATTGCTAGATATACTGAAACAGCTAAGATAGCTGCTAATATGCAGACATGGCTTAATCAAATAATGAAGAGATGGCAATTTAAAATTGTTGTCTTTTTTTGTTATGATGAAAAAATTTTTAACCATGGGAGTGAGTGTAGAAAACAATAGAATTAAGATGCACGTAAAAACATTTTAATGAATTATTTAACATATATACTAATAAAGAAACAATTACAAATTAATTAGGAGATAAATATGCATGAAGTGTCTATAATTCAAAATGTAATCCAAATAGTATCAGAAAAAGCAATTGAAAATAAATTAACTAAAGTTAACAAGGTTTCGTTAAAAATAGGTGAGTTATCTGGTCTTGTGGCAGAATGTTTAAACTTTGCATTTGAAATCTGCGTTATGGACACAATGCTTGAAGGTTCAACTTTAGAAATAGAGAAAGTAAGAGCGGTAGCAGAATGTTTTGAATGCAAAGAACAATTTCCAATAGACCATTTTAATAAACTTTGTCCATGGTGTAATAAATTTTGTTCTAGTATTATTAGTGGGTATGAGCTTTATGTAAATACAATAGAAGGAGATTAAAATATGAGTGAAATAAAGATTGTTATGAACATACTTCAAAGGAATGATGAGATTACCTCCATAAATAAAAAATTGCTAGATGAAAAGGGGATTTATGTAATAAACTTAATGAGCTCACCTGGCTCAGGTAAGACTTCGCTACTTGAGCGAATAATAGCTAAGCTTAAAAATGATATAAATATTGCTGTAATTGAAGGAGATATTTATACAACGAAAGATGCGATGCGAATAGAGGCACAAGGCGTTCCAGTGGTTCAGATCAACACAGGAGGAGCATGTCACCTTGATGCAGAAATGATAAAAAATGCATTAAATACATTAACCCTTGATAAGATTGATTTACTAGTAATAGAAAATGTAGGTAATTTGGTTTGCCCCGCAGAATTTGAAATTGGTGAAGATATAAAAATTTGTGTTTTGAGCACTACAGAAGGAAATGACAAACCTTTAAAATATCCACTGATGTTTGAAAAAAGTGGTGTTATTGTTCTAAACAAACTAGATTTAATAGAATTTACTGATTTTAATAAAGAAGAGTTTTATAGAGATATAAAATCTTTAAATGCTAATGTGGATATATTCGAAACATCTTGTGTTAAAAATCAGGGTATAGATGAAATATGTTCATGGCTGATTAAAAAAATACAAGATAAAAAAATAAAATTTAAATAAATGAACTTTTCAATTTAGGAGGGAGTATTTTGCATGAAAGAAAACTTATAAAAAATGCCATAGATGAAATCCATAGAGGCACGTCGAAAAAAATTAATTTTGTATGGATGGAGGCTAACGGATGCATGGGAAATATTATTTCTTTTCTTAATGCAGATCAGCCAGATGTTCTTTATTTTGAGCAAGAAATGGTTGATTTAAAATTTAGCCCTAGCCTAATGCAAGAAGAAGGTGAAGTCGCCTATGAAAAATTCTTAGAAGTTTTAAATACAGATTTTATATTAGGAGTTGAAGGTGCCATTACTAATATGGATGAGGGCTTCTATAATATATTTGCAACCTATAAAGGCATTCGAATACCAACAGCGGAAGCTATTAATTTAGCGGCGCAGAAAGCAAAAGCAATAATAGCTATTGGAACTTGTGCTTCATTTGGAGGAATATCTGGAGCGAAACCTAATCCAACAGGATGCATAAGTTTAGGAAAATTTCTTGGACGTGATGTAATAAATATTCCGGGCTGCCCTGCAAACCCTTTGTGGGTTATGGGAACTATAGCTAGCATTATTCTTAATAAAAAGGTTGAAATAGATGAAAAGGGACGACCAATAATGTTTTTTAAAGAAAGCAACCATACTAATTGCCCAAGACGCTCATATTTTGATAATAAAGTATTTGCAGACAAGTTAGGAGAAAAGGAGTGCATGATAAAGGTTGGATGTAGGGGACCTATTACGAAAGCTTATTGTCCGCTTGGATTGTGGAATTCGAGAATTAATTGGCCAGTAGAGGCTAATACTCCTTGCATAGGTTGCGCTAGTGAATTTTTCCCGGATGGTACGGAGCCTTTTGTTAAGTACTGAAGAATTCTTAAAAATTTGAGTTGATAACAATTAATAGTTAAAATTTATTCCAAGGTGAGGTGACTAAGGTGACTACCAAAATAACTATAGATCCTATAACTAGAATTATGGGACCTTTAAGCATAGAAGTAGAAATTAAAAAAAATAAAATAGTGGATGCTAAAAGTGGTGGGATTCAGTTTAGAGGTTTTGAAAAGATGTTAATAGGACGTCCCCCATTAGATGCTGTATATTTTACGCAAAGAATATGTGGAATATGTTCTACATCACATGGCTTAGTAGCAAGTTTGGCACTAGAAGATGCATTAAAGGTAACGCCAAATGAGAACGGAGTAAAAAGCAGAAATTTTGCACATGGAGCTGAGTATCTTCAAAATATAATGAGGCAAATTTGTATTTTTGTATTTCCCGATTATGTAAATATAACAGTGGTTCCAGGAAGTTCAGACTATGATTTCAGACTTTCTGAGAAATACACAGAAAAAATAAATAAAGATTATGTGAAGGCGATAGAATGTAGTCGCCTTGCTCATGAAATTGTAGCCCTTATAGGTGGGAAAGTACCACACAATCATGGTGTATTTGTGGGTGGAACTACTGCAAACATGGATGCTTCTAAAATTATACGACTGAAATCCATACTTTATTCTATTAGTGAGTTTATGAAAAAAAATATGGTTGAAGATATAAATATCATAGCTCATTATTACCCGGAGTATTTTAAAATTGGTGGTGGAACAAAAAATCTTTTGACCTATGGACTATTTCATGATTTGAGTAATAAAGAAATGCAGTACGTTTTGCCCTCAAGTTATATTGACGGTGAGGTAGCTAATTTAGATATAAAAGCAATAACAGAGAGTTCAGCATTTTCTTGGTATAAAGGTTCTAAATCTAGTGAGGTTCCATCAAATTATCCAACTGAAACAGATATTAAAAAGCCGGGAGCCTACACATTTATCAAAGCACCTAGGTATAAAGACAAAGTTGTACAGGTTGGTCCACTTGCTCGTATGATTTTATCAGGTTCTTATAGAAATAGTATATCCACCATGGATAGGCTTAAAGCTCGGGTATTAGAAGGAAAAAAGCTTTGTGAAAAAATGCTTATAATACTTGATAACATAGAGCCTATACCAGCAGTACAGGAAAAATATACTATTCCAGATAGCGCACAGGGAATAGGACTTTGTGATGCTGTACGTGGAGCCCTTGGTCATTGGACTACTATAGAAAAAGGAGTTATAAAAAATTGCGACATAGTTACTCCTAGTGCTTGGAATCTTTCACCGATAGACGAGATGGGGCAGCGCGGAGCTCTTGAGAGCGCTCTCATTGGAACTGACATTCAAAATATTAAAAATCCTGTGGAGATAGGTCGCATTGTACGCTCATTTGATCCTTGTATATCTTGTGCTACCCATGTTAATACAGAATACGGTGAGCCCTATTATATAAATATTACTTAAGATATTTGAAATAAAATATAAGATATATTTTTATATAATAGAAGGAGAATAGAGATGAGTGAAATAAAGATTAATATGTTAAATACTAATGAGGAGATTCATGCAGAAAATAAGGAACTTTTCGATGAAGAGGGTATATTTGTTATAAATTTAATGAGTGCTCCAGGATCTGGTAAAACCTCAATACTTGAGAAGTTAATTCCAAAGCTTAAACAAAAATTGAATATGGCAGTAATTGAAGGAGATATATATACGACTAAGGATGCAGAACGAATTGAAGTTATGGGAGTTCCAGTAGTGCAAATTAATACTGCAGGGCCTTGCTATTTAGATGGAGGAATGGTAAGGGAGGCATCTTTGAATTTTGATTTAAGAGAGGTAAATCTAATTGTTATAGAGAATGTGGGATGCAATACTTCACCTGCTGAATTTGAAATAGGTGAGGATATAAAGATTTGCGTTCTTAGCGTGGCGGAAGGAAATGACAAACCTTTAAAATATCCACTTATGTTTGAAAAAAGCTCAGCAATAATTTTAAATAAAATTGATTTAATTAGATTTACGGATTTTAAGGAAGAAAAGTTTTATAAAGATATTAAACTAATAAATTCTAAGGCAAAGATTTTTCAAACCTCATGTACAAAAAACCAAGGAGTAGATGAACTGAGTGAATGGGTTTTGCATGAGGTAAATAAAAAAATAAGTATCCACAAATAAGAAATCCTGTTTATAGCAGGATTTTTTTTAGAAAGGGGTTGAACTAATATAGGTAAAAAAGTTATTGCTATAGGAAACAGGTTAATGATGGATGATGCAGTAGCAGTGATAATTCTAGAAAAAATAAAAAATAAACTAGAGGATAAAGATATAGAGACGATTATTGGGGAAACAGATGTGGAATTTTGTTTTTCAAAATTAAACAAGCAAGATGTATTTTATATTATTGATTCAACATATTATGGGAATTTACCGGGAACAGTAATTTTTAAAACTTTAGATGACATAAAAAAGGTTAAAGGGCAAAGTAGATCTATTCACTCTTTAGGATTAATTGAATTAGTGAATATGTATAAAATGAATATTAAGGGTTATTTTATAGGGATAGAAATTGCCAATATAGATATAAATATTGGGTTAAGTCATATTTTGGAGGGGCAAGTAGAAGACATAGCTAACAAGATATTGAGTTTTATTATTAATTAGAGAAAGAAAGTAAACGAGTATTGATTTTGACTGCTAGTTAAAAGAATGGTATACCTAAGAAGATTGATTATTATAATTATAAGGTACATAACTAATTAATAGTAAATTATGGTTATCAGTCATTACCTTAACATATAATTGAGGAGTGATAAATTTTGTTTGCAGATAAATTGTTTTATAAAACTTTATTAAAAAACATGTTTTCTGATCCGTTTGAAATTAAGTTTTTGGATGGGAGTGAAGAAAAGTACGGAGAAGGTAAGAGGAAATTTAAAATTATTATTAATGAGCCAATTCTAAAAGGGGACATTATGAATAATCCATCAGTAGCTTTTGGAGAAGGATATATGACAAAAAAAATAGATATAGAGGGGAGTATACAGACTGTTATAGAGTCCTTATATAACAACAAAGAAAGCTTTTTGAAAAAAAGTGCAATATATCAAAAGCTAATAAAAAAAATAAAAAGCAGCATAAAAAGAAGCAAAGATAATATAGAATTTCATTATGATATTGGTAATGATTTTTATAAGTTATGGTTGGATGACGGCATGAATTATTCTTGTGGATATTTTAATAATGATCTAGACTCATTAAATGAAGCCCAAATCAATAAAATAAATCATATTTTAAAAAAATTAAACTTAGAAGAAGGACAATCCCTACTTGATATAGGATGTGGATGGGGAGAACTTATAATTAGGGCGGCAAGACAATATAAGGTGAGGGCTATTGGAATTACATTAAGTTCAGAACAATTTCAAAGTGTTAATGAAAGAATAAAAGCAGAAGGACTAGAAAATTTAGTTGAAGTTAGGCTTCAAGATTACAGAGAAATAAGAGATGTAAGTTTTAATAGAATTGTTAGTATAGGAATGCTCGAGCATGTAGGAGAAGAAAATTTGTCTGAATATTTTAGTATAGTAAAAAATTTGTTGAAGGACAAAGGTCTTTCTCTACTTCATTGTATAACAGGAGTAAATGAAGGTGGTAACAATACATGGATAGACAAATATATTTTCCCCGGTGGTCATGTACCTGGAATCAAGAATATTATAACTGATATAGCAGAGCAAAATTTTGAATTAATAGATTTAGAAAGCCTTAGGAGACATTATGGAAAGACACTCGAACATTGGGCTGAAAATTTTGAAGAAGCACTTCCTATAATAGAGAAAAGTAAAGATGAAACCTTTATAAGGATGTGGAGACTATATCTAAATTCTTGTGCTGCATCTTTTAATTGTGGCAATATCAATCTTCATCAGATATTATTTGCTAAAGGTGTAAATAATGATTTGCCTTTGACAAGAGACTATATGGATAAATAATTAAAATTTTTCGATGTATTCTCGTTTGTGTGCTAATTAGAAATTTCTAATATTTTAGGGGATATTAAAAGCAAAATAGAAGAAGTATCCATAGAGATTAATGGACTTCAAATTTCAGCTGGCACAAGAAACAGCTGCTTCAGTTGAGGAAATTCTGGGCGGAATTAATGAACAAAACACGAGGATGGGGAATATTATTAGTTTTAAAGATTTAGAAGGATTTATTGGCGAACTTAGAAATGTAAAAACATAAATTCAAAGAAGTATATTAATATATTAATATATAAGATTACCTGAGGCTTTGACAGGTAATCTTATGTATTTGGCTTGCCTTTTGGTAAGTCTTTTTTAAATTATGTTTCTTTCAAAACATCTAACACATAACAATAATTTTATAGGGACTGGTTTGGGCTGGTATACTCCTTGTGGTAGCGCCATAAATAACAATTAGATTTCGATTTATTGGGTCTTTGGTAAAGGATTGCCCGTTTTCAAGTAATATCTGTGTCCATGGGGCAATGTTTAATTTTAAGTTATTATCGCTACTAACCAATTGATCGTTAAAGTAGTCTACTTTCACATTTTGATAGAGTGAATCTCTTGCCATAACAATTGCTCTGAATTGTGGTGGGAAAATGAGAGGAACAGCTGCATTTGCATCATAGAATCCAGTTACCATATCGCCAGGTGACACCATTACATGGTCTACAAAATAAGTAGTTGGTGTCACTACGAAATTCACTAAATTTCCATAACCGTTTTCTACTGACATTAATTTATAACATCCTAAGTCTTTTCCACTTGCATCTATCCAAAAATCATTAATCATTGTAACCATACCGTGAAAAGGTTTAAAACTTATCATATTAACTCCTCTATTCCTTTATTTTTAAAAGCATTGGAAACTACTAATATCTCTAAGATCCATTCCGAAATATACCCATCTGTTTCTATTCCAACGAAAGCCTGCTACAGATTTAGGACCCACAAATGTAAGCCATGCCCAGAAACTGTCACCCCTTCTTGGCCATATATATGTCATTCTAAAGCGGCAAAATCTAATTGCACCTTGATCTACAGCTAAAGGGGTAGCACCAAATTGTTGCGTTTTAGGCTGAGGTGGTGTAAAGTTTGGAGGTGGAGAAGTCGGGCCTACCGGGGGTCTTCCATGTTGTCCTTGTTGAGAGGGCGCCGGGCGAGCCATTTCTCTGTACGGGCACCCTAAAGGGAGATCTTGAGTTTGCTTACTATAGTCGTAACTTGGATCATAAAATCTAATAAAATCATTGTCAATATACATTAAATTAACTCCTAAAAGTATTTACAATATAGTATATGGTGTTCTAAGGATTTTGTTATTTATATTTTAAATTGTTATTACTTTTGGAATGGGTGAATTAGTTATAAAAGAAACTTATGATATGTATTTATCCATTATTTTTTTAATTTTAATTTATAAAAAAATGTTATAATTATATTTGTAATTATGAAATAAAATATTTATTTAAAGCATACCCGTTTGTAGGGTTATTTATTTTAGAGTAAATGGAAGGTGAATGTATATGGAACACAATAAAATAAAAACAAAAATTTTAAGACCTAGATTTGATAGCGATTTAGATATTATAGAATTGTCTAAAGAAAATATTGAGGATGAGAGTATATTTTCTTTTGGAACAATTAGTGATTGTACCTTAGAAAATCATGAAGCAGACAGGGTAACTTTTAAACAAGTAATATTTAAAAAGGTTATTTTCAATAAAATAACTTTTAGGCGGTTGGAAATGATGGATGTGAGATTTGAAAATTGTGATTTATCAAATGTAGATTTTAATGAAGCTTCATTACATAGAGTAGAATTTGTAAATTGTAAAATTATTGGCATTAATTTAAATGAAGCCACTCTTAGAGATGTTATTTTTGAAAATTGCAATGGTGAATTTGCCTTTTTCAGTTATTCTAATTGTAAGCAAGTTGCATTTGTTGAGTGTCAATTACGTTCTTCAGATTTCCAAAATTCAAAATTTTTAAAAGTTGAATTTCTAGAGTCTAATCTAATTCAATCTCAAATGAATTTCACAAGTCTTAAAGGAATAGATTTTACTAGTTGTGAAATTGAGGGTATTGGAGTAAATATTGCAGATGTTAAGGGTGCAAGGGTTACCACCATGCAAGCTATTTCATTGTCAAGCATATTAGGTCTCATTATTAAGTGAATTAATTTTGTAAATGATTGTTATTCCATAACAAACTAATATAAATATTAAGTTAATTTCAAAAGTATAGCAAGGTACTATACAAATCTAGCTTATTTTATTATAATTGGAAAATAGAGGTGAATTATGGATAACTTAATTTTATCAAATATTGTAGAAAAATTTAAGGAGAAAAATATAAAATCATGGTGGAATACAGATAAATGTTTCCCTACATTGAAGGTGGAAATTAGTTTTAAAGAAAAAATTTTACAAGAGAAGCATATGAATAAGTTTTTAAATGACCTATTTTTTCATCTTAAAAAATGTCCTAAAAATGAAAATGAGCAAGCGGATTGGAGAAATATTTTATGGTCTATGATAAAAACCTTTGGGCATTCTTGCGGATTTACTGAGGAGGAAATTAATGGCGATTTCTCAAAATCACTTCCATCAATAACTCATACATTTATTTGTGATGTTAAAGAATTTGATAATAGTATAACTTTAGATAAAATGGTCCAAGCCTTAAGAAATGTTTGGATTATGAATATACTTCAAGTTCTTTTTGACATTAAGGTGGAGTGTACCCCATCAGTTTTTGCTTATAGTATGCTTTACCCCTATACTGATAATTATTTAGACAGTACTGAAATATCTTTTGAAGAAAAGAAAGCAATAAATGAAAGATTTAAATTAAGGTTAGAAGGTAAACAAATAAAAGGGAGCAACCCCTACGAAGAAGGGTTATTTAAATTAGTTAGTATAATTGAGAGTCAATATCCTAGGGATTGCTATAGGGAGATATATGAGGGGCTTTTATGCATACATGCTGCTCAATGCAAAAGTCTTATACAGCAAAAGGGTATGAGATCACCTTATGAGATGGATATCCTAGGAATAAGTACTGAAAAAGGTGGTACCTCCGTACTTGCAGATGCCTACCTGGTTCATGGAGGGATGAATGATGCGCAAGCAGATTTTATATTTGCTTATGGAACTCTACTTCAGTTTTGTGATGATTTACAGGATGCAAAAGAAGATCTAAAGAATGGGCACATGACTATATTTTCTCAAACCTCTGAAAAATGGAATTTAGACAGTATTACTAATGCTTTATTTGATTTTTCTAATAAGATAATGGATTTAGATGATGGTTTTATTTCTAAGGAATCCCAAATGAAGAATTTTTTAAAGAAAAACTTAGTTTCCCTTATTTTTGAAGCAATTTCACAGAATTATAACTTATATAGCAAAGAGTATATTAAAAATATTGAGAAATACTATTCTTTTAGAATGTCATATACAAGAAAGCTCTATAAAAAGATAAAAAATAATTATTCGAATTTTGAGAGCATCCATGGATTCTCCATAGATGATGTTCTATTAATTGCAACGGATGTAAATTAAATTTAAACAGGGCCACTTACACTTTTTATTTATAAAAAAAAAGACTAATGACAATAATTAATCACGAGCCTTTTGATGGAAAGTATAACAATTTTCTCTACATATGTAACATCATTTTTATACAGTTTGCTAATAGTTGACCATGCATACTACATGCATGAATGCATTGAGCTAGAGTTAAACCAGTCATTTCAACACCTCCTTAAACTATCTATAATTATAATATAGTCTAAGGGTATGAAGATTTTATGAAGATTTAACAAAGGTAATTAGATGCTTGCTACTTTTTTATTCATATATCACTTTACTTACAGAGCGAAGTCTGCCTTTAATAGGAGTTTTTTGTAACACGTTAAATACTAATTCACCTTTATTATTTAATATTTCTACAAATGTAGATATATCAATTATATTGATGATTCCTATATCATCCTTTGTCATGCCTTCAATGTTGCAAAGTGTACCTACGATATCTGAAGCCCTCATCTTTGTTTTCTTACCAGCATTAATATGTAATTTCATAATTTCTTTGTCGAGTTCTGCGCCTTTCGCTTCTTTAATTTCAGGCCTTTTATTCATTTTATCATCAAACTCTTCTTTGAAATTATTCACGATTTCGGGTGAAGGGTGTTCCTTCAAAAGAATCTCTTTACCAATATAGTGCTCTATATCATCTAGAAACCTAAACTCATTTTTTGTTACAAAAGTAATAGCATGGCCTATTTTTCCTATGCGGCCAGTTCTTCCTATTCTATGAACATAACTTTCCTTGTCTTCTGGTATATCATAATTAATTACAAGGCTAATGTCATCTATGTCTATCCCTCTAGCTGCAACATCTGTAGCTACCAGATATCTAAAATAGCCTTTTTTAAAATCATTCATTACTCTTAATCTATCACTTTGCTCCATACCACCATGTATTTTCTTGCAAGTATACTCTAAATTTGCTAGTTTATTATAAACTGAATCTACCTTTAGTTTTGTATTGCAGAATATTATACAGCTATCAGGGTTTTCTACTATGGTTATATCTTCTAAAAGTTCTGTTTTTCTAAGTTCAAGTACGTCATATCTTTCTTGACATATGTTATCTGACGCTTTATTTTGTTCCTCTATTTTAATGTATACAGGCTCTTTCATGTAATTTCGTCGTAAAGTATCTATGTCTCTGGGCATTGTGGCTGATAATAACATAGTCACACGCTGCTTAGGCAAGCTATTTATTATTGTTTCTATCTGATCTACAAATCCCATATTAAGCATTTCATCAGCCTCATCTATTACAAGATATTTTATATTAGATAGATCAATTGTATCTTTTCCTATGTGATCTATAATACGGCCAGGTGTACCAACTACTACATGTGTTTTTTGCTTAAGTTCCTTTTTTTGATCATAGAAAGGGGATTGCCCATAAATTGCAGCTACCTTAAGTCTTTTAAATCTACCTATATTAAAAATATCCTCTTTGACTTGGATAGCAAGTTCTCTTGTGGGTGTAAGCACTAATGCTTGA
Source organism: Clostridium sp. (assembly GCF_036569345.1). Lineage (GTDB taxonomy): Bacteria > Bacillota > Clostridia > Clostridiales > Clostridiaceae > Clostridium_AD. The sequence goes on from NZ_DATCQT010000104.1 coordinate 37,045, forward strand.
GGTTTATTTTCTTCCCAATCAACTAATTGGCAAATAGGAATGGCATAGGCTGCAGTCTTACCACTTCCAGTTTGTGATTTTACGACTACATCTTTTTGAGCCAAAACTGCTGGTATAACTTGCTCCTGGACTTTTGTTAAAGCTTTGAAATTTAACATATTAATTGCTTTTAATATCTCACTGCTTAACTCATAGTCATTAAAACTTTCTTTTATCATTTGATCATCTCCAAATACTAATATGTTTTTAAACTGTTCATTTTAAATTGAAAAGAATGTTGCGGCGAGTATGATATAAACACTTACTAGCTGTAGTCCTTCTAACCAATTGGATTCTCCATCATTACAGACTTTATTAGCTATAATTACGGTTACGCCTAAAGCCACTATTTCATATGTATTGAATATTAGTGCCATAGGTTTAAATAGTAAACTTATCAAAACTAATATTGGTGCTATAAACAAAATTATTTGTAAACTTGAACCTATAGCTATTTCTATAGCAATGTCCATTTTGTTTTTAATAGCCATAGTTACTGCCGTTGCATGTTCCGCAGCATTTCCTATAATTGGTATTATTATTAGTCCGACAAATAGTTTGGATAAATGTAATTGCTGAGTCATTGGTTCTATATTGCCTACTAATAATTCACTTTCAATAGCTACAAATGATGTTGCTATTAATAAAATAGTTATAGCAGTAGATTGTTTCCATCTTTTTTCACAAATTTCATGGTCTACACCATATAAATCTTTATGCGTAAAAAATGAAAAATATAAACTACAACAATATACTATAAGCATTACTATTGCTATGATTACACTAAGGTTTTCAAAGTTAACCGGGTTTAAATCTGTTGTACTTAAATTTCCTGTACATACGGCAGGAATAACTAAACTTATTACGGCTAAAGTAAGCAAACTTACAGAAGTGTTTACACCCTCTTTGGCAAATGTCTGTCTTTTGGTTTTTAAACCTCCCATAAACATGCTCAGACCTAATACTAATAACACATTTCCTATCATCGAGCCTGCTATTGATGCTTTAACAATATCAAATAGACCTGCCTTTAATGCGAAAAATGATAAAATAAGCTCTGTTACATTGCCGAATGTAGCACTTAAAAACCCACCAAGTTTGGCTCCAGTATATTTTGATAATTCTTCAGTGGCTTCTCCTAGTAATGCTGCGAGCGGTACTATCGCTAGTGCAGTTATTAAAAATTGAACACTAGGTCCTCCTATTTGCATAAAGTGAAATAAAATACTAATAGGTATAAAAATTAATAGATAATACATCTTATTCATTTTGAATATCCCCCCCTAAATAATAAGGCCATTTGTTATCTTTTACATTATTGAATATTATTACCCAATATAATACTTAATTATAACTTATATTTATATTTTACATACACAATATATTTTATAAGTTACATAAATAGAAAAAAACCATTAAATAGTTTCCTATTTAATGGTTAAAATATTTATTGTTATATAACAGTAATATTTTCTGCTTGTGGTCCTTTATCGCCTTTAACTATGTCAAAAGAAACTTTTTGACCTTCATCAAGTGATTTGTAACCATCTGAATTTATTTGAGAGAAATGTGCGAAAACATCCACTCCGTCTTCTCCTGTAATAAATCCGAACCCTTTTTCTCCATTAAACCATTTAACTGTACCATTCATATAATGTATACCTCCGAAATTTTAATTTTCTTAAAGAATTTTAAAATAATTAAACAATAAAATTTTAATTTTGAATCAAAATACTATATTTTAAAAATAACATTTCAAATATATCTGTATTCAATTATTTACTATTCTTTTAAGTCATGCTTATAGTATCACATTTTATGATATAATGCAAGTTATATTAAGTATTTTGTCTTATGTGTGTATGTGAATTAATATAATCACATACACAAGAGTGTATATCCAACTTGTGAAAACAGATATTCCTGGTTAACAATTTTTGAGAACCACAAAAAAACAGAGTTGAACATCAACTCTGTTTTCATATTAGTCTTCTTTTTTACAGCAAGGATCAAGCTCTTTTTCACACTTAGGATCACAAGAAGGATCGCATGAAGGATCACACCAAGGATCGCACCAAGGATCAAAACGATCGTCACACCAATCTTTAGGACATTCATCATTATGAAGGTTTTTTTCACACTTTGACATACTATCACTTCCTATAATTAGTCAGTATATAATATGCGGCTTAAATTGCAAATGACACTATAACTAATACCTTTATAATGTTTTTGTCTGCTCACTAAAAATATTAATTTGATTTAAATGGTTAAGAATTTGAAGATAATAATCAGACTTTACTTGAACTGAAGAAATAAGTTTCTGAAGGTATTCACGTTCAGTTTTAGAACGATCACTAACATTTGTTAAGTTTTTGGCTATTTGTTCTATTTTCTGTATGTTTAAATTTTGAGATTCTTCAACTTGCTGCATATTATTATTAACAACGTTTTCTGCTAGAACAATATTATTTAAAAGAGTAGTAGAATTATCAATATGTTTAACGGTATTGGTCATAACTTTTTTACCTTCAATAGATTTATTGTTTAATGAACCCATAATAACATCCATATTTTTTAATGCATTCATTATATCTGTTGCACTATTTTTAGTAGATTCAGATAATTTTTTAATCTCATTTGCTACAACAGAAAAGCCACGGCCAGCTTCCCCTACTCGAGCAGCTTCAATAGCAGCATTCAAGGAAAGAAGATTGGTTTGACTAGCAATGTTAGTAATAATTGTAGCAAAATTATTTATGTTAGTATATTGGTTTTGCATTTGATTAAAAAGGCTTAATAAACTTTCAAATACAGTAGAAACATTATTCATTTCAACTGCTAAATTGTTAATACCAGACTTTGCAGAAGAAACCTCCTGAGATGAATGGCTTAAACTCTGAAAAACTACAGATACCTGTTTTTGGGTGTCATTTGCATTTTGTGATAACGATTGTAAATAAGATTCTACTTCTTCAATTTGTTTGGTTGTATAGCTTGTACCATTTAGCAGATCTGAAAAGCCGAAAGTTATTGTCCCTTCTTCTTTAAGTAAATTATGAATTTGTATGTTTGTTTGATTAGATAGTTCAAAAAGTTCTTCTAAATTATTGAACTCTAATGATTTACAATCTGCTTTATTAGGTGGAGGTGATATCTGAGCAAATTTGTCTGTATTTTTATTTTTAAAATTAAATATCATTTTATTATACCTCCTATTATTCCACTAGTAAAAGTACCATAGTTTGATTAAAGTGATTTTGGTAAAATTGTTCACCATAGCTAATAAATCCTGTTTGATTTTTACAAAGAGATAAAAGATTTGAATCTACACTTCCCCATAAATTTTTATCTAAAAACATTAAAGAACGAAGGATGCAGTTGATTGATAAAACAAAACTAGGTTTAAACGCAGCAGAGGATAGTGTTTCCTTCATAACTTGATTGTAATTAGCAAGCTGCAAGACCTCGACGAAGGTATTAGGAAGTATTTGGGAATAAAAAGTAATTGATTTATCTGGATTTATTTTCATAGGTGAAGCTATATTGATTTTATCTTTAGTAATTTTACCTAAGGGATTGTTCATGAAATGGTTAGGTAAATCGGCTTCCTTAATACCTAAAATTTTGGCATATTCAACAGATGCTAAATTATTGTTAAAAGTTTTTACGGTACGTTTAATAGGATCGGCATCAGTAACTAATAAATTTTTACCGGAAGGAATATAAATATTTTCTTTAATGAGTTGTGTTCGTCTTTTCATATCAAAAAAAATAGCAGCGCTATGAACTTTTTTCTTCCCAATATAAATCAGGGTTTTTTCAAATTTAAGATTGTCGCCAGCGCTTCCTCCAATAATTTTAAAATTAGAATCAGCAAAATAAAAAGTAGTTATTATGCTTTCCTCCATAGCAGATAGACCATCACAGAGTAATAAAGCAAAAGCATTAGGATTATTTTTTACTTTTTTATATGATTTTTGAAGTTGTTGAAGACTTTTAGCAGGTGGATACAATATTTCAACAATTTCAGCAAGTTCGGAGTCATATGAAAAACCAGTGATTACATTGTTTTTATACCCTTTAGAAGAAAATTCGCCAGAAGTTGAGCAAAGGATAACGTTATCTCCAACAGATAAAGATAAATTTTGAATTAAAGGAATCCCTGCAAATATAACAAATGAAAGATTAGGGTATTTACTTAGATAATCAAGGGTTTCATTTGAATTAGAAAATAAAAAAGAATTCATCAGTTATGCCTCCTTATAATTTATAAATTAGTAAGATTTACTTAAATATATGACAAAATTATGACATAAATATAAAAATCTATAGTATTGTTAATGTAAATTATAATCTTATTTATATTAATATTCAATATAAATATAAATTTGTCAATCGGTGTTTAAAATGTAATTTATGGTTAATTATTTAACTAAATTCTTCAAATAACACTGAAATTTGGGTTTAAAATTGTAGAGAAATTGGTGGAATTAATACCAGGATAGTGTATAAAGTGATATCCAAAAAAAAATTTATACTATAATATAAATATAGTGAACTTTTTAATCAGATTTACGTTTAAGGATTAGTAGGGGTGATTATTATTGGATGAGCTAGAGCTTATTAATAAAGCTAAGGATGGGAATAAAAGTGCTCTAAACACGCTTTTACAAGACAATATTAATATTTTAAAAGGGTATGTTGTTAAAATGGTAGGAGACCCCAACTTAGCACAGGATATTATTCAAGACGCATTACTTAAAGCTGTGCTTAATATAAATAAGTTTGAGCCTAAAGCAAAATTTTCTACATGGCTCATAAAAATAGCTACTAATGTTTACAGAGATTATTTAAGAAAGAATAAACATTTCCAGTTAGTAGAGGAAAGCTTAGCCGATAAAGGAAAACAAGTAGAGGATATTGTAATAGCAAATTATGAGTATAAAGAGATAATGAAAATAATTTTAAAGCTACCCTATGAGAAAAGGGCTGTATTTATTTTAAAGAACTATTATGGTTACAAATATGAAGAAATATCACAAATACTAAACTGTCCCATTGGAACAGTTAGGTCAAGACTTCATAATGCAGTAAAATATATAATAAAAGAAATTGAAAGAAAGGAGATTATTTAAATGAAGGATTTTGATAAAATTGAGAACTCTTTAATTGATGAATTTTATAATGAAGCCACGAAGAATATTGATAATAAATTAAAGTATAGTGATGAAGCCTCTGAATATAGAAGTAAGCTAAGTTCCGCGATCACGAAAATAGATGTGCTAAATGAAGACATATTTGATTTTCCGATAGATACCTTAAGCATAATAGAGCAAGGCGAGCTTATAAGAGAAAACAGAAAGGAAAATAAAGAATTCATTTTGTTTATATTATCATCCTTTATAATTCTTTCTTTATATGCCATGGCCATACTTAAAATAGATTCTAAGATACTGATTATTTCTCAGATTCTTATTGTAATCATTGCTCCTTGGATAATAATACCTATTTCAGTTAGCAAAAGAAAGAGAAGTGAAGTTTAATGGGGATTTCAAATAATCAACTAATTATATTACTAGTTATAGCTATTCCTATATTATTAATACAAGGAACTTGGGTCTTTTTTGATGCAAGAAAGCGTAAAGTAAAATATTATTGGCTTTGGGGAACTTTTGCATTGATTAATACTCCAGGTAATCTCCTTATTTATCTATTAGTAACACGAGTAATCTTAAATAACAAAAGGAAGAATTAGTTGCTAAGAAATTAGTAGCTAATTTTTTATGAACTTTTTGAAGATTATAACGTTATAGTTATGAAAATATAAAAGGGGGAATAATATATGTTTGAAGGAATGGCATTAATAGACGTAATAAAATTACTTGCACCTATAATTATATTGGAACTAAGTCTTGTGGTTTTCTGTTTATATAGATTAATAAAGGACAAAGTGAAATTTTTACCTAAGTGGGGATGGGCTTTAATTATAGTTTTTATTCAAGTGATAGGTGGAATAGCTTTTTTATTAATAGGAAGAGAGCGTGAATAAGATGATTAAAGTAATAAATATTAATAAAAATTATGGAGATATTGAAGTTCTAAAAAATATTTCTTTTGAAATAAAAAAGGGAACAATATATGGGTTTTTAGGTCCTAATGGAGCAGGGAAAACTACAACAATGAATATACTTTCAGGATTAATTAATTTTAATGGTGGAGAGATATATTTAGATGGAGAGGATTTTAAAAAGAATAAGAGACAATTATTAAAAAAAGTAGGATATTTACCACAAAATCCAGTGTTTTATAATTACATGAATGCTAATGAATACCTACACTTTATTGGTGAAATAGCAAATATGTCAGAGAAAAGTATAAGCGAGAGAACAATACAAATTTTGGAGGTTGTAAAGCTAAGTGCAGTAGCAAAGAAAAAAATAGGACAATATTCAGGGGGAATGAAACAAAGGCTAGGAATCGCAGTGGCTTTATTTAATAAACCGGAAATAGTTTTTTTAGATGAACCCACTTCTGCATTAGATCCGGAGGGAAGAATGGAAATACTAGAGTTTATAAAAGACTTGAAGTCGGAAGGAGTCACTGTTTTTTTGTCGACTCATATTTTGAGTGATATAGAAAGAATTTGTGATGAGGTAAGTATTTTGGATAAAGGGCAAATACTCGTTTCAGATAATTTAGAAAATTTAAAAAATAAATATATTCAACCTATATTTGATATAGAGTTTGAAAAATACCAAATAAATTTAGATAAAATTCTTTTGGACTTTAAATGGGTAGAAAAAGTTTTAATAAAAGAAAATAAGGCTTCTATTTATGTTAATAATTTAGATATTGCTAAATCTGAACTTTTGAAATTTCTTGTGTTGGGAGAAAATATTATTTTATCTTATGATTTAAGAAAAAGTAATCTTGAAGACATTTTTATAAGGATGGTGAATGAAAATGACAACATTTAAGGCGTATTTTAAAAAAGAAATAATTGAATCCAAAAGACAACACAAATATATAATACTAGCATTCGGAATAATTGCATTTGCTATTATTGAACCATTTATGTTAAAGTTACTACCAAAAATATTAGGGAATCAATTACCAGGAGATTTAAGTTCGCTTTTTGTTGCTACACCTAGGAGTGCGATTAATAATTACATTAAGGATCTTTTTCAAATAGGAAACTTGTTTATCATATTCACATTGGCAAGTAATTTAAATGATGAGATAAATGGAGAGAAATTCGTGTTCCCATATTCTAAGGGAAGTAAGCCAATTGGAATAGTGCTTGCTAAAATAATTCATTATACTATTGTGGTAACAATATTTACCTTCATAGGATTTATAATATGCTCTTATTATGGAGGTATTTTGTTAAAAGGAGAGAAGGTTAGTTTATTAGGTATTCTGAACTCGACTCTTCTGATGTCTGTATATTATTTTTTTAATATAACTTTGGTAACACTTTTTAGCAGCTTTGTAAAAAAAGGTGTAACAGCAGGTTTTATAACTATTATGATAACTTTCTTAAGTGCTATTTTTGTAAATATAAATACAATTGGAAAATTTATTCCATACAAATTAGTGGAAGGAGCAAATTTATTTACAATAGAAGGATATTCTTTTACTATAATAGTTTCCATTATATGTAGCATAATTTTTATAATAGCTACTATTTATAAGATGAACAAAGTTGAGGTAATTTAATAGCAGTGCCTTGATATCTTAAATGAGCGCTTTGCTCGAGGGAAAATTACAGTAGAAGAATATAACCAAAAGAAAAAAATGTTATTAAATGATAAAGAAAAGTGGTTTTAAAGTTGTTTATGGACCAGTTAGAGGAGAAGATATACCTTGCTTTCTAAATAATGAAATGAAAACAACATCAGAAATGCGTAGAGTAAGATTTAATTTTCTTGATAGAATCGTTTTAACTCCTATTGAAATTGTAGGGTCTTTAAAATTTTCTCTAATGGTTTTTGGAATAATGTTTTTATTTAACTTACTTGAGATAGGGAATTTTAAAAGTATTGACGTAATTGCTTATATTGGAGCCCTTTTGGCAGGTTGCCTAGTAGTACCTATGTTATTACCCTGGATACCAGGTAGAGCATTTTCATTTAAAGGTTGGCTAATTGGGCTTTTATGGTCAATAGCAGTAATTGTTTTAAATGTAGGGAGTGCTAATTTTAGCTTATTAAGTTCAGTAGCATATATATTGATTTTACCATCGGTAGCTTCATATTATGCTATGAATTTCACTGGATGTTCAACTTATACTTCATTGTCTGGAGTTGTTAAGGAAATGAAAGTAGCTTTGCCATTTATCGCCATCTCAATAGTTTTAGGAAGCATACTGTTGTTAGTTAGTAATTTTGTAAGCTAACAATTTTTAAGGAGGGATATTTATGAAGCATAAGTATTTGAAAAATGTGGTAACCCTTAAACTTATACAAGAAAAATGTATTGGCTGTGGAATGTGTTTGAATGTATGTCCTCATGGTGTATTTGAACTAAAAGAGGGTAAAGCACAAATTATTGATAAAGATTCATGCATGGAATGTGGAGCATGTGCAAAGAATTGCTCATGTTTAGCTATTGATGTTAAGAGTGGAACAGGCTGTGCACAGGCAATAATAGTTGGGAAACTTACAGGAAGTGAACCTAATTGTGGGTGTACTGATGATAACGACAGTTGTTGTTAGAATAATTGTATTTTAATTACTACATTCATATTGTCATGATATGATAAATCTTGAATAACGAAGATAGAGATTACTCTATTAAAGATAGAGATTACTCTATCTTTTTTTTCTCCACAATTGCCACACAATCGTTTTATATAATGAACTTATATCGAGGAAGACAAATTAATTCTCATTGATTAGAATTAAAAAGGCGAATTTATATAAAATGAAAGGATAGGGTGATATTATGAAGAAATCAAAGATAGGTTGGAGCTTAGTATTAATTTTTTCTACGGCCGCTCTTATTGGGTATGGTGCTTGGAGTCTTCAATACGCAAACCGTAATGGAGCATTCACGGTTACTCCTAATAATCAAGGGGTGACAAATTCCCCATTAAATAGGAATGGAGGACAAAATGAAAATAATTATCAAAACTATGGCGGTATGATGAATAGGTATAATGGTAGTAATGAAAATTTTAACAATAGTGGAAGCAATAATTTTGGAGGAATGATGGGTGGATATGGGTATCAAAATGGGGCAAGCAGCATTTGTCAATATCCTAGTCATGCAGCAAATGTATGGAAAGTTTATTATTAAATAGATACACTTTAATAAACTAAGAAAGTTCACAAATATAAAGGAGGATTTTATTATGATGTTAATACCAATTATTCTCGTTGCAATTATTGTATATGCTATATTTAAATTATCAAGCCATTCGGATCGCAATGGTAACTACAATAATACAGGTAGTAGTAGTAGTTCTCTTAATATCTTAAATGAGCGCTTTGCTCGAGGGGAAATTACAGAAGAAGAATATAACCAAAAGAAAAATATGATTTTAAAGGGATAAAAGTAAGTATATTAAAAGAAAAAGATGAATGGGAGGATATGCTCTAATCTCTATTCATCTTTTTTTTATTGAATTTTTCCAGATAATGCTATAGTTCTATTAAAATATAATAGTTCGCATATTACATTGATGCATAAATTTTTTTTCGCCATAAATGCAATATGAAGGAATATGAAATATAGAAGTCATAAAAATAAACTTTATGACATTATTTATGTCATATATAGCACCAATACATAAAAAAATGATTTTATAAAAATAAAACTTGCATTCTAAAATACATGATGGTAGAATAGGCTACAATAAATGGATTAAAAGAAGTTATATATTTTAGGGGGGCAACAATTATGAAAAGAAAATATCTGGCTATTATGCTGACAGGAGTGCTTGTACTAAGTGCTGTACTTACAGGTTGCGGAAGCAGTTCAACTACTGCCACAAAGACTGCAACACCAAAGACAATAATTTTTTCTCAAGGAGCAGATCCTAGAGGTCTTGACCCAGCTTTTGTCGATGATGGTGAATCAGCAAAAGTTATGTGTAATATTTATGAAGGTTTAGTTAAATACAAAGATGGTTCAACAGATATTGAACCTAGTCTTGCTACAGATTGGACAATAAGTCCTGATGGAAAAGAATATACTTTTAATTTAAGAAAAAATGTTAAGTTTCAAGACGGAACACCTTTTAATGCAGATGCTGTTGTATTTAATGTAGAAAGACAAATTCCTCCAAAGGCTACAGAGGATATGCCATATGCATCATTTACTTATGGACCAGTAGTTAAAATTGAAAAAATAAGCGATTCATCTGTTAAATTTACATTGAAAAGTAAATATACACCTTTTCTTGCAAATCTCGCAATGACTCTTGCTGCTCCAGTTCTTAGTCCAACTGCGGTGGCAAAATACAAAGGTAAATTAATGGAGAATCCAGTTGGAACAGGTCCATATACTTTTGTATCTTGGGATAAAAATCAATCGTTAAAACTTAAGAGAAATGATTCATATTGGGGAGTTAAACCAAAGGCTGACAACGTAGTATTTAAGTTTACTAAAGAAAATTCAGTTCGTGCCAGTGATTTAATGACTGGTGGAACAGATATAATTGATGGTGTTGATCCTAATGATATAGCTAAATTAAAATCTAGTAATATGAAAATATATCAAGCGGATGGAATGAATATTAATTATATGGCCTTTAATTGTTCAAGAGCACCATTTAATGATCCTAAGCTTCGTGAGGCTATATCACATGCTATAAATCGCGATGAATTAGTTAAGTATTTATATCAAGGATATGCAAGCGTAGCAAATAGCCCACTTCCATCATTCATACCAGGTTATGATAAGACAGTGCAACCTTATAACTATGATGTGGCAAAAGCAAAACAATTGCTTAAAGATGCTGGTAAATCAGATTTGAAAATTAAGATTATTACTTATTCAAACCCAAGACCTTATAATTCAGTTGGTGGACAAAAACTTGCAGAATCAGTTCAGAACTATTTAGCAAAAATCGGTGTAACTGCAACAATAGATTCTTACAATTGGACTGATTATAAAACAAAGGTAGCTAATGGAGAAGGAGATTTATTCTTCTACGGTTGGACAGGTGATAATGGTGATGCAGATAATTTCCTTTCATTATTTGATTCACATGAAATCAAATCCACTTTGAATTCAGCTAAATATTCAAATCCAGCAGTGGATGCCTTACTTGTACAGGGTAGATCATTACCAAATGGAGCAGCACGAGATAAAGTTTATCAAGAACTTCAACAGATAGTTTCAAAGGATGCAGCATGGCTTCCATTATCTCATTCACAAGTTCTTGCAGCATATTCACCTAAGGTTACTGGTTTTTCAGTACATCCAACAGGATCAGTATTTTTTAGTGGAGTAGATAAATAAGTATATTCTGAAAAATTTTTAAGTGGAATATCGTATCGTGCGGTATTCCACTTTTTTAAGATTTATTGAGGAGGTAACCATGGTTAAATATATTATTAAACGACTGCTTTTACTATTGCCAGTTATCATTGGAGTATCAATACTTGTTTTTTTGGTTATGCATTTGTTTACTACAGATCCAGCTGCAACAATTCTTGGTCAACATGCAAGTCAAAGTCAAATCATGGCATTAAGAGAACAACTTGGACTTAATAAGCCTATATATGTTCAATATTGGGATTTCTTAAGAGGAATACTTCATGGAAATTTGGGAGATTCACTTATGACAAAAACTCCAGTATGGGATGAAATAATGGCTCGGTTCCCAGCTACAATTGAACTTGCATTATCAGCTATTATATTTTCTTCTATTTTTGGAGTAATTATGGGGGTTATTTCTGCTATTAAACAAAACTCAATTATTGATTATATTTGTATGATAATATCCTTACTAGGTGTATCAATGCCTATATTTTGGTTAGGGTTGATTTTTATATTAGTTTTTGCGGTGCAGCTTCATTGGTTGCCAGTATCCGGAAGAATAGATATTGGTCTTGAACCAATTAAAATTACAGGGCTATATTTGTTTGATTCTTTAGCTTCTGGTAACATGCCTGCGTTTTATAGCGCTTTAAAGCATTTGATTATGCCAGCGGTAGCTCTTGGGTCAGCATCCACAGCTATTATTGCAAGAATGACTCGTTCTACCATGCTTGAAGTTGTGAGGCAGGATTATATAAGAACGGCCAGAGCAAAGGGCCTTTTAGAAAGACCAATTATTTTTGGACATGCACTTAAAAATGCTTTAATTCCAATAATAACAGTAATAGGACTTCAGCTAGGCTCATTGCTTGGTGGGGCAGTGCTAACAGAAACTGTATTTTCATGGCCAGGTGTTGGTAAATACGTAGTAGATGCAATTTTAGTCACAGATTATCCTGTGGTGCAAGGTACGGTTATGATGATGGCAGTAATTTTCGTGCTTGTTAATTTAATTGTGGATATAATTTATGCGTTTATAGATCCAAGAATTAAATATTCTTAAAGGAGTGATATAATTGAAAACTAAAAACCTAAATGAAATAGAACAAACGCAGTTGCAGCAAATTCCTAAAGAAGAATCAAAATTTGGAAATGCATGGTATATGCTTAAAAAAAATAAAGCAGCTCTAGTAGGGCTTATAATTATAATAATACTTTTGTTTGTTGCCATTTTCGGACAATTTATCATGCCATATAAACCTAACATAGGAGAACTATCACAAAGTCTTCAAAAACCATCTATGGCTCACTGGTTTGGAACAGATGAACAGGGTCGCGATATTTTAAGTAGAATAATAGATGGTACTAAAATATCATTAAGAGTGGGTATTACAGCTGTTGCTGTAGCTCTATCTATAGGTATTGTTGTAGGATCTCTTGCAGGGTATTATGGTGGTAAGTTAGATATGTTAATTATGAGGTTTATGGATATTATGCTTGCATTTCCTTCATTATTACTCGCAATTGCATTCATGAGTGTTTTAGGAAAAGGTATAGATAACGCTATAATTGCAATAAGTATTGTTACCATTCCTGAATACGCGAGAATTGTTCGCGGATCTATATTGTCAATTAAAGATAGTGAATATGTTCAAGCTGCAAGGGTTATTGGAAATAGTGATGCAGCTATAATATTTAAACACATATTGCCCAATGTAATTTCACCTATAATCGTTCGCGCGACGCTTGGAGTATCCAACGCTATTTTAGATACGGCGGCTCTTGGATTTTTGGGACTGGGAGTTCAACCTCCACAAGCAGAATGGGGAAGTATGCTAGGGGCAGGACGTGGATATTTTTATAATGCTTCTCATATAATTCTTTTCCCTGGTATTGCTATAACTATAACTGTACTTGCTTTCAATCTATTTGGTGATGGACTCAGGGACGCTTTGGATCCAAAACTTCATCAGTAAGGGGGATAACATAATGTTACTAGAAGTTAAAAATTTACAAACTCAATTTAGGGTTAAAGGTGGACTTGTAAATGCAGTAGATGGTGTCAATTTTGAAGTGGATAAAGGGGAAATATTAGCAATTGTAGGCGAATCTGGTTCAGGTAAAAGTGTTACTTCACTATCTGTTTTAAGCCTTATACCGAGTCCACCAGGTGAAATTATAGGTGGAGAAATTCTATTTAAAGGTGAAGATTTGTTAAAAAAAAGCAAGAAAGAAATGCAAGATATAAGAGGGGATAAAATATCTATGATATTTCAAGAACCTATGACTTCTTTAAATCCTGTAATTACTATAGGAAAGCAAATAGCAGAAACTATAATTAGACATAAAAAATTAACAAAGAAAGAAGCTAACTTGCAGGCGGTTAAGATGCTTGAACTAGTAGGGATTCCAACTCCAGAGAAGAAAATAAATGATTATCCTCATCAATTAAGTGGTGGCATGAGGCAAAGAGTAATGATTGCTATAGCACTATCTTGTAATCCTGAATTACTTATTGCAGATGAACCTACAACTGCTCTTGATGTTACTATACAAGCTCAAATATTGGAATTACTTATAAACTTAAAAGATAAACTTAATACTGCAATTCTTTTAATTACGCATGATCTTGGTGTAGTGGCAGAGACTGCAGATAAGGTTGTAGTAATGTATTGTGGTAAGATCGTTGAAAAAGCAACTTCACTTCAGCTTTTCGAGGCGCCGTTACATCCATATACTCAAGGTTTATTACTTTCCATACCAAAGGTGGATGAGAAGGTAGATCAATTATTTATGATTCCCGGAATGGTACCTAACCCTTTGAATATGCCAAAGGGATGCTCATTTAGTGATAGGTGTAGTAAATGCATGGACATTTGCACACAAAGTGTACCAGAACTTGTGGAATATGAAGGTAGAAAAGTTAGCTGTTTTTTATACAGTGATAAACTGGAAGGGCAGGTGTAAATATGGAACCATTATTAGAAGTTAAAGATTTGAAAAAGTATTTTCCTGTGCAATCTGGTGTATTTGGTAAAACTACAGATTTTGTTAAGGCTGTTGATGGTGTATCGTTTAATATTTTTAAGGGTGAAACTTTAGGTTTAGTTGGAGAGTCAGGTTGTGGTAAATCAACTACTGGTAAAATGCTTGTAAATTTGATGGCACCAACATCTGGTCAAGTTATATTTGAAGGACACGACATAGCTAAGTTATCCAAAAAAGATCAAAAAAATATGAGGAAAAACATTCAAATTATATTTCAAGATCCATACTCTTCTCTTAACCCAAGGATGAGCATTGGAGACATAATAGCAGAGCCTATGAAGGTAAACAAAACAGAAAAAAAAGAAAATATAGAAAAAAGGGTTTTATCTCTTTTAAATTGTGTTGGACTTGCTAGTTTTCATAAAAATAGGTATCCACATGAGTTTAGTGGCGGGCAAAGACAAAGGGTTGGTATAGCAAGGGCTCTTTCTCTAAATCCTAAGCTTATAGTTTGTGATGAAGCAGTATCAGCATTAGATGTTTCTATACAGGCTCAGGTATTAAATTTGCTTCATGATCTGCAAAAGGAATTTGATTTAACCTATCTATTCATTGCGCATGGACTAAATGTAGTTAAACATGTAAGCACAAGGGTTGGTGTAATGTATCTAGGGAAGATGGTTGAACTTGCGGATGGAGATATACTCTATAATCAGCCTAGACATCCATATTCACAAGCGTTGTTATCAGCTATTCCAATTCCGGATCCAACTAAGAAGAAAAGTAGAATAATATTAAAAGGTGATGTCCCAAGTCCAATTAATCCACCCTCTGGATGCAGTTTTCATACTAGATGCTTTAAGTGCACAGAAAAATGCACTAAAGAGGAACCTAAGTTTGAAGATATAGGTGGAGGTCATAGAGTAGCGTGCTGGAACTTGTAAATTATAAAAAATAGACAATTTTATGTTGTCTATTTTTTTATGATTTCTAGTTTCATTACGTCTGTTTCAGGAATATTTACGCTAGAAGAGATTATTACATAATCTTGTTTAGATTTGTAAATATACTCAATGTTATCACTTAATACATCTATATCTCTTAATAAAGACTTATCTGAAGTAAGATTAAATAAAAATAACCCATTTATTTTTCTATCTAAATCCCAAGGTTTTCCTGAACCTAAATGATCAACTAAAGACCTGGATTTTGTGTTAGTTTAACTTTATAATTTTGTTAATATTTTTGAATCAGCGTTAATATCTTTTCCTTCTTCTATTAGAATAATATCTTCTCCATTTCCTAAACAAACATTACTTCTTATATTAACATTGCTTTCTATAGTAGCTTTATTTATAATCACATTATTTTGTGCCTTTAGATAAAAGCAATAATACCCCACATAAGTAAAAAGCTTATTACAATTGTAAAATTATTGACAGTTCCTACAAACTTAGTATCGTATCCAAATTCTACTGAGTAAGGAATTACTGTAAAACTGATTGGTAATATAAAACCAATTAACATGGTTATTTTAAACATTGGATCTAAAGGTACTAAGTTATAAAGAAGTATACCCACTCCAAGTCCAACCATGTATCTTAAAGCAATTATCTTGGCCATATTTTTCAAATAAACTTTCTTAAAGGAAAAACTGAGATATAATCCAAGTGCCAACAATGCAAGGGGCATATTTGCTTTAGATAGAACCCCCGTAATTTCAATAATCGGTTTTGGAATGTTAAGGCCCAAAAGATTAATCGTTAATGTAATAATATATGTAAGGAAAGGTATTGATTGTAACGTTTTAGAAAAAATATTCTTGTAGCTGATTTCCCCTTTGCTACTTGAATAGATGCTTGCAACAATATAACAAACAGCGAAAACAATAAAGGAATTACCCATATCAAACATCCCAAAATATTTAAGCCCTGACCTGCCCCAAATTGACTCTACTAAAGGATATGCAAAAAGTCCAACATTGAAGGAAGGAACTAGCATTGATAGCATTCCCTTGTCACGTCTGGATTCTCCCTTGAATACGATGAGGGCTACTATCGTCATCATTAACCCGTAGACTAAGCAGAATATGGGAACGAGTAGTAGGTTTTTGTCTATTTCCATAGTGCTAAAAACATTTATTACAATAGAGGGAAGTGTAACATTAAAAATTAATCTAGAAATCACTTCTCCATCGCTTTCCTTTAAAATCCCTACTTTCTTCAGAAAGTATCCTAATAAAATAATACTTAATGATATTGCAAACTGAGAGTTAATAGTATTCATTTGTTATCTCCTTGTGATGATAATTCGGCCATAATATTTAATATTATAGCATGGGATTAAATAAAAAAACATCATAAATATATAGTTATAGAAGGCAATATTTTCATAGTGAATTAATTAATGATGCTTAAACGTTTTATCTCGTTATTTTTACCATTTAGCGATGTAGTTAAAAGGGGAAATGCCAGGGAAAAATTATGGCCTTCTGAAGAATGGTTGCACGGACGTATTGAAGGTCAAGTTTTTATAAATAAGTTATGTATAAACCTGAGGTCAGAATTGATAAATGCAGGATATAATAGTCTAGTGCCTGCTTTGGATGAAAGATTCTGGGCACAAACTGAGTTGAATGAGGCATCAAAGCATTCCAAAGTATCATTTACAAGCACTTGGTCTGAAAGACATGTGGCCTTTGTATGTGGACTTGGAACATTTGGACTTTCTAAAGGATTAATAACATCAAAAGGGAGATTTGGTAGTATCATCACAGAATTATATTTGTCACCTGACAAAAGAGAGTATGAAAACATTTATGAGTATTGTTCAATGTGCGGTGCATGTGTAAAAAAATGCCCGGTCAATGCAATATCCATAGCAAAAGGTAAAAATCACATGATATGTTCTAAATTTTTGAATAAAACATCTAAAAAATATAAGCCTAGATATGGATGTGGAAAATGTCAGATAGGTGTACCTTGTGAAAGTAGAATACCTATTAGGGAGAATATATAAAAATTATATACAATCAGCCCCTGTAGCAGTATTTAAAAATAATGCCTGCTTATGCAGTTTTCCTCTATTCCATTTTATGATATTTTCTGTTAAAATCATGGTATGATTATTAAAATATGATAGAAAATGTTTTAGGAGGAAAAATATGAAAAATAAAGAACTCTTGAAAATAACAGATGTTTTAGATATCGAATTACTTCAAAGTTTTCAAGATAATGTTGCAAAAAGCATGGATATTGCAAGCATTATTGTAGATATAAATGGCAACCCTGTTACAAAACCTTCTATGTATACAAATGTATGTACAAATTTTATACATAATTCGGTATTGGGGGATAATAGATGCGCAGAATCTCATCGAAAATGTGGAGAGGTTGCTGCAAAAACGGGTAAACCATACATCGCTAAGTGTCATGCAGGTTTATTAGATTTTGCAGCTCCAATTGTAGTAGATGGAGAGCATATCGGAACTATCTTGGGGGGACAAGTTTTAATAAGGAAACCATTAGTTTCAGATTTCAAAAATACAATAAAAGAACTAAAACTTAGTGAAAAGGAATTTCTTGTAGCACTTAGGGAAGTTAATATTATAAAAGAGCAAAAATTGGAATCAGCAGTAGAAGCTATATTTGTTATTGCAAATTCCATTTCAAAAATAGGCTATGGAGAACTAAAATTAAAAATAGATGCAAAAAGATTGGAAAAAAGTATTTTAGACCAGAACAAATTATTAGATGAAGCTAAAAAATATAATACGAATCAAGCAAATATGTTTTCTTCTATGTCTCATGAATTAAAAACTCCACTTAATATTATTTTTAGCGCATTGCAACTACTAGAAAGTAAATATGATAATAAGTCAGCAGTTCCAGATTATGGAATGTTTTCTAAATATTCAAAAGTAATGAAGCAAAATTGTTATAGATTGATAAGGCTTATTAACAATCTAATTGATATGAATAAGATTGAACTTGGTTTTTATAAATTAAAATTGATTAATAAAAATATTATAAAGACTATTGAAGACATCACTCTATCTGTAGTTTATTATGCAAAACTTAAAAAAATAACTATAGTATTTGATACAGATATAGAAGAAAAAATAACAGCTTTTGATTCAGAAAAGTTTGAAAGAATAATGCTGAATATATTATCAAATGCAATTAAATTTACTGAAGCTGAAGGTATAATAAGAGTAAATATTTACGATAAGGGAAACTATATACTTCTAAGGGTAAAGGATACAGGGAGTGGAATACCACAGAATATGTTAAACAAAATTTTTGATACGTATACCCAGGTTGATGATTCTTTAAGGGGGAATGTGGAAGGCAGTGGAATAGGATTATCATTAGTAAAATCCTTAGTAGAAATGCATGGAGGAGAAGTAAGTGTTGAAAGTGAAATAGGTGTTGGAAGTGAATTTACCATAAAATTACCTATTAGGCTCATAGAATCTGAGATATTCCCCAAAAGCGAAAACTGTAACATGAATGATCCTATAGAGAAAATCAAAATTGAATTTTCAGATATATATTTTTAGACATTTTATAAAAATATAGTTATATTGACTTATTAATTACTTAAAAATAGCTATGTTTAAACATTAACATATAAAAGATAATTAAAAACTTTAAATTAGGAGTGAAGCGAATGGCTATTGATGTTTATATTAATTTTAATGGAAACTGTCGTGAAGCAGTAGAGTTTTACGCACAGGTTTTTGAAACAGAAAAACCACAAATTATGACTTTTGGGGATACACCACCAAACCCTCAATTTCTTCTTCCAGAGGAAGCTAAAAAATTAGTAATGCATGCACTACTTAATATTAGTGGAAGCAATGTTATGTTTTCAGATGTTTTTCCCGGTAGTCCTTTTGTTGTAGGAAATAACATAAGCCTTGTGATAGGTAGTAAGAATATGGATGAAATTAAATCTTTATTCAACAAACTAAAAGAGGGTGGCGTAATAGTAATGGACCTTCAAGAAACATTCTTTAGCAAATGTTATGGTAGCCTTACAGATAAGTTTGGAATTGGATGGCAATTTAGCTATGACAATGGAGAAATGGAATTGTAATTTTCAAGTGATTGTTTAACAAAAAAGGATGTAGGACTTTCTCATAAAGAAAAAGGTTCTATATCCTTTTTGCATCTACTACTATTAAACATCTAACACATAACAATAGTGGAGAATAGAGATTTGACTTTTAATTTTAAATACTTGAAAGAATAATGAAAAAGATGTTGACGTTATTACTAGTTAGTAGTATATTATAAACATGGATAATAAAAAAAATACTTACGGAAAATCTACACATTTAAATTTAAAAGCATTAATAGCATTAAGTAGATGTACTCAGAATGTTCATAAAAGAGAATATAAAACTATTAAAGAAGGTGGGTTAACAGTCTCTCAGTTTGCAGTACTTGAGATACTATATCATAAAGGTGATCTAAGAGTAAGTGAAATAATAGATAAAATCCTTTCTACTGGTGGGAATATGACTGTTGTTATAGATAATCTAGTTAAGGGAAATCTTGTTAAGAGATGTACTGATCCAAAAGATAGACGAGTTAACTTGATAAGTATTACTATTGATGGAAGAACTCTCATAAGTAAAATATTTCCAAAACATATAGAAAATATAAATGAAATCTTCAGTAACTTAACATCAGAGGAGAAGATAAATTTAATAAGTTTATTGAAAAAATTATCAGGTGTATAAATTAACTTAAGTTTATACTTAAATAAAAAGGGATGTTTAAACTTCTATTTGTAAATAATAAAGAAAAATATAAAATTGGAGGAATAATAATATGAAAAAAGATTTTTACACTGCAGTGGCAGACAGACGTACAATATATGGAATTAGTAAAGAAAAAGTAACAACAGATGAGGTAATTAAAGAAGTTATTGAAAAAGCTGTGAAGAATACACCATCAGCATTTAATTCTCAAGGTACAAGAGTAGTTTTATTATTAGAAAAACAACACGATAAATTATGGGATATTACAAAAGAAACTTTAAGGAAGATAGTTCCTATTGATAAATTTGCACCTACTGAGGATAAAATAAATTCATTCCGTAATGGGTATGGTACAGTTTTATTCTTTGAAGATACTAGTGTAATTGAATCCCTTCAAAGTCAATTTGCTCTTTACAAGGATAATTTTCCAGTTTGGGCTCAGCAAACAAGTGGAATGCACCAATATGTTGTATGGACATCATTAGAAATTGAAGGATTTGGTGCATCACTACAACACTATAATGAACTAATTGAAACTCAGGTAAAAAAAGAATGGAACTTACAAGATAGTTGGAAACTTATCGCACAAATGCCATTTGGTAAACCAACTGCTTTACCTGACGAAAAACAAGTTCAACCATTAGAGGAACGTATTAAGATATTTAAATAATATACACCTTAGCAGGTTAACATAGTGGTCACCACGACCCTATTGAGTTAAACATAAAAATGGAAAATACCCTTAATCGTAAAACACGATTAAGGGTATCTTTATTTATGTGATTTTATTTCATTTTCAGTTAAAAAATCAACGTAGGCATTTAAAATTTCATCTTCGGCTGAGCAGCTTTGCTTATAATACCAGTCTTTAACAGTTTTATCGATTTCTGCATCTGTGCCCTGTGGCTTGTAAGGGTATACAACAATAAGCTTTTTTGTTTCTTTATTTCTTAAACCAACTTTATCAACACTTGCAAAATTTTTCATAATAATTTATCTCCTTTTGACTGTGAATATTTCTTATTTTTTTTTGAGTAATATTGTAATACTAATAATACACAAAATATTTTGAAATTGCAAATATTTTAAATTAAAATTATGTAATTACTATTTTGTTGAGCAAAAATATAAACTTGTATAATTAGATTGCAAAATAAATATTGAACAACCACATAATAGTGTGTATAATTAGTTGTTGTACCAATTATTGTTACAACAAGTTTAACAGATGGAGTTGATAGAAATTGTTTGAATCTTATGATCAAGATATTGGAATGCTAACAAACAAAATCAATAAAAAACTAATACATTACCTAAATACTAAACTGGTAAAGTTTGATATTACAACTGAACAATGGGCAGTATTAATGAAATTATCTAAACAAAACAAAATAAGTCAAAAACATTTAGCAGAAATTTCAACTAAAGATCAGTCTACTTTAACTAGAATAATTGACATACTTGAGAGAAAAAAATTTATTCAAAGGCATCAGAGTAAGGAAGACAGACGTTCTATTGTTATACATATAACAGAGGATGGTCTAATTACTTGCAAAAAAGTTGCTCCGTTTTTAGAGGAAATATTCTATGATGTTCTAAAGGGAATATCTGATGAGAAACTAAAAATATTTAATGAAGTTTTTTTACAGATTGATGAAAATATAGACAATTTAAAGTAAGACAGGAGGAATTAATTTGAAAGCGACAATTCAATCAAGTTCAACAAAACTATGGACTAAAAGCTATATACTAATGCTTTTTGCAAATTTATTTATATATTTAGGGTTTTATATGCTCACACCAACCCTGCCTGCATATGCAAAAGCCATTGGAGGAAGTAATCTTGAAGCAAGTCTAGTTGTTAGCATATTTTCAATAACATCATTGTTAATCAGACTATTTACAGGTAGTATTATGGATAAAGTTGAAATTAAGCCATTGCTTTTGATAGGTTCAATAATCCTTGCAGGTAGCACATTATCATTTATTTGGCTTCCTTTAGATGCAATAATATTTGTGCGTATCATTCAAGGTATAGGGTGGGGACTAGCGTCAACTGGTGCAGCTGCAATTTTTTCGGATATTATACCGGTGGAAAAACGTGGTGAAGGGATGGGTTATTACTCACTTTCAATGATAATATCTATGGCGTTATCCCCTATGGTTGCAATAATAATAATGAATTTATATAGTTTTAAAAATATTGCTATTACATCAATAGCCTTAGTAGTTATGGGTGTCCTATTTCTTAGCCAGGTTAAAATACCTAAAAAAGTTTTTGAAATCTCTAAATCAAAGAAAAAGTTTTCTTTGGTAGATTCCTTTGAAAAAAAAGCTGCACTACCATCTTTGTTATGTTTTCTTCTTGTAATTACATTGTGTGGGATTATGAGTTATATAATGTTATATGGGATGGAATTGAAAATAACTTCCATTTGGATTTATTTTGTTGGATTTATAGCAATAATATTAATAACTAGACCTATTTTTGGAAAGATATTTGATAAAAAAGGACACGTTGAAGTAATAATTTTTGGCTCAATTTCGATAATTATAGGACTTATACTATTGTCATATGCAAAGTCTATCCCATCACTCATAATGGCTTCTTTATTTTATGGTCTTGGATACGGGGCCGTGCAACCATCTCTGCAGGCCTGGGCGGTAAATCGTTCACCAGACAACCGAAAAGGAGCCGCTAATGGGACTTTCTTATCTTCCATGGATTTAGCATATACAGTTGGTTCAATTCTTTTGGCTTCTATTGCTGGTTATAAAGGTTATGCAGTTATGTATAGATTTTCTTCTATATTTATAGTTTTACTTTTAATAATATACGTTAGCAACCTTGTTAAGATCAATATTAACAGAAAACAAGACTTAAGTGCAGAGGAAGAAGAAGTAGCATAAATATATAAATTCAATATTTTCTGACAATTCTACTTGCTAATTAATATGAGATAATGTAATATCTCTATAAATAGTAATAATGGAGGAGTAACATGGATTTATCAACTATTTTTCTAATATTTATGTATGTAATTAATATTGCATTTGTTTTAACATTGATTTTTGTGAAACGAAGCGATACGAGAGTAATATTTGCTTGGTTATTATTATTTTATTTTCTACCTTACGTCGGTTTTATTCTTTATTTCTTTATTGGTAGTAAATATAAAATGCGTGTTATGTCAAAAAAATATGGTATGAGTGAAATCGAAGAAAAGTACAATAAAGTACTGGATAAACAAATTCATGATATTGCTGCGGATAAAATACAGTTTAAAGAAGTAGAAACTGAAAAATACACAGATTTGATAACTATGAACTCAAGAAATGCAATGGCCTATTTTACTCAAAATAATAATGTGGAGCTTTTAATAAGTGCTCAGGAAAATTTTTCTCGAATTTTTGAAGATATTAAAAATGCAACGAAAAGTATTGAAGTGATGTATTATATTTTTAAATCAAAAGATAATGTTGGTAAAGAATTCATTCGTATTTTAAAAGAAAAGTCAAGTCAGGGAGTAAAAGTGACTCTAATATATGATGGTATTGGTTCTTTACATACTCATATGAGTGATTTTAAAGAGTTAAAAGAATCAGGTGGTCAAGTGTACAGATTTTTGCCGTCAATGGTAAAAAGTTTTTTGCTTATTAATTACAGATTACACAGGAAAATAGTTATTGTTGATGGAAAAATCGCTCATACTGGTGGAATTAATGTGGGAGACGAATACTTTGGTTTGAAAAAGATAAATAAACCATGGAGGGATACAACAATTCGGTTGACTGGTAATTGTGTACTCTCACTTCAAACAAGATTTTGGACTGACTTGGTTTTCTTGCAAAATCAAAACTTTAGAAAGAAAAATAGAGCTAAATTGATGTTTGATGAAAAATTGTTAAAAAGTTTTTATAGTCCAATTCAAGATGGAAACCTAGGAGTACAAATACTCTCTAGTGGACCTAGTAGTCGAAATGACACTATAAAAGATGGATATGTTAAAATGATTACCACAGCAAAAAAATATTTATATATTCAGACACCATATTTTATTCCAGACAAAACTTTATTAGATGCCTTAAGGCTTGCTGCAGCTTGTGGTGTCGATGTTAGAATCATGCTTCCTGGTGTACCTGATAAAAAATCTATTTATGCTGTATCTTTATTAAACGCAGCGAAACTCTTAAAAGATGGTGTAAAGGTCTATTTGCATTCAGGTTTTCTACATGCAAAAACACTTGTTATAGATGATCACGTTTCAACAGTAGGAACTGCAAATATCGATATTAGAAGTTTTAGTCTTAATTATGAGATCAATGCATTTATTTATAATAATGAGTTTGCAATTAAATGTCGTGATACATTTTTAAATGATATCAAAGACTGTACAATATTCGATACTGAAACTTATTCGGAGCGAGGGTTGTGGAAAAAAATCTATGAATCTATTTGGCGGTTTATTGCTCCACTTGCTTAAAAAAGTTGGGTATGTAGGTATTATTGTAGAAAATTATTAATAATTATTTTGTGAGGTGTGATATTATGGATAACAACGAATTGAACGAATTTAAAGAGGCAATGCCTGGAAAATTAAGTAGTTTCATAGATCCTGAGCTATATCGTAAATATCAAGTTAAGCGAGGGCTTAGAGACCTTGATGGACGTGGAGTGCTTGTAGGTCTAACGGAAATTAGTCAAGTAAATTCTTTTATCATTAAAAATGATGAGATGGTTCCCGTTGCAGGGTCTTTAAAGTATAGAGGTATAGATATTGAAAATTTGGTAGACGGTTTTCTTAATGATAGACGATTTGGATTTGAAGAAACCTGTTATTTATTGCTTTTTGGTGATCTTCCTAATAAAGAAGAACTTAAAAACTTCATGGATTTACTTTCTAAATACCGAGTTCTTCCTGAGGATTTCGTACGAGATATGATATTAAAAATGCCAAGTAAAAATATAATGAATTCATTAGCAAGAAGTATATTAGCACTTTATAGCATAGACGACAAGGCTGAAGATACTTCTGTAAGCAATGTTTTGGAGCAATGTATAAGACTTATTGCTTGTTTTCCACTTATGGTGGTTTATGGTTACCATGCCCTATCACATTACCACAAAGATAACAATTTGATTATTCGTAGTCCAAGGCCGGATCTAAGTACTGCTGAAAACATTTTGTATATGCTCCGCGAAGATAGTAAATACACAAAACTAGAAGCTATATTACTTGACCTTGGCCTAGTGCTTCATGCAGAGCACGGTGGTGGCAATAACTCCACCTTTGTTACACATGTAGTAACATCCTCTGGTTCCGACACTTATTCAGTAATAGCCGCTGCTCTTGGTTCTTTAAAAGGGCCAAGACATGGAGGTGCAAACATAAAAGTTGTTGAGATGTTCGAAGATATGAAGGAAAAAGTTAGTAATTGGAAAGACGATGTGGAAATTGAAAAATATCTATTAAAAATACTAACTAAAGAGGCGTTTGATAAATCTGGACTAATATACGGAATGGGTCATGCAGTTTATTCTATATCTGACCCAAGAGCTGTAATTTTCAAAAAATATGTAGCAAAACTTGCTAAGGAAAAAGGGCTAGAGGATGAATACAACCTTTATGCAAGAGTAGAAGAATTAGCACCAAAAGTTATTGCTAGTGTACGAAAGATTTACAAAGGTGTAAGTGCTAACGTAGACTTCTACTCAGGCTTCGTATATAGAATGCTTGGTATACCAGAAGAGATGTACACTTCTATTTTTGCTATATCAAGAATAGTTGGCTGGAGTGCTCACAGGTTAGAGGAAATAACAAATGATGGTAAAATTATTAGACCTGCATATAAATGCGTTGCAGGAAGTAGTACTTATGTTCAATTAAGTGATAGATAGCAAGTAAAACCTATCAGCATACTATTTTATATTTTTAAGATGATACACTCACATACGTGGGTGTATCTTTATTTGTATAAGCACTAAAAGTTGTCATAAATAAAGTGAAATTGACATTTTATGCAGTAAATCTAAAAAATACTATAAACCGATGTCAGCAAGAAAGATAGAAGAATTAATGAAAACATTAAGAGGGGGATGCCTAAGAGTTTCTGAATTTACTAAATAAGGATACCATTTGGTATCCCTATTTTTATTGAATGATGTTTTCGCATATGGATTCTTAATTTAGTATTTCGAACAATCCCACCTTGAAATCTTATATCTGGATTGAATACTATGAGGGTCTTCAGCTATTTCAGGTAATTCATCGTCGTGAAGTTGCTTTTTTTCACAATCGCACTTAACTTTTATAATTTGTTTTTCATCATGTTTCTTTTCACAATCGCACTTAACTTTGTTATATTCTTCTTTATCATGGTTCTCTTCACAATCACACTTATCTTTGCTATCTTGTTTTTCATAATATTTTTTTGTACAAGCACATGTATCTTTATTATCCTGTCCTGCTTCATAACCACGCTGGTCTTCACAATTTTGTTTATCATCACACCAGTCATCAGGATGATAATTTGTTTCAATATTTGACATAATATCACTCCTTAGTTTTACTTAGTATATAATACGTAACTTAAATGAAAATGACACTATAAGTGAAAAATGAAAATAAAAACAGTTATTCACATATAAAGTAACGCTTTCTTTATTCTTTACATATTATGTAGAAGGTCTCAAGACCTTAATAAAGGAGGAATTATCTTTGGAAAAGAATCAAATTGTACACCCTTGCGATGATTGTGGCGAAATTATTAGCTCACAAACTTTACATTTAAGTAGTGGAACCACTATTACACCAGTGGGCATCCATGGTCCTCTAGTAGCTAAAATTCCTGTAGTACTCGCCGAAAGAGAGATTCAAATAGATGTTGAAGCTGTATTTAAATTAAAGGAACCATTTTTGGAAATTAAAAGAATAAAGAAAAATGTATTTTTAACTCAATGTAAATTAATTCCAAGATCAGGCAAAATTGCTGCAGATGGCACTCTCATTTCTGGAAAATTATTTATAAGTGGATTCGTAAGAAAAAATATAGAATATGCTACGGCAGATTGTGTAGAAAAAGAAATTGTAAGTGGTAGAATTGCTCATACAACAATAGATATTCCTTTTACTACTGTAACAGAAGTTGTATATGCGGTACCACCAGTAGTTAATGTTCGCGGTGCTCAAACTGAAATAGATTTAATAAGCAGTTGCGGATGTCAAGACTGCGCTGGAGCTATTATCGGAAAATTAGGATGTGAACAATATCTTGAAGACCATGTAACTTTTACTGAAAACCCATACTGTGAATTAGAAGGAGTAAGAATTTTTGAAGATGATATTAATACAGATCCTTTATATCATAAAACTAATTCAAATATACAGCTTTATAATAAAGTAATCGAAAAGATGGTTATATATATTAAGGTTAAGGTATTACAAGTACAACAGGTAAATATTCCACGTGTTAGGTATGACGATTGCGACGAGTAAATCGCTCACTATAGACAATTAAATATAACCGTTTTTCTAAAAAATATTATTCTTTAGAAAAACGGTTATTTATATAATAAAAAAGGAGCATTTTTCAATGAAAAAAGACAAGAACCGTGAAAAATCAAAAATGATAAAATCGCTTATTATGTTGAACATGTTACAACAACCATCTTGTTTTATAAATATTAATAAAACATCTAATAAAAAACCAACAAATATTAAACCCAATAATTTAAATATAAAAAAGAATACAGAAGTTATACTTCCATTACAAGAAGTAAGTATTGTAGATGTTTCAGAAAATATAAATCCTATTCAAGATGTAACTTTTGAAAATGATACAGAATCTATACTTCCTATTTGTGATAAATTAAGTATGACACAATTTCTTGTTATTTTAAGGCTTTTACAACAGTCATATTATAATGAAAATATTAATAAAACGCTGAAAAACAGCTCAACAAATATTAAAGAAGAAAATAGAGTAATAGCAAATAAATTAAGTTTAATTAATTCAAAAGATAAGTTGAATATAAAATACATACTTCCCAAACAAGAAGTAATTATTGAAGATGATACAGAAGGTACAAACAAAAAAGGGGAAATCAATATTACCACTAATGATATTTATAAAATTTCTGAAAAAATAGATACTAATTGCTTCGATAACTTAATATCAACGATACCCATCATAATAGCAGAAAAAAATATAGATATTCCTATTGAATCAACGTTTAGATTAAAAAATGCTGCATTAGATATAAAGAGTATGAAAAAGGATATATATTTAACTAATAGTAGATTAATACCTTTGACTGAAAAAGACGATATTTCCTTCGCCATAAATGGAAAACTTTTTTTAGAAGGTTTTGTTAGAAATAAATTAGATTTTTCTGTAGCAAAAGGTGTAAATGATAACATAATTAATTTAGACACTGAATGTGTTATAATTTATATCCCTTTTAAATGTACTACTTTAATTAAATATAAAGTCCCTCCGGTTTTATCCAAACGGAAAGTTCCGGATTATATACCCATTTATATATCATCAGATTGTTTAAATATAAATAAGGATTTTAACGAATATTTAGGCAAAAAAAATATTCAATCGAGTGAATATATCAATTGCGATGCTCCACCTATAAATTGTGAAATAGAAAAAGCTAGAATTCATGAAACATATACTTTGGTCGATAAAATGGCTTTTAGTGAAGATTTCCCTTTAGAGATTAGTTTTCATACCATCAAAGAAAATATATTAATAAATCTTTCATTAACATTGATTCAAAATCAGGATATAGCAATTAATTATAGAAAAAAAACATAAATAATATTCTCTTTTTTAATTTACAAACAATATTAATAATAATTGGTTTAAGTACGTAGGTTAACACATAAAATGAAATATAGATTTAAAAATGACACGTACTAATTCTGAATTTTATTGTTATTGAAAGGGTGGGTATTATGGAAAATGAAGTGGAGAAGTCAACAATAAGGCTAGAAAAAAAACATAAGAAAATTGTTATAGGTATTATAATTTCTATTATCACATTACTTGTTATATATTTTGGAATGACAATATATTTCATGAATCATTTTTATTTTGGTTCTAAAATAAATTCCAGTAATGTTTCAGGCAAAAGTGTGGAGGATGTAAATAAACAAATGGCATCTAAGCTTCAGACATATAAGTTAAATATAAAAGAACGAGGTGGCAAAAACGAACAAATTAGAGCAGATGAAGTTGGGTTAAAGTATAATTCAGGTGGGCAATTTAAAGATTTTAAAGATAGTCAAAACCCTTTTAAATGGATTTCAGCATTTTTTAATACAGAGGATTCTAAAATGATAGAAGGAGTTAAATACGATAAGGACCTATTAAAAAAGCGAGTTGATAAGCTCTCCTGTTTTGAAAGCAGTAATATAATTGAACCTAAAAATCCTAGCTTTAAGTATACAGATAATGGTTACGTGATTGTAGGTGAAGTAAATGGAAACAAGGTCAATAAAGATATTTTATATGATCATGTATCAGAGGCAATACTTAAGGAAAAAACTACAATGGATTTGGACTCAATCAATTGCTATGTTAAACCGTTATATACTTCAAATTCCCCCAAAATAGTTGACACCAAGAACATACTTAACAAATATGTGTTTTCTAAAATCACATATATTATTGGAGAAAGTAGAGAACTTTTAGATGGTTCTAAAATAAATAAGTGGCTTACCGTTGATGAGAAAATTAAAGTTACATTTAATGAGAAAGAAGTTAAAAATTATATAGACGTACTTTCTGATAATTATAATACAATTGGAAAGAGAAGAAATCTTGTTTCATCATCAGGAAAGGAAATAAACATTGGTGGCGGTGATTATGGCTGGTCTATTAATAGAGCTAAAGAAACACAAGATTTAATTTTGGACATAAAGGAAGGGAGAACTATATCAAAAGAACCTGAATATAATCAAACTGCCTTATCTCATGGCATTAATGATATGGGGAATACCTATGTAGAAATAGATTTGACTGAGCAGCACTTATGGTTTTATAAAAATGGTTCACTAATGGTACAAGGTGATATTGTCACAGGTAATGCAAACGGGAATAATACAACACCAGGAGGAATTTATAGTTTAAAATATAAAGAAAGAAATGCGACTTTGAGAGGACCGGGTTACGCTTCTCCTGTTACCTTTTGGATGCCCTTTAATGGAGGTATAGGAATTCATGATGCAAGCTGGCGCAGTCAATTTGGAGGGGAAATATATAAGACAGGTGGTTCCCATGGTTGTATAAATTCGCCATACTATTTAGCAAAAGCAATATTCGATAATATTGAGCCGGGTATTCCAGTTGTTTGTTATAATTAACAAGACGTTTTTTTGGATTGGATGGGACAAGCTATTGATATCAGCTACCTCGCAAAAATTAATAGTAATAATTAAGTATATTAACTGAAATTTGATGAACAATTTTCCCGATAATCAAATTAACACTTTTTTATTTTTGAAAGAAATTCTATTAATGTGGAATACTAATTTAACGCTTATTTTTTTCTTAATTTAAATAGCTTGGAGGTATATAAATTAATGAAACAACATATTCGCAAAATTTGTATTTCTATTACTATTCTATCCTTTGTTTTATTAGGGTCCTTATGCTATAAATCCTATAATTTCAATGATATAGCTATTTCTACAATAGCTTCCGTAAATTCTGATCAAACAGAAATTATAAAAATAATGGAAAATATTTATAAAGACCGTTGCTCCATGTTTATTACTAGAGATATCACAAATCTCCCTAATTATTACGATACTTCTCAAAAGTTTGGAAAGTGGAGTTTGGAGCATGAAGTGAAAAGACTTAGTTATTTTAATGATTGGTCAATTAAAAGAGATATGAATTTTTTAAAAGTTGAATCAATTCCCGAAGTCAAAAAAATAACCAATACCAAAATAGGTATTCGCTTGTTGATTGATGAATATTACAAATTTGAGTATGCTTATAAAAATGATATACCATCTACTAAAAATATATTTGGAGTAGGAATAACACATTCTATTGAATTAATAAAAAACGGAGATAAATGGATAATTTATAATGATTGTTATTTAGATTGTTTTGAAGATGCATTAAAATCTTATTCGGGAGAAATAAAAGGCCTC
Source organism: Clostridium sp. (assembly GCF_036569345.1). Lineage (GTDB taxonomy): Bacteria > Bacillota > Clostridia > Clostridiales > Clostridiaceae > Clostridium_AD. The sequence goes on from NZ_DATCQT010000104.1 coordinate 68,509, forward strand.
AAGCTTAATAATGATAAAGCCCCTACTTTTAGACTGGAAAATTGTCCTAAAATACCATTTGAACTAAATGTTGTTACCAAAGGTCAATATAATAAAATAAATGCTGTTAAATATGCTGATAAATACTGTGGAGTGCCATGGGCAAGTGAAAATCCAACAAGATTTAATAAAATATACAAAAACTATACCGGCATTGGTGGGAATTGTACTAATTACGTATCTCAATCAATCGGAGATAAAGAGGGTGGTGGGTTACCCTTCGATGATGCTTGGCACTGCACTTACAAAAAATATGATGGAGCTGAAGGAAGCTGCGCATGGGTTAATGCTTATGAATTTAAAAAATATTTGACTTATAGTGGTAAGGCAAAAATAGTGGGAAAAGGGACATTCAAGGAATTGACTTCTAGAATTCCGGGTTATCCATGTGGTGCAATACAAAAGTTGGATATGGGCGATCTAATCTGTTATGCTAAAGGTAATGTTATAGATCATTTTGCTATAGTAACTAGTTTTGATTCTCATGGTTATCCTCTTGTTAATACTCATACTATAGAAAGATATCATGTGCCCTGGGATTTAGGCTGGGGAGATAAAGATATTAAATTCTACTTAATACATGTAAAATAAAAACTATTTGATAACAAGGAGGATTTCTATGAAATCAAAAATTATATTATTTGCAGTAGTTATATTAACTGTATTATTTGTAGGATGTACTAAGAAACCTTCAACACCATCACAAACAACAACACTTAAAAAGACCCTAAATGTAGGTAAGACAGTTTCAATGGTAAGTACTGAAGCTGATTTTGAAAAGGCTATAAGTAACCAGGGTACATGGATCATTGCAATAACCAAAGGTCTCACTATTGATAAAAATATTAGTGTTGACGGTGAGTATAAAAATGGTAAAAAAGATGCTAGTGGTAAAGATATTATAGAACGTAAGATAGATTTATATGGTCAAGACGAAGATAAGAACAGACTGACTTTGACTGTTCCAGAATTAACTGTTAATAGCCCTCAAGCCAGTATAGAATATGGAACTTTCAAAGGTGATCTTTATGTTTCATCAAAGAACTTTCAATTAATAGATACTATAGTTGAGGGAAATGTATATTTTACAACAGATGAAGCTAAATATACATTCAAAATGGATACTAAAAGTAAAGTGACTGGAAAACAGGAATTTAAAAAGTAATATGCTATATTTAAAAATATGAGTTATAATACTTGTATTAGTATATTATCATAAAGGAGAACCGCATATGAAACAAACAAAAGATGTAATGAAAATTAAAAAAACACATAGAGTTTTGAAAACTACACTCCTCACTATATTATCAATTTTTGTTATTGGAATGGTAGCTAGTGCTGGCGTGGTTCTAGCGATTATAAAGACATCACCACCTTTAGACATTAATCAAATCTTAGATTTAAATCAAACATCTATAATTTATGATGATAAAGGAAACGTAATGGATGATGTAATTACCACAGGCATAAATGGTCAAGTTGTAAAAAGGACCGATGTGTCGCTCGAGGATACATCTTCATATTTAGGCCCAGCTTTCATAGCTATTGAGGATCAACGATTTCGTCAACATGGAGGAGTAGATTACAAAGGGGTTATTAGAGCTGTGCTTCTGGATGTTCAAAACAAACTTCTTCATACCAATAAAAGTACTCAAGGTGCCTCCACTCTCACTCAACAACTTATAAAAAACAGGCTTTTCTTAGAGGATTCTTTAAGTAATAGACTTGATTACAAGAGAAAAATACAAGAAGCCTACCTTGCTATAGAGCTGGAGAAGTCTATGCCAAAGGACAATATCCTAGAAGCTTACATGAATACTATTTATTTAGGAGGTAATGCTTATGGTGTTGAAGCAGCAGCATACCAATATTTCAGCAAAACCTCAAAGAATTTAACCTTAGTAGAAAGTGCTTTTATCGCGGGAATTGCTCAGAGTCCTTCTGGATTTTATCCCTTTTCAACAGCCGCTGAAAAAAATCCGGATATATATTTAAATAAAACTAAATTGGTATTATCTAAAATGTATGAAACTAATTCAATTTCTAAAAAAGAATATGATGACGCAATTAATAGTATAAAAACTAACAATATAGTCTTCACAAGGCCTAATGTAAATTTAGATAGATATACTTATGAATCATTTTCAAGGCCTGTTGTTAAACAAATTAAAGCTGATCTAATGGCTCAATATAATTATAGTGACTCACAGGTTACGAATTTATTAATGAGCGGCGGAATAAAGATATATTCAACTATGAATAAGGATCTTCAACTTAAGTCTCAAAAAATAGTAGATGAGGACCCAATATTTAACAAAGCTAACAATACAAGTAAAAATACAATTCAGTCCTCAGCAGTAATTCTTGATTACCATAACGGGGAAGTTAAATCAATTATTGGTGGAAGGGGTGAGCTACCACCAAATTCTTATAATAGAGCAGTTGATGATATAAATTTTCCAAGATCAACTGGTTCAAGTATTAAGCCTTTAACAGTGTATGGTGCTGCAATCGATTCTAAATTAGCTACAGGGGATACGATAATAGATGATTCACCTCTTTCTCCTGAAATTGCTAATAAATATAAAGATGATAACGGAATTCCTTATAATCCAAGTGATGATAATAAACCTATGGGTCCAATTACAATACGATCGGCTATTGCAACTTCGCAAAATTTAGTTGCTGTTAAACTTGAAGATCAGATAGGTGTAGATACAGGATATGCTTACGCTCAAAAATTCGGTCTAAGTGTTACAAGCGCCGATAAAAATATTGCTACAATGTCACTTGGTCAATTTCATGGTGGTCAAACTCCACTACTTATGGCAGCTGCCTATGGAGTTTTCGGAAACTCTGGTATGTACGCGTCTCCTAGGCTATATACAAAAGTTGTAGATAAAACCGGAAAAATATTATTAGAGACTAACTATACTACTAAAAAAACCCTTGAGCCTGATAGTGCTTATATAATGTATGATTTATTAAAGGGACCTGTAAGTCCAGGCGGTACAGGTCCTAGCGCGAAATATGGAGATATGCCAGTTGCAGGTAAAACAGGAACGGCAACTGATTTAAAGGATTTATGGTTTTGTGGTTTAACACCATATTATTCAGCTGCTGTTTGGATTGGCAATGATGATTACAAAAAGTTTTACAATTTAACAAGTAATGATTCGGCTTTAATTTGGGGAAAATTAATGAAGGAAGCAAATGCTAATCTTCCTATAAAAGATATTACCCCACCCGCTGGGCTAGTAACAACACCCAATACTACTAGCAAAACTATACAAGACATTCAAAAAGCTGGTCTAGATTAATTGATATTTTTATTGAAAACTGTACATGTTCATACTTTTTTAATCTAATTTTAATATTAGTAAGAGATAATGAGTAGAAAAAATTGAATGTAACACAAAATATATGAGTTATATTTAAATTAAATAACTAAAATGTTAAGGGGATGGAGAATTGAACAGAAAATTTATTTTAACCATAATGGCAATTGGTATAACGATGAGCGTTGGGTTTACTAGCGTATACGCAGATACTGCGTCAGATAAGGCGAAAATTCATCAGGTTCAAGTTCAAAAAAGCGATCTTGAAAATAAAGTCGAGATGATGGACAATCAAATTCAAACAATTATGTCTAAAATCAATAGTAATGAAAGCAATATCACTAATACACAAGAGAATATTAAACAAAATCAAATAAATATTGCAAAAGCTGAGGCTAGTATTAAAGAAGAACAGACCCTTTTTAATAAAAGAATGCGAGAAATGTATATTAATGGAACATCAAGCTATATAGACGTTATATTAGGCTCAAATGGTATAGATGATCTTATATCCAGAATTGAAGATCTTAAAACTATAGTAACCTTTGATCAAAATGTTATTAATGATTTGAAAACAAAACAGGCAGCAATTAATTTAAAAAAGGTAGAGCTAGATACACAAAATGCAAAGTTACTAGCTTTAAGAGTTGATAATAAAAACAAATTAACTACTTTAACTAAACAAAAATCAGACCAAACTGTAATGGTAGCACAATTGAATGCTCAAGAAAGCAAATATGGTGTACAACTGGAAACAGACCAAGCTAGTGAAGCAAAACAAGCTATTTTGGTTGCGAACCAAGCAGCTGCAGCAAGACAAGCTTCTTCATCAAACCAAGTTGTGTTAGCGTCTCATAGTTCAACTTTTTCAAGAGGTGGAGGTGCAATTTCATCTAGTTCACTTATAGCATATGCTTCAAATTTTCTTGGCGTTCCCTATGTTTGGGGTGGGACAAGCCCTTCAGGCTTTGATTGCTCAGGATTCACACAATACGTATTTGCACATTTTGGAGTAAATATACCAAGGGTTTCAGAAGATCAACAAAATGTAGGACAACTTGTATCTAGAGCTAATCTTCAACCAGGAGATTTGGTATTTTTCGGTACGCCTGCACATCATGTGGGGATATATGTTGGAAATGGTAATATGATAAATGCACCTCATACAGGAGCTGTAATTAGAATTCAATCATTAAATAGTGATTTTACATATGGGCGTAGAGTTTATTAAAATAATCTTTAGTTATTTTAAACTTGATGATAAATATTTATCATCAAGTTTTTTTTCGTTATTTTTAAATTTTTATAAATTGACAAATAGTAGAGAAAATAATACAATTATACAGACAACTTTGTAATATTTATATAAGATATTATAAAATCAATAGAATTTTTTAAAAGGGTTAAGTATACAATAGGTGAAACACTAAGAACATAAAAAAGTTAAGTATATATTAAGAAAGAGAGGTGTTCTCTGATGAAAAAAAGATCAAGTATTGCTGTTTGGATTTTAGCTATTGTTATTATTGCAGTATTTATGCTTGCTAAAACAGATCAGACTTCAACAATTATTAATTTTAATCAATTTCAGAATGATTGGACAAATAATACTATAAAAAGCTTCGTTGTTCAAGAAGACCTGATGACGGTTTCGGGAACTTTAAAAAATGGAACTACATATAAAACCATCGTTCCATCTGCTAGATTGTTTCAATTCATAAAAGATCACCCAAAGAGTCAAAATGTTCAGGAGTCATACCTAAAACCTGCTTCTATTCCAATGTGGTTACAGTTTTTGCCTAATTTGCTATTGGTATTGATGTTTGTAGGTTATGGGTATATATTGATGAAGCAATCTAAGGGTGCTGGCGGAAGCGGGGGTGTAATGAAGTTTGGGAAAAGCAAAGCAAAACTTGCTGATCCTAATGCAAATAAAGTTAGTTTTGATGACGTTGCAGGAGCAGATGAAGAAAAGGCTGAACTTGCGGAAATAGTTGATTTTCTAAAACAGCCAAAAAGATATTTGGAAATGGGTGCTCGTATACCAAAGGGAGTTTTATTAATAGGGCCTCCAGGAACTGGTAAAACACTTCTTGCAAGAGCTATTTCAGGAGAGGCGGGAGTTCCATTTTTCAGCATCTCAGGTTCAGATTTTGTAGAAATGTTTGTCGGCGTCGGAGCTTCTAGAGTACGAGATTTATTTGAACAAGCAAAAAAGAACTCTCCTTGTATAATTTTTATAGATGAAATTGACGCTGTGGGAAGGCAAAGAGGTGCAGGCGTTGGTGGAGGAAATGATGAGAGAGAGCAGACATTAAACCAACTGTTAGTTGAGATGGATGGTTTTGGAGAAAATGAAGGAATAATAATGATTGCAGCTACCAATAGGGCAGATGTACTAGATCCAGCACTACTAAGACCAGGTAGATTTGACAGACAAATACTTGTTGGAGTACCTGATAGAAAAGGTAGAGAAGAAATTTTGGCAGTTCATTCTAAAAATAAGCATCTTGCGCCAGAAGTTAATCTTAGCGTTCTTGCTAAAAGAACACCAGGATTTACAGGTGCAGACATTGAAAACTTAATGAATGAATCAGCACTTTTAACTGTTAGAAAAGATAAAAAACTTATAGGAATGGTTGAACTTGAAGAAGCTGCTACAAGAATAATTGCTGGACCTGAAAAGAAAAGCAGAGTAATAGTTGAAAAAGATAGAAGGCTTACAGCATATCATGAAGCAGGCCATGCAATTGTAATGAATTTACTTCCAAATTCTGATCCTGTTCATCAGATAAGTATAGTTCCAAGAGGAAGGGCTGGCGGATATACTATGCGTCTTCCAGATGAAGACAGATCATACATGTCTAGGTCAAGACTTGAAGAGGAGATTGTAGGACTCTTAGGTGGTAGAGTTGCAGAGAAACTAGTTATTGGAGACATAAGTACTGGTGCAAGCAATGATATTGAAAGAGCAACTTCAATCGCAAGAAAAATGGTAATGGATTATGGAATGAGTGATACTCTTGGACCAATTAATTTTGATTCAGGTGGTGATGAGGTATTCCTTGGAAGAGACATGGGTAAAGATAGAAGATATAGTGAAGAAACTGCATTTAAAATAGATGAAGAAATAAAGAAACTTATAGATGTAGCATATAAAAAGGCATTAACACTTCTAACTGATAATAGAAGTAAACTTAATGCTGTTGCTGAAGAGCTACTAGTTCGCGAGAAGCTTGAAGCAGTTGATTTTCAAGAAATATTTGAAAAAAGCTAATTTTTATGAAACTGTGTAAATAATATATAGGTAAATAGTTAATAAAACCCTGGGATGATCTCAGGGTTTTATTATTGTTAGTATAATATTTTTGACCTGACATGTAGTTATCGCACATTTATAAAGTTGTTAAATTTAACTTTCTAAGTAACAATTACTCCGTTTTAAAATATCTTATATTAAAAGGAGATTTGTTATTATGGATAATAAAATATTATTTCAAAATATATGTAAGCTGAGCAATAAACAAATTGCAATGAAATATTCGTTCTTAGGTGAGGGTATATCTAGAGAGGTATACTCTATTAATGAGAATTATGTAATTAAGGTAGCAAAAATTGATGATGGTAGTTATCAAAACAAAGTAGAAAATCATGTTTATACACATGCTACAAAGGATTTGGTTAAATACCTGTGCCCAATAGTATGGTTTGAACCTAATAGAATTATAATGAGAAGAGCAATTCCACTCTCTACTTTAATTAAAGACCAATATATAGATCTTAAAACAATATGTCCAGAGAAAGAATCATATGATGATTTAAATAAACTAATAAACAATTTTATGCTTTTAGCTGATGACATCGTTTCTACAAGTTCTTGGGGAATTTACAATAATAAAAAAGTATTGATTGATTATGGGTGCACTACCTATTTTGGCGATGCTTTTTATACTTTTTTCTATAAATGGTAAAAGGCTAAAAGTTGCTCAATATTATGATTAACCTTCTATTTTTTTTATATACTAATCCCTCTCTAACCCCATTTCTACTAAAAATAATGTTGTTGACCTCTAGACTATCTATTAATATAGTTACAACCCCAGCTGCTGCAATTACAAAATTAACTTCTTCTTTTTCTAAACCTTTTTCATTTAATCTCTCAGAATTTGTTTCATTTTTTAATTTGCCATAGATTTTTTTGAACTCTTCTGCTGCAATAGAATGTGTATGCAATAACTCTAGTGATTTTTTATTTTCATTTAAATGTATTTTAAATATTATGCCCTCAAATTTGAGCAGCATTCTTAAGTCAAGGGAAGTTTTATGGTGACTATAATGTAATGACCATTTTACACAATTATATTATTGATTATTTTATGGTAATTAGTATATAATATAAGAAATGTGACTTATAGACAAGCTTAGAGTAACAAATAGAAAATTATAAAAAATGATTAAGAGGAGATTTTATGAAAAAGAAAAAAGAAGTTATTATAGTTTCCATTTTTACAGTTCTTATTGTATGTTTATTTTCTTTAGGTAGCATAGTCCAATTTATTATAAATATTGAGTGGTTTAATGAAATGGGTTACCTTTCAGTATATTTTACAAAGATACTTACTGTGTCAAAACTTATGATACCTATTTTTATACTTAGTTATCTTGGTATATGGTTATACTATAAGAACATCAAAAAGAGTATCGTACACTTAAAAAAAGTAGTTGAGGTAAATCCCAAAAAAGAAGCTATTGAGAGAAAAATTTTTATAGCCAGTAATATAATTGTTTCATTTATATTTTCTTTTACTTTTGCGTCTACATATTGGGATATGTTTCTTAAATTCATTAATGCTGTTAGTTTTAATGTCAAAGACCCTATTTTTAATATAGATGTTTCTTTTTATATTTTTAAACTTCCGTTAATTGAATCTTTATATAGCTTTATAATGACACTATTAGTATTATTAATTGTTATTAAAGCAGTAGTTTTCTTTGCATTTAAAGCAAAGGATACTTTTTATGCAGGGAGAATACAAAATCCTTATGAAGACACAAAACAACTTGGAAAGGAATTCATTATATTTGCAGGAAGACAGCTTGCAATAATATCTTCACTTATAGCACTTTTTCTTTCACTTGGATTTTTGATTAATTCATTTAATTTAGTGTATAGTCCTAGGGGAGTTGCATTTGGGGCAAGTTATACAGATATTCATGTTACACTACTATTTTACAAAATATTAATTGTGGCTTGTATTTTTGCTGCAGTAGCAATATTTATGAGTGTTTTAAAATCAAAGGTTAAACCTATAATAATTTCAGTTGTTGCTATTGTTTTAATAAGTGTTGTAGAAGTAATATCGGCGGCAGTAATTCAAAACAGTATTGTAATGCCAAATGAAAAAGAATTTGAAAAACCATATATTCAAAATAATATTAATTTTACAAGGAAAGCATTTAATATAGCTGATATCACTACAAATTCTTTTAATGTAAAAAATGATTTAACACAAAAGGATATTTCAAATAATCAGTCGACAATAGATAACATTAGGATAAATTCAGCTGCGCAGTCACTTGAATTTTATAATCAAGTTCAAATTATAAGATATTACTATAATTTTAGTGATGTAGACGTAGATAGATATAATATAAACAATAAATATAGTCAGGTATTTATTGCAGCAAGAGAAATAGACTCAGAATCGTTATCGCCAAATACTTGGCAGAATACTCATATGATTTATACTCATGGTTATGGTGTTGTAATGAGTAAAGTGAATGCTGTTACATCAGAAGGGCAGCCTGAATTTCAAATTAAAGATATGCCTCTCTCAAACAGTACAAATATAAAATTAACTAATCCAAGGATTTATTTTGGTGAAAAAACAGATCAGTATGCATTAGTAGATACCAATGTAAATGAATTTGACTATCCTCAAGGTGAAGCCAACAAAGTAACAAAATATGATGCAAAAGCCGGAATCAAAATGAGCTTAGGTAATAAACTTTTGTTTGCAATTAATAAGGGGGATTTAAATTTTATACTATCTAGGGATATTAATAGCACAAGTAAAATTCTTATTAATAGAAATATAGTGGAAAGGGCAAAGACTATAGCACCATTTTTAACTTATGATAAAGATCCATATGTTGTTATAAGTGGAGGAAAAATCTACTATATACTTGATGCTTACACTTCATCGAACAAGTATCCGTACTCACAGCCGCAAGATGGAATAAATTATATCAGAAATTCAGTTAAGGTTGTAATTGATGCTTATGATGGAACTACAAATTTTTACATGGCAGATCCAACTGATCCAATTGTATTAACTTACGCAAAGATTTTCCCTAATCTTTTTAAGGATATATCAAAGGTACCTGCAGACTTAAAAGCACATTTTAGATATCCATCTGATATATTTAGTATTCAAAGTGCAGTAATTGGGAAATACCATGTAACTGATCCAGGAGTATTTTATAGTGGAGAAGATATTTGGGATGTTTCTAAAAATGCAAATGCTGTAGGTGGTGAAGTAAAAACAATTATTCCACCATATCTTATAGAGAAATTGCCAGGAGAGAGCAGTGAAGAAATGATATTGCAACAGTATTTTAATATAAAGGGAAAAGATAACATGGCGGCAATATTAGGGGCTAGAATGGATGTAGGAAACTATGGCAAAATGTTCATAAATAAATTTCCAGCAACAACAGTATACAGTCCATACCTCTTTAAGCAGATGATAAGTCAAGATACTACAATTTCAGCACAGCTTTCTTTATGGAATACGGGTGGATCTCAAGTACAGTACGGAGACACTGTAATTCTACCGTTAAAGAATTCGTTGCTTTATATTGAACCTCTATATTTAAGAGCTAGTGGAAAAAATAGTATTCCTGAAATGAAAAAAATAATAATATCTTACGACAATAAGTTATTGATGGTTGATAGTATTGAAAGTGGATTACAACAGATATTCAATTATCAGGCACAAAATGCAGTAGTACCAGGAGCAACGGGAACTACTACTACGGCTCCGTTAAGTCAAACTCAAGTCAAACTAATTAAGCAAGCAAATGACTTATATACAAAAGCACTTGATTCTCAAAAGAACTTAGATTGGGCAAAATATGGAGAATATATTAAGCAACTTGGAACTTTGCTTAAACAATTAGATAAATAAAACAGATACAAATTTAAAAAACAAACAATTTAAGGCTACCACTCATTTAATGAGTGGTATCTTTTTATATAAAAATACTATAATAAACTTTATATTATAGTACTCTCAATTTGGACCTTAAACCGCAAAACCGTTTTAAGCTTCTCGGGTTCAGTTTTACGAGGGTCTGATAAGTATATTTCTCTATGTTTAAGGGAAATTCTTGTATACCCATTATCTTTGCAAAACTGTAACATCATTTCAAAATCTTTTGGCTCAGTATCATAGCTTCCTAAATGAAGTATTTGACAACATAAACCCTCAGATATTGTCAAATATTCTATTTTATCAAGGTAGATATTTGGCTTTTTATTTTTTGTTTCAGATATAAATCGGTTAAATAAATCAGTAGTTAGAAAATCTGGCTGACGTATCATAATTTTATATTTAAAATTACTTTTATTTGTAGGAAGCAGGGTTTTATCCATTAGATCCCATACACCCTCAAGTGGAAATACAGTGTAATCATAATAGCCGGTTGGAACATTATTACTTTTGTAAGACATCTTTACTGCATAACTAAAACTGTAAAGTGCAGCAGTTGCAAGTGCGAATTGCTCTTCATTTGGATCGCCATAACCGTCAATCGTAATAAAATTTATAGAAGGCACCGTAACGATAACTGGACTTTTTTTTGGAACATATAAATCTTTATATTCCTTTCTATATTCTAATTTAGCCATTATTTATACCTCTTTTCGTTTTATATTGGAATCAGTATAACACGTGCGGCTTGACTTCTGTATGTCATAGTATAGATAACTTTAAAAAACTAATCAATACTTATTAATAAGAATGTTACTTTATACAAAGGTATTTGTAACATACCCCCAGGATATGAAAGAAGATGAGGATATATTTTTAATATTGTTAGAAAAAACTAAAGATTCAATAAAAGCTACAAAAAAGAATCCTAAGTAAATGACCTTGTGGAAAGTAAAAACTTCCAGTTTTACTACGACCTCAGAGGTCGTAACAGAAACTGGAAGTTTATTTTTGCTATTTGTGTTATATATATTAATTAATCTATACATCTAAATATATTAAAATATTTTACCGCAATCATTGATTTGTGTTGCTATATTGTCTTGGTTTACTATGTTGGAGTATACTATGGTGTCTACCATATAATAAATAAATCGCTAGTCCAATTAATAACCAAATTATAAATCTAATCCATGTTACTATAGGCAATGCTGACATTAAATAAAAACAAGCAAGTATAGTAAGGATAGGTATAAATGGCACCCAAGGACATTTAAATTTTCGCTCAGCATCTGGCATTGTTTTTCTAAGTACTATAACACCGATAGATACCAAAACAAAGGCAAATAATGTACCTATATTGCAGAGCTTTATTATCTCCTGTAATGGTAAAAACCCTGCCATAACCGCAGCTATACAACCTGTGATTATTGTACAAAGTGTAGGCGTTTTGTGAACTGGGTGTACCTCCGAAAATACCTTTGGAAGTAAACCATCTCTAGCCATAACCATAAATACTCTTATCTGTCCATAAAGCATTACTAGAAGCGTTGAAATCATGCCTATTACAGCACCAGTTCCAACTAAAGCTGCACCCCAGTTAATACCAAAACGTGTTAATGCATCTGGAATAGCATTATTCTGACTAATTGCTTTAAATGGAACCATACCCGTTATAACAACTGCAACTGTAACGTAAAGTACAATTACCACTCCTAGGCAAATGGCCAGTCCACGAGGGACATCTCTCTTTGGATTTATAGTTTCTTCAGCTGCCGTAGAAACAGCATCAAAACCAATATAAGCAAAGAACATGATTGAAGCACCTGCCATGACACCCTTCCATCCAAAAGGAGCAAATGGCTTATAGTTTGCTACACTAATATGGAATACGCCAAGTACTATAAATAAAATAATTACACCAATTTTAATTAATACTATGACATTATTCAATTTTGCACTTTCTTTTATTCCTACAAATAATATCCATGTTACAAGTGCCACTATAAGAATGGCTGGTAAATCAACAATCCCACCTGATGAAGGACCTTTGGTTATTATACTAGGTAAAGTAACTCCAGCAGACTTTAATAGTCCTACGAAGGTTCCTGACCACCCGGATGCGACTGCGGCAGAGGAGACCAAATATTCAAGCATTAAGTCCCAGCCTATAATCCAGGCTATTATTTCACCAAACGCAATATAGGAATATGTATAAGTACTTCCTGCTACTGGAAACATTGTAGCAAGTTCTGCATAAGTAAGTGCACAAAGTCCACTTGTTATTGCGGCTACAATAAATGATAAAACAACTGCAGGTCCTGCCATATGAGCTCCAACACCTGTTGAAACAAAGATTCCAGTACCGAGAACTGCACCTATTCCTAGTGCTGCAAGGTCAGTTGATGTAAGGTTCTTTTTTAAGTCAGTCTTTTTCGCGGCATGAAGCTCCATTTTTAAGGATTTTTTCTTCCACATTCTCTTCCATATATTCTTCAAATTGTTTTTCTCCTCGCTTAAATTAATTTTTTGTCTGTATATGTATTAATATAATATTGCTTTTTACATTCTATCCTTGCTGATTTATAGTTTATTACTAACTTATTAATATCTTTTTCTATATTCATATAATTTGATTTAAATGTGTTACTTCTTTCAGAAAGAAATTATTCATATTTCTGTAGCAATTTAAGCACCTCAACAGATGCATTAAATCTTGTCTGAACATCATCACTGTCCATAGCATTTTTTATATTTTCTATGGCCTCTGGAAGCAACTTTCTCAACTTTTCCTGTAAATTAACATTGCCGCTCGCAGGTTCAGTTTCAGATAAAAACGCTTTAAATTCCTCTATACGATGCCTTAAATGTGCAACATAATTTTGAGCACCTAAGGATTTTCGAACAGCATCAGGTAAACTAGCCCTATTAATTGGCTTATCCTTATTAATAAATTCAACTTTTCTTTGATGAGGATAACCATCTTCTATCTTAGTTGCATCATAATAATATGGGCTTGTAACTTTGGCTATATATATTTTCTCTCCATAGGGTATGATACATAAATCACCAACCTTGATATTATTCACAAAATGGTTTACTACACCAAGATTTACATTAGAGCAAGAATAGTTGTTTCTAGAAAGCTCTGTAAGAATTGCGCTTTTAGGCATACTTGTTAAGTCAAGCAAATTACTCCAACCTATTGCAATTATGTCGTTTTCTAGGAACTCCTTTATTCGATTAGTGTTTTCAGGATTTGTTCTTACTAGCCATAAATCATTAAAATCTAACAATATAAACCTCCTAATAATAAATTATTATAATATTGTTTTATTATTAACAGTTTACAACTAAATCGACTAAAAGTCAACTAAAGTCCAACTAAAACTAGACTAAAGCACCTCATTTGCTAATTATAGTTAAGTTTTACTTAAATTTTAGAAAATAAAAATTTCCAGTTTTACTACGACCTTAGAGGTCCTAATAGAAACTGGAAATTTATATTTGCTAGTTAATTACAATAAATCAATATCTAACTAGTGTTCAATATAAAAAGTGCTTTGTTAAGTAATAGCGGTTATTTTATATTTGTGCTGTGGTCTTCCTATTTTGCCGTACTCAATTAACCTCTCTACTTTTCCTTCATTGGTCATATCTTCTAAATATTTTCTTACAGTAACCCTTGCAATTCCTAGTGTTTCCCCTAGTTCTTCTGGAGTAGTGTATTTATTTCCTATTAGCTCAATTTGCTGCCAAATTGTTTTATAAGTATATCTATTTAATCCCTTTGTCAAATCTAGATTTCTATTATTATCTTGCTGCGATAAATCTTTGCTACTTGAAATATACTTATCCAATTCGTCTTGCTCAATTTCATTTGTCTTTTTAAAGTTATAGTATCTATCTTTAAATTTAATTAAAGCTTCCTGAAACCTCTCTAAGCTGAAAGGTTTGATTAAATAATCTCTGGCTCCATAGCGAAAAGCCTCTTGAACTCTATTAATGGTTTTATCAGCAGTTATTAAAATAACATCCACTGCTATTTCTTTGGCTCGAAGTGATTTTAAAAAGTCAATTCCATTTTCTTTAGGAAGATAGATATCAAGCAAAATCAAATCTGGTTTTTGTTTCTCCATACAGCTCTGCGCTTCTTTAAGATTACTTGCAGCCTTAATTAAGTGGAAGCCTTCTACCTTTTGTAAAAATTTTGTATTGATATCACGAACCATAGGGTCATCTTCAATTATCATTACTTGAATCATTTGTTTAACTCCTTTTCATAGGTATATCTATATCCCACTGGGTCCCATTTTCTACATTAAACACAATTGTGCCTTGCATATCATCAATAATATTTTTGACAATATACATACCAATTCCACGCTGACCTACTTTCGTTGTAGTCCCAATCTCATATATAGTATCTCTAATTTCGTAAGAAATACCTTGTCCGTTGTCTTTTATTTGAATTTTTAAGTGATCATCTATAACAAAGATCTTAAAGTATACAGTTCCACTTCCATCCACGTTTACTTCATCAAAAGAATTTTCAATTAAATTTCCAATAATAGAACCTAATTCGTCTTCACTCATATATTGTGGTAATTCATTTAATTGAGAATCTGCGTCAATTTCAAATACTATTCTTGCTTCCTCTGCTTTATTAAATTTTGAAAATAACAAAGCAGCAATAGATACATTCTTTATTTGATTTGTGAGAATACTATTGATTCCATTTCGATTTTTAGCAACATTTGATATGAATTTCAGAGCTTCCTTATATTCTTCCAGCTGTATCAATCCTGATATAGTATGAAGTTTATTCATAAATTCATGATTTTGAGCCCTTAGAGACCAAGTCATTTTCTTTATTCCTGTGAGCTCTTCTGCCATTTTCTTAACTTCCGTTAAATCCCTGAAATTCATTACTACCCCAATTACTTCATCTTTATCATTTTTAAGGGGATTATATTTGCATAAAATAGTTAGGCCTGGTCTTACTTTCATTTCTATATTTTCATAATACTTTCCTACTTTCAGGACTTCAGAAATTTTATTTTCATAAGAAAGGTTTGTGATATTTTTGCCTATATCTTCTTCCTTAAGGTGTAGAATATCACCGGCTTCTTTATTAAATAAGGTGACTTTTCCACTTTTATCAACTGCCAAAATACCTTCCTTCACACTTTCAATTACAGCTTCTTTTTCTTTTAAAATCCAAGCTATTTCTGCTGGTTCTAAACCAAAAATGGCTTTTTTAATATTGGAGGATAAAAGAGTTGCAGCAATTACTCCTAAAATTAATCCTAATATTATAAAAGGTATAAATTCATCTATCTTTGAATAAATCTCATTATAAACCTCATTGATTGGGCTTCCTATAGCCACTGCTCCAATTTGTTTACCATCTTTAAATATGGGAGTAAATGCTCGAAGGGAGAGGCCTAAGCTACCCCTTGCTTCTGAAACATACTCTTCGCCTTTTGTGAGGACGCGTTTTTCATCTCCACCCTCAAATTTTTTACCTATTTCTTTCTTTATAGGATGAGTATGTCTTATTCCTTTCATATCCATTACTACAATAAATTCAACTTTAGTTTTACGCCTTATGCTTTCTATTTGATTATTTAAAGCCTCTCCATTAATTTTATTGTTTCCTTCCAAGTAATTTTGTACAAGATAACTCATTGAGACAGAATTTGCGATATTCAAAAGATTATGTCCAAATTGATCTTTAAGCACTATTTTCATCTGATTAAAGGATAGTATTGATATACTTCCAATAGTCAAAAGTAAGATTCCTATTACAAAGGCCGTGATTTTTGTTTTTAATTTCATATCTTTCTCCTCTTAAATTCTTAAGACTTGGGGGTACTTTTATAAAAATTATACCATATATACTTTTTTAAAATATATTGTTAAAATTTCTACAAAGTTTTTTTAATTACCACAAAGTATTTTAAACTTATTTAATATTTAAAAATGGTTAATTTGTTGTTATGATGATGTCAGAAAAAAATTATAAAGTTAATAATAATTAATAGTGAAAACGTATAAATAAATTAACTAAGAGGGGAGATATTTAATGAATTATTTTGAAGAAAGTTTAAAACTACATGAAAAACATTTAGGTAAAATAGAGGTAATATCAAAAATAAAAATAGAAACAAAAGATGATTTGGCACTTGCATATACACCTGGTGTTGCAGAACCTTGTAGGAAAATCCATGAAAATGAAGAAGATGTGTACAAATATACTGCTAAAGGAAATATGGTTGCTGTTGTTACAGATGGAAGTGCCATTCTAGGACTTGGAGATATAGGACCAAAAGCAGGACTTCCAGTTATGGAAGGTAAGGCTATATTGTTTAAAGAGTTTGCTAATGTAGATGCCTTTCCAATTTGCTTAGACACAAAGGATGTCGATGAAATTGTTCGCGCTGTGCAGCTTATATCTCCAGGTTTCGGTGGAATAAATCTAGAAGATATTAGTGCTCCAAGATGTTTTGAGGTAGAAGAAAAACTTAAAAAATTATTAGATATACCAGTATTTCACGATGACCAACATGGAACAGCAATTGTAGTGCTTGCAGGGCTCATCAATGCTACTAAAGTAGTTGGAAAGAAACTTGAGGATTTAAAGGTTGTTATAAATGGTTCTGGTTCAGCAGGAACAGCAATATCTAAACTTTTACTTTCTTCAGGAGTGAAAAATTTAATTGCTTGTGACAAGGTAGGAATACTTTACAGAGGAATGGATAAAATCGATGATGCAAAAACAGCCCTTGCAGAAATTACTAATCCAGATAATATAAAAGGAAGCTTAAAAGATGCATTCGTAGGTGCTGATGTATTTATAGGAGTTTCCGCTCCAGGAATAGTAACACCTGAGATGATTAAATCTATGAATAAAGATTCTATAGTATTTGCAATGGCAAACCCAGTTCCAGAAATTATGCCAGAGCTCGCTAAAAAAGCAGGTGCAAAGGTTGTTGGCTCAGGACGTTCGGATTTTCCAAATCAAGTTAATAATGTGCTTGTATTCCCTGGCTTATTCAGAGGTGCTTTAGATGTGAGAGCAAAGGAAATAAATGAAGAAATGAAGCTAGCAGCAGCATACGCTATTGCAAATTATATAAAAGATGAAGACTTAAATGAAAATAATGTAATTGTAAGTGCCCTAGACAAAGGTGTAGCATCAAAAGTAGCAGAAGCAATTGCAAAAGCTGCAAAAGAAACAGGGGTAGCAAGAATATAAAATAAGGGGACATATTAGTAAAGGTAAAGGGGACACATATACAAAGAAGGGTGTTTCCAAAATTAACAAAAAAATAGGGGGATAAAAAAATGCAAATTCCAATTAAGAAAACACTCGATAAAGTTCCAGGCGGTATGATGGTGGTTCCACTTTTTTTAGGGGTATTAGTTAATACATTTTTCCCAGGAGTCTTAAAAATTGGTGGTTTTACAACGGGATTATTCGGTAAAGCGGCATCAACACCAATTTTAGCTTGTTTTATGTTTTTAATTGGTTCACAAATTAATTTCAATTTAGCACCAAAGGCATTAAAAAAAGGTGCACTATTAATAACAGGAAAATTTATAGTAGGTGCTGGTATTGGTATATTTGTAGGAAAGGTTTTTGGACCTGCTGGAGTATTAGGTTTATCACCACTCGCAATCCTTTCA
>NZ_DATCQT010000105.1:0-2529 GCF_036569345.1 Clostridium sp.
GCTTGATCTTCAAGCTATACTTTTAAGAGTTATAGAACAAAAAAATTTTATGAGGATTGGGAGCAATATTTCAACAAGTGTTGATGTAAGAATAATTACAGCTACAAATAAAAATTTAAAAGAGAAAATAAAACAAAAACAGTTCAGAGAAGATCTTTTCTATCGCCTTGCAATTATAAGGATAAATATACCTCCGTTAAGAGAAAGAAAAGAAGATATTCTTCTCCTAACAAATAATTTTATAAATCTTATTTGTAAGAGAATAAACAAGCTTCCTGTTACTCTTTCCCCTGAGGCTAAAGATTTTTTTGTTACCTATACATGGCCAGGGAATGTACGTGAATTACAAAACTTTTTGGAAGGTACAATTCAAATTTATGACGATGCAATAATAACTTTAAGCCATATAAAACTTTATTTTAACACTGACTTGCAACTTTATAATGAATCTAAACTCTATCCTCCTGTGCAACTTCATAATTCTGCTGCAATAGTTATAAATGATAAAAATACGGTTAATTTAGGTGATAAAGAAAAGATGATAAAAGCACTAGATATCAATAAGTACAACAAAACAAAAACAGCTAAATATCTTGGAATATCAAGACGAACATTATATAGAAAATTAGTTGAATATAACCTCTCTTAAGAATAGCTTCTAAATTTTTTTTATTAGTATTACCTATCAGATGTTGGAAGTGAAGCGTACAATGCTGTTGCTAATAATATTAAAATATTTCATCTAAATCGGTTATAATTTTATCGGCTAACCCAAGTGAAATAATTTCATCAGACGTAAGCCACCAATCTTTTCGATAATTTTTAGTATAGAGTTTATCTGTAATATTTGTATTTGCTACAATAAAATCTTTAACTCTTTTTTCTTGTCTTTGTGTAAACTCAAAATTGTCTAAAACTTTATCTGTATTACCCATGGCACCTGTACTACCTGAATGAATTAAAGCTGTTGTATCTTGGAACACATATCTGTGTCCTTTTGAACCTGCTAGTAACATTAATCCAGCAGAACTGTATGTTTTCCCTAGGCCTATTGTATACACCGGTGTTTTGGATAGTTGAAGAACGTTTATGAAATTTAATACCGCTGGTAAATCGCCACCATTAGAATTTATCAAGATCTTAATAGGGATTCTTTCATCAGAAGTTTTACCTTTGTCCTGTTTATTCCACTTTATAATCATTAATGAAAAATCAACCAAACTATCATCAATATCAAAATTCCAAAATATTTCTCTATTTTTAATTCTCTCATAATAATCTAATGTTTCTGGGTCAGGTAGATTTAATTTTGTTAATCCCTTAACCTCATCATCAAAGAATATATCCCAGTCTTTTTTTACAATCATAATTCACCTTACTTCCTTTATATTAATAAATTGTATATTATATTATATGCATGCAGATAACTGTAGTTCCCCTTTGCAAATAAAAGCATCTATAGCTCAAACACTTTTTTCAAAGTGTCTATTCTATAGATGCTTTTTTACTCTGTTGCTATTTTTCTAAGCTACAGCAACTGTACTAGTAGCTGTGGAAACTATCTTAGCATCTTTCTTGCCAACTAAATCTCCATTAGATGATAAGAAAATGTTGTTTGAGATAACTAAATCCATAAGAGCCTTTACCTCAATTTCTGTGACTGTTGGCACTCCAGTTTCATCAGCTTTAATGTCATCTACAGTTAAAGTAAAATACTTCCCTTCTACAACTGTTAAAAATCTCATAATTAATTTATGCATATCATTATTCCTCCTTTAAATTTTAAACTTTTGATGAAAAACTATTCAATAAGTCTTATTCCATAAGTAAACTAAACTGATCTTGTCTGTCTAATGAAAATAATGGATAAGTTTTGATATTAGAGATAGCTTGTCCTACTGCAAATATGTCTGTATCCACTGCAGTAACTTTTAAATTACTTAGTGTTTTTGTTACAAACTGATCCTTGCCATCCTCTCCCACCCCTACTTTCATTGTCATTCTTAATGCACTTGCCACTTTTGTAGATACAACTGCCATACTAATCACTCCTTTCATTTTGTTTTCACTGAATATATATGACGTTCCAGAATTTTGTGCGAAGTTTTCTGAAAAGATTTAATTATTTAAAGGCTTTAAATTTATTTATTTATTGTAACAATATTACAATTGGAAGCGCTGATTCATTAATCTGATATTTTATCAGTCTCCCTACCACGGTATTCTCTGAGCTTCTTACAGTGATATCCTCCATTGGTAGATAACCGTGACAAAGTATCATATATATAAGTTAAAACCCTAAAGGAGGAATCACCAATGGACAAAACCCAAATAATAAAAAGTCTCATCCCAGGAGCTTTACTATCCTATGAAAAATACAACATACTCCCATCCCTAACCATAGCTCAAGCCATACTAGAAACAGGCTGGTTGCAGCATGTTAAAGGTAATAACATCTTCGGTATAAAATGGACAGCAGGTTGTGGATATGAAGTTCAAGAATTTAACACTCATGAATTTATAAGTGGT
>NZ_DATCQT010000106.1:0-47664 GCF_036569345.1 Clostridium sp.
TTGTTCATCACAGTCATTTATTAGTCTTTACCGGCCCAAGTTACCGATTAACACACTCAACCATGAATCCCCAGTAATGGGAATAAGGTGCTGGAAAAATTAAGTTCCGCAGTGCATGGTTTTTAGCTTGCCAAAAACAAATTATACATTTGGACTATTCATTACTAAAATTAAATCAAATATTTACTACGAAAACATTATAGGAATAAATGACTAATAGATAATAAGACAGTACACCACATAACGTACCTAAGTCTAACTTTGATGAAATCAATTAAAGTGTGAGGACGGCGAGTACGACAACTTTTGGGGCAACGCACATTTTGAAATAAAAAAGTGTGACCTCAGGTACATATAACTTTAGTATTATTATGACTAAAGTTATAGAATTATCTTAAAATAGTCAATAATGTTTTGAGTATGATTAACAATTATGTTACTTTTTATGTCTTATTTATCCCTATGCGAAACAACTGAAAAACAGGAGTGAAGACGTAGTAGTCTTAATCTCAGCAGAATAAGTTAGATTAGTTTAGAAGATGAGTAAAGTATCATATATAAGTTTTATATAATAGTTAATTGTAATCTTAAAATATTTAGAATAATCATTTATAAAGATAATTACTAAAGAGGAGTTGTTATTAATGAAAACATTATTATCATTTTTATTTTATCAAAAAATAACTAAAAGTAGCACTAAAAAATTTAAAAAGAACTTCAAGAAAAAAAATGCATCAAGCCTAATAATTTTAACAAATCTAGGAACAATAATTTACCTTGTTATCGAATTTATATTTAAAACAATTAGCTCTATTATTTCACCAAAAAAGATTATAGTTGAACCTAAAAATGTAGTTAATTTTAATAAGTATAAAATAGAAAAACTACAGAAGAAATCAAATGTCATTCAGTTTCCTAAAAAAGTTTCAAAAATTTAATGCATAGGTAACTCTATGCATCCCAAAGGATATATAAATAATGTAATCTTTGGAATGTGTAGAGTACCAGAGGAGGTATATTATATGGGAATAATAATAGGAATGGGTAGCTTATCAATAGCGAGTCGAATAGTTGCTATGATTCTCGGAAAAATGAATAAAGTGGACGATGCAAGTATGGTTGAAGTAGTTACAACAACACTCATGGTTGGAACAGTAGTAACAGCAGTCACAGGAGCATTTGCACAAGTTGCTAAATTAGGTAGATAAAATGGGACTAATATTATACGGAATGCTTATGGCTCATTTAGTTGGGTACAAGGATGAATATATGAGAATTGGAACTACATTTGCTACAACAATGATGGTTAAACTAGTAATAAAACAGGCAAACAAAGACCATGCAACAATGATTGGTCTTGGAGGGGGATTTTGTGTTATAAAAGATGTAGCAATATTACTAGAAAAAGTTACTAAAAAAGGATTTAATGTGTTAGGAACAAATAATGTTGGTGGGCAGAATGGAATAGTTGGAGATATGCTTAAAAATATCACAGAATTATTAGCACATGAGGAGTGATATATAGAGGAGTGATATATATATGAAGTTATTTAAAAAAGATAAGAGATTCCCACTTACAACTAAAGGAATAGAAGATATGTTTAAATATGAGAAAGATATAAAGATTAAAAAAATAAATGGTTATACTGGAATAGCAGTAATATTAGTATTATTTGGATTAGGCTTTTTAAGTAAAGAAATTTTTATGATAATGATAGCCACCAAGGGGTTAAATGGAATCACCGACATAATATTTAGATGATATTAAGGATAGAGAAATCTATCCTTTTCCTATTTAACTACAACATTACCTAATAATCGCTAAAGTGTTTTAGAAGGCACATATGGACGTCTGAATAGTATTATAGAAGGCTAACAATTGCATAAATATGGAATAAATCAATAACCATATGAACAGAACACTTTAAAACCAATTATAAGGCACTTTAATATTCCCATATAAACTTATACCTAGAAATTAGTTAGAACGATTTAGGGGGTAATTTGAATGCGTAATATTGATGATTTTTTAATAATGTTTTATTTTTTGAATATAAAAATACTTTAATATAAATAAAGGATATAATTGAATTTAGGTTTATATTCTTTTATAACGTTTAACGAGCCATTTATCACATATTTTATAAAGATGATACATAATACATAATAGTGATATATAATATTATTATAAATAAATGAGAGTAAGTGGTGAATATATGAATAATTATGCATTTAATGAATTTACAAATATAATTTTAAAGTTTACAAATGAACCCGATATAGAAAAAGCACTATATGTTTTAGCTAGAAAAGGACAAGTTGGGAGATTGAGCATGTCTAAAATAGACAATTCGAAATTTGCTGATGCTATATTGCGTTGCTTAGGAGATAGTGAATTTAATAAAGAAATTTACGATAGAAATGGTGTTGCTAAATATTTAATAAAATTTTTTAAAAATGAAGTTAGGTTTGGTGGGGGTGGGTTAGAAGGTTTTATGAAGCCGATAATTGAAGAAACAAAAATTATGGTTGAAGACTGCATAAAAAAATATGAAGACTACATGTATTCCGAATTTACTGAAAAACAAGTTAAAGAAGTTTTTATTAATAGAGTTATTTGGACAAAGGGAGAATACTCGGATTATTGCTTTGATAATCTTAATTTGAAAAACTCTAATGCTATACATAATACGTATGCATATAATATCTTTATAGATGAGTATAATAATAAGTTTAATACTACAATGGGAAAAGCCAGTGAAAGAACTCAGAAAAAAATAGAATTTGCAAATGAGAAATTTGATTATAAATTAGAGAAAATAATTTTAAATTTACAATTTAAGCATAATCAAAAATATATTGCCGAATATTTATACATACCGATTAGTTTATATAGAAGTATATTGAAAAATATGGACTTATTACGAGGACATAGGAAAATAAATCAAAGTAATATTGAAACATTAATATTGCTTGATAATGAAAATGCAATTATTAAAATACACATTGATATTACTCAATATGAAATAAGTGAAGTTGAAGCTTTAAACACAGAGATGTGTGAAAATATATCTGTAAAAGAAGGCATTAGAAAACAATGCATGCATAATAAAATTGAAAGAAATCCCAAGATTGTACAATTAGCAAAAGGCTATTTTAAAAAAAATAATGGGGGGATTTTATTCTGTGAAGTATGTGGTTTTAATTTTTATGAAAAATATGGTGAACTAGGGGAAGGATATATAGAAGCACATCACACAGAACCCCTAAATGAGAGAGAAGGAGAAACAGAAACGAATATAAGAGACTTTGACATGCTGTGTTCGTGCTGTCATCGCATGTTGCACAGGAAGTATCCATGTATAAAAATAGAAACTCTTAAAAAAATAGTAATGAAACAGAAAATAATAAAACAACAAAAGGTAGAAGGATAATTTAGTCCTCTACCTTTTCTTTATTTTAATCTCTACACAATATTATTGGCAACGCCTAAAGTTTTAATTTATCCTTTTATTAGAGAAGAAAATCCTCTTCTTTAGGTTTGCTATATTTATCAATTAATTGTCCTACATCATCAATAAACTCTTTTTTTCTAGCATTTGATAAATCCTTTAATTTAAAATATTCTAATTTCATAAGAGCATAAGTTAGGCTTTTGTTTTCAACTAGAGATTTACTCATGTTGGAAAATACGTCCAGACCATAGGGGCAGTTAAAATCTCTAAGAGTAGCAAAATGTTTAATAATTTGGATTATATATTTGTTGCAATCAGAATCTTCTTTTAATATAAGCGTATCAAGATCAATATTTTCAGACTTAGATTTTTTCACCCACTTATTTCGTTCTTCTAGTGTAAAGAATTTAAACTCTTTCAAATATTGGTCTGCTTTAAATAGAGCATCTGTAGAACTCATTTTTTCGATTTTGCAAATATTATATAATATCCCTCTCATATTTATTTTATTGATACTCTTTATTTTATTGTTTAATATATCATCAATGTAATTTTCTTTAAAAACAAATTTAATTGCAGTATGAATTCTTCCATCCTCGTAAACTTGAACCCATACCTTATTGTCTTTTAATTTAGTAAGTGTTTCAGTCGGAACATCTTCATTACTATTTATTAATTCACCTAACTGCCTAGTAGTTATATTCAATTCAGAAAGTTTAGTATTTAAAAAGTCTATTATTTGAGTTGTCATAGGAAATAACCTAAATTGGTATTCTAAATTAATTAACCATTCCTTTTGTTCTATATCTTGAGATGATAGTTTTATTTTATTCACATCAATTAAAGACATTAGGTAATCAAATATATCTTCTTCGGGTAAATTTATTATGCTTTTGAATATAGCATATAAAACACTTACGTCCATCGAGTTTATGGAACCACTTTCTATTTGTGATATATATGAAGCACTTTTATTAATATCTTTAGCTAATACATTACCTTGAATACCTCTCTTTTTTCGTTCTTCCTTAATTACATTTCTTAAAGTGTCATTAACTTGGATTATTGGCATATATTTTCACCTCTTAATCTAATTTATATTATTTATGTATATAATATCATCATATTCCAATAGTTAAGGAAAGTCAAAGTATTTTATAGAAAAATTCATAAAATAGTTATAACAACTATATTTTAACTGTTTAAAACTATAATTAATGAAAATAATTATATATTATTATAATTTTACTTAATTAAGTGTTGTAATTATAAAATATAGGGTGTATTATATGAATATGGAAATAAATCTAAATGTTTCCATAGTTTGGTCAACAAAAGTAAATTAAAAAAGGAGAGACAATAAAAATGAATAATGATTTAGTAGTTAAAAGTGAACATCAATCACAGATAGGGTTTTCAGATGAATTTAGTTATGGAGATGCTTTTATAAGGTATGAAATCACTAAAGACAATAAGCTTAATTTATATGTGGAAGATTGTGCAAAAGCATTAGGTGTTGTTAAAAATAGTAATTTAAAGGGTGGTTCTGAATCTGTAACTGTTAGATGGGACAGAGTTTATGATGACTTAGTGGGTGTAGAGAGAATTCCCACACTTGGGAATTTTACAAGTCTATCAAATGAAGAGAAAAAGACATTAAGAAATGAAATAAAAGCTATGACAATAACTGAAACACAATTGTATCTGTGGAGTTTTAGAGTAGATAGTGAACAAGGTAAAAAATTTAGAGAATGGTTGGCGATAACCGTTCTTCCCAATTTAAGAGAACATGGAATATATGTAGCTGGAATGGAGAAGATGACTCCTGAAGAAATAAAAAGAGTCACTGATGAAAGAATTGAAATGTATGTATTACGTAAGTTTGGAATAGGAATACGTAAGAGTTTAACTGATACAATAAAGAAAGTTTTGAACCCAGCCACATATGAAGGATATATTTATGCTAAATATACAAATATCGTCTATAATTCTTTATTAGGAATGGATTGTAAAGAATATAAAGAACTATTAGGACTAGATAAGAAAGATAGTTTAAGAGATAAATTTAGAGACTCTGGAAATGAAAAAGCTTTAAATAATATAGCTAAAGCTGAAGATTTTATGGGAAACTTAATGATGTCGGGAATAACAGATGAGATGATGTTAAAAGATTTAATAACTAATTGGTATTCAAAAATAGCATAAAAAACCAATGAAAACAGAACTAAGGGGGAAATAAAAATATTAACTGCAACTTTTTAAAATGAGGAACTTACTTTTATAATTGGACTAATGGAAATTAAGGAGGGAATATAAGAGAGTTGTTAATATTAATTAGTACAACACAAAAAAGCCAAGCATATATCCTTGACGAAAATTAATAAAAGTATAGACATATTTAATACAGGAGAGAATTGCAGTTCTTTCCTTATTATTACTATCTTTTAATTATAACCAAAATTCTAAACTTTATTCAAAACTACGAAAGGAGGTGAACAAAAACATTAATACATATACATAAGTGTAAAACAATAATAATGTATTGTCAATAAAATGTGAGTTTTAAATACTTATAAAAGGCTTAACTTGGTAATAGCAGTGACTTAAAGGCTTTGGAACGCTGGGAAACAGATTATTAAAATCAAAAATAAAATAAGGGAGGAGATTAAAATATTATGGAATTTGAATTTGTGAATATATGTAGAACTTCACCTGCAAAAAAAAGTGGAGAGCTTAAACTAAATGATATTATCGAAGTAAAGAAGGAGGATGGAGTATGTTATAGGATTTATTTAAATAACTCACCTCATTATGCGGAAGTTCCTACAAATAATATTATGCTATTTGAATTAAAATCTATGACTTGGACTTTAGATAATAAGGAAAGGAGCAGTAAGCTTGTAAAAAGCAATAGTGTCGAAAAAGGAACTGTTTATTTAAGTGATGTTTTAAAAAGGTTTGGTTATGACAATTTAGCGTTTGAAGTGTACCTTAATGTGACCAGTATTAGTAGAATATCAAATGACATGTATTACGAAAAAAGAAAAGAATACAAAGAAGTTTCCTAATAATAAAATGGATTTTAGAAGTAAGTAGGTATTATTGTAGATGTTGTAATTAGACATTAGAAGATTAAATACTACTTGATCAAGGGGAAGGTTAACTTTCCCCGTAGTTCATATCTGAAGTAAAAATAATATTCAACCATTTGGGGCAGTAGTTAACTAATTTTATTAAATATGAAAGGAACGTGATTAATAATGATAAATATAAAATATTATGGTGGGGGTGTAAACAATTACGAAAAATGAGAATATAGAATTAAATTTAAAGTATAAAAGTTATAAAGAGGTGTGTGAGGTATTAGATGAGAAAATTAAAAGTGGTTGCTCTAAGACTTCACAAATTGAAGAATGGAGCAGATATTTTAAAATAGAAAGAGATGGTAATGGATATATATTTACTGAAAAATATGACGTAGCTTTGAAAAAGATTGATAATCGTGGTTTAGCAGAAGGAAGTAGAAATAACAATAATTTATATGGCAAATACATTGAAAAATTAGTATTAGATTTATTAGTCCAAAAGTATCAAATCACAAAAGAGAGAAAAATATATTCAAGTAGAGATAAAATGTTAAGGTCGTTAGAAATGGTAAATGATAATTATTCCTTTGGCAAATTTAATCGAGCAGTATTAGGTAATTATATAAATGTTGATACTGATAATATTAAAGAATTTTATATGCTAAACAATAGAAATATGCTTGACTCAGTTGAAAGAGCATTTAATCAATTAGCAAATAAATGTTTAGTAAGTTGGAATATAGTTATGACAGTTGCCATTGACGTAAGTGAAGATGATATAATTATTCTTAATGAGGATAATCTATCCATAAAAAAGAATGAAGAACATAGAACAGCTAATGCAGAAGAAAGAGACACTATATTACATATGGAAAACAAGGTATTAGAAGAAATGGAACTGGAAAGTAAACAAGATGCAGTTCTGAAAGATAGATATAAAGAATTTAATGATAGAGTATGTGCTTTACTAAGAGAAAATACTAAAATATTATATTATTATAAGTCTTACGATGTGATATTTCATGAAAAAGTAATCCAAGAATTAGACAAAATTAACATTTGGATACTAGAGCAAGAGGAAAGGAGAGAAATTAAAATAACATTAAATGGTATTATATCTAATAATATAATTGAGAATGCAGAACATAGAAAATTAAAAGCATTAGAAACAAAAGAAACACTTACAGGAGATAAAAAAGAGAGATATATAGAAATGAAAACTGACCGTAGAATTGAAGATACATATGTTGAGGATAACAGTAAAATTATTGATGCTGTAATTAATTGTAAAAAAAAAGATATAACTAAACAAATGATTCAGAGTAATAAAGAAGATAAAGAAAGTAGACGTTTAGGAATAAAAAAAATTATGGATTTATAATAAAACTATATAAAAAAATTTGCCTATTATCAAACACCCTATATAATAATATATATTGGTAGGTTTGAAAATAGCCAACTTAATAAAAGAAAGTTTAAAGCTCTTGTTGGCAAACCCCTCCAAGATTATAAATATACGTAAACTTCTAAAAAATAAAATAAATTAATGTTATAGGACACCCTTCTTTTGGGTGGACTATAGCCATTGGTTACCTTGTGGCAACAAGGTAAGGTCTTGCTTTTGAACTTTACAAATATTATATACAAAATAAATACCGTTTTAATACTGACAAGATGACAATATAATGAAAAAAAAATTTATGATTTACAGCGTAGATAAGGTATTACTTTTTTGAGTAATGACATAGAGTTTAGATAGAATATGACGATATATCATGAGTTTCTTTAAGCATCTTAACATAAATATATGGAATTTTTAAAGGTGCTGTATGGTTGTAAAGTATAAAGCAATTAAAACAATACTTTTATTGTGAAGAGTTTCTTATTTTTAATATCGTATGCAATAAAGGAGAACTTGCAGTGATTTTAACTGTAGGTTCTTTTTTATTTTAGATTTGTTAGCATAATGATGTGGTCAAAATGCATATCTGAGTTATACCACGAAACAATTAATATAAATGCTATGATATAGGCTTAAAGTGCTGCTATGTAACGGTTATAAAGATATAATCAATATTATAATGATTAATATGAAATGTCCCTTAAATGGCTATATATAAGGTATACGTAATAATATTACGAGATACAATACGAGATGAATTTTTGTTTTGATTAGTTTATGAGAGTGTGAAGGAACATAAAGGTAAAAGAATATTGATGGAGAATATACCCGATCTTTCAAAAGAAAACAAAATGAATGTAAAAATAGAGGATATTTAAGTATTATATTTAATGTATAATAAAATAGTAATTTATTACAAAATTGAACTAATTTATTTGTAACTATTAAACGTTGAATTTAAGTATAAATTATTATTTAATTATTAGGGGGTAATTTATTTTGAATAAGAAAATTATAAGTTCACTTCTTACTGCTTTAATGATAGCACTCCCTCTAATATGGTTAAAATAGATATAATTTTCAATTTTATTCCCCCCTTATTTCCTTATAATAATAAGACCTCCGTAATCCTTTGTATAGTTATATTATACCATATTATTCTTGCTTTATAGCACCATTTAGTCTCACTGGGGTGTTACTTTGTAGCATTTAATATTAGGATTAAAAGTCTATTATGTTTTCTTAAAGTCCAAGTTTAGATATTATACATAACTTTGATATTAAATTTAGTTATTAGTATGTCTAAAACCGAGTCTCTCAGCCTCTTCTACTGTCCTAACATAACATTCGCCTTTGCCTTTCTTATTAACCTTAGTTCTGTCATATAGACCATCAAAAGGAAGATGATATATCTTATTTCCATTATTAGAAACATTGCATTTTATTGATGGATAGGTTCTATCTAATAGCTTCCCTTCTATAATTTCCACTTTTAAACTTCTTGCTACATCTTTTGCTACCTCAGAAAGTTGAGTTGATGTAATAAATACTGGATGAAGGAATATTTTTTTCTCCCCCTCTATCAGACTTATTTCATTATTTTTATCATTTTGATTTTTGTAGTAATTGGTGGATCCATTTAGGTGTTTAATATGTTTCTCATAGATTGTTTTCTCTTTACCCCAATACTTACATTGTATTAGCTCTATTAGATTTCCTTTCTTACATATTAGGTCAATTCCTTCGTCTTTAAGTCCCAAATTAATACCATGATACTCAACCTTAAAACCATTTTCTTCCCATAAGAATCCTATATAACGTTCATAAATTTTCCCTATCTCTTTATTATCTTTCCATTTACCGTTCCAATAAATATCAAGCATTTTCTGCAATCTTTCAGTTTCAGATATTTTAATATCTTTCAACGTTTTATTAATTATATTATGGTTATGCTGTACGCTTTGATTTTTAGATGTATTAATTTCTTTTGAAGATATATTATTTATATTAGGGTTTTTATTAAACTCATAATCCTTATTATTCAACATGAATTCATCTATATCTTCTACTCTTATAAAATTTCCGTTAAGGTCTTCTATAATTACAACTTTCCCAGTTACATAGTCTACTCTTGGTTTAGTATTTGAATATCTACTGGACTGTGGGTTTAATTTTTTAACTTTAGTAGCACATTTTTTAAAAATAGATTCTCTTATAAATATTATCCATAAATATATTAATACAGATATAATAAAAAAGAAAAAGATATTTTTTATAATAAAATCAATAATAACCATCCCCATAATAATAATTTTATAGAATAAAGTAGAGTTTAAGTATTTTACTTGACTCTATTATTCTATCATAAATTTCATCCAAATTTATCCTTTATTTATGATTTATGAAAATTCTATGCTTTTATTATCTACTTCACCTAACACTATATTAAATTTTGGCTATTTGTAATGTACCTAATGCCATTTTATTTAAAGGAATAAAATCTAAAGATAAAAAAGCATTAATTGTTGGAGTATTATCTGTAATGTTATTTTTTACAGGTGTGGGTATTTCTCCAAAAGCCCAAGTAAATTCAACTAATAAAAATTTTATTGTAAAAACAAATAAAACTGTACAACCTGAGAAAACTAAGGATTCTAAAGCAAGAAGTAAACTAATACCTAAGGCAGCGAATATCGCTATCAAAACAAGAAAAGCCACATGATGGATATTGCTTCCACTATATAGCTGAAGAGTTAATATTTCATCTTTAATTAATATTTAAATTCTTTAATCAACTTATCCATTGTCGTTCTTATATCCATTGCGTTAAGTCTAGATGTATAGTCTGTTTTGCATCTGTTGGAATGAACTAGATTTCTTGTATTTCTTGTATCATTCATAATCTTAGCTGTTGTTTCGTCAATATCCTTCAGACTAAGAGCAGATTCTATCAATGTGCAAAATTTATCATTTTTATTATATTTTGAAAATAGTATTCCTTCAAATATTGCTCCACACATTAACGAGTATGGTAACCAAGCATTATTATCAAAACATTTTTCTGAATCTTCATAAAACTCGCCTAACCTTTTTGCAAGAATTGAATCGCTTATTTTAGGGAAAAGCAAAGTATAATCTCGTATACCAAAGTAGTTAATTAATAAAGTATTCTCTTGCGACTGAGCCTGTTCAATACAAGTAGAATAGTCATAAGTAATAACCAACCTTGAATTTTCTATATCTAACTTATAATTGATGCCTTCTGTATGCGATAATCCACCAATAAATAATTCTGTGTAATTTATTGCGTAAGCAGGCAATAAATCAATTTTATATTCACAAGTACCATCATGTAAATCAATAAATTTATTTTCAAACAATTTAAATGTTGAACTTTTCATTATATCCACCTCAATTCTTTTTATATAATTACAATTATGTAATTATATAGTACACTTCTATAAATTCCTTCAAAGTCCTTTAATTTAATTAATAAACAAAATATTCATTTGGAGCATCTCCTATAAAGTATTTTATCTATCACAACAATTACCATTTATTTATGTCTATAAATCATATGATTTCATAGACATAAGAAAAGCAGAGATAACCATAGATTGAAGTAGCTAAATCATACTAATTTACTCTAACAAGTGTCTACGAAACTTGTATATGATTTCATAGACAGTTATAATGTAATCATAAGATAAATTAATGAAAGAGAGTGATTATATATGATATATGGATATATGCGAATAAGCACACAAAAGGAAAAGCAGACCACAGATAGGCAAAGAATAACACTTGTATCATATGCAAAAGAGAATGATTTTAAGTTTGATGAAATAGTTGAGGAGAGAGTAAGTGGAACAGTAAAGGCAGACCACAGGGAAGTGTTTAAGGATTTAAAAACTAAGACATTAAGAAAAGATGATATACTTATTATTACTGATTTAGATAGATTGGGTAGAGATGCAGATGATGTTATTGCAGAATTAAAGGATTTAAAATTCAAAGGCATCAGGGTTATTGCATTAGATATTCCATATATGAATGAATTTAAGAAGGCACAGGACAGTAGTATATATAACATGGTTGTTGATATTGTAATTACTTTAAAAGCACATATGGCACAGCAGGAGAGAGAGAAAACAGTTTCAAGAATTAATCAAGGACTAGCAGTTGCAAGAGCCAAGGGTACAAAATTAGGCAGACCACAAGTAGAACTACCAAAGGATTTTATTAAAGAGTATGAAAGATTAAAAGATGGTAAATATGGGGATATGACAGCAACAGGATTTGCAAAAATGATAGGAATAGGCAGAGCTACATTATACAAATATATAAAAATTCATGAAGCGGGAGAGGAATAAACCTCTTCTTTTTTTATTGATTATAAGGGGGGGGATATAAAACATTGCTGATTTATTAGACGTACACATATATAGGGTGAGTAGGTCAATCTCAATAAGATATAATTTCCGCAATAAAATAAGTATTTTAAAACTAATAAAAAGTTTTGAATTTTCCATAATTCAAAATGAAAATTCTTGGTTTTATTCAAAAATAAAAATTTCAATTATTAAATTTTCTATTACCTAAAACATTACTAATTTATGATATAATTACACATGTGTAAAATAATTATTATTTAAATGGTTAGGTAGGGGAGGACAAAGATGAGAATATACAAAGGTATAGAAATACCAGAAGATGATCCTTTTATAAATGATAAATTTCATAGAGAAGAATTTATTAATAATTTAATGTCAGTATTACATACATATGATTCTGGTTTAGTTTTATCTATTGATTCATCATGGGGGACTGGCAAAACTACTTTTATTAAAATGTGGGAAACTCATCTAAAAAATGATGCTGATTTCAAACCGATTTATTTTAATGCATGGGAAAACGATGATAGTCTAGATCCTTTAGTACCGCTAATTAGTTTAATGTCAGATGAATTAATTAGTGAAAATGGTACTAAATTTAAGGATTCAAAGTTATTTAAAATTGGTTCTAAGATAATAAAAAAAGGAGTTCCATCTCTTTTAAAAACAGCTACACATGGATTATTAGATTTATCTGAAATTAGTATAGGTAAGGATACAGAGAAAGAAATAGAAGGCTTTTCAACTAAGATTGGAGAAACAATATTTGATGACTATAAGGAAAAAAGCAGTTTAAAAAAACAGTTTAAGAAAGCTCTTATGGAATATCAACAAAGTATAAATAAAAAAGTTATAATTTTTATTGACGAGTTAGATAGGTGTAGACCTTTATATGCAATAGAAACATTAGAAAGAATAAAGCATTTCTTTGATTTGGACAACTTTATTTTTATTCTAGCTATGGATAAAACTCAATTGTCTCACTCAGTAAGCACAATATATGGAAATAACATGGATAGTATTGGTTATTTAAGACGATTTATTGATTTGGAATTTACACTTCCAGAACCAAATTTAGACGTGTATATAAATTATTTAATATCAGAATATAATTTTACCTTTATTAATATTGATTATTTTTGGAATCTATTGAAATCGATAAGTAAAAGTAAGAATACTTCATTGAGAAACTTAGATAAGCTATTTATTAATCTGAAAATTTTACTTCCTTTAGTAGATATTTTCAATAACGATAAAAAAACATTCACGGAATCTTATATATGTTTGGTGAGTAACATTTATATTTTCTTTATGCTTATAAAAATGCTTGAGCCTGATAGCTACAAGATTATTTTAGAACGAAAGTATAGCACTGAAGATATTCGTAACCTAGTTAATTTAATTGAAATTAATAAGCAACATTTTGAGATAAATAACTATAATGGGGATTTGATGCATCCATTTTATATAAATACAATATCTAAATTTTTGCTAATTCATCTAGCAGATGTAAATAATTTAAGTTTACAATCTGATAGAAATTCACAAAAATATATTATTGAATTTAATGTCGACCCATATACAGATATACCTAGAAAAATTAATTTATTATGTTTATGGAATAGTAAAAATCAATGTTCTATTATAAATAATTTTATGTTCACTAATAATGTGAAAATATAGTTTTAATAGAAATAAAAAATGTAGACCTGCTAAGTACACAGGCTTTATATGTTCAAAAACAAAATAGCAGGGCAATATTGATAGGAATGTAACATGAGGAGAATAAATCTTTTCTTTTTTATTTATTTTAATGGGCTTAGAGTTCATTTATTAATTAATTAGCATAGACATATATACCAGGAGTAGGTCAATCACAATAAAATATTGATTTTAAAGTAAATACCCATAAATGTGGTAGAATAGTAATAATAAGTTAAAAATTAACATTAAAAATTAGAAATGTAAATAGGAGCTACTAGTAAAAGGGGGAATCTTAAATGCCATATGATTTTGTGGGAGAAATTAAAAGCGTATTAAATTGTAATATATTTGATGAAGATGATTTTTTAATAACAAATTCAATTTCTGAGGATATTTATATAAAATATATTTATAGTAATAATAATTATAATTTTCATTTTAAAATACCTAGTAAAAAAGAAGAGGTCGCTGTTAATGATGGATTGTATAATACAGCGTTTCGACGGAGAAATGAATGGATTTATGTTTTTAGAGGTTCAATATCCCCAGGTAGATATAATATAATTGAAAACTTTAGCTTCCATGGTTTTGAAGATGTTAAAAAGGAAATAAAGTTATGGAAAAATTATTTACATGAAGAACTTGAAAAATTAATAACTAATTTTAAAAATACTGATACAACTCCGCATAAGAGCAATAAAGAATTTGATATATATATAAGTAGGTTTGATGATATAGAAAAACAAATAGATGAACAAATAGATGATAATGAAATGTTTTCACAAGAGGAAAAGGAATCTTTTAATGATAAATTAAATGAAATGCAAATTAAATTTGAGGAACAGTTAAAAGCTATTATATTAGATAAAAACAATTTAAAAATAGAGATAGATAAATTAAATGAAGATTTTTTAAAACTTAAAAGTTCATTAGAAATTATGTCAAAAAAGAATTGGTGTAGAAAGTTTGTTAGGAAAACAAAAGACTTTCTTAAAGATCCTAATAAGAGGGGTATTATGATTACGTTATTAAAATTCGGTGGAAAGTTTCTTGAACAGTTCAATATTAATATACCTCTTTTAGGAGAAGGTATAAAAGCAATAGAACAGATATCAGATTCTAAATAAAGAAGGCTGTGTATGTACCTATCATTTTGAGGGACTGCTAAATTTGGATTTAGAGACATTTAATAAAATATTGTGTAGTAAGAGAAGAACATGAAATTAAAATATAAGGGGTAACATATGTTTCTATTCACAGAAGAATTTCCAAGTTTACAATCGTATTGGCGTTCAATAATTCCTACCATCAACCAACGAAATCTATTATAATTTCCAAATAAAATGGTAAGATATAGCATAATTATTACTAAAACAAGTATATATTTAATAATAACATAAATATTATTGAAGTTATTTTTGTTAAAAAAAAGGTGGTTACATTATATGTAATTTATTAAAGATGGAAAATTAAGTGATACTATTCCTTCACTATTTGAATCAAAAATAGAAGATTTCAATCATATACTGAAAGGAAAAATTGAAGAATTATTAAGTTACATTGCTGAAAGTCATAATTTTTATGGAAGTGTAGTTGAAAATTTTAATTTATATTGGGAAAAGAACGGTAGTGACGAAAACCGTATCTTTTATTGTCAATTAAAGTAAAAAGATTGCAAAAAAACTTTTATTAAAAAATTGTGATGGTACGGGAGAAAAATGTGGGGGTTTTAGTAATTTCGAAAAATGTATGCTTCCAATTCCATGTCAAATTGATGATAATGGTTATAAATATTTTGAAGCAAAAGATGTACGATCTATAGATCAAATTATTAATGGTCTGAAGAAAATGGAAGAAGCTCCTGAATAGTTTAAGAAAGATTACGCAGAAGAAATCATATCTTTTTTGATATTTTAAATAACATGGTGAAATGTAATATAACAATTTTATAAAGACTGAAAAAAATGCAGGATATTTCCCTGCATTATTTACTAAATCCACTATAGTGATTAGTAATTAATAGTTTTCCAGACTTTGTGATAAAATATCTTTTTTCTGTTTTTTTACATTTACTCTTTAAAATTTGAATTAAGTTGATTTTATCAAGTTGAGTTAATGCTTTTCTTATGAATACTATATTTTTATTTTCAAGTTTGTTATGTAATTCTTTAATATTAAACCCTTTTTCAGTATTAACGTACAAAGTATCAAGAATTTTAAAAGCATATGGTTTCAATTTTTCATCAATATTATAAAATTGTTGAGTAAATAAATCCTCTTGTATTCCTTTCAAATTAAGCTCCTTATTTCTTGTTTAGATATTAATAAATATTCTTATATACTTTGTCCTAGTACAAATAAATACGTATATCTTATAAATATTATAAAAGAAGTAGATGAAATTCTACTTTATTTGTTCTTATACACTTGAAAAAGCCTATGGATTGGGATACACATATGGTAGAATACGGTTTTAGAACACTGTAGATGATAATAAAAATAGAACTTTTAAGAGGCGTAATATAGT
Organism: Clostridium sp.; assembly: GCF_036569345.1. GTDB lineage: Bacteria > Bacillota > Clostridia > Clostridiales > Clostridiaceae > Clostridium_AD. The sequence goes on from NZ_DATCQT010000106.1 coordinate 16,569, forward strand.
AACTCAGTAACTCAGTTTTAAAGATACTTCATGGAAAGAAGTTTTTAGTTTTAGTTTTAGCAGAAATTTTGAATAATTAATAAAGTAGTGGATTTATAGATAAACAAAATTAACCTCAACTTAATGTTGGTTTTTTTCTTTTGTAGAATAAATGAAATATAGTTATATATATAAAACAATTCCAATAGACCATACATCAATTAATATGATATAATTTCAATTACAGATGAATGTATGGAGTAATATCTAGTTAGATAGATTGTATGTTTTCTAAAGCTAGCCATATCAAGGCTTGATGAGGCTTATATATCACTATAAAAACCAATTCATGGAGTAAAAGGTATGGAGTTTAAAAATGTATTCCTTATTAATTGTAATGAGGAGAATATCCCTCATGCAAATAGCATAGAAAATAACTTAGAGGAAGAAAGAAGACTATTCTATGTAGGAATTACAAGAGCCATTGATAATGTTTGGTTATGCATTTCTAAAAGTGTAAAAGGGAAAGTGAAAGAAACCTCACGATTTATTAAGGAATGTAATATTATAGGCGTAACTGGAATAAACTTACCTTTTAAAGAGGGGGATACGGTGCTTCATAAAAGTTTTGGAAGTGGAATAGTAATTTCCATTACAGATAAAGATTTAGAAATAAAGTTTGAGGGAGATATTATAAGGAAATTTGATACTAATGTATTGCATAATAACTCTTTGATTTCAAAGGTGGAATAAGGTAAAACGTAAGGAATAAATATTGGGAGGAAATGACCTATGCAAAATGATTATAAAAACTGTCAAAGTTGCGGAATGCCATTAAAGGGCGATAAAAAAGGTGGAGGAACTGAAGCAAATGGTAAGAAAAGTGGTATGTATTGCAGTCATTGCTACGAGAATGGAAAATTTACTTTACCCAATATAAATGTAGATGAGATGAAAGAAAGAGTAATTAATAAAATGATAGATATGAAATTTCCTAAATTTATGGCAAAATTTTTTGCAAGGAATATAGATAAATTAGAGAGATGGAAAAATTAATAACTTAAATAATTCTTATTAATGTGTTACCAGATCAACTTTAAATAATCCGTATCCAAGTAAGAAAGGATACGGATTTTTATATGCATAAGTTAATAAAGTAGTTTTATATTGAAATGATATGTGATTATTGTATAATCAATTATTTTGATGTATTATTTTTAATTTTATCTAACAAAACAATAACTTCTCCGAAACCTAAGAATGTAACCCCACTTACAAAAGAAGATACCATTATAGCTATGCCATATGTCCACCTTAAAGGATTTGGTTCTGTTAAAATAGAATATTCAGGATCTGGTGTTGTTAATGATAAACCTACTATAAGACCTATTAGTATACCTAATATTAATGTAGCTTTACCAATTGTTTTTAATGTACTACCTATCTTATTTTCACTGATAACAATTATGTTCTCATTATTATTAACTTCTACAGCATCCTCTGATTTTTCATTAACTCCTAAAATTTCATTTATGTCATTCATTTAAAGTCCCCCTATTATTTTTTTTGATTTGAATATAAAGCTATGAAGAAAATTAGAAGACATACATAACCAACTTCGTTTAAAACACTTAATAATCTACCTATATATATTGAATATTCCATAGTTCCCAATTCTGTTAATAAAAAATATAATTGCGCTAAAACAAATAATGCCGAACCAATAACTGCAAGGAAAGTTGCTCTTTTTAGTTTCATTAATTTCACCTCCTATCAATGAATAGACATTAGACAATAAGTTTCTTTGTTTGGAACTATCCTATATTATCACTTCTTATAAACCCTGTAAAACAATTTTAATTCTACGTTTACTATTAAATAACAATTCTTTAATTTCAAAAGCTTAAGGAGCTGTACCAAAATAGAATTTAAATTCTATTTTGGTACAGCTCCTTTTTTGTGAAAGCATTTGATTTTTAAAAATTGGTTTATTATAGACTACATTTGGTTTGATTGGTTTCGTCAAGTAAAGCTAATGTCTTGAAGCGTTGTTTTAATTTTTCTTTAAAATTAACATCCATATCAATTATATTTTCTTTTTTAGAAATCTTGCTTTTATTCATTATTTTATTTTTATCCATATATTCATATAGAAACATTTTTAATTTAATATCTCGGTTAGTTTTCATATTGGCCATCTCCTGAAAATTTAATTGGTGTTTTAAATTTATGTTATTCACTAATTATACACTAAGTGACACGAAACGACAAAACATTTATTTTTTTTTAGTTAATATATAAAGAAATCCGTATTTGCTTGAAAAAGTTAAATATTAATCACTTTTAGCTCTTTGCACTAATATTAGTAAAAGCTATTTGTAGTATGGACTCGTGAATTAAATAATATACCTTGTTGCAAGGTATAAGAACAACACATATAATGTAATTGTAAGAAAACATTTACATGGCATATAAAAAATATTATCAAAGTTGAGTGGTCATTAAGGAGGGGATTTAATGGTTGCCTTTAAGCAAATGTGGGAAGATGTTCGATTAATCTTGTCGAATGAAAAATATTTGGATATAGAAATTTTGGAGAGATTTAGTTGCGGATTTACAGTCAAAGAGCAGGACAATGTAATTTTTATTACAAGAGATGATTTTGTGGATTTTTGGTGTAAGTTATTATACTATAATGAATTATCAATAGAGCAAATTTTAAAAGATGATAAATCAAAACCAAAATATATTTATACTATTATAAAACAATTACCTTATATAGCGGAAAGTTCTGGGGTAATTAAGTTATTACAGTAGTTTTATTGAATGTTGCTATATAATGTTATATAATTTCAATAAGCTCACATTCTGAGAATAAGCTCATATTCATGGAATATGAGCTTAATAAATATTTTAATAATTTTGTGAAGAAGAGGTATAAAAATGGAAATCACAAATGTAAATGTGGAACAAATGATATTTGCTTTAGATATAGGAACAAGATCCATCATAGGGACAGTTGGAGTTATTCACGAGAAAAAATTTCAAGTTCTTTTTGAGAGTTATATAGAACATGAAGAAAGAGCTATGATTGATGGACAAATTCATGATATTCAATTGGTGGCTAGTGGAGTATTAAAGGTGAAAAAAGAATTGGAGGATAACCTAAATCTCTCATTGACTAAAGTAGCTATTGCGGCTGCTGGAAGGTTTTTAAGGACAACTACAATTAAATCTGAAATAGAGATAGATGATGATAAAGAAATCGATAGGGAAGTAATTAGAAGCTTAGAGCTTACTGCAGTTAAAATGGCGGAGGAGAAAGTTGCACGTACTTCGCGAGGTAAACTTTATTGCGTCGGTTATAGTGTGAAGAATTACTATTTAAATGGATATATAATAACAAATCTAAACTCCCATAAAGGAGAAAAGATTGCAGTGGAGATAATTGCCACCTTCCTTCCACGTTCAGTAGTTGATAGCCTTTATGCTGTTATGAATAAAGCTGGACTTGAGGTTGTAAGTTTAACACTAGAGCCAATAGCAGCAATGGAGGCAGCCGTGCCACAAAATTTGAGACTTTTAAATTTAGCTTTAGTGGATATTGGCGCAGGTACTTCTGATATTGCTATTAGTAGTAAGGACAGCATAAGCGCATATGGTATGGTGCCGATGGCTGGGGATGAGGTAACTGAAACAATAGCTCAAGCATATTTAGTTGATTTTAACACTGCTGAGAAAATAAAAAAGGAATGCTCGGGAAAAAATAAAATATTGTACATAGATGTTTTAGGACTTGAAAGCGAGATAGAGCCAGAGGAAATACTAAAAATAATTAATCCTGTAGTTATGAAGATTTCAGAAGAAATAGGTAATAGAATAATTGAATTAAATGGAGGCAAGGCTCCAAATGCTGTATTTCTTGTTGGAGGGGGAGCACATACACCTTTTATTAAAGAAAATATAGCTAAAATTTTAAACTTGCCAATTCAGCGAATTGCAATTAAAGGTAGGGAATCTGTAGCTGAATGTTTATGCGATGGTAAATTAGGATCAATTGGAGTTACAGTTTTAGGTATAGCATTAATATCAATAAAGAGATTAGGACATGATTTTGTAAATGTAACCATAAATGACAAGAGGGTAAGTCTTTTTAATGCACATAAACATACGGTTATGGACGTATTGGTTCAGGAAGGTATTAATCCGAAAATATTGATTGGAAAGAATGGGCCTAATATTAGGTTCAGTGTTAATGAAATAAAACGAGTGGCCTTTGGAAGTTTAGCTAAAGGGGCTGAAATTAAGATTAATAACTTACCTTGCAATATTGATTCGGATGTAGTTGAAGGTGACATTATTGAAGTTATTTTCTGCAAGGATGGAAAAAGTGCGGAGCCTAAAGTTATGGAGTATGTGAAGAACATTCAAGCAGTTAGTTTTTATATTGAGGATGTAATACATAATATGGAGCCGGCAGCATTCATTAATGGCGAAAGGGTATTAATAAATGCTACAATAAAAGAAGATGACGAGGTTATAATTAAATTTCCTACTTCTATTAATGAATATGCAAAATATTTTGGTGACAAATTTCCAGGTTCAACTTTTATAATGGGTAATGAAGATCTGCAAGAGGATTATATTATAAAAGAAGGGGATAGGATATATATAAAACATGTAAAAGTTAAAAAAGAAATAGCTAAAAAGGAAGCCCACATAGAAACAGAAAAAGAATTAGCCATAGGCAATGATAAAAAAGTGGTAGAAGTAAATATTGAAGTTAATAAAAAAAATATAACCCTTAAAAATAAAGAGAAATATGTATTTGTGGATATATTTGATTATGTACAATTTGATTTGACTATTTCAAAAGGAAACCTAATATTAATGATAAATGAAAGCAAAGCTAGTTATTATCAGCCTATAAAAGATGGAGATAAAATTGTGGTATATTGGGACAAATAGTATTAAGCTTTGTGAAACAAAATAGATAAGGTTAATATAGTAGCTAATTATTTTTAAAGATGAATTATAAATAAAGAGGTGTAATTATTGAATTTTTTAAATATGGCAAAAGTTATTGAGAGTGAATTGATAGACATAAGGCGTGATTTACATAAAAATCCAGAACTTGGGTTTGATTTATTTAGAACTTCACAAAAGGTAAAAGATTTTTTGTCAAAGGAAGGCATTGAATTTTATGAAGTAGCACAAACCGGAATCTGTGCTATTATTAGAGGAAATGGCGAAAAAACTATTGCTCTAAGAGCAGATATGGATGCACTTCCTTTGCAAGATAAAAAAATATGCGATTACTCATCTAGTATTAGTGGTAGAATGCATGCTTGTGGGCATGATGCTCATACCACTATACTTCTAGGGGCTGCAAAAATATTAAATAATATGAAAGGAAAAATTCCAGGAAATGTTAAATTGTTTTTTGAACCAGCAGAAGAAACTACTGGTGGGTCTCCTTTAATGATTAAAGAGGGAGTACTTGAAAATCCGAATGTGGATGCTGTTATTGGGCTTCATGTAGAAGAGTGGTTAGAAGCGGGAACTGTTGGTTTAAAAAGAGGAGTAGCATATGCCGCATCAAATCCATTTACTATAAAAATTATAGGAAAAGGGGGGCATGGTGCAAGTCCACATATGACTATAGATCCCATTGTAATAGCTAGCAACGTTATTGTAGCCCTTCAAACTATTGTAAGCCGTGAAATACCACCAACAGACCCTGCTGTAATCACTATTGGTTCCATTCATGGAGGCACAGCTCAAAATATTATACCAGAAGACGTTACAATAGAAGGAATTATTAGGACTATGAAGAGTGAACATAGGGAATATATAAAGACAAGATTAGTTCAAGTAGTAGAAGGTATAGTACAATCTATGAGAGGGAAATGTGAAATTAACATAGAAGAAAGTTATCCTTGCCTTTATAATAGTGATGAGCTTGCAGACATGTTTGAGGATAAGGCAAGTGAATTGATTGGTGAGAGCAATGTTTATAAATTAGATCAGCCTACAATGGGTGTGGAAAGTTTTGCTTATTTCTCTATGGAAAGACCATCTTTATTTTACTTTTTAGGAAGTGGGAACAAGGAGAAAGGTATAGTAAATCCTGCTCATGGAAGTTTATTTGACATAGACGAGAGCTGTTTATCTATAGGTGTAGCAATGCAATGTAAACTAGCTTATGAATTTTTGTTGAAATCTTAACACATATTAGTATATAATTGATGTTCGATGTAATTTTTTTAAATGCATTAAGATCTATTATTAAATAAAAGTATGGTTAATTATAAAATAAAATGTTTATTTATTATAAAATAAATTAGATTTAATTATTTAGGTCATACAACAATAGATAAAAGAGAACTAGGAGGATATGAATGAGGATAGAAATTGGAGCAAATGAAGCCGGACAACGAACAGATAAATTCATGAGAAAAGTACTTGGGGATGTGCCTTTAAGCAAAATATATAAGGCTTTTAGAAAAGGTGACATTAGGGTTAATGGTCTCAAAATTAAGGAAAAACACTCTTTAGCAATAGGTGATATTGTTGAAACAAAATATATTACCAGTGAGTTTAAAAAAGAGGAGTTTAAAAGAATTGATAATAATCTGAAAATAACTTTTGAGGATGCCAATATATTAATGGTTGAAAAATGGCCAGGAGTTTTAGTTCATTCTGATCAAAAGGATGGAGAAGCTACATTAGTAGATTATGTGCTTTCTTATTTGTTTGATAAAGGAGATTACAAACCAGAAAATGAAATAACATTTACACCAGCACCTTGTAATAGATTAGACAGAAATACTTCAGGTATAGTTATGTTTGGTAAAAACTTCAAATCTCTTAAACTTTTAAATGAGATGGTAAGAGAAAGAAATGTTGAAAAATATTATATGGCCTTAGTAAGAAATAGAATTAACGACGGAGTTTATGAGGGATATATATATAAAAATGAGGATGCAAATATATCACAGGTATTTGACACCCCAATGCCAGATACAAAAAAAATAGCAATGGAAGTTAAAAATATTCAAAGCTGTGGTTCATTTTCATTAATAGATATTAACCTTTTAACAGGAAGAAGCCATCAGCTTAGAGCACATTTAAGCCATTTGGGTAATGCTATTGTTGGTGATCCTAAATATGGAGATAAAAAAATGAATAGTTTCTTTATGAATAAATATGGTTTAGATTATCAATATTTATATGCATATAAGGCAATGTTTAAGAATTGCCCAGAGGAACTAGCTTATATGGAGAATAAAACTATTGCAGAGAGTTTACCACCAGTATTAAAAAAGATTAAAAGAGATGTATTTAAATTTTAAAGGGTGGGTTAAATGAGTGAAAAAATAGATTTTAAAAAACAATCTACTACAAAAGGATTTGCAATATTATCTGCAGCAACGTTTATGGTTAAGCTTTTATCTCTACTATATGTACCTTTTTTAAGAAAAATATTAGGAGGGTATGGGTACGGTGTATATTCCTCAGCATACACTATTTTTGTATATGTGTATATTTTGACAAATGCTGGTATTCCTGTGGCTATTTCTAAGATGGTATCAGAACTTATAGCTGTAGGAAATTACAAGGATGCCGTAAAAACTTTTAAAATAGCTAGATTTTTACTTTTAATATTAGGGATGACTATGTCGCTTTTAATGCTTATCCTCGTAGTACCTCTAGCTAATGCAACACACAGTGCTCCTGCTAAATTAGCAATTATGACATTAGCTCCAACTATTTTAATATCATCTGTATTATCAGCTTATAGAGGTTATTTTCAAGGAAGAGGGAATATGACTCCTACTGCTGTATCACAGGTATTTGAACAAATTGCAAATACTATATTTAGTTTAGTTTTTGCAGCGTGTTTTATAAAATATGGTATATCAGAAGGTGCGGCAGGTGGAACCATTGGAACATCTCTCGGGGCACTAGTCGCCGTAGTATATATGATTTACGCCTATGAAAAAAATAAGGTTTTTAGAGTTGCCAAAGGATACAATAAATTAGAAATTAAAAGATTTACTACTAAGAAAATAATAAAAAGATTATTAAGTTATGCTGTGCCAATGACAATATGTTTAGGACTACAACAGGCAGGTTTATTAATTGATTTATGGTTAGTTCAATCAAGAATGCTTGATTCTGGAATTGTTCAAAAACAAGTTACTGTTTTATGGGGGGTGCTAAGTCAAAATACAACATTAATAAATGTTCCTATAGCGATTATCTCGTCACTAGCCATAACTATTTTGCCTTCTATATCTAGTTTAATGGCAATTAAGGATAAAAAAGCTGTTCGATCTAAAATTAATTATGCTTTTAGGTTATGCTTTTTAGTAGCAGTACCTTCCGCAGTTGGACTTTCAGTTTTAGCTAAACCTTTAGTATATTTCATTCAATATGATTCTGACGTTTCAAGATTACTTACATATGGGTCGGTTGTAATAGTACTTATGGCTGTGGTTAGTATTCAAACTTCAATTCTACAAGGACTTGGAAAACTTTATTTAGTTACAGTTTATGCAGTGATTGGATTAATAGGGAAAATAATTATAAACTATATTTTTGTGGCCATCCCAAGTTTTAATATATTAGGTGCGGTTATGGCCAATGGAGTAAGTTTTGCCATACTTATGACATTGAACTATATTACTATGAACAAAGCATTAAAGGTTAAAATTAATCTATTTAAACACGCGATTAAACCAATAATAGCCTCGGGTGGCATGGCAATAGTTGCAATACTTATGTATAGTAACTTTGATTTTATATTTAGTTTTATTAAAGAAGGATATGTTGCTAATGCTTTAGCTATAATTGTTTCTATGACCTTAGCAATAGTTACTTATTTCTTCATATTAGTGCTCATAGGTGGGATAACTAAAGAGGATTTAGGGGTATTTCCACGTAAGATTACGAAACTTATACCTAAGTCTATGTTAAATAGAATTAGGTAGAAATTTAAACAAGTCTAAGGCTTATTAATAAAATGGTCGGTGCCAATGAACAACATCGATCATAATAATTAAGATTTAGACTTGTTAAAGTTTTTTGTTAGAAGTAGAGAAACTAATAATAGCGAGAAGCCAGAAGCAATTATTACTACGTTTTTAGTGATAAAAATAGAATCGGGTATAACATTATTTAAAATTCTTAATATGAAATATAAGAGTATGCTAAGACAAATATCCATTATGATTTCACTTATTGGAAACTGTATGTAACAGGATTTTTTAATTGAAAGAATATTCATAATAAAGCTTGCTATAGAGGTTATAAGAAGAGCTATGCCGTAACCTAAAATGTTTATACTTGGAATACCTAATAATACATATAACAAGATAAGTTCAAGAATAGAGGTCACTACAGAATTTATTAAAAGATCCTTTTGCCTCCCAAGTCCATTTAAGATTCCAAAGGTTGAACCAGACATATACATAAATGGTGCACTCAAAGCAGCAATACGTATATAAATGCCTAGGTCATATCTGTCAAAAAATAGTTTTCCCAAGGAGTCTCCTATACATAAACATATAATCATAGTTGAAACACCTAGTAAAAACGAAATTTTTATAACTTCTATGATTCTATGTTCTAAACTATTAAAATCATTTTTACTAATACTTTTAGAAATATCCGGAGTTAACATGGTTGCCATGGACATTACAATAATAAAAGGAAAAAACACAATGCTCATTGCCATACCTGAAAATTTACCTATTAAGGATAAGCTTTCGGTATACTCTAAACCTGCATAGACTAGTCTACCTGGTATAATTAATGTGGATAAGGCAGAAATCACTGTATTTAAAAAGCCATTTAAGCATAATGGGAATGAAACAACAAGTACATTAAATAAAAGTTGAGCTCTACCTTCAGTTTTCTTAAGAGTACCTTTAAATTTATTTTTACTTTTTTCATAGAAGGCGAATAGTAAAATAAAACTTATAAGTTCCCCAATGGATAAGGATATATATGTAGCAGTTACTGTAGCTGTTACATTTTTTAATGCAAAGAAATTTATTATTCCGAGTATTATGGCCATTCTTACAGTTTTTTCAACAATATCTATTATTGCAGGTACTTTAACATTAGAAATGCCGTAGAAATAACCCTTATATATAGAGGAAAGAGCAACAAAGATTAAAGCGGGGCAAATAACCCAAAGGGAGTATAGTGTTCTTTGATCTTTTATTATATATGTACTAATGTATGGTGAAAAAACAAAAACTAAAATTGTTATTATAATTGCAAATGCACAATCAAAAACTAGGGATGTATGTATAGTTTTGTTTAAGTTACCATAATCCTTTAATCCATAATAGGCTGAAGCTTCTTTTGAAATAGCTGTTACCATACCACCACAAATAAGGCAAATAAATAAATCGTAAATAGGCATTACTAAGCTATATAACCCCATGCCTTCTGCCCCTAATTTTTTTGAAAGTAAAATTGAAAACATAAATCTAAGTATTCCTGCTATTAAATTTGAAACTGTGAGTATTATTGAGTCTCTGTAGAAGTTATCTTTAATCAATGAAAGTGTCCCCCTTAATCTTAACGTTTATAGATAACAGTTATTAATAATTAGTATGTGAAGTTTTATGATTATATTCTTTAGGGGACATGAAAATATAAAATCATATTTGTTTTTAAATTAATAATGAAAAAATTACAATACTTTAATAGATATTAATACATATACTCTAATCTATATAAATATATATAAATTAGAGCATTTATAATTTAGGGGGGAAGTATGAAAAAGACCATTGGATTAATATTTATTCTAACTGCAATGGCTTTTGCACTATTTTCATTAAAAAGTTCGTTTAAAGAATATAAGGTTACAATGAAAACTGATGTTTTAAAATCACAAATTTTGTTGAAGGGATTAAGTAATGCAGTAGATTTTACTAAAGACAATGAAGGAAACTATTATGTAGCTTTCAAAGATAGAGTACAGTACATAGATAAAGCTGGCAGGGCTTATAATATATTTACAAATAAGAAGCTAAGTATAACAAGTTTGGATTATAACAATAAAATATTATATTATGCATCTGGTACCTTCGTATATTCATATAATATAATATCAAAAGAAAACAAAGAAATAATTAAGAATATACCTAATTATGGAGACTATAATAGTAGTTTGATTCGAATAAATGGGGATTACTTATTTGTGACAATAGGCGCCGCAACAAATTCAGGAGTGGTGGGTCCGGACAATAAGTGGCTAGATGATTTTCCTCAAAATCATGATATTTCTCCAAAGAGTTTAACTATAAAAGGGACTGGTTTTGGAGAGAATAAAACAGGAGCATTTGTTTCCTATCAAACTAGGAACTTGAAGGGACAAATGATAACCCAGCATTTGATTGGAAATTCATCAATAATAATTTATAATCTTAAAACTGGGACACAAGGAAACTTTGCTTGGGGTATAAGAAATATGAAGGGAATGGATTTTAACAGTGAAGGGAAATTATTGGTTAGTGTTGGAGGAATGGAGGATAGGGGATTAAGGCCCGTAAAGGGAGATAGCGATTATATATATCAAATCAAAAAAAATGCATGGTATGGTTTTCCAGATTATGCTGGAGGAGATCCAATAATATCACCTAAATTTAAAAATTCGTTGAATGCTTCAATACCATTTATTTTAGATAATCAACCTACAACAAATCCTCCTGCACCAATTTATCAACACAAAGCAGTGGATAGTTTAGTAAGTTTAGCAATTGATAAAACAGGAATATTAGGAGATACAGACTGTATATATTTCTATGAAAAGAATGATAATAGTATATATAGTTTGAAAAAAATCGGTGCACTTAAAGAAGTAGTAAAATTTGGAAATAATACAAATATATCTAGCATGAAATTTTTTAATGATTTAATTGTGTTGGATTCCAAAAGTGGATATCTAATTAGCATAAAGAAAAATGAGAACATTGATAACAGTAGGGTTATGCAGAGATTTACTTATTATTTATTAGTGATTGTGGTAACTCTAATAGTGAGTATACTTGCCGGTTTGAGCAAAAAGAACTAGAATATAGTAAGTAAATATTATTAAGAGAAATTCAAATATGTTTTTAAAGCATATTTAGCGTATACTAAAGTAAGAGGTGAACAGTTTGAAGAAAAGATTTGAATATACCTATGGAAAAACTTTAAAAGGATTAATGGTAACAATAAATCCAATCAAAAAAAAGATTATGAAAACTCATTGTATAGTTCATAAATTTATTAATATTCAAGCCATCGAAATATTGAAAAATCAGGGATACAGTGAAGTTCATAGTTTTTACAAAGGACATATAAATGAACTAAATAATGGGGTTACATGGGCAGATCAAGATTTTAAAAGCTCGAATCATTTTTATCATTATAGAAAGGGCACAGGTCTTTATGGATTTTCAAATGCCTTAGCTGAATTTGATAAATATTATAAATGTGCCCTAAGATTTATAGAAGCAGGGGATTCAAGGCAAGCACTGTTTTATTTTGGAGCAGCGTGTCATTTAGTACAAGATGCCACTGTGCCTCAACATGTAAACAATAAACTTTTAAAAAATCACAGGAACTTCGAGCTTTGGATTATAAGTAGATTAATGAGTGATTATTCTTTTCCTATCTATAATGAAATAATAAGACAGGATAATGTAGAAGACTATATAAAGAATAATGCTATATTTGCTAGTAACACTCATATTGCTAATGCAAACATAAAAAACAGGGAAGATAAATATAAGAAAGTATCTACCCTTATAGTTCAGAGAGCGCAAAAGACAACAGCAGGATTAATGCTAGATTTTTACAATGAAATTAAAAAATAATTCCTTTATTTTAAAGGAATTATTTTGTTTTTGAAGAATAAATAAAATAAAGTAAAAACTCATAAAATTTTATTATTCGCGGGGGGAGGGAGATTAGCAATTGAAAAGGGAGGTATTTATAAATTTAGAGAAAGAAATTTTCAAAGGTAATTTGTTAGATATAGGTTTTTCTAACCATGGAATTATATATAATATCTACAAACAATATAATGATGATAGCAGTAGTATAGATTATATAGAGGGTAAGGATGAAAAAAGAGCAATTGAAGAAGGGACATATGACAGCTGTGCACTGTTTTTTACTTTAAGTGATGTAAAATTCACGCAAAGTAAAAATAAATTGATTGGAGATATATATAAATATTTAAAAACAGATGGTTTGTTATATATATGGGATATAGATAAAGGGTTTGCTAAAATTTTTAATTCGAAAATAAAGATTGTGTTACCTGATAAGAACACAAAACAAATAAACAAAATAGACTTAAATATATTTAAAGATAGTTCTAAAGAAAACACAATGAAAATTTTATTGCCTTATTTTGAAATAGTAACACTTAAAAATTCAGACAATGTTTATTATATGATATGTAAGAAGAAAGGTTTAAAAAAAGCATAAAGATAGAGGGTATATGTTTATTATGCCCTCAGAATTTTTGGATGCAATTGAAGATTTGTGATAACATGTTTTATAGATGAGCTAAGAAAGGAAGTAAAAATGAAAGTATTGTTAGTTGGAGTAAATTCGAGGTTTACACATAGTAACCTTGCAATTAGATATTTAAAAGCCTTTACTGAGGATCTAAATTATGAATCTCTCATAAGAGAGTTTTCTATAAATGATAGAGTAGAAAGAATTGTACAAGAAATTATATCAGAGAAAGCAGATATAGTCGTTTTATCTTGTTACATATGGAATAAATATTATGTTAAACAGATATCTAATTTAATTAAACTTATAGATAATAATATAAAATTGTTATATGGAGGGCCAGAAGTATCCTTTGACAGTGAGAATTATTTAAAAGATAGTCTATCAGATTATTTAATTGAGGGAGAAGGAGAAGAAACCTTCAGAGAGTTTATAAAATGTATGATAGAGAATATTAGCCTTAAAGATGTTAAGGGCTTATACTATAAAGAAAATGGTCAAATATTTTATGGGGGAAAAAGAAAACTTATGGACATAAATACCATTGTGTTCCCCTACACTAAGGATGATGATTTAAACAATAAAATAATATATTATGAATCATCACGAGGATGTCCATTCAACTGCAAATACTGTCTTTCTTCAACTATACGTGGCGTTAGGTTTATGAATTTAGAAAGGGTTAAAAGGGATTTGAAATTTTTAATAGATAAAAAAGTGAAACTCATAAAATTTGTTGATAGGACTTTTAATTGCAACGATGAATTCGCTATGGGTATTTGGGGATATTTAATGAGTTTAGATATCGAAACCACTTTTCATTTTGAAATCTCAGCAGATATACTAAATGATAAGCAGCTTAAACTTTTAGAAAAAGCTCCTAAGGGTAGGTTCCAATTTGAAGTTGGAGTTCAGACTACAAATAATGAAGTATTAAAAAACATAAACAGATTCGTAGTTTTTGAGGATATAAAAAAGCAGGTTGTTCAGCTAAATAAGTATGGCAATATAAAGCAGCATCTAGATTTAATTGCAGGACTTCCAGGAGAAAATCTTGAATCATTTAAAAAATCTTTTAATGATTTGTACACAATAGAGCCGGATGAAATACAACTTGGATTCTTGAAAATATTAAAAGGGGCTCCTATGAAGGATGAAGTGAAAAAATGGGGAATGGTATATGCTCCATATCCACCTTATGAGATCTTAAAGACAAGTGATATAAGTTATGAGGAAATCATTCTTTTAAAAAGAGTTGAAGAGGTAGTGGATAAATACTATAATTCTGGTAAATTTAAAACTATATTAAAATACTTTATCCCTAATTTTGAAAATGTATTTGATTTTTATTTAAGCTTAGGTACGTTTTTTTATGATAAAGGATATCTAAGTAGAAGTATATCATCAGTGGATTATTATAAAATATTTTTAGAGTTTAATGAGCAGTATCTACACTTTGATAATAAAATTTTAAAAGAAATTGTTAAGTTTGATTATTTGGAGTTTAATAAGAAAAAATATATGCCTGACTTTCTTTTAAGAGATTCTAGTAAAAACTTTGAAAGATATCTAAAAGATTCTCAAAGAAAAGGTGATATAGAACTGCCTTACACGGATTATCATTTAGAGAATTTCAAGATAGACATTATTAAGTTTTTGGACAATGGACAAATAAGTGAAGGCGAATTTTATTTGATTTTTGATATGAGTGAAGCTGAAAGCATAACAGATATATCTTATTTTATTAATAAGTAAATTTGGTAAAAATAAGGTGTCTTTTAAGATACCTTATTTTTTTGTGAAAAATTAAGTTGATGAAATCAGTTATTTATATTAGAATATATGGTGTATATAATTAAAATTTATTGCGTAAGGCAATTAATATAAGAAAAAGGAGAATGAACATGGCAGTTAGAAAAATTTTGCAATATGGAGACAAACGTCTTAATACAATTTGCGAGAAGGTTGAAAAAATAGACAAAAGGATTTTAAACTTAATTGACGATATGATGGATACCCTTTATGAGGGTAATGGGATAGGCCTAGCCGCTCCTCAAATAGGTGTTTTAAAAAGAGTTATATTAATTGATTTAGGTGAAGAAGAGGAAGATCCAATAATTATTATAAATCCTAAAATTACAGCTCAGTCTGGTAATGAAAAGGATAATGAAGGTTGTCTAAGCTATTTGGGATATGAAGGTGAAGTATTTAGACCTACAAATGTTACTGTTGAAGGGATAAATATTAAAGGAAAACCAGTAACATATGAGGCTGAGGGGTTACTAGCAAGAGCCTTTTGTCATGAAATTGACCATTTAGATGGAATATTATATATGTCCAGAGCTGAGACAATGTATGAACTAATTCCGGAATAATAATATTATATTAGAAATGATGTTTAAAAGGCGTAGGGTATGATTACTAAAATCATACCCTACGCCTTTTTTATTTTTTTAACATATTGATATTTTAATAGACAAATGTTAATATAATATGGAATACTGGTGTATATACACTGGTATATGCATATAAAGAGAGGTGTATTGGCAAATGCAAGAGTTAAAAGAGAAGATTCAGCAATTGAAGGTAGAAAAAAATGCTTTGATTTTAGCACATTACTATCAAAACGATGATATTCAAGAGATAGCTGATTTTGTAGGAGATTCTTATTATCTTAGTAAAAAAGCCAAAGAATGTAACCAGCAGACTATAGTATTTTGTGGAGTAAAGTTTATGGCTGAGAGTGCAAAAATACTATCACCAGAAAAAACAGTGTTACTTCCCAATATAGAGGCTGGATGTACTATGGCAGATATGATTAATGGAGAAGATGTTCGGGAGCTTAAAGAGCAACACCCAAATGCAAAGGTTGTATGTTATATAAATTCCACAGCAGAAGTGAAAGCAGAAAGTGATATATGCTGTACTTCTTCAAATGCATTAAAAATAATTAATAACTTAAATAGTGATGAAATAATTTTTATACCAGATAAAAATTTAGGTGAATATATAAATGAAAAAGCTCATGTTAAGAACATGATTTTATGGAATGGTTTTTGTCGCGTACATGAATTTGTGAGTGCAGAAGAGATCATTGAAGTTAAAAACGCAGATAAACACATAAAAATATTAGTTCACCCAGAGTGTAATAGAGAAATTAGAAAATTAGCTGATTTTATAGGAAGCACTGGAGATATAATTAAATTTGCTACTCATGACGATGGAGAAAAATATATGATTGTGACAGAAGAAGGTATACTTTACGATTTAAAGAATAAAAATCCTAATAAGAAATTTATAACACCAAAGACACCTATGACATGTTGCAGTATGAAGAGAAATACTCTAGATGATGTTTACAAAAGTCTTCTTTATAAACAGCATGAAATAACGTTAGATGAAGATATAAGACAAGCGGCGCACAAATGTCTTAGTGTTATGCATGAAATGGCGAGGTGATTTTATGGAAATTTCTGTAGATGTCTTAATAGTTGGAACAGGGGCAGCTGGTTTGTATGCCGCATTAAATCTAGATGAAAACTTAAATATACTTTTAATAACTAAAGATTCGGTAGAAGAATGCAATACTTCTTTAGCTCAAGGAGGAATATCAGTAGCTAGAGATGAAAAGGATTTTGATCTATTTATACAAGATACACTAAAAGCAGGAAAATTTAAAAATTCCAAGCAAGCTGTAAAAACCTTAGTATATGAATCAATAGATAATATAAATAAAGTAAAAGATTATGGAGTTAGCTTTGAATTAGAAAATGGACAATTGAAATATACAAAGGAAGGTGCGCATAGTATCAATAGAATTGTTTATCATAAAGATGAAACTGGGAAAGAGCTTTTTCTATCTTTATTAGAGGTAATTAAAACTAAAAAAAATGTTAGAATATTTGAAAATACTACTTTGCTTGATATTATTATTGAAAACGATATATGTTGTGGAGGAATAGTCACAAAGGGCGAAGAGCGAATAAATATATATTCTAAAGAAACTATTTTAGCAACAGGTGGCATTGGAGGTCTATTTAGAAATTCAACTAACAGGAGAGGTTTAACTGGGGATGGAATAGCTATTGCACTAAGACATAATATTAAAACCTCTAATTTAGATTATGTGCAGTTTCACCCAACTGCGTTATACGACGAGAATGAGAATTGTGAGAAATTCCTTATATCGGAGTCACTAAGAGGTGAAGGTGCCAAACTTCTAAATCAGCAAGGCAAAAGATTCGTTGATGAACTTTTACCAAGAGATGTAGTTGCAAGGGCAGTTTACGATGAAGAAGAAAAGTCGAGTAAACCATTTGTGTTTTTGGATATTTCATTTAAGGGCAAGGAGTATATTATAAATAGGTTCCCAGGAATTTATAAAAGATGTTTGGAGAGCGGCATAGACATTACCAAAGATAAAATACCAGTAACACCAGTACAACATTATCATATGGGGGGAGTCGCTGTTGACCTATTTTCTAGAACATCTATGGAACATTTATTTGCTTGTGGTGAGGTGAGTTGCACAGGTGTACATGGAGCAAACAGGTTAGCAAGTAACTCATTACTAGAAGCCTTGGTTTTTTCTAGAAGGGCTTCTGAGTTTATAAATAAATCTATAAGTGATATTACTAATTTAAATTATAAAAATATTAATGCTTCAAACTATGAAAACATAAAGGACATAAACACCCTTAGAAATTATAGTGAAATTAATAAAACTATAATTATAGATAAATTTAAGAGAATGGGAGAGGGAATAAGGAATGAATTGGTTAATTATTGATAAGCTTATTATAGATGCAATAAAAGAAGATGTACCTCAAAACGATATTACAACTGAATTTATTATAAATGATGGATGTAATTGTAGTGTTGAGTTAATAGCTAAAGAAAATGGAGTAATTGCTGGACTTCCTGTATTTGGGAGGGTTTTTAAAATACTTGGTGAGGTTAATATAGAGTTTTTAAAACATGATGGAGATATAGTTACGGGTGGGGAGTGCATTGCAAAACTAAGTGGTAATACAAAACATATATTGACAGGTGAAAGAATTGCATTAAATTATCTTCAAAGAATGAGTGGCATTGCTACTTTAACTAAAACTTATGTAGATAAATTAGTTGGTAGTGGAGCTAAAATTTTGGATACAAGAAAAACTACACCTAACATGAGGATATTTGAAAAATATGCTGTAAAAATTGGTGGAGGTTGTAACCATAGATATAATCTCTCTGATAGTGTGCTGATAAAAGAAAACCATATAAGTGCTGCTGGAGGAATAAAAGAGGCAGTTAATATTATACGTGCAAATGTTTCATTTGTTAAAAAGATCGAAGTTGAAGTTGAATCTTTAAATCAAATTAATGAAGCTCTAGAAGTTAAGGTAGATATTATAATGCTGGATAACATGGACGAGCTAGATATGAAAAAAGCAGTAGAAATAATTAATAAAAAAGCAATAGTTGAAGCATCTGGAAATATAACACTTGATAATATTATGAGCGTAGCAAACTGCGGAGTTGATTATATATCTGTGGGAGCATTGACTCATTCTTTTAAAGCGTTAGATTTAAGTATGAAGAATTTAGTTAATAGATAATAAAGTATGGGAGCTCTCCTGCGTGCCTTGCAACCAAACTCGAAACATGAAATTTGATTAAGAAATTCTAATCTTTTGCAATAGA
Organism: Clostridium sp.; assembly: GCF_036569345.1. Lineage (GTDB taxonomy): Bacteria > Bacillota > Clostridia > Clostridiales > Clostridiaceae > Clostridium_AD. Next base: position 35,775 of record NZ_DATCQT010000106.1, read on the forward strand.
AAATGAAATATTTTTCTTGAATAATGCTAACAAAAGTATATATTGCTAGAATTACTTGGCGACGTGAACGCATTTCTAGCAATATATACTTTTCGTTATAGCATAATCTATAAAAACCTTTATTGTTTAAATCTCAAGACATTTATTAATATAAGATTTTAGTCTATCATTCCAAGATGGAATTTCAATATTAAGGGAATCTTTTATAAGAGTACTATCTACGCAGGTATATTTGGATTCTTTGATGATATTGGATAAAAGTTTATCTGAACTTACAATTAATGGAACGTTAAGATTACCAAATTCTATTATACTCTTTATTAACATTGATTTTGACAAATAGCCCTCATTAGTATAGTTATATATCCCATACTTATCAGTAGCTAGAAGTTTCTGAAGGACTGAAGTTAAATCTTCAATATGAGTTATACAAATAGTAGGATTTGAAAATAGATAAATTGATGTGTGTTTACCATTTATTAGTTTTCGCACAAAACAATCATTTCCACCAAATATGTTTGAGGTGCGGATAATAAAATATTTTTCACAAATAGTTTGGATTAATTCTTCCCCCCCTAATTTACTCTTGCTATATGTGTTTAATGGAGTACAGTCATTAACTTCCCTGTAGGGTGATGTTTTATTATCACCGTATACATCTGCATTAGACAGGTATATAAGGGGTATATTAAGCAAATTACAGCAATGAGAAATGTTTAAAGTTCCAATAGTGTTTACGCCATAGGCCAAAGCTTCATTGTACTCACAAATATATTTATTTGTTATAGCTGCTGTATGGATTACAGCGTCAGGCTTTAATAGATTCAGGGTTTTCTCAATAGCTATTTTATCTGTTACGTCAAGTTCATTTTTATCTAACCCATATATAGTATGCAATTTTGACAAGGCGCTACAAAAATAAGTTCCAATATTACCCTTTGCACCAGTTATTAGAATTTTCATAAATACCTCCTAAAAGTTCATGATATTATAGTATATGATGGTCAAACTTTATTATTAAAGAATTAGATAATTTGTTATGTGGAATTTTCAAGTATATAAAGTAAGGAAAATTAACTGATAAAGATTTGAGAGAATACTTTCATGTTTAAATGACAAACTATAAATTATGGAATCCGGAGAAATACATAAAAGATATTAACTAATAATTATTATTAGTTGAACGCTTTTGGTAAATGTGGTAAAATATATTATACATAAGATAATACATAAGATAATTAAAATCATATAAATATATATGCAGATAATTCTTTTCTACTAAGAGAGATATAAGGAGGATTTTAAAATGAAAACAACAAAATTAAAAGACAATATTTACTGGATTGGTGTAAATGACCCTAACCTTAAGGTATTTGACATTATAATGGAGACAAAGAAAGGAACTACATATAATTCATATTTAATTGATGATGAAAAAATTGCTATAATAGATGCTGTTAAGGATGGTTTTTTTGGAGAGTTTTTAGGCAAAATAAAAGGTATCATTGGAGAGAAAAAAGTTGATTACATAATTGTGCAACATACTGAACTCGACCATAGTGGTTCTTTAGGAAAGTTAATAGAAGCTTATCCTGAAGCTACTGTTGTTGGATCTAGAGCTGCTATAAAATATTTGGGACAGATTGCTAACAAAGAATTTAAAAGCATACCAGCAGGAGAAGACATCTCACTCGGTAAAAACACACTTCAATTTATTTCTGCACCAAATTTACACTGGCCTGATACAATGTTTACATATGTTAAGGAACAAAAAATATTATTTACTTGTGATGTAATGGGCTGTCACTATTCACCAGTTAAATGTATTACTGATGATTGCGCAGGTGATTATTTTGATGAAATGAAATACTATTTTGAGGTTATAATGGGGCCTTTTAAAAAGTTCGTAAATTCAGGACTGGATAAAATTAAAGACTTACAATTAGATATGGTAGCTCCAAGTCATGGTCCTATACATATAAATGATGTTAAAAAGTATATAGATCTTTATAGAGAATGGGCTAAAGTTTATGAGATAAAAGAAAAAAATGTTCAAATTTTTTATGTTTCCGCCTATAATAATACTAAAATTATGGGTGAATATTTAGCTAGGAAAATAAATAATGCTGGGGTAAAGGCTGAGGCTCATGAAATTACTTCTATGAATCTAAGTGATATTGTGGAATTGATTAATAAAGCCTCTGGTATTATGATTGGTTCTCCAACTATTAATCAAGATGCTGTAAAGCCTGCTTGGGATGTTCTATCTCTTGTATGCCCTATTATAAACAGAGGCAAAGCAGCAGCTGCTTTCGGTTCATATGGATGGAGTGGAGAAGGAACTCCTATGCTCACACAAAGATTAAAGTCACTGAAATTTAAAGTAGTAGAAGAAGGACTAAAATTCAATTTTGTTCCTAGTGACGAAGAATATGAGAAAGCAGACAAATTTGTGGAAGAGTATCTTCAAATTTTAAAATAAAGATACTTGATTTAAAATATTTTAATAATAAAAAAAGAAAATCTCACTTTAATAGTGAAATTTTTCTTTTTTTTTATACGAATTAAAAATATTTTAAATAAAGCGAATATAATAATTGATATATTAAATAATATTATTATAAAACAAATATATTTCAACGATTTTACATAATCATAAAATTAGGATTAATAATTTACAGACACTATGGAGGGGTTATATTTGAATAAACAATATATAATAAATTTTTTAAATAAAAATGGCCTAAGTGAGATAGCTGAAATTGAATATAAAAAGGAAACTATAGCTCTTAAATTTAAATATTATTATGATAATGTAGAAATTGAAGCGGCTACAGCTTATGCAAATGAAGAAGGAGATTTTAAACTGGAAAAAGAAGATTGGTATGAAGAATTTTTTCTGCCATATTTAAGTGATATTGCAGCAGATAATGTTGAAGATATTATGGAAGAATGTACTGAGAAACTTGATATTGAATATGAATTTATTGGGTGTGATATATCACAAGATGAATATGAATTTAATGAATTCGCAGTAGTTTTTTATTCTAAAGATGTTAATATGGAAATTGATGATATATTAATGGAATTAGATCTCTAAATTAATTGTTATGATGTTATGTGGATTTATTAAGCCACTTTTTTTAAAGTGGCTTTAATTTTCTGATATTTAACTATGACTTCATCTAGTTGTTGGCTGCATGATACAACTATTTTGTCTGTGGGTTTATTAAAATTCAACAGAAAATGTAAAATTGTTCTTAATGATTCTAATTCTTTTTTTAAAATTCTTAGTTTAATATTCATTTAATTTACCTCTTCTCCAGATTTTTGTTTTTGTGGAATAAATATATAATACCATATTATTCTATACATGTTAAATTTTTTATTAGTCATTAAAATATAAAAAATTACATAATAAACTATAATTTCTTTAAAAAAACAAGGATAATATGGTAAAATATACCAAGAAAACACATGGAGATGTTGAACGAACCTATTTGTAATTATATGTAAATGACGAAAAAGGTCTTAAATTTCTTGTGATATAATTATAAAAAGTAGCATATGTATGATTTCTATTTTTTATGTAAAAAACATTTTGCTATAATAAAAAAGTTGAAAATAGTATAGGAGTGGTAATATGAATATGGATGAATTAACGATCAGAGTAAATTGTCTTTATAAGAAAAGTAAAGAAGAGGGACTCACAGAGGAAGAGAAAATAGAGCAACAAGAATTAAGGCAAAAATATATTAACAATGTTAAAAGAAATTTCAAAGCACAATTAGATACAATTAAAAAAGTATAATAAATACATTAGAGACATTAACAAAATAAAAATAAATTTATAAAGTAATTGAAAGGGGGAGTTATAATGGCTGTTGTTACCATAGATGAATTAATAGAGCATTTTAATTTAGAAGTTCTAGTACAAGGAGACAAGAAGAAATTAATTACTGTTAGTGATTTTAATAGACCTGGTCTTCAAATTGCAGGATTTTACGAATATTTTGATAATACGAGAGTTCAATTAATAGGTATGGCAGAGTGGAGTTTTTTAGAATGCATGGAACCAGACCTTAGAAAGAAACGTTTAAACAAATATTTTAAATTAGACACACCCTGCGTTATATTAACTAGGTATTTGCAGCCTCACGCGGAAATTGTGAAGGCAGCCCAAGAAAATGGACGTTGGCTTCTACGAACAAAATCAATCTCCTCAAGATTTATTAGTAAGCTTACAAATTACTTGGATACTAAGCTAGCTCCAGAAACTAGGCTTCATGGTGTTCTAGTGGATGTCTATGGTATAGGAATATTATTGAGTGGAGAAAGTGGGATAGGTAAGAGTGAATGTGCTTTGGAGCTAATAAAGAGGGGCCATAGGCTGATTGCAGATGATGCAGTAGATATTAAAGAAATTGATGGTATGTTACTTGGACATTGTCCATACATAACTTCAGGCATGCTAGAGGTCAGAGGTATGGGGATAATAGATATCCCTGCAATTTACGGTATGAGTTCCGTTCTAAACACTAAGACTATTAGTTTGTTTATTTCACTTACTCAATGGGACGAGAGTGAAGAATATGATAGACTTGGTATAGATAATCAATTTATGGATATATTAAGTGTGCCTATTAGAAAAATAACATTGCCTATTAGGCCAGGTAGAAATATAGCAGTGATTATTGAAGCAGCTGCAGCTAATTACCGATATAGTTTAAATTCTAAGATAACACCTGTAGAAACTATAAATATGAGAATCGAGGAAGTAACTAAAGCACGTAATGAATAGGTGGAAAATGGATTAACAAGACAGTTAATTTTTTGAAAGAAGTTTTTATGTTTGTAATTTAAGGAAAAATTTAGTAAAATAGTAAACGTAGAAAATAATTATCATAGGGAGGAAAAAAATATGTCTGATGTTAAAAAAGTAGAGAAAATTACGCCTGTTGTTAAAGATCTAGAAAAAAAATATGAATTAGCTTGGGACAAATATAATAAAAGTGATCTTGAAAAAGTATTTTCACTATCTGACAATTATATAGATTTTATGTCAAAATGCAAAACTGAAAGAGAATGCGTTACTGAGTTTATTACTTTAGCTAAAAAAAATGGTTACAAAGACATTGAAACTTACATAAATAATGATACTAAATTAAAACCTGGTGATAAAGTTTATGCGAATAGCATGGGAAAAACTTTAGCATTATTTTTAATTGGGTCTGAGCCTATTGAAAAGGGTTTTAAAATTTTAGGTGCGCATGTTGACTCACCAAGATTAGATCTAAAACAAAATCCATTATATGAGGATTCAGATTTAGCATTAGCTAAAACACATTATTATGGTGGAATTAAAAAGTATCAATGGGTTACATTACCTTTAGCTATACATGGTGTTGTTGTTAAGAAAGATGGAACAGTAGTGAATGTAGTAATAGGAGAAGATGAAAAAGAACCAGTAGTTGGAATTTCAGATCTTTTAGTTCACTTGTCAGCAGAGCAAATGAAAAAGACTTTAGACAAAGGTATTGAAGGTGAAGATTTAAATGTATTCATGGGGAGTATACCAATCGAGGATAAAGATGCTAAAAACAGAGTTAAGTTAAATATATTAAGACTTTTAAACGCTAAATATGATATAGATGAAGAAGATTTCGTATCATCAGAACTCGAAGTAGTACCTGCAGGGCGAGCTAGAAACTATGGGCTAGATAATAGTATGGTTATGGCTTATGGTCAAGATGATAGAGTTTGTGCGTACACATCTTATGAAGCATTAATGAATATTAAGAAAACAGACAAAACTTGTATTGTTTTACTTGTTGATAAAGAAGAAGTTGGAAGTATTGGTGCAACAGGAATGCAATCAAAATTCTTTGAAAATACAATAGCAGAAATTGTTAACTTAACGGGTAAATATAGTGACTTAAAGGTGAGAAGGGCATTAGCAAATTCTAAAATGTTATCTTCAGACGTAAGTGCCGCATATGATCCAAACTTCCCATCAGTTATGGAAAAACGTAATGCTGCATATTTTGGAAAAGGAATAGTTTTAAATAAGTACACCGGAGCTCGCGGGAAAAGTGGATGCAACGATGCAAATCCAGAATTTATTGCGCAACTTAGAACTATAATGGATAAACATAACGTATCATGGCAAACATCAGAACTTGGAAAAGTGGACCAAGGCGGCGGCGGTACTATAGCTTATATTTTAGCTGAGTATGGTATGCAGGTTATTGATTCAGGAGTTGCTCTTCATAACATGCATGCGCCATGGGAAATTGCAAGTAAAGCAGATATATACGAAGCTCTTAAAGCTTATGAAGCTTTTCTATTAGAAATATAAAATAAGAAAGTGTATATTACTACAACTGCTTTTCACTGCGCTGAGTAATTCTAAGCTAATATTATGAAAAACACTAAAAAGTAAAAACTCGCTATCCCCTTAGTATTCCTCATGGGGGCACAACAATTCTCAATTGTTGTGTGCTCAAACATTTACTTTTCTTAACGTATCTTTCATAATATTAGCAAAGAATTGCTAACGCTTGTTCAAATGCATTTTACGTAATATATACTTTCTTTACCTCACTAAAAGAAAAATTTATATTTAGTAAATAAAAAAGGGGGATGTGAAGACATCCTCTTTTATGATTCTAATGCATTTACGAAGATATTTAGGTCCTCATGGCTTAAGAAAACTGAACCAACAAGACCGTGACCTGTGTCTGATGTTGAAATTCCATGAAAATCAGAACCTGCAGTAATAAACTTGCTATATTCTTTAGCTTTTAATTTTAGAAGAGTCTTTTGTTTTTTTGTGTTTATTGGATAAACTGCTTCAATGCCATCAAAATCAAAGCTTAACATCTCATCTATAGATGATTTTTTAATTAGTACGGGATGGGCAAGTACAACTAATGCATTAACTTTTTTTAATATATTTATACCATCAGCTGTTGAAATTCTTTTAATGTGCACATATGCAGGGCTATCGTTTGAAAGAAAATTATCAAATATATATTTCCAATCATATTTGTAACCAGCATTTATAATGGCTTTAGCTATATGGGGCCTGGCTATTACACCTTGAGCCACATCTAAAACATTTTGGTAATCTAATTTTATATTGAAAAATATATCTAGATTTTCTATTATTTTTTTTGCTCTAAATATTCTAAAATCATCTATATCCTTTAAGAAATTTTGAAAATCAACATCTTTATATTTATCATCTTTAAAATAACCTAAAATATGAATGCTCTCATTATTGTGGGTAGTAGATAGTTCTATACCAGGGATTACCCTTATATTTTCACTTATACCATCTTTAATTCCTTGTTCAACATTTAAAGTAGTATCATGATCTGTTATTGCAATAATATCTAAACCATTTAGAGAAGCTTCATGAATTAGTTCCTTAGGACTTAGTTTTCCATCAGATGCAGTTGTATGAAGATGGAAATCACCTCGATTGTACATATAATCACCTCAAATTTATTGTTTAACATAAAACACATTTAAATAACAAGTCAGTAAACTAGTCTATGCTAGACTCATTTATACTAGCCTAGTCTATACTAGACTCATCTATATACATGTGCCCAGTACTATTTTAACCAATATTGGTGAATATATAAAGGGGTTCTTAATAAATAATTATTATTTTGTAATTATGTCTAAAAGTAAAAATATTTAAATCTAAATGATTTTGTGCAAAATGTTTGATATAATATGTTATTATAAGCAATAAACACTACTCTAAAGAGGTGGAAATCATAAATAATAATTTAATGAATGATAAAATAAATCTTATTATCGAAAATCCTAGCTTTGTTTATAATTTAAAGAAGATAGGCGAATTAGAAAAACATAGAAAATTCTGCTTGCATGATATGCAACACTTTTTAGATGTGGCAAGACTTATGTATATAATGAGTTTAGAAAATAATTTTAAAACACCAAAATATATGATTTATGCAACTGCACTTTTGCATGATATAGGTCGTGGAGAGCAGTATGAAAATGGGACTCCACATCATATTGCTAGTCTGATTATTGCTAAAAAAATATTGCAGGAGTGCAAATATACTGATGGAGAAATAAATGAGATTATAGGGGCCATAAGCAATCATAGAAATGATTCTGAAGATTTTAATAGTTTAAGTGACATATTATATAAGTGTGACAAACTTTCAAGAAATTGTGTCCATTGCATTGCTATTGATGATTGTAAATGGCCCCAAGATAAGAGAAATTTGAAGATAACATATTGAAAAAAACAATTCATGATTTAAAGCGTGGATTGATTAAGACTTTTTTAGGAGGAAATTCATGAAAATAGGAAACCGAGATTTTGAAATTGGTAAGAGAACTTACATAATGGGAATTTTAAATATTACTCCTGATTCTTTTTCAGATGGAGGAAAATTTAATGATATAAGTGCAGCAATAAATCATGCAAAAAAAATGGTGGCTGAAGGAGTAGATATTATCGATATTGGAGGAGAATCTACAAGGCCTGGGCACTCATTAGTTAGTGAAGAAGAAGAAATTAAAAGAATAGTTCCAATAATAGAGGCTTTAAAGAAGGAACTGAGTGTTCCAATTTCTGTGGATACATATAAAGGTACGGTTGCAGAAATTGCAATTAAGGCAGGAGCAGATATGATTAATGATATATGGGGGTTTAAGAAGGACCCATACATGGCGATAGTTGCTGCCAAATATAATGTACCTTGTTGTTTAATGCATAATAGAGGCAATAAAATTTACAATAATTTAATTGAAGATGTATTAAAGGATTTAGAAGAAAGTATATCAATTGCACTAAAAGCAGGAGTTAAAAAAGAAAATATTATTTTGGACCCAGGCATCGGTTTTGCAAAAAGCTATGAGGATAATTTAAAAACTATTAATAACCTAGAAAAGCTGAATACATTAGGGTACCCAGTATTGCTTGGAACCTCAAGAAAATCTATGTTAGGATTTGCACAAGGATTAAATGTAGACAATAGGTTAGAGGGAACACTGGCAACTACAGCTATTGGGATAATGAAGGGTTGTGAATTTATAAGGGTGCATGATATAAAAGAAAATAAAAGGGTTTGTGTCTTATCAGATGCTATATTCAGAAGTTAAGGTAATACACTTAACTATAAAGGAGAAAATTCTATGGACAAAATGTACATTAAAGATTTAGAAGTTTACGCACACCATGGCGTGTTTCAAGAGGAAAAAACCTTGGGACAACGTTTCTTAATTTCATTGGAGCTTTTCCTTAGTTTAAGAGAAGCGGGCACCACTGATGATATAACAAAAACTGTTCATTATGGCGAGCTTTGCCAATTGGTGGAGAAAGAATTTACCAAGGAAAACTATGATTTAATAGAAAAAGCTACAGAAAAATTAGCTGAGTTTATACTCTTAAATTATGATTTAGTTCAAAGAGTAAAGGTTAAAATTAAAAAACCTTGGGCCCCTATTGGAAAGCCACTTAAATATGCAGCGGTAGAAATAGATAGAAAATGGCATATAACATATATTGGTGTGGGTTCAAATATGGGTGACAAAGAGAAAAATGTGAAAGATGCATTAGAGCTTATAAATAATTCTCATAATACTAAAATAACAAAAACATCAAAGTTTTATGAAACTAAGCCAGTAGGATATCTAAATCAAGAGGACTTCTTAAACTGTGTTGTTGAAGTGAAAACACTTTTGAGTCCATTAGAACTTGTAAGATCTCTGTTATCTATAGAAAAGGAATTAAAAAGGGAGAGAGTTATAAGATGGGGTCCTAGAACAATAGATTTGGATGTATTATTGTATGATAATGTTATTAGTTCTTTAGAAGAAATAATATTACCTCATCCAAGAATGCAGGAGCGAATGTTTGTTTTAGAGCCACTTTGCGATATAGCACCTTATGTTATACATCCGATTTTAAATAAAACTATAATTCAAATGAAGACAACGTTGCAAAATAATTAGGATTTTTAAATTGTTATTTTTATAGATGATTAAAAGGAAATAAAAGCATAAATACTTTTATTTCTTTTTTTATATATCGATAATTGGCTTAGATGGGTAAAAAACAAATGTTTTATTTAGGTATAAGGTATTTGCATAGTCCATAAAGATTATAGGCTTTGAACATTTTAGTTGTATCAATGTAATCCATGCTGTAATCACCATCCCAGGGGTATATTGAAATAGTTTTTTCGTTATAGATATTTATCATATATTTATTTTTACTAAAGGTTAAAAATATTTTATATATTGGTTTAGCTGGTAAGTTCGCGGGTTTATTTATGAAACTAGCATCATTTAATGAATTAAAAAAATTAGTAAATGTGGATAAATCCTCTTTAGAAAAATCTTCCTTCTTGTAAAAATTCATATATAGAGCATAAAGCTCAGTAGGTGGTTCTAGAGACAAATCCTTCATTAATAAATTGGTATAATAATAATTGGTTGGTTTACTTTTTATAAAAATGCTTTTATCAAAACTGTATTTACAGCCAAAGAGGCCTAAAGAAAAAAGCATACACATTATGAGTAAAATACATTTTTTTATATTAATACTCAAATAATCACATCCTTTAACGACATTTAAACAGTGTAGGTGATGATTTAACGCTCCTGTAAATAAAATATGTTGAACAATTATATTTTAGTACACAATACGAATATATGGCATGTTTTATTGTTGCTTAAGGAAATATTAGACAGTTATTAAATAGTTTGATACAATATTGCATGGGGGCGGAATACCATGGTAAATAATAGACACAGAGGTTTAAAAAAGTATATAGTATGTATTTTAGTAACATTTATTTGCACTATATTATTAGGAGCTTATATAGTAAGAGATTATAAAATAGGTCAAGAACAGAGCAAAGTAGCAATGGCATTAAACAGCAAACAAGAAGAGGCACGTATAAAAGTCTTAAAGATATATGATGGATTGGCGTTATCTACATTAGGAGATAGTATAACAAGGCAAGGCAAATGGCAACAATTTGTAGTATCAGAATTAGGATTTAGTAAGTTTAGTAATGAAGGTAAAAGTGGTACGACAGTAAGTGGAAGCTCTCAAAATGCTATGTGGCAAGATGCTCGAATAAATGAAATACCAAAAGGAAGCAATGTTATTTTATTTATGGGAGGAACAAATGATTGGGCGCAGAGCCTACCTTTGGGAAACATAGATAATACTGATACCAACACATTTTATGGAGCTTTGAATATTATTTATAGAAAATTAGTTTTAAGATTCCCAAACTCCGAAATAATATTTATGTCTACTACCTTTGGAATGTTGCCAAACCAAGGTGCATTTAAAGATAAAACTGGATTGGTAAATAATATTGGATTAATGAATATAGATTATGGGAAGGCAATAGGTCAATTTTCAATTGCTAAAAAAATTCCTTTTGTTGATTTAACTAATTGTTGGAATAAAGATAATATAACAAAGTATGTAACTAATGATAGTGGTGGTTATTTGCACCCTAATAAAGAAGGTGCTAATAAGATGGCTGAAGTTATTGTGAGTAGGTTGAGAGAAATTAAATTTATGAAATAATTGATTTTAAATAACTTGTTTGATAAATTAAAGCAAATAAGAATAATAAACAACTTGCAATAATTATATATATATGGTAAGATATTTTTTGTCAGACATGCCGAAGTGGTGGAACTGGCAGACGCGCTGGACTCAAAATCCAGAGGTGTAACAACCGTGCGGGTTCGATTCCCGCCTTCGGCACCAAAAGGCTTTCAAAGATTTCTTTGAAAGCCTTTTTTCATGCCCAAAACACTAGAATGGTGACTAAAAGGTGACTAGAATTTTAATTGTATTTAATATAAATAT
>NZ_DATCQT010000107.1:0-3161 GCF_036569345.1 Clostridium sp.
GGAGTATGGCATTACTCAGTATAAAGATGTGGATGCTAGTGAGAAGAATATTGCTTCAGTTGTATTGCTCCGTGATGGAAAAAGAATAGAAATTAAAGTCGAAGGAGTTACTCCTGTCGTTACTCATAAGTAAAGAGTTAAATAGCGCATTTCGGAGATTATGTTAGGAGTCGAGATGCGTATATGTAGGATGTAGCGTTGGAATTTCAGGAGGATTGTTTATGGAATGGGTACCATATTTATTAAAAAGTGCTTTTATTTTGTTAGGTATAATCACTATATTGGTTGGTAAATATTTATCTTTAAAAATTATTGTGCCTAAGAAAACAAAATATAAAATAATTGATGAAAAGAAATATGTTAAGGCTTGCAGAATGATATTTTATTGGATGGGATTATATTACATATTATATGGTATTGTATTGCTGCTTATGGATGGGTGGCCTGTTCTTGTTGGCATTTTCGGAACAATGATACCAGCTTTAATTGTAGTAGTTTCTTCACCGAACTGTCGAAAATATCGAACCAATAAATGAAATATAATAAGCGAGGATTTGAATAGATTTCAAGATGATTTAAGCTATAAGAGATACATTCTGTGATAGATGGGAGAGAGTAAATGTCTACACAAGTAATAATCGTTTTAATTCTTACAGTCATTATTTCTATAATTTCAACTCTAGCTTATTCTGTAAGAATTGTTGGTGTAAGAACAGGAAGAATAGCAGTGTCTTTTGCAGTATTCAATATTTTTGCGTTAATCTCGAGAACTGCAAACAGTATTCAAGCACCATTACTGGCTAAAACTATTGAAAGTACAATAAAAACAGGAAACCCTCAGAGTTTATTATACATATTCAGATGGATATTATTTTCAACAACAATAGCAACAATTATTGGCGCAGCATTAATGCCAACATTCATAAAAGTTTTTCGGAAGGCTGTAGAATCTTTTAGTATTAGTCGTTCTATACCTAGACTACTATTACATGGATTCTCAAAATCAGGAATAGAGCAGTTCAAAAGTAGCGTTACAAAACCGAAAAAAGAAAATTTGGCACAATTAAAAAATTTAAATATGATGCCTAAAAAAATCATTTTACTTAATTGCATAGCTTTTGCAATATTAACGGTTGGTGTTTTAGCATCATTGTATGCAGGATGTTTAAATCCAGATTATAGAACTACATGCAGTACTTTAGCAGCTGTGATAACGGGGCTGTCAACAATACTTATGGTTATATTCATAGACCCATTTATATCAATGCTGACAGATGATGTAATAAATGGGAAATGTACTGAATTGCAGTTTGATAGATGTATTATTTTTATTGTTGGAGGATTAATAGTAGGCACGATTTTGGCGCAGTTTTTATTAGTTCCAGCAGCTGAAGTGATATCTTTTATAGCTAAATCAATTTAAAGCATTATTTAATATTGCGGTAACCGTATAGATGCTAATGAGTAATTATCAGATAATTAGGAGGTCTTGTATGCAATATATGTGTAGCAAGTGCGGTGAAAATTTCAAGATAACATTTCTTCAGTATATCCTAGGATTAAGTATAATTGGAGGCTCCAAACTATTAAGGTGTCCACACTGTGGAAAATGGTCCTTTTGCCCAAAAAAAGAAAATTAATGCAAGAATTGAAGAATAAAGAACCAGAGAAACCTCATCTGTTTGCCTATTTGACAGCTTCGCATTACCCGTATGTTATGACGACGCATTCGTAGGATGTAGCGTAACAAATTTGTATTTAAGGGGGGTGTAATTATTATGAAATCTGAGTTGAAAAATATAAGTGAATTACCAAATGAAACAGACGATGAAATTAAACTTATTGGGGAGGTGAATAATAAGTATTTACCTATAGCATTTGCAATCATAGTCTCAATTACAGCAATCACACTCTCAATTACAGCAATACTGTTTGATACTGATAATTTACTAGCATCAATTTATCCATTTCCCCCTACATTTGAGGGTGCAATGATAGCAGTCGTATTTTTAGCTGCATGGGTATTATTTGGAATAGTTATAGGCTATATGAAGAAGAAGAACTTTATTAAATTCCTTTCGCTATACTGAGGAATTGGTGGTTTATTATATTTAATAGGGGCTCTAATTCTTCCGTTGCATATGCTTTATCTAACCCCTACTTATGGGCTGGGGTATTATTTCAGGTATATTCAGCCTAATATCTTTTCTCAGCAATACACTATAACAAGTATAATCTTATCTTGGTTAGCAGGCGCAATTGGGTACTTGCTTGGGTATCTGCTAAAGAAGTTAAGGGTTAGAGCATTATCTGATGAATAACTATGTCGCATCATTCTTATTAAGCGTCGTACTGGTAGATTATAGCGTTAGGAAATCTATTTATAGAACATTCAGGACACCATGCTAAATATGGATTTGAGTTGGAAGGAGTCTATGATATTGGATTGGTTTATGTTCAATATATGGCTTTTTATGTTTATTGCAGGAATAACTTTGTTAATTTTATCCGGCAACAAGAGATATATTCTTTGGGTAAAAGGAAGGACTGGTATTTCGGAAGAGAAAGTAAGGACTATGGAGAAAAGCGGAGCTATTTTCCTTATTGTTTATGCAATTATAAAATTATTTCAAATCTTTTTATAATCAAAACCATTACAGAGGGGGAAGGCTAATTGAACAAATTAACAAGAAATAGAATTTTGATTTTTTGTGCGATGTACTTTTTTGGCAAACATACAACCATAGAATAAGGGAATTTTTGGGTTCTAGTTATTAACAGTTGTTCATCAGGGGGCGTGTAGATTGGGTAGTTTAAGATCACCAGATTTATTGTATACTTTGATAACGTTGGTTGTGTGTTTTCAATTTACTAAGAAAAGTAGATTGAGAGTTCCAGTCATGATTTTAGTTTCTATAACAATAATTAGTCAAGTAATAGGAGCTGATCATGATCTAGTATTTATCTTAAGTTATATATGTATGGTCGTTGCAGTTTCTTCTCATGTAATCCGTAAAGATGATAGATTACGGCTTCCCATAATTATCTTCAGTCTAATATTTTTAATCACTCAAGCCATCGCATATGGATTCAATGTCATCTCATTGAAGGTCACCATGAGTACAAGTCATACTTCTATAAGTTTAGCTAGTATCGCTATT
>NZ_DATCQT010000108.1:0-9034 GCF_036569345.1 Clostridium sp.
TATATAATATTTTACAGCATCTTCTTTAAATTGTTTATCGTGTTGTTTTCTCATGATTAAGTCCCTCCATCTATTATTTTCATTGTAATACTTATTAGGAACTTTCTCAATTTCTATTGTACTATTTTTATTCTATCACCATATACATCCAATCACGCAATAGATACAAATGAGCGAGTAGCAGGAGGCTGTTATGCAAAATCTGTAAAGATAGGCAATAACGTATGGATTGGAGCAGGAGTTAGCATAAATCAAGGGGTCACTATTGGAGATAATACAATTATAGGGTCAGGCAGTGTTATTACAAAAAATATTCCAGCAAATGTAGTTGCAGCTGGTGTACCATGTAAAGTAATTCGAGAAATTACACGAGAAGATAAAACTGGATTTGAAGTATAGAATAAAATGAGTCATTAGGGGATGTGCATTTAATGAAGGTGGTAATATTATGTTAAAGTTAGTAAAACCGGATAAAAAATATGAGAAGCAATACAAAGAGATGATGGATGAATGGTACAGCGTTGGCGAGAAAATTATACCCTACAGTATACGAAGATTAGATTACAAAAAATTTGATGAATATTTGTATGGGTTTGAGGAGGAGAAAAATGGCTGTCTGTATGGTGGCATTCCAGCAACTACATTATGGGCATATGATGATGAGCGTGACATCATTGTTGGAACTGCAAACATTAGACAGTGGCTTAATGAAGAACTTCTTAAAAATGGTGGGCATATAGGCGATGGTATTCGACCATCAGAGAGAAAAAAGGGCTATGCTACCAAAATGATAGCTTTAGCATTAGAAGAATGTAAAAAACTGAACATGGATAGAGTTCTTATGGTTTGTTATAAGGGTAATATAGGCTCGGCAAAAAGTATAATCAATAATGGAGGAGTTATTGAAAATGAAATTATATATGAAAATGGAACCATTGACCAACGTTATTGGATTGAATTAGGAGTCTTCTAAAATTGTGAAGCAAAGTATACAATTTTGAGTATATCAGCACTGAATAAATATCCTATTTAGTATTTGTAAGAATAATGATTATGATTTATTGGAGGAAAAGTAAAATGAAAATGAATAAGACAAAGTGGATTATAACAATTATTGATATTGTAATTTTGTTATTTACTTGGATATATTATGGAAAATTTAATACTGTCGTTGGTTTATGGTGTTGGCTTTTAATTTTAACATTTATACAATGGCATTATTCGGATAAGGCTGAAAAAAAGAAAATGAAAAGAATAATTTAAAGTGAAAAGATAGTTAGTATTATTAATATGATAAATTTACTATCCAATCCAAGTAATATCTAATGGGTTACGATTTAATAGTCGATTATAACTATATTGTGGATAACCTACCATAACCGCTCCGGTTAACACCTTATCATCTGGAATATTGAACAACTTCAGTAATGGATAGTGATTTGCGAATGCACACATTTCAAAGATTCCTGCCCAACAAGAACCTAATCCGAGAGCAGTAGCAAATAGTTCTAGGTACGCAAAGGAAAAAATCGTATTTTCTCTTCCATTATTAAAACCCTTTGGAGCAGTTGCCAAAATCAGATGTGGTGCAGCACGCAGGATGTTATCTATTCCAGTCTCTCTGTATGCACGAACATAGTAAGGAAAACTCAAGTATAAAGGATTGCTGATCTGTGTTTCCATCCACTTTATCGTTATCTCAGTAGCTTTTTTTAGTATTTCCTTGTCTTCTACAATAATATACGATAACCCTTGCAGGTTACTTGCAGTTGGGGCAAATCGTGCAATATTAATTAATTCTACCAACTTGTCTCTAGGCACAGCCACATTTTTGTAACAGCGAATTGATCGGCGCGACCTAAGAAACTGCTCGGCAGTGTCTGCATTTATAACTGGAAATTCTTTTAGATCGGTTTGATTTTCAAATGGAACCTTAATATTGTCAATTGCTCTATGAGGGCATATAGCAACACAATGTCCACAGGCCATACATGCTTGTGGCTCAATTACAATAGGTCCATTTTCTCCCATGCACAGAACTCTTCGTGGGCAGACTCTCGTACAAACTCCACATTTAATACACCTTGATTGGTTAACTTTAATTAATTCCATTAGGCGTTCACCCCTATTATATTTTATATTTGCATTTAATTAGGATTGTTTTCTTAGTTATCAAATCCATATCAGTACTAATCTTCTATCTTGAAAGAAAGACCATGTTCAATAAGTTTCCTTTTTAGTATTGTCAATGCCTTAGGTCCAAATCCATGAAAAGCAATTAATTCCTCTTCTTTATACAGAGTTAACTGTTCCAATGTTTCAATCCCTGCTCTTTGTAGCACTCTATGAGCAGGTTGACTAATTTTATCTGAATTTATTAAAATACTATTTAGTAGATGTTCATTTTTCATGATTTTCTCCTTTATATTTAACTGATTTATATATTATAATAGCATAAATAAATTATAATTTATAAATTAAAGTAAATAATTTAACTATAAATTATTTATGGGATTGAAATTTAGAAGAGGAATTGTTGGAGATTATATTTTTATTCTTCAACCACAGCATATTTGTATGATAAAAGATTGCTCTAAATCACTGTTGAATTCGGAAATGTTGAGGTCTATGGAGCTGGTGAAAAAAGTTCTGTTGGAGCAAAGAGAATGATTACTAACAGACTCAATAAGCTCTCATCACTTCCAAAGAAAGAGCAAGATGAGATAATTAAAGAAATTGACGGGTTAGTCTATTATTTAATAGAAGGTATAAAGAAGATCAACAAAAATTGGATGATATTCGAGCAGTCTTTAATTAAGATTATAAATTAAGCTGGCTGAGCATATGAGTGTGGGGATATAAAGTATGATATCAGAGAGTAAGAAGCGTAAATAAGTTATTTTATAAAATTAAAGGATAGCTAAAATACTCGGAGGGTAATATCTTGGAGTATTTTACTTTTTTGTAGAAATTTTAAAGGATAATTGTGGATGTTTGTTGAATTATGTCAATATGGTGGTTTAGGGGCGTTAATAGATAGAGATCACATTATGTCTATAATGGGAAGTTGGAATTAAAACCATCATAGGTGGTAATGGTAAAACCGTGTTACAATGAAACAATTAATATATAATGTTTTATATCTAAAAAATGGGAGGGGCAGTATGATTGAAAAAATATGTGAAATTATTAATGATGAGTATTGTTGCAATATTGATATAACTATTGAGGAATGGAAACAATTATTAACTAATCCTGCAGTTTTCGATGATAAAAGCAAAGAAGCTATAAAAAAATGGTATTTAGAACCTAGATATTCTGCTTCTTGTAGTTATATAGGTGAAAAATATAATAAGCACAGTATGAGTGCTAATGGAATTATAAATGGTCTTGCGGGAAGAGTCCAAAAAGAACTTGGACGGTTCGTTGTTAAGGGAATAGGTGATATAGCTAAAGGCACAAGATTTATTGTGGTAATGAAAAGCAAACTAATTAATGCAAAACCAAAGACTTGGGAGTGGACGATTAGAGAGGAACTTGTAAAGGCTATTGAAGAATTAAATATATTTTCAGATAATAGTTATTCAGATGATTCTCTTGTTTCAGATATTGGTGATAGTGACATTTCTTCGGATACCCAACATTTTGAATATAGTGGTAAAGCTAAAAATAAAAAAGAACCTGTTTATGTTCAAAATAAATATTTGTATCCTCGAAGTCACAAGGTATCAATAAACGCTTTACGACATGCAAATTATAAATGTGAATTTAATAATACTCATTTAACATTTACGAGGAGGAATTCGGACTTAAACTATACTGAACCTCATCATTTAGTACCAATTACTTACCAAAATAAATTTGAAATATCTCTTGATGTTGAAGAAAATATTGTTTCTTTATGCTGTAATTGTCATAAGCAAATACATTTAGGAAAAGGCTTTGGAGTAATGCTAGAAAAACTACATAATGAGCGAAAAGATTTATTAAAGATGGTAGGTATTGATATTTCGTTAGATGAGTTGATAAAACTATATAAAAATGATAAATGCGAAAATTGAATAATAGAATTTAAGGCATCAGCAAGTAACTAATTAAAAAATAGCATTAGCTGAAAACCGCAGTTAGATCAGTACACTGAACCTTATAACAAGTAAAGTTAATTATTTTATTATAATTATAACCTCTAATTATTCCTATAATGGCAAGTTGGAAAATGAATACTTGATTGATGCTAGATGATGACTATATACAAACACTAGAAATGGCTAATATAGGACATGTTAGATATATGTGTTTAGGTTTACTTTTAACTAAATTTAAATATGAAAATTGAGGTGGTTGTTTTGGAAAAGTGGGAATATATAAGTATTAAAGTTGAAACAAAAGGATTAATGGGTGGTATACTAGATGTAAGTCATTTTGATAATGAACTCAATAACTTTGGTGAACAAGGTTGGGAATTAGTATCGTGTTTTTCAACTGCTCAAGATGGTGGAAAAAGTAGAGAAATAGTCGCAGTTTTTAAAAGAAGGAAATAACTATATTGATAAGTTTGGATAATATTAAGTCTAAGTTTCGAATGCTTAAGTGGCTTCTGCGAGTAGTAACGCTATTATATTTTATTTGGATTATTTCTAATGGAGATATAGGTCAAGCTCATATATATATGATTTGGAATGTGATTTTAGCTTGGGTTCCACTGGAAATAGTATCATTAATGTGTTATATTAATTTAAACTCAAGAAACAGTGGTTTGATTAAAATTGTGACCATTTTTTTAGGAATACTATGGTTATTATTCTATCCGAACTCCCCCTATATAATTACAGATTTTATTCATCTCAGTCCTAATCAATATCATCTTATTAATCCTAATTATTCACCTTATACAAATGAAGCAAGAATTATATTTAATGATAATATAAATATTTGGTTAGATTTTGTGATTATTGGTGTAGGTGTATGGATTGGTTATGTAGTTGGTTTTATTTCGCTATATATAATACACAATTCATTGATGAAGAAGTATAAGAGAATAGCTTCTTGGGTTTTTGTTTCAATTATTCATTTGCTAACTGGATTTGCTATTTATATAGGTAGATTTAATAGATGGAATAGCTGGGATATAATACTACATCCTACAAATATAATAACTATATTCCAAAAGAGTATTAATTTAAAGACCGTTAAATTTACACTTTTATTCGGAATTTTTAGCTTTATAGTCTATGTTTTAAATTATATTTTACTAGAAATAGGAAAATTAACTGTGCGGAAGTCTTAAAATTAAAATTAAACTCACAACAGGATATTATTAAAAAACTTAGACTTAACATAGAAGTAAAGGAGATGGATTTATAAAATGATCGATTTACATATTCATACAACATCTTCAGATGGTTCAGATGAACCAGAGGTAATACTCGCTAAAGCCCAAAAATCAGGACTAAGGTATATATCAATTACAGATCATGACTCCATAGGTTCATATAAAAAATTAAAGAAAGTAAAAATAGATAACTACTTTAGTGGCAAAATAATCACAGGATGCGAATTTTCAGTAGCACATAATGGTACTCCAATTGAAATATTAGCATATGATATAGATCTTAAAACCATTGAGGAAACAGGAATTGTTTCAGAAGAAAAATTTCTTGAAAGAGAAAACCAGTACTTAAAAACAATGATGAATATCTGCAAAAATATAGGCATTAAATACGACAATAATTTATCTATTGCAGGTGGAAAATACTTTGCAACACAGGTATTATATTTTAATTTGAAAAAATATCCTGAAAATGAAAAACACTTTTCCACAGAAGTATGGAAAGGGGTTAATGGCTTTTATAGAACTTGTGTTAACAATGAAAATAGCCCATTTTACATAAATCAATTAAAGAATACTCCATCCGTTGAGGAAATCGCAAAGGTTATAAAAAAAGCCGGAGGTAAATCATTTCTTGCACATCTATATGTCTATTATTCAGATGATCATGAGAAGTTTTTAAACTCAATTACATCATTAAATGCTATTGATGGTATTGAATGTTATCATTCCCTTCACACAATGGATAATACAGATTTTCTTCTTGACTATTGCAAGATTCACAAGCTTTATATGTCTGGTGGAAGTGATTACCATGGTAAAATTAAACCTAAAGTTATATTGGGGGAGAGTTTGCCTGGAGTACAGATACCTTACAAAGTCTCGGAAAAATGGTTGCCTAGTTGTAGATTATTTAGTGGTGATTAGCAAGTAGAACCAGTAATCTTGCGCTTACAAATTTTACTACGGCGTCGTACCAACAACCTAAAAAAGGGAATAAAGTGATGGTGTGGCGAATGGGGTATTAGATGTGGATTAGAACATTTTATGATATGTATTTTAACTATAAAAGATAAGCAGAAGGATGTGTGTTTAAATCTTCTGCTTATCTTTTATATTTTACAACATTTAAAGCATTTGCTTTGCTGATGTAACTGTTATCTCTAACACCCTAGTTAAAAAAGAGAACTTTTCTTTCATCATATCAAATTCTGAACCTGACTCAAGGTATTTTGCAGTACCTTCAATTACGAAGCCTGTTCCTGGGTAATCTTTATAACCCAAAACCTCTTTACTACCTAAAGCGATTTTTACTTTATTATTTTGATTTATATTTTTTTCTGTTTTACGCATTGCATAGGCAGGTATTAAAATTCTTTCATCAGATGTTACAACTAAATAAGAGTTCCAAGTGTTAACCACATGTGGTTCATCTATCCCCCATGATATTATTGAAACTACGCCTTCCTTTTTTAGTACATCTAAAAACTTTTCTGTAAGCATTTTATGTTTCCTCCTAATAATTTTATTAAACAATACATTTAATATTCGTAGATAATATGTATCGTCGATAAGTATTGTCTATAATTATTATATGATTGTTTTTTTAATAAGTCAACAACAAATAAATATATTATAGATAAATGTTATCTATAATTCGTTTGTATGGATATTGACTAATAAAAAATAATTTAGTATTATGAAAGAAGATTATTTTGTTAGTCAGGAGGTAGATTATATTGCAATTTTCTATAGGAGTAGAGTATGCATTACATTGTTTATTATATATGATAGATATTCCATCAGGAAGGGCTGTTGGGATTAAAGATTTAGCAATATATCAAGGAGTCTCAGAAACTTATTTATCAAAAGTATATACAAAATTAAGGAAAGCAGGGATTGTGAAGTCAATTTCAGGTGTTAATGGGGGTTATGAGTTAGCACGTATTCCAGAAAGTATAACCTTTTGGAATATAGTTGAAGCAGTAGAAGGGACGACCCCATTATTTCATTGTGCAGAGATTAGGCAAAATGAAATATTGTTAGATAAAAATAATTTACCTGATTCATATACAAAATGTCCTTGCTTAATAAAAACTGTAATGTTAGAAGCAGAAGACCAGATGAGACAGTATTTGAACAATAAGACTTTAGGATGGCTACATGAACAAGTTAGTAATAAGATTCCTGAAGATCATGGAAAAGCAACAATCGAATGGTTCAATAATACTAAATCGCGATAAGGTTAAGGATATATTGATACCTGGTGTTGGATATGGTAGAAATGCAAAGGTTTTTATTGACAACGGAATAAATGTAACGGGTATTGAGATTTCAAAAACAGCGACACAATGGTAAAATATGAAGAACTAATTAAAAACCACACATCATTAATATTAATTAGGAGCTATCTCATAATCAACTTTCAGATAGCTCCTTTATTTATTTACTAATAGCTAGTTCTGATAAACAATAAAAAATTCGAAATTTGACTTAAGGGAGTATTTTCTTGATTATTTACCACTGGCACCATAATTTGATAACATTCTGGCACTAGGATCGTTTACGTTACAGCCTTCCCATTCTTTGTTAGGCATCCAAAAGTCTACTATCATTTCTGCTTGGAATGGATAATATTTTTCAAAAAACTCTCTGTATAACAATGATTCTTTTGTGAATGGTTTAGAATTATATTTATACTTTTTACATAGTTTTTCAAATTGTTCATCAGAATAGCATGCTTCTGCATATTCTTTTAAATAGTCCACCATAGAATGCCCTACAGCATCACTAAATGCTGCTTTTTCCCGATATAAAATATTATCTGGCAGATAATCCCCTTCAAACGAGCGTCTTAAAAGGTATTTACCCATGTTGTATTTGTTTAATTTCTTTTCAGGGTCGATGGACATAACATACTTTACAAAATCTAAATCCCCAAATGGTACCCTTGCCTCTATAGAATTTGAGCTGATACAACGGTCTGCACGAAGTACATCGTACATATAAAGTTCTCGAATTCTCTTTTGTGATTCTTTTTGAAATTCTTCTGCATTTGGAGCAAAATCAGTATATTTATATCCAAATAACTCATCAGAAATTTCGCCGGTTAGAAGCACTCTGACATCAGAAATTTCGTGTATTTTCTTGCAAATCAAATACATTCCCATACTTGCTCTTATTGTGGTAATATCGTAAGTCCCAAGAAGTTTAATAACCTGCTCAAGTGATCCAAGCACTTCTTCTTTTGTCATATATATAGTGGTGTGATCACTATGAATGTAATCTGCAACTTCCTGTGCATATTTCAGGTCAATTGCATCCTCAGTCATACCTATGGCAAAGGTTTTAATTGGTTTTCCAGGATACATTTTTTGAGCAATTGAACATACTAAGGAGCTGTCGAGGCCACCACTTAACAAGAAACCTACAGGAGCATCAGCATCCATACGTTTTTCTATAGCAGTTACGAATTTATCATGGATTTTACTGCAAATAACTTCTAAGTCATCCTTACAATATTCACCCTCTGTTGCTGCGATATCAGAGTAGCATGTAAATTTTCCATCAGCATAATAATGTCCTGGCGGAAATGACATAATTTTGTACGTAAGACCAACTAAATTTTTCGCTTCACTTGCAAATATGATTTTACCTGATTCGGAATAACCATAGAAGAGAGGACGGATTCCAATTGGATCTCGT
>NZ_DATCQT010000109.1:0-10445 GCF_036569345.1 Clostridium sp.
TGGACTTTTAATTCCATAGACAGCTGCCATAAGCAAGCAAGATTCAATAAGATATTCTGGATTTGGAATCCAAATTGCTTCAATACTGCCTAGTGCTCCATCTATTGAGGCTCTTTTTTCAAAAACTAGTCTAGTAACACTGTTTTCATAAATGCTAATCCTGTTGTTAAACTGAATACCTCCGTTATCTCTATCGATATGACCAAACAATACCTCTGCTAAACATGTTGACATATTAAAAACTCCCTTCGAATTTGTATTTGTTTTTCTATGTCTTATCATATCAATTTTCAAAGGGAGTTTCATGTAAGCTCAGCTTCCATTTTTAATAGAGTTCATTTTCTGTTAATGCTGCTTTTATAACCCTGTCTGTTTCAAGTATTAATTGCTTTTCACCCATTTTTACGGTTACATGATCATCAGGACAGCTAATAATTAAGCAATTTTTATATATTATAGTTTTTCCATCGTCATCAATATATTCAATGAAACAAGCTCTACTATTTTTAAAACATAATAATAGGCTTTGACAACCATATATTGTACTACACATATATTCAGTATGGAAAAGATTACTGATATCCATTTCTAATGACTTATACCAACTGGTATCAATCCCCAATCCCTCTGATACAGTGTAAATTCTGTGCTTTGCATAATCTGATAACTGAATCCATATTGTTTTAGCTCCATATAAAGCATAATTTTTATAAGCTTCTTTCTCAGACATTATTTTCAACCCTTCAAGTGTGGTAATTACTTGCGTCAAATTAAACGTCAAAAATAAAGGATGAATAGTAGAAGGGAAGGAAAGCCTTCCTTTCTTTCTGTCAAAATCCACAGTGAGTTTTTGACCCATTACTTCAAGAGGGTCATCACCATCTCCTTTAAGTATTTTCAAATCATTTTGTAGGGTTTTACTGCTGACGTACAGGATGTCTTCTAATTGGGCGATAGGTGCCTCTGGATCCTGTAGCATTTTGGCTATATAAAGTTGTCTCTCCAAAGTTGTTTTTGGAATCCACTTAGGAAAAGAAATAGAAATTTCTATATTATATTTTTCATTAATAAATGTAATAAATTCCTTATAGATAGCTATAGCTGTTACTTTACTTTTTGTGTATTTTTTTATAGAACTCTTTATTGCTAAATCAATGTATTCTTCAGCGTCTAGATCTGTAATCAATAGTTCAGTATTTAAACCGTCTTGGCTTAGAAAGGTAAAGTCCTTTTCAATGTCTACTTTTTTATTATTTATCTTAACACCAATTAATAAGTTTATTACAATTTTCTTGTCAAACTTTGAGTGCTTTTTATTCTTGCTTAAAACATAAGCTTCAACTGCGTCTTTGATACTATCAGACATGAGTGGTACATCTCCTTTATATAAAAAGTATATTGTAATTATATTATAAATGAATATGTAATTTATAGCCATTGTAATAACTAGAAGTTATGTAGCAAGAAGCTAACTTCCAGTTACCTCCTAGCACCTAGGAGGACATAGCCATCAAGTTAACAGGTTAGCAACCATTTTCTAGGCGAAAAGACAATATATTTATCCTGTGCTATTTAATTATAGATACATTTTTAAAAAGAAACACTTAACTGAATTTTTTTAAAATTAAATATTATTTTATTGGACAGCAAATAAACAATATTACGAGAATCCAATAACTTGAATTTATAAATAATATTGTTATTTGCTGTTTTATATTATTACAAAATTATCTTTGATTATATTAACTTCAAAATATCTCTGGGTGTTAGTTTTGAATTTCTTTTAGCCTTTCTGCCATTAGTGAATATATCATTTAAAATTAATTCAATTAGTTTTAAAAATTCATTTTCTTTTGAAAATATTTTCAACCTTAGGTCAGATAAATATGTTCTTATTACATTGTAACTTTTGTATGTACTTAACTCATTATTTTCCTTCATTCGAAATTTATTATCTGCCAAATTAATTAATACTGAGCCTAATAATAATGAAATTAATTTACCATAAATAAAGCATTCATATCTTTCAATTTTAACTTTATTCACAACGTGTATTTCAAATTGTGATTTCCAAACTTTAAAAATCAGCTCTATTTGCCATCTTAAGGAATATATTTTATATATAAGATTTCGATCTATTACATCTGAAGGAATGTTTGTCATATAAACATTAGCGCCATCTAAGCTAGGGTTACTATTCTTTACCTTATTTTTTTTGGCTCTAAATTCCCTTCTCATTCTTCTTTCCTCTTTGACTTTTTCCAATAATTTAGTTACAATTACCCTTGAGTTAATTTTATGAGTTTTTCCAATTTGTATATCTGAGAGTTCAATTATTTGGCCTTCTTCTAAAGGTTCAAGAACTTTCTTTATATCAATTTTGAAAGACTCTTCTTTTTTTTCGCCACTATAAGTTGAATAACACCGATATTCTGGGTTTGTACTGTATAAGCATGTAGTAGATTTAATTTTTGATATAAAGAAAGCTTTCTTTTGCACAAGCTTATCAAAACAATACATACTGTAATATCCCAGATCCCTTAAGCATAAATCTCCTTCATCCACAGTATGAATAATATCCAGCATATAGTCAGCATCATTTTTTGTACCACTAGTTACTTTCAAGTTTAGAAAAGCTCCTGTTAAAAGATCATATTCCAGATGTATTTTTGCAGCTGCCTCACTGGCTGACCCTCCATTTCCAACATACTTATCTTTAAAATTGTCTGGCAAAGAATAATGGGTTGAATCCATTATTCTTATTTTTTTAAACTTGTTTTTCACTGAGTTTAAAGTGGTTTCAAACATATTATCCTGTTTTGATAAAAGATTTAATAGAATTTCTTTTAAAAATTCTACTGATTTTGAATTAAATTTTAAATTTAATCCTTCCGTTGTAATACTTGTTTTTTCAGTTTTCTGAATTAACGTACATAGTTTAGATAAACTATTTTTACATAAACCATCATCACTAAATACACATAATTTGAGAAATTTAATTGAGTCAAATTTACTTTCCCTTTGAGTGAACTTGGTTTTTGTAGCAATATTTCTTATTCCCTCTTCATCAAAAACGTTTTTTATTTCCAAAATTTTTCTTCTGAATTTTCTATTCACAATCATGCTCCTTCCAAGCCATAACCAATAAATGTTTAATATTACATTTATTTATATATATTTACTAAAAATATATATCCTTACTAATTATATAATATTTAACTCAAATTCAAAAAACAAAGAGTGGATTAAGACCCAAATTATGGTCTAATCCACTCTATTTTCGAAAATTATTTTTTAAATATGGCTATAAATAATACTATAATATTAATATATTATCTTAACTTGATGGCTATGACCTAGGAGGAACTAATATTTGCATTATGGTAAAGGATATAGCCAGGCTAATTTGTTTAATATGGTAAGAATTTATGATTCAATAGAGAGGGCAGAGATTTTACAGACACTGTCTGTAAAATTATCGTGGTCTCATTTAATAAAGTTAATAACAATAGAGGACACTTTAAAAAGGGAGTTTTATATAACGATGTGTGTTAATGAAAGATGGAGTGTAAGAACTGCTAATTATTTATGTTGCATACTAGGCAATGAAGAGGTAGGGTTAAAAGTTGAGAGGCTCTGAAAAGAATAGAAAAATATAAAATAGTAAAAGGAATTTTCAAATGGAGAATCTGTTTAAAAAGACTTCGACAGGAAACATAAAAGAAGTTGGTTCTAAAGTGGAACGTAGCGCATAGTGACTTGTCTGTTTTAAAAAGAAGAGTATAATTCTAAGTAAACGTGAAATAAAACAAAATATCTTAATATATAGAACTATTTAGTCAGGTGAAGAACAAGCAGATTTATATATATATCGAAATTAAGGAAGTGGTACTATGAGTAATCTTATTAATACTGAAAACATAAAATTTTTATATAAAGAAATAACAAAGGCAATTGGTGATAGTAAAAGTAATGTAGTTAAGGCTGTAAATTCTGAAATGGTAATTTTATATTGGAATATAGGTAAAATTATTAAAACTGAAATATTACAAAGTGTAAAAGCTGAGTATGGTAAATCAGTAATTAGCGATTTAAGCAAAGAGTTAACTAAAGATTATGGCAAAGGATATAGTCAAAGAAATTTATTTAGTATGGTAAGATTTTTTGAAGTTTTCTCTAATCAACAAATTTTGCAGACACTGTCTGCAAAATTGTCATGGTCCCATTTCGTGAAATTGTTTTATATAGAAGATGCTTTAAAAAGAGAATTTTATATAACTATGTGTAATAATGAACATTGGAGTGTAAGAACATTAACAGATAGAATAAACTCTATGCTATACGAAAGAACCACAATATCTAAAAAGCCAGAACTAACAATTGTTAATGATTTAAAGCAACTAAGTGAGGAAAATAAGATGACAACAGATTTGTTTTTCCGAGATCCTTATGTATTGGATTTTTTAGAGCTGCACGATTCATATTCTGAAAAAGATATTGAGAATTCAATACTTTCTGAGCTAGAAAAATTTATTTTAGAAATGGGAAGAGATTTTGCATTCCTTGGTAGACAAGTAAGAATAACCATAGGTAATAAGGATTATTTCATTGATTTATTATTTTACCATAGAAAATTAAGACGACTGGTATTAATAGAATTAAAATTAGGGGAATTTTTACCAGAACATAAGGGGCAGGTAGAATTATATCTAAGGTGGCTTCAAAAAAATGAGATGAATGAGGGAGAAAACCCACCAGTGGCTATAATTCTATGTGCAAGTAAAAGTGATGAAGAAATAGAATTACTTGAAGTCGATAAAAGTGGGATACATGTTGCGCAATATTTAACTCAGTTACCGCCTAAAGAATTATTTCAAGAAAAATTATATAAGGCAATAGAAAGAGCCAAGGAAAAATTTGAGGCAAAGAAGTTGGAATAGCTAAACGCAAACGATAATTTAATACTAGCAGCTTAGCTCTGCCACGTCTTACCTTTGATTACCGCGACTTAGGATAGGGCGCCGACAGCGGTGAACCGAGTCTGGGAAAGCTTTGACCTGGAAACGGAAAATATCAAGCTACTAAAACTAAAACCCGGCCAGTAGAGGGAAATTTAAAGTATTGGCTACGCTTGTAGATGCCTAGGTGTTATGGCTTTCGGACAGGGGTTCGACACCCCTCG
This sequence comes from Clostridium sp., assembly GCF_036569345.1. Lineage (GTDB taxonomy): Bacteria > Bacillota > Clostridia > Clostridiales > Clostridiaceae > Clostridium_AD. The sequence continues at coordinate 5,183 of NZ_DATCQT010000109.1, forward strand.
CCTCCACCAGGAAGAATCTAGATCAATAAGTGAAAACGTTACATGGGGCCAGCGCAGGAGGTTTGCAGATGGTAAAGTCAGCCTACCTTATAAACAGTTTCTTGGATATGAAAAAGGTGAAGATGGCTTACCTAAAATTGTAGAAAAGGAAGCAGCAGTTGTAAGGTTAATTTATAAACTTTTCCTTGAAGGAAGGACACCAGCAGGAATTGCAAGGCAGCTAACAACAAATAAAATTCTAACTCCAGCTGGTAAGTATATATGTCAGACCAGCACGGTACTGAGTATTCTTAAAAATGAAAAATATAAAGGTGATGCTATACTGCAAAAAACCTTTACGGTTGATTTTCTTACTAAGAAAAAGAAAATTAATAAGGGAGAAATCCCCCAGTATTATGTTAAGAACAGGCATCCGGCAATTATAACTCCAGAGGTGTTTGATCTAGTTCAGCATGAGTTTAAAAAACGTAAAAATGTAAAAGGCTATAAAACTGGCGGAGGATGTTTTTCAGGAAAGATCATCTGTGGGGAGTGCGGTAGTTTCTATGGGAGTAAGGTGTGGCACTCCAACAGTAAAAACCGCAAGGTGGTATGGCAGTGCAACGCAAAATACAAAAATGATAAAAAGTGTATTACCCCTCATCTTTACGAGGATACTATAAAACAAGCGTTCCCCGATGCCTTTAATAGCCTACTTGAAAATAAAGAAGAAATATTACAAGAATATGAAATGCCACCATTTAAAAAGTGATGGTGAACTCGGAGCATTATATAATTTTTATATTTATTAAATTAACAAAGTGTTTATGTTTTTAAACTAGGTACCAAAATTGAAACTACAAATCCAAATAAAAAATATTATAGTGATAAAATGGGAAGATAGTAAAAACTGGAAGTTTTTGTTTTCTAAGAATATGTAGAAAAACCAGGGCTTTAGATCCCCTGGTTTAATAATTTTCTAGTTCTGTTTTTACTAAAATTAAATTCAGTCCATGAATTTTCTTTATCAAGCACTTCTTTTCTGTATTTCAAATTTTTATCAATAACCATTTTTATATTGCTATCGCTCTTATCCCTCAGTTCAATCAAGTAAGGAACGGCTTCAAAAGACAATGAAGTCAAATAATAAGCATCCAGCTTTCCAGTTTCATTATAGCGCTCTATATTTTTTCTGGCTATAAACCCATCCATATTAAGATAGTTTATTAGTGTATACATAATTATTGTTATCACAACTATGCTTTTCACTATAGGAATTTTTCTGCACCAAATGCCAGTAGCCACAACCAGGCACAGTATGAAAAGCAGTAGCATAAATAAATGCACTGATACCCTTAAAAAAGTATATCCAAAGGCAGCCTCATACAAAGTAAGCTTAAAATTAGCAGAAAAAAGCATATTTAAGGTAAATGCTACAAGCACAGTTAAAAGAAGATTTGCTATCTTTAAAAGTCTTTTATTATCTTTTTTTATATATTTCAGGCAGCTTAGCACTATTATAAAATTGATAAAGGTAACTGCGGCTAGCTCAAAGAAGCCTTTTCTAGCATATTCTGCATAGGTAAAATTAGCAGGCAGTGCTATATTATCTCCACCATAAAGATAAGAAAATTGAATCATTGTGAAAATCAGATACAGTATATTTAAAGCAACCAATACAGTTATTATTGTAACGGCCTCCCAGCTCACAGCAGGGGCATCCAAGGCCTTTTCAATTGATTTTTTCTCACTCTTAAAGCTCCAAATATAACCAAATAAATAGAAGGTTATAAATAAAATAATTATGGTATGTGGTACAAACTCTTCTATATTTATATTATTAAAAATCTCTGTCAGGTTAGAGAAGTAGTAGCCAAAAACCATATCTGCAGAACTTAAAAGTAATATTAAAATCACAAGCAAAGGAAAGGAAACAAGTATACCAATCAATATCTGCTTTTTTCCTTCCTCCATTTTAACAGTTCTTCCTATATTTATTGAAGCTTTAATAATTTTAAAGGGCTTGTTAATATTTTTAAATACATTTACTATGCCTTTTCTTAACATTTCAACTATAAAGCTGCCTTTATCCCATTTAAGGCTTGGCTTCACTATTAAAATTGAGCTTGCAACCATAAGTAATGAAACTGCTAAAATATTAAAAAAATATAATATTTCCACTGTATGAACTGCAAAGCTAAAGGACAGCAAAGCAATTGGAATAAGTAAAAACCACCCAAAGCTTTTTTCGAAGCTTATTCGGTCTCTTGTGGACCATAAGAAGAATCCAATACACAGCCCTATGAATATGAAGTAGGATATACCAAAGGCCTTATCAAAAAATAATCTATCAAATACAATCCCTATCAGCAGTGAAAATAACAGGCAGTATAAGCCTTCTTTAGTTTTAGGTTCCATAGTTTCATTAATTTCCATTTTAAAATCTCCTTTTATTCCTCTCTAAACTCTAAAATATCTCCCGGCTGACATTTAAGCTCCCTGCATATAGCCTCCAGTGTAGAAAACCTTATAGCCTTTGCCTTTCCAGTTTTTAATATGGATAAATTTGAATTGGTTATTCCAACCTTTTCAGCCAGTTCATTAAGCGAGATTTTGCGTATTGCCATCATTACGTCAAGGTTTACAATTATAGCCATAATAATCCTCCTTTAGTGCCTAAACCGTGAAATCATTTTCTTCTTTTACTTCTACGGCCTGCTTGTATATTTGAGCAAGTATCAAAACAAAGCACCCTGCAAAGAAGAATATCAAGAATTCCGTATCTGTGTGTATGCCTGTTGGACCTATCTCTATTAACCTAAAGCTTTTAATCTGATTATTATAAAAGAAATTTATTAAATAGCATATAGTTATAATAAAGCAGCTTAAAGCTATATTCTTTAGACTTTTCACAATACCCATATTAAAGGGTCCTGCTTTTATAACAGACTTTAAAATCTTTCTAAGACAGTAAAGAATAAATACCAAGGAAGTAGTCCCAATAAAAAACAATATACAGTTTACTATATATTTTCTATTTGCTGCCTCAATATCCCCTGGAGTTAATGTACTTATTATTAAACTTATAAAGGTTAATACCCCAAAAGCAATAAGCACATTTAATACAATTATCAAAAATCTGGCCATAGAATTATATTTGTTCTCTTTCATAAATCACTACCTCCATTTACAATTTTCTAATTTCATCATACTACATCCTTTCAATAATATCAATAATTATTTATTGTATATCAATAAATAATTATTGGTATAGAGAAGTTTATAAGAAGTATATTAGGTTAAGTGGTGAATTGAAACACGAACTTCCAGTTTGTACCCTAAGAATCCCGATTTGAATTTGAAAATACCGTTTTGTAAGTGAAAAGCAACTTTTGTAAACGAAAACTAATATTTTGTAAGTTAATTTCCCGTATGAAATGCATTTTTTATTCAGTATCTGCTATAATCCGTGTGTAAGCACGTAAAAAAGTGTATAGAAAATAGAAGGTCAACCTTCGGTCGATTTTTTGTAATCGGAAAATCTAACCTATATTAGCCTTGTAAATTTAGTTTATTTACTGGTGGCGCTTGTGCATTTTACGTGTTACTTTTGAGAAGTTTCCGTGATAGAATGATGTCCTCAGCTTATACTGAGACATACCCCATCTGGCACGGCAAATTTTCTCCATAGTAGAAGCTGAACGCCTGGAATATACGGACTCCTTCGTTTACATCAAAAGGTCAAACCGCGCGAGGTCGGAAGCCCTTGGATACACACAATCCGCTATGAGCCAGATGATCTCATCGTTAGAAGATGAATTGTCTATTAAATTGTTACATCGTTCTCGAGTAGGAGTAAAATTGATATTAGAGGGTGCTGATTTATACCCATTTATTGAAAGTAGCAAGAAGAAACTGTTTCCAGTTTATTCTATGGGGTCGGGTCCGGAATCAATAATTGCAAATTAAAGTAATATTAGCTTAGGGATGAAGGTACTAAAACTATCTTTTCTTCCTCATGTAGACTAATAACTCACACACATCCTGGATATGTTGGAAGTCTTGGAGAGTTCAATTTGGCTTTATTTGTGGATTTAACTTATATAATTCACTTCTCTCAATGGACAGTGATAAAGTCAGGTACGGCTCGCCTCCACCAGGAAGAAAGCCGGTCTATAAGCGAAAATGTTACTTGGGGGCAGAGAAAACGGTTTTCAGATGGTAAAGTCAACTTGCCTTATAAACAGTTTCTTGACTATGAAAAGGGTGAGAATGGCTTACCTAAAATTGTGGAAAAGGAAGCGGTGGTTGTTAGGCTGATTTACAAAAGGATCCTTGAGGGTGGGACACCAGCAGGCATTAGCAACAGAGCGTGTACGCTTCACTACCAAACTCTGAAAAGTACCTGACCCTTGGGAATAACTTCTAAAAGGTTATGATTAATATCTGATACATTTTATAAATAATTAAAACTGAATCTGTCCTATAAAGTGATTTTAATAGGTACAAGAATTATAAAGTCCCATATGTTTTGTGAGTAACGGGTTCGGCTTTGACGTGCACTCATAGTAATTAGCACACCAAATAGCATTTCAAGAGAGTATGCTTTGCCAAGTACCGTTACCGACAATTCCATCAATCACTAATTTATTGGTTTTCTGATATTCTTTAACACGTTTTATAGTTTCATTTCCATAAATACCATCGATAGCTGCACGAGTTCTCCATTGAATATATCTTATGGCTGATATGTATCCCATAGAATTAGTTCTACATAGAGGTTTTTTCATGATGTTTTTTACTCCAGATAATACTTTAGGTCCACACATGCCATCAATAGAAAGGTTAAGTATTTGCTGAAGCTTTTTAGTAGCGCTTATGGTTAGTGGACCACTGAATCCATTCTTTTTAAGGACGAATATAAAACTTCGGTGCCTGTCACTTAATGGAACATTTAGAGGCAGAGTAGGGGCTGTGAGTTAGAAAATTTAATATAGCCTTATTTTTAAGTATTTTTGTTTTGAATGTTATTATATATGGTAAAATAAATAATATATATAACTTAGAAAGGGTGATCAAATATTATGGGAATACTAGATAAATATGATGAATCAATAAAATTCACATATAATTATGCATATATAATGTTAGTTCATTTAAAGAATATCACAGATAATTTTAATAATATAAATAACCCAGATGATATAACGATGGAAGTGTATAGAGATTCAATTATTAAAAAGTATGAAACACTAGAAGACTTAACTTGGAAGTTACTTTCTAA
>NZ_DATCQT010000110.1:0-4410 GCF_036569345.1 Clostridium sp.
ATATCATAACTTTCATAAACTTCATTTATATTTGCAAATGCTATTAATGGTTCAAACCCATTTTTAATTGCATTGTCTAGCTCTTTAGTTCTATATTTGAATTCATACTTACCATTTTTCGATAACTCTCCAATTATATATTTACTTTTAGTCTTATAATCTTTCCAAATTAAATAAAGATATTCTCTATTATTAATTTCACTCATTATTATGCCTCCTCTTCTCCACACTAGAAAAACATATAATAATTCCTTAATCATGGGGTCAATTATAATATCATCATACCCGACATTCTTATTTCGCCATTTATTTTATTCCCTACTATACCCAATTGCTGTGATGTCTTTCACTATTACCTATTAGTGCATCAAATATAGGAATAATTAAAAAATCATTTTCTAAACCTGTTTCCTTAATTGATTAGAGTATTATATTTATGGAATATGGTTCTTTTGCACTATTAGTTTATCTACTATTATTTTGGTTAATTTTCTATGTTAATAAATACCCAAATATTGTTTTTATGTGAAATAAACATAAAATACAACTAAAAATACAACTAAAATACAACTAAAATACTACTTAATATTTATTTTAATGTCCAGCCAGGTTTACGATCTGAGCCTCCATTTTTTATGGATTTGTCTTTTCTAGACATTTCATTAATTATATTACTAATCTTTTTTCTTTTCTGGTCCTCATCTAAAATATTTGGAAGTTTATCCATTAATAACTCATCTATATCTTTTCTACTAGCTGCACTATATTGCTTAATAAAATCAATAATAAGTTGTTTGTAAAAGTTTTTATCAAAGGCCCTATTCTTTATATATGTTGCCTTTTCTCCTGTGGCTACAGCAACCTTAGAAGACACAAAAACATTAGGATATCTTCCTTCAATAAGTTTTTGTTTCTTTAATATCTTGTTCTCATTTTCACTTAGTTTTTCCTTCTTTTGAACTTTATCTAAATACATAACAGTTTTCATATCTAGTTGGGTATTTTTAATTAATAATTTAGTATAATTTTCATCAATAATTTTACCAGTAATTTTTACTTTTACTTTTTCTGGCTGACTTAGATCATAATCGGGCAGGGGGAAATACCTTTGCATTTGCAATAAAAACATTTTTTTAATTCCACTCCCAATAGTATCAATCATATTTAAATTAACCATTGCATTAGCTAAAAATTGATTTCTATAATATTCTTGTGGTGCGTCCTGCTCAATTACTGTTTCAATAGTTTTAGGGATAAAATTACCTACATTTGTGAAAATTAATTCCTCCGGCCTTTCTATTACATTAATTCTACTATTCAGACTATAGTCCTGGTGAGCAATGCAATTATGAAGAACTTCCCTTATTACATATGGTTCATATTGAGTTATTTCAGTCGGAAATAGTGTGTTTTCAGTTAAATATCTATATTTAAGATTTCGAATTTTCGAATAAATTGCATTCACATTCAGTAGTAATGGTGGTGCAAAGTGCTCATAATCTTTTTCAATATTATTTTCATCTTTTAAAATCCAAGTTATTTTAACAACAGATGGCGTTAGGAAATGTTCTGATTCATCTTTTCCCAATAAAATAATTGCTGTCCTAGTAACTTTTCCACCAACAGTGATTTTAGCCTTATCTAAAAATGTTTTATCATCCCATGTATCAACTTGATCCGCTAATTTTATATTTTTCACCTTGTATTCAGTTCTTGCCTTAAATATTGCCTGATCATCTAAGTCGGCTAAAGTTGCATCATTGCAAATTTGAGCCGACCAATCTTCTATTTTTAACTGACTTCTTATTAATTCAATTTCATGAATATTAAGTGCACCAATAGAACTAGCATCTCTGCCATAATAATGGCCTTCCCATGCTATAGGGATTCCTTGTGGTGCCGCTGGAATTTGAAACATTACAACTCTATTTCCTTCTATACTTAATTCATATATTTCAATAAATGTTAAATTTATTGTGGTCTTTTTAGAAATTTCAAACTTTAAATTATCTAGTTCAGCTTTATTGATTCTATAGTTAGTGCCAACAATTTCTCTTTTATCATTAATGCCAAAGATTAGCCAAGCATACCTTTTATCTTTCAAATTAGCTTCATTACTTAGGGCAGAGAAATATTTACCAATCTTTTTAAAATCATATTGAATTTTTGCCTCCTTGAATTCGATCCATTCAGTTTCAGCTGGCAACTCTTTAAATTCCTTAATTAACTGAAAAAGTTCTATATCTTTCACTCATTGTCCCTCCTATAAATTAGCATAACTTAATTTAATAAAATAAAATATTTACACATAAATTATTTTTTTCAAATATAGTATTTGATTTTAAAATAAAAAATTTAACTTACTAATTTAGTATACCTCATAAGTAACCATACTTAAACAAACATTAACTTATTTTAAGCACAACTTATGATGATGCATTAGTGTTAACCCCCTTTCTCATATTAAATATCCTCCCCATTACATCCCTAGGTTTCCTATCAAATTCTTACCTAGTAAAATTCCAATAAATCTCATTATACCCCACCCTAATTTTCTCATCTTTTATTCCTATTTTCATTTCTTCTATAGAAAATCCCTTAATTCTACTATCCTTATCTATATGTTCACCAATTTCTGTTTCAGCAAGTGAACTTATCCTTTTAAGCTCTTGCCACAATCTATATTCTTCCTTAGATTTTATGCAAAGCTCAGTAACTAAGGTGGCATTATTAAGTAAAAATTCTGTACTATAAATTACCCTTACCACTTGATATCCTTTTACTTCAATTTTTCTATGGAGCACTTGAGACTGAAATTGCTACCTATTAATAAAATGCTATAATAGTCTGTCAATTACTCTTTATTACAATTTATAGTCACAACTATTCAACCCTCTTTGTTTACTTAAATTATCCCAATAAAATCCACAGAAAAATTCTACAAATCAAACAATAACTTGAAGCTATTACAATGGCTATAAATTACATATTCATTTATAATATAATTACAATATTTTTTTTATATAAAGGAGATGTACTACCAATGTCTGATAGTATCAAAGACGCAGTTGAAGCTTATGTTTTAAGCAAGAATAAAAAGCACTCAAAATTCAGCAAGAAAATTGTAATAAACTTATTAATGGGTGTTAAGATAAATAATAAAAAAGTAGACGTTGAAAAGGACTTTACCTTTCTAAGCCAAGACGGTTTAAATACTGAACTATTGATTACAGATCTAGAAACTGAAGAATACATTGATTTAGCAATAAAGAGTTCTATAAAAAAGTACACAAAAAGTAAATCTACAGCTATAGCTATTTATAAGGAATTTATTGCATTTATTAATAAAAAATATAATATAGAAATTTCTATTTCTTTTCCTAAGTGGATTCCAAAAACAACTTTGGAAAGACAACTTTATATAGCCAAAATACTACAGGATCCAGAGGCACCTATTGTCCAATTAGAAGACATCCTATATATCAGCAGTAAAACCCTACAAAATGATTTAAAAATACTTAAAGGAGATGGTGATGACCCTCTTGAAGTAATGGGTCAAAAACTCACTGTGGATTTTGACAGAAAAAAAGGAAAGCTTTCCTTCCCTTCTACTATTCATCCTTTATTTTTGACGTTTAATTTGACGCAAGTAATTACTACACTTGAAGGGTTGAAAATAATGTCTGAGAAAGAAGCTTATAAAAATTATGCTTTAAATGGGGCCAAAACAATATGGATTCAGTTATCAGATTATGCAAAACACAGGATTTTCACTGTATCAGAGGGATTGGGGATTGATACCAGTTGGTATAAGTCATTAGAAATGGATATCAGTAATCTTTTCCATACTGAATATATGTGTAGTACAATATATGGTTGTGAAAGCCTATTATTATGTTTTAAAAATAGTAGACCTTGTTTCATTGAGTATATTGATGATGATGGAAAAACTATAATATATAAAAATTGCTTAATAATTAGCTGTCCTGATGACCGTGTAACCGTAAAAATGGGCGAAAAGCAATTAATACTTGAAACAGACAGAGTTATAAAAGCAGCTTTAACAGAAAATGAACTCTATTAAAAACAGAAGCTGAGCTTCCATGAAACTCCCTTTGAAAATTGATATGATTAAGACATAGAAAAACAAATACAAATTCGAAGGGAGTTTTTAATATGTCAACATGTTTAGCAGAGGTATTGTTTGGTCATATCGATAGAGATAACGGAGGTATTCAGTTTAATAACAGGATTAGTATTTATGAAAATAGTGTTACTAGACTAGTTTTTGAAAAAAGAGCCTCAATAGATGGAGCACTAGGCAGTATTGAAGCAATTTGGATTCCAAATCCAGAATATCTTATTGAATCTTGCTTGCTTATGGCAGCTGTCTATGGAATTAAAAGTCCA
>NZ_DATCQT010000111.1:0-20152 GCF_036569345.1 Clostridium sp.
TAGTTCTTTCATAAATTCTTTGCTCCCAGAGAAGCTGGTCTTTAGTTGTGGATCTCAAAATAAAACCTCCCATCGATTACTTTATTAAAGTATATCAATTAGGAAGTTAATTTACATGGCGGTGTTTGTTCCATCGCTTACATTATAATTTAACGTAAAAAGAACTCACCTTCCAGTGAGTTCTTTTATCTTGGCGGAGAAAGGGGGATTTGAACCCCCGGAACGGAATAACCCGTTCGCCTGTTTTCGAGGCAGGTACCATAGGCCACTCGGACATCTCTCCAAATATTAAGTTGCCTTTAATATTATAACATATTTAAACTATATTTAAAGAACTTTAAACTATAATTAAAGAATTTTCTATTTTAAACCGAATATTTATTAATTATTTCCCTGGAATTAATTTAATTATGTTTTTATATTTTAAACTTTATAGATCAATTTCCGTTTTACCATTCCATTACTTATTCCAATATCATCAATAATACCGCTATATTCTATGTAAATATCATTTTTTTCTAATAATAATCCAAAACACTTATCTTGCTTAAAACATTTTTCTATGTCACTAAATTTTATAGTTACCTCTGGATTTACAGGCTTTATTTCTAAACTAATCACTACCTTTTGATTGATACTAATAGTAGCTCTGTAATCAAGCACATTTTCAATACCAAACATAACTTCATCAATCATTCCTATAGAAAGATGTTCCCCGTCATTTAGCTTCAGATATTCGCCCACCCGTCCTTGTACATAATCCATTCTTCTAACCACATTACTGCAGGAGCAATTCTTGGGCAAAAATCTAGCAATATCTCCTGTCCTATATCTTACAAGTGGCATTGCTTCTCTCCCAAGCGTAGTAAATACAACCTCTCCATAGGTACCTTCCGGAACATTTTGCTTTGTTAATGGATCAATTATTTCTGTGTACAAATCAACTTCTCTCATATGATAACCATTAAGAGCGGAACATTCCACTCCCCCACCATAACCCATTTCAGTCATTCCATAATGAGTAAAAACTGGGCAACTAAATGCTCTACTCACAGCATCACATAAGGATCTTGGTACATAATCTGCACTCAAAAGAACGCTTGTTAATTTTAAGTTTTTATATCTAACATCAGTGTCTTTAAGTTTTGCGAGATATAATACCTGAATTGGCAATCCTACAATACAATCAATATTTTTTGAACGCATTGTTTCTAAAGCATCCCAAACATCATATACAGGCCCATATATAATTCCTTCACAACCTGATTTATGAAGACCTTCATTTAAAAGTTTACCAATACTTGAAGGACTACTTCCTGGCATTAATATAAGCACTTTTTGCCCTTTATTTATAAGATTTATCATTCCATATTCGAAAAATTTTGATGTAGCTTTTAGATCATTTTCAGTAAAAAATATTCTTTTAGGAATTCCCATAGTTCCTGAAGAAGTCATTGTTACAATCCTAGAAATTTGGTCAAGAGGTACACATACAAAATTCTTTGGATTTTCACCTAAATCCTCTGAAGTTGTAAAAGATAATTTCTTAAAGTCTTCAAAGTTTTTAATATCTTTACTATTAATATTTTTTAAAGTTTCCCCATAAAACTTACTTTTCTTAGCAATATTTATGGTATTTCTAATTTCTTCTAATTGAAATGATTTTAACCCTTCTTCAGAAAAATTCTTATCACCCGATTGCAAGCAAATCCTATCTTCCATCCATTTTTCATATGGTTTTTTAATCATATTACACACTCCATTAAGATAAAGTTTTGAGATTGATCCCTTGTACAGAAATATTAGATCCCTCAGAGATCAGAATGTTAATGCATCCATAACTTTGTTTAATATTAAAAATTTCTTTTAAGTCTACCCTTAAGAGATTACAAAATAATGCTCTTATAAACCCAGCGTGGCTGCAAATAACAACATTTCCCTTTGTGTTGCGAATTATATAATTAAGAACCTTTATTGCCCTTTGCTGACACTCTCTAAAGGATTCACCATTTAGTGGTATATATTCTGCTATATTTTCTCCTCTTTTTTTATAAACTTCTGGATACTTATTTTTTACTTCATCAAAGGTTAATCCATCTAAAATCCCCATATTTATCTCTCTCAAATCTTTTAAAAAAGTTACTTCTTGATTTGGAAAAACTATATTAACAGTATTTTTACACCTAATTAGATCACTACTAAAAATACTGTTAATAGTTATTCCACTCTCCATAAAAATATCAGCTAATTTTTTTGCATCATTTATTCCCTTATCGGAAAGTTTACAATCTGTATGTCCTAAATATCTTTTCCCTTGTCCATATTCTGTTTCTTCATGTCTTATAATATAAATATTCCTTTTCAAAACTTATCACTAAGGCTCTCTAAACTTCTGCCCAAAATATTTTCAACATTTTGTTTTATTAGTTTTGCATCCGTATATTTCCCGTTTACTTTTTCAAAAACATCTGGCACATCTTTATATCTACTAAAGGCGTCTTCAAATCTTTCCTTTAAAGTGACTAATCTTTTCCCTTTAAATAGTTTATCACAAAGATAAACTATTTGTTTTTCACCTATTTTACATTTAGTCTTTAACTGCATATGTTCATTAATAATTTCAATTAGGCACTCATATCCGAATTCATCGACAATTTTTGCCCCTTGCGAAGCATGGTTTTTTGTTCCCTTGGCTACATCATGAAGTAGTGCCCCTGCATAAATATAATTTATATTTAACTTACATCCATTTTCATTAAGTAAAATTGACACTTGTTTTGCAAATTCTGCTACTCTTTTCATGTGATCTATTGTCTCTAGGTTCACGCTACATAATCTTAATATCTCCATGCATTCAAGGTAATCAGGGCAAGGATATACCGAAATATGCTCCATAAGAACTTTAAGATCTTCTTTAGTATCCATATCAAGTAAAATACCTCTATCAGCAACTGGCTCATAATGCCACGATTTTTTATGGCTATTAAATACTTCTCTTAATCCTTCTTTAGGATTACTATTTAATATTTCTTGTGCTAATGCATATGTAACCAATGTGGGATGACCTGTTTCTTTAGCAAATATAGGGAACAAAATTCCACCTTTAATTTTCTCATAACTTAATATCATTTTTTTTATAGTGGACTCTCGTACTGCTGGAATATCTACAGGCAATATAAAGAAAGCATCAACCTCCTCCGCAAGCGATGCTACTCCAACTTTTATTGATGAGTACATACCTTCACTATATTTACTATTAAATACAATTTTAATATCATTTAATTCAACTTTAATATCTTTTAATTCTTTTTCTATGCATTCATTTAAATGCCCTGTCACTACAGTAATATCATTTATCCCACAGTTTCTAAAAAGTTCTATACATCTTTGAAGTGGAGTTTTACCCTCTATCTTAATTAATGGCTTAAAGCTACCCATCCGGCTGGAATATCCTGCCGAAAGTATTATAGCAGAATAATTTTTCATTTCATCCTCCCGCTTCCTATCTATATAATTTTTTTTGCTCTGCAGTCGTAATATTGTAAGCACAAAATGGGATTAAATTACCCTCTTTACTAACAACATGAATGCAGCAATCTTTTAATCTCTGGGTATCTACATTCCAAGCATCTTGAAATGCCATACCAGAGATACTAAAAAAACCATCTTTTATCTTTTGATTTAATTCCTCAAAAGACTTTTTCTTTGGTACGTATTTATTTATTTTCACACCAGACCAATTTCTTTCAACAAATTTAACAGATTTTCTAGATCCTTCTGTGCCACTTTCTTCGCCGCAGCAATTATTTTTTCTACTTACAGTAATTAATTTCCCATCTACCGATGTATAATTTACATGAAAAGAACAAAGTGCATTCTCACAACCTGAAGGTGCAAAATCCGAAAGCTTAATTTTATCATTACTTTGAGTAGCTATTTTATCCATAACTTCAGGAAGAGTAATTCTATCATTATCTTCAGGTATTTTAGGTATTCTGCCAAAGTAACTTACTGGTTGGAAATGTACTCCTCTTACAGTTGGTGCGTTTTTTAGTCCAAATTCTATAATATTCCAAAGAATATTATCATTTTTATTTGGCACCACTGTGCATACAAGAATTACACCAATTCCTAATTTTTTACTATTTTCTATAACCTTTAATTTATCTTGCATTATATCTATACCATTAAGCGAAGTCATTTCAGTTCCACTTAAATCATTAAATTGTAAAAAAATAGATTTAAGTCCTGCTTCTTTTAATTTTTGATAATAATTGTAATTCATTAGATTAATACCATTTGTGTTTAGTTGAATAAATTTAAAACCCATGTTTGTAGCCATAGCTATAATCTCATGAAGATCTTGACGCATTGTAGGTTCCCCTCCAGAAATCTGAAGATTATAAGGTCCACCCGCTTCAATTATTCTTTTATACCACATTTCTATAGTTTTCATATCTGGATCAGTTTCATTACCATGCGCGTCCGCAAAACAAAATTCACATTTTAAATTACACCTTGAAGTTACTTCAATGAGTACCGTGCAAGTATGCTGACGGTGCTCACTGCATAACCCACAGTCGTGAGGACAGCCTTTTGAAACCTTTGTATATGGCACTTCTGGATAAGCTGGACTTTTAGGGCGTGTCCAAGACTCATAACCAGGCTTACCCCTCCAAATAACTGTCTTAAAAAAACCATGCTGCTCGCATTTCTTAGTTAAATATAAATCATCAAATTCTTTTACTACTGTAGCATCAACTATTTCTAAACATACTGGACAAATACTTTGTGTTTCTCTTATTATTTCCGCCATTGTGCTTTACCTCTCATTCTATATAACTATATTCTTTTAAAATTTCTTCAATTTTATTGTATGATTTTTGAATAGCATTACCACATTTTATAGGATAACCTTCATTTTCTTCCATACCCTTAAGTACATCTACAGTTATCATATCAACACATTCGGTGCTTTCAAATTCCTCTTCAAACCACTCTATATATTTTTGAACCATCTTTTTTAAATTATCATCGCGGATCTCCTTGTCTTCACCCTTCCCTGCGTACAACCCAAATAAACATGCTCCAGCAGTGACAATACCACATGTTTTTCCAGTATAACCTATTCCTGCGCAAAGACCTGCCATAGACTTTACTAATGGAATATTTTCTATTCCATTACTCTCAAGATATGTAATTATAAGTATTTGACTACAGCAATATCCGTTACTTGCTAATTTAAACATTCTAAATGCATCTGCACCCATTCTAACCCCTCCACTATTTTTTCTGAGCAATAATCAAAAAATAACCCGGTTTGCAAAGCGTGAGCTTTTGATGAAAATCGCCGCAACTATTACAAGTTGCTATTTCCCAAAATTTAGACATTGAACCATATTTAAAAATGATTTCAACCATAAGTTGCTTAAGTAGATTTGTCCAATCTTCAACGCATATTATTTCAAAGCCTGAACTTACGATTGAATCTTTTAAAACATCTATATCAAAAAGGCCTCTCATGCAGCTATTGATTTCATTCTTTTGCACGTCTTCAAGGTATTCCGGTCTTCTTGCATACACATCTGAAACAATATAAAATCCTTTATCTTTTAGAACCCTATGACTTTCCATTATGGTTTTTTTATAGTCATCCATAAGGGACATAGTACATTCAGCCATAACTCCATCAAAATAATTATCTTTATGAGGTAGCTCTTCACCGTGACCAAAGTCTATGTTATGATTCCCATATTTATCTTCACCTATCTTAAGTAACTTTACTGAAGGATCGACACCAAAAGCATCTAAATTATATTCGCTTTTGAGTCTTTTTACTGTTACTCCCATTCCACAACCAACATCTAAGATTTTATCATTAGCCTTAAAATCACATAACTTAACAGCCCTATCAGTAAGGAAAAATCCACCTGGCCTTAGAGTATCTCCCGTTGCATTTATCATATCTTCATTTTCAAAAACTGAACAACCCTTCATTTGTCCTCCAAGCTCTTTTCTACTTCGAGCATCTGACCAGCCGCAAGCTCCTGTGTTATTAGAACATTTTTGCATTTAGGGCACTCAAGTAATTCAATTTCAAAATTTCCTCCAAGGTATTCTGCTTTCACAGGTCCTTCCTCGAGATTCCCTCCACATTTTGAACAAAGCCATTTAGTTGTTTTATTTTTATTACCTTGTTTCATAGTTATACCCCCTTTACATCCATTCTATGGCTGTAAGCATTAATAATGTTAAAGCTATCGTTAACCTTTTCGTATTCCACCCAGAAGGTTACATTTATAAGCCTTTTCCATGCAAGAATATGACCAGTTTCTGGATTATAAAAACTATTATTAGTCTTTTCTGCATACTCTATTACACTCTTAATATCACCATCAAGAATAAGCTCATCTTCAATCTTATTTCTTAGTTCTTCTCCAACTACTATTTTTATATCTTCATTGCCATACTTTATTTCCATTTTCTCACCCCATAAACTATTAAGTAATTCTTTCTTTAGTAAAAACCTAACTTCTCTTCGCTCTGACATGGTCGGAGCCTTCATGTCTGAAATTTTTTCTTTACCTGTTCCGTATATAAGGTCCAAAATATGAAAAGTCCTTTTGCCTTGTGATACAAACAAATCTCTGCACACAGAGCAGTAAGCTAAGAAATCCTTATCTGAATCCTTTATTCTATCCCGTGTTAACTCACAACTAAACTTTTTATCAGCAAAATACACAAGCCCTCCAAAACCACAACATTTTGTCTTTTCCCCTGAAAACTCAGGTTCTTCAATTTTATATTGGAGACTTTTAGCAATATTTCTTACACTATCTTGAACAGCTTTCTCATGTCTAGAGCTACATGTATCATGTATTGCCAAAATTTTGCCATTTCCTAATTTAACGTCAGGTGGAAGACCTTTTTCATCAAATACCTCCCAAAGAGACTTAGCTTTTATATTCTTAATGTGTTTATTGAAATTGATATAACATGTGGTACATGCAGCTATAACAATAGGATTCCCTAACTTTTCTAAATTAGATTGAATTTTTTCCAAGATTTCAGTATATTCCTCTTGTTTACCTGCCCATTTAGCAGGTGTTCCGCAACATCCTAAATACAATCCAACACCACCATCTAGTTTATCCATTAGATATTCATAACTTTTAGTAACATACTCTGGGTAAGTTGCACATAACTGACAACCAGGATAAAATACATACTTACTTTCACTTGTGCCTGGCTGGTGTTTTACTAATTCAAAATATTCACTATTAGTAAATTCCATGTCTTTTAAAGCAAAGTCATGAGTAGACATTGGCATTTTATGTCTTTCAACCATACTTATCCTTGTTTCTTTTATTATGTCAGCCATGTTTATATTTTCAGGACATATTGCCCCACACAAACCACACTCTGTGCAAGTATTTATTGTTTTATTTGCATAATGATCGCCTAGAATAATACGTTCATTTTGATTTATAGTTCTTATATAAGCCTTGGGATCCAATTTCGCCTTTTGAAGATGAATACATGCTTTTACACATTTATGACATTCACATTGAACACATCTTAGTGCTTCATTAATAGCTTCTTCTTTCGTGAATAAACCATTTTCAGGATTTATTCTTGCTGGAATATTCTCAATATCTACATCAATCTTAAGAATACTTTTGTAGGTCCCTTCTTTTTCTCTGAGAGCAGTAAGCGATTTCATATGTACGAATCTATCAATGGACACTGCCGCGCATCTTCCTGTAAAAACTGACTGTATAACAGATACACGTCCACTAACTATTCGACCACCAACAAAGATTTTTCCTGTTTCCGTTTCTGCTTGTAATGTATTTTCATCTACATTAAATTTCTCAGTCCATTCTCCCATACCAATAAAAACAGCATCATATTCCGATATGATATTTTTTAATTTTTCAGGAGTAGCCTCGTAATTTACTTTTATTCCAATACCTTGATCTTCTAATTTACTAGTTTCTTCTTTTATTAGTTCTGTAGTAAGAAGTTGCTCATGCATTTTTAAAAGAGATCCGCCTATTACATTTTCTTTTTCATATATATCAACGGTATATCCCTTTTGATTAAGGTCATAAGCACAGGTAATTCCACTTATACCACCACCAATAATCGCAATTTTTATATTAACTTTCGGCATAGGTAGTGATTTGATTTTTGCACTTCCCCCATAAATTACAGCTGCCTTTTCAAGCTCGTGAATTGAGATTTTTTTACCATCGATATTAGTTACGCAGTAATTTTCACACGGGTGGTCACAAACTAACCCTATCACATTTATAAAAGGTATTCTTTTTCTGAGTATCCTATAGGCCTCGTCATAATCCCCTTTTCTAATCTCCCCAATAAACCCTTTGACATCAACGTGAATTGGACACTCAGTATTACATGCTGGGGGATTATCATTTATACATAACTCTTGAATAGAAAGAAGTTTTTGTAGATCCATATATTATTCCTCCTAAAATTATTTTAAGGAGACCCTAAAATGAATTTCTGATATTTCACTTTAGGCTCTCCCTTTAATTATAACTCATTTATTTACTTTATTTACTTTATTTATTAATATATTTACCTTATTTATTTAATTTTTTAATTCCAGCAAGAACTTTTTCTGGATAAGCTGGAAGGTGCGTAATTCTAACTCCACAAGCATCATAAATTGCACTTATGATTGCTGAATGAGGAGCTGATAATGGCATTTCACCTGCACCGGCTGCTCCATAAGGTCCTAATGGTCTTGGAGTTTCTAGATAAACTAATGTTATATCATCTGTAACATCCTTAATTTGAGGAATTCCACAACCAGTAAGGGTTGTATGTTTTTTAAGATCCTCAAAGTCTTCAGTTAATGCAAGACCAATACCTTGAACAAGTCCTCCAAGTATCTGACCATCAACAACAAGTTTGTTTATGATAGTTCCTACATCTGAAATACATGTTAATTTATCAACATGAGCTTTTCCAGTAGTCATATCTACTTCTACTTCTGCTACTAAAACTCCATACATATAAACTGGGAATGGATTTCCTTGTCCTGTTTCTACATCACCAGCTACGCAAGGTGCAGTCCATTTTCCGTCATATCTAGTTGGTTTTCCAGCTGCAATCTGTTCATCATAAGTTCTGTACGTTCCATCAGCTTTTTTAAGTCCTTCAAGTAAGTTTTCTGAAGCAACTCTTGTAGCATTTCCAGTAAGAACATTAGAACGACTTCCACCTGCTGGACCACTGTTTGGAGTATAGTTCATGTCATTCATAACTAATTTTAGATCTTCTGGTTCATAACCAGCTTTTCTTAATGTTTCATGTGCCATAGTAAGTGTTCCCATATCTGCACCTTGACCATGATCTTCCCATGAATTAGCAACAGTTACTCCATCTTTAGTAATTTCTACCCATGCCTCTGAAGAATCTGCTCCATCAAGTCCACAACCATAAATAAGAAGTGATATACCAGTACCATATTTCTTATCTACACTATTTTTGTTCTTTTCTTTAGTAACTTCTTTTGATTTTGTGTAAGCTGGACGAGCCAAATCTAACAACTGTGGAATAACATATACATCAGGTTCGCAACCGGTTGGAGTTACATCTCCTGGTCTTAATGCATTTTTGTATCTAAGTTCAAGTGGATCTACACCCATCTTAACTGCTAACTCATCTACCATTTGTTCTGATGCAAATAAAGCTTGTGGAGAACCAAATCCTCTGAAAGCTGATCCCCAACCATGATTTGTAGCAACAGTTCTTCCAGCTCCACGAATATTATCTATTTTGTAACCAGCACCCATAAATTGAGATCCTCTAGTTGTAACAAGATCTCCAAATTCGCAATATGGACCGTGATCACAAGACCAATCTGTTTCTAGAGCTTGGAATTTACCAGCTTGATCTGCACCTAATTTTAAGTGCATCCAGAATGGTGATCTCTTTCCAGTGTAAGTAATCTGTTGGTACATACTAAATTCAAGATATACAGGTCTTCCTGTTTCTAATGCAGCCACACCAAGCAATGCTTCAATTGTTGGGCTGAATTTATAACCAAAAGTTCCGCCTGTTGGATTTTGTACAATCATAACCTTATCAAGTGGAAGACCAATACCTTCAGCAATCATAAGAGCATGGAAATGTAATGCAATACTCTTTGAATGAATTATTAATTTTCCATCTTCATCTAAGTAAGCAAATCCTACATCTGGTTCTATTGGAAGATGAGGTTGTCTACCTACATATAAATCGTCTTCAACAGTATAAGGTAAGCTTTGCATAAGTGGTGCAGTTTCTGCTCCCTTTACAACTTTAGTTTCAAAATATATGTTTGGTGTACCTGGGTGAATTTCAATAGCATCTTCAGCCATTGCTGCAGGTGCGCTCATATAAGCTGGTAATTCTTCAATTTCTACTACAACTTTCTTAGCTGCATCTTCTGCATGAGTTGAAGTATCTGCGAGTACCATTGCAATCGCATCACCAAATTGGAAAATTTTCTTATCATTTAAAATAGGTCTTTCAAGTCCATCACCTTTATTAGATGGGAAAGCTAAACCATTAATTCTATTTGTTCCCTTTACATCCTTGTAAGTTAAAACCTTAACTACTCCAGGCATTTTTTCTGCTTCAGAAGTATCTATAGATAAAATATTTGCATGAGAAACGGTAGCTTGTACAAGTTTTATATGAAGAGTATCATCTGGAAGAGTTAACCCAAGATCAGCACCGAAGTCCCAAGTACCTGTTACCTTAGCACAAGCAGAAGGTCTTACTGTCTCAGTTCCTACTAAACTTGCTCCCTCAGGAAGTTTTAGCCACAATTGTTTCCTTGTAACCTCTCCACGCATAAGTTTTCCAGCTTCTATTACTGCATCTACTAATGGTTGATATCCAGTACATCTACATACGTTTCTAGTTTTTTGGAACCATTCTCTTACTTCTTCTCTTGTAGGATTATTATTTACATCTAAAAGTGCCTTTGCGCTTACAACAAATCCAGGGGTACAAAATCCACATTGTGCTGCGCCATGTATCATCCATGCAAATTGAATATCATGTAAATCATCTTGTGATCCTATTCCTTCAATTGTTGTAATTGCAGCTTCGTCAGCTACTCTTTTCATTCTAACTATACATGATTTTACAACCTTACCATCAAGTATTACATTGCAGGCGCCACATTCACCTTTTCCGCAACCTACTTTGGTACCTGTAAGAAATAACTGTTTTCTTAATACATCTGCAAGTGTAGCTTCAGGACTAACAATTACATTTCTTTTGACACCATTAATTATCAATACTTTATTTAACATTTTCAAACCCCTTTTCTTTATATATTTAAAGAGATACAGCCTTAATTTAGGAAGGCGTTATCAATTTATTAGCGTTATTAATACTTCATTATTAACCATTAATTAGCATTTACCAAAACTACAAGCAGGGAAAGTACAAACTTCACAATTAGTACACAAACCCCCATGACCTAGCTTTGTAATATCCTCTCTTTTTATCCTCTCACCAGCTACAATTTTAGGAAGTATAAGATCAAATACTGTCGTTTTGTTATACATTACGCATCCGGGAAGTCCCAAAACTGGTATATCACCCAAGTATGCTATTAAAAACATAGCCCCGGGAAGTACAGGTGCTCCATAGGATATAATAGTCGCTCCAGATTTTCTTATCCCTGCTGGTGTAACATCATCAGGATCTACTGACATTCCTCCAGTAATAATAATCATTTCAGAACCTAGTACCACTAATTCATTTATAGCCTCTACTATCATACTCTCACTATCTGAAACAAGGATTTGTTTTATAACTTCGCAACCAAGTTTAGCAACTTTATTTTTTATGACAGGTCCAAATTTATCTATTATTCTACCAGTATAAACTTCGCTACCAGTAGTAACAACGCCAACCTTCATAGCTTTTAATGGAGCTACCCAAACAATAGGTCCTTCTGTTTTACAAATATCTTCAATTTGTTCAATCTTTGATTTTTCAATAAAAAGGGGTATTATTCTTGCCGCTGCAATATTGCATCCTTTATCTACCACAATATCAGTATGTAAAGTAGCGACCATAACCTCATCAATTACATTTATTTTCTCTAAAGCCTTAAAATCTATTTTAAGTAAGCCTTTACATTCAGCCAATAACTTCACTTTACCTTCTGATGGCTCAGTGAAAAGGATTCCCTTACCTGCTACTGCTCTTGCTATTCTTTCCCCAGCCTCATTTTCATGAAGTATCGTTTCATTTGTTTCCCAGACATAAACGTTCTTTTTGCCAATATCCAACATCTGAGGTATATCTTCTTCTAATATAACATGTCCTTTTTTGAATGCCACTCCATGAAATTCTCCAGGAACAATTCTTGTTAAGTCATGGCATAAAACCATCCCTACTGCATCTTCAACTGGAACAATCTTCATTTTTATTCCTCCTATTCCTGTTTATTTTATGAGTAGCACTATTATCTATTTCTACTCAATTTATCTGATCAGTTTATTCTTTTTAAACTAAAAGATTATTGTCATTTTTTAAGAAAAGAACCTCCTTATATTTATTTACTTACCCATTCTTATAAGCATTTTTTGTGCCAAGTTAAATATATGTACTTTTGCCTAAAAAACCCTTGTTTTACAGTCTTTAAATACCTTATTATGTAATTTTTTCATGTTATGGTATTCTACTGTTCCATTTTGTTACGTTTTAGGCTTTAATAGGTGTTCAATTTTGGAACATCATTGATTTTTGGAACAGTCAATTTCAAATTTTTGTATTTTTCTATATAAAGTATTTCTCCCAATTTCTAAAATATTTGCCGCTATGGTCATATTTCCTTTGACCTCTCTCAAAACTTCAATTATGTGTTGTTTTTCAACCATTTCCAAACTAATATTAAAATTTAAATTAACAGTATTATTTTGGACTTCATCTACTTTATTATTAAAATTAAATTTAATTGATTCAGAATTTATAATGAGTTCAACTAAATTCTCTAATTCACGTACGTTTCCTGGCCAATCGTACGCCATAAGATATTTCATATATTCCTCTGGAATATCCACAGCCTTTTTGTTAAGCATTTTAGATGTTTTTTTCATATAATAATTCACTAATTCAGGTATATCATCACGTCGCTGCCTAAGTGGAAGTAAGTATATAGGCATAACATTTAATCTATAGTAAAGATCACTTCTAAATTTACCTATTTCGATTTCATGTAATAAATCCTTATTTGTAGCTGCCATAATCCTTACATCAATAGGTATTTGCTTTGAACTTCCAATCCTAGTTATTGCACTCTCCCCAATTACCCTTAATATTTTAATTTGCATATCAGTTGGCATCTCACCTATTTCATCTAAAAAAATAGTACCTCCATCTGCTATTTCAAATTTTCCAGCATTTCCACCTTTTTTCGCACCAGTAAATGCCCCCTCCTCATAACCAAATAATTCCGATTCTACAAGTGACCTTGGAATAGCGCCACAATTTACGGCTATAAATGGTTCATCACGGCGAGTGCCATAATTATGAATAGATTGTGCAAAAACTTCCTTACCAGTACCACTTTCTCCTGTTATAAGTACGGTAGATTTACTTTCTGATATCTTTTTTGCATAGTCAATTGTCTCTATAAATCTTTCGTTTTTTCCGACTATTTTCTCAAAGGTGTAGGTAGCCTGACCACTTGATATCTTCCCTCCCAGCTTTTTACCCTTTTTCAGTTCTTGAATCACAAGAGTTACTTCCTCAATATTATTTTCTATATCGTATATAGGATACAACGTCAAAGTATATTGTAATTTGTTTATCCTTGAGTTTATATAGATGTCTTCATTAATAAAGGTACCCTTAACCTTAAGGTGCTCCATTATACCATTCCAGTTTTGAATCAAATCATAAATTTTAATTTTCATTATTTCATTTTCTTTGTAACCAAACATTCTTGCTACTTGTTTATTCATTGTTGTAATATTTCCAGATAAATCACAAGTCAAAATTCCTGAAGTAATTGCGTTTATGGAAGTTTCTAAACGTTTTTTTGAAATTTCTAGCATTGAGTTATATTTGTTAATTTCAAGTTTTTCCCCTATAGCATCTGCTGCTGCTACTACCATTCCCAAAGTATGTGGATGAGCATTTTTCATATAACCCGTCAAGTCTATTATCCCTATAATATTTCCAACTAAATCCTTTATAGGTGCTGCAGAACATGTCCATTTTTGATAATCTTTAATAAAATGTTCCTTCCCAGAAATCTGGATTGGTATTTTTTCTGATATCACAAGGCTCATAGCGTTGGTTCCAATATGAAATTCATCCATATACGCACCTACTATCATTTTGCTCTCTACAGCCCTCGGTAATATTACTTCATCCCCTATTACATTTAAAATACATCCGTTTCTGTCACATAATATCGCCAAAAAACCAGTTCCACTTACGAAATCATATAACAAATTCATAAATGGAGTAGCATTTAAAATAAGCTCTTTATTTTCCAAAAGTATATCAGTAATTTCAACTTCATTTAAAATCTTGGTACTAAACAAATTGCTTGTTAGTATTTCTGTTGACTTGCATCTGTTGTGAGATTCCTTAATGTATGCTTCCACATAACTCCCCCATCGTGTTTCATTAGCCTTCTGTTAATAGTCTATATTTCATATTATACACCGTTTATATGAATGTAAAAGCATAATTTTAAAAAATGGCAATTGATATATAATTAACATTATTATTAAAAAAATAAGACAGGATCAACCGAGTCAGTGCCTCGGTTTACCCGCCTTAATTTTATTTTTCAGTGTTTTTATTATTTACTAATGATCTTTCATTTAATCTACTTTTTTCTTCTAACGTAGCGTCGCCAGGACCGCTAGCCATTTCGGGCATGTTATACATATTAGTCATGATGATGTTTGATGCACCACTAACCCCTTCATTGTCATCCGGTTGGTTATTTGATTTACTCGCCTTTTGTAAATCGCTTTTATTCATAAACTTCTCCCTTCAAAAACAAATTACACTACATATACCCAGTGTAATAATAGTTTACCCATTTTATTATAGAATATAATTATAAAAGTTAAAATCAATCCATAACGAACTCAATATATAAAAATATGTTATAATTGGTAGGTAAACATGAAACTATTTTAATCAATTTACGATGTTTTTATTTTAAGAGGAGGAATTTTTAATGAAATCAGATCCCGCGCTTAATATCAGTTTAATGGCGCCATTTATACTAATTGCTATTTTAACACTAATAAATGCATTTTTTGCATCAGCAGAAATGGCATTAGTATCCCTTAACAAACATAAGATTACACTTCTTGCTCAACAGGGTAATAAAAGAGCAAAACTATTAGTAAAGCTTCTTAAAGAGCCTACAAAATTTTTATCAACAATTCAAATTGCAATAACGCTTGCTGGATTTTTCTCAAGTGCGTCTGCAGCTACAGGCATCTCTTACAATTTTGCAGCATATTTATATAAATTTAATGTACCTTATAGTGAACAAATTGCTTTAATAGTTATAACAATTGGTTTATCATATATAACATTAGTTTTTGGCGAATTATTTCCAAAACGTATAGCAATGCAAAATTCAGAAGCTGTTGCACTGTTTTCAGTTGTTCCTATTATATACGTATCTAAAGTAGCCATTCCATTCGTGATGTTACTTTCAGGTTCTATTAATATTTTAATCAAGATTACAGGTCTTGATGGTAATGATTTAGAAGAAAAGGTTTCAAAAGCTGAATTAAGATCACTTGTAGGTGTAGGGCAGCAAGATGGCATTATAAACGAAACTGAAAAAGAAATGATTAATAATGTTTTTGAGTTTGATGATAAATTAGTTTATGAAGTTATGATTCCAAGAACTGAAGTTTTTTTAATTAATATAAATGATCCAGTTAAAGAGTACTTAGATGAATTGCTAGAAGAAAAATATTCTAGAGTCCCAGTCTTTGATGGTGATATTGATAATATTGTAGGAATACTTTATATGAAAGATTTTATAATTGAGGCACGTTTAAATGGTTTTGAGAATGTTGATATTAAGAAAATATTACATTCGCCTTTTTTGGTTCATGAAAGTAAAAAGATAGATGTATTATTCAAAGAATTACAAAGTTCTAAACATCACATGGCTATACTCATAGATGAATATGGAGGTTTTTCAGGAATAGTTACTATTGATGATCTTATAGAAGAAATTATGGGAGATATCAAAGATGAATATGATGATGATGAAGCATTCATAAAAAAAGTTGATGATAATACTTATCTAGTGAGTGGTCTTCTCCCACTAGATGAATTAAATGATTATTTGAAATTGAAATTAGTTTCTAAAAATTTTAATACAATTGGTGGTTTTTTAATCGGCATTATGGGGTATATTCCACTAGAAAATGAGATAAAAACTGTTATATATAAAAATATAACATTTAAAATAGAGGAAGTTAATGAAAATAGAATTAAGAAAATCAGAATACTTACATCATTTATTATTTAATATCAACTTCGTACAACTATTATAAATTCATTGACTAGGATAAAAATGAAATCCTATATAATACAACATGTAAAATTATAAAAGAAAAGGGAATCAGTTAAATTTCGAACTGATTCCCTTTTCTTTATATAATACAATATTTTTCATATACCAACTAAGAGGAATCTTAGTTGCTTGCATAATACTTATTTCTCGACTATTACATCATCTCCGGCTTTAATATAACCTTCCTCAAGTACTATAGCAAATATGCCTTCTCTTGGCATTATACAGTCACCAACGAGCTTCATAATTTCACAGCCTTTATGACATTCTTTTCCTATCTGTGTTACCTCGAAAAGTACCTCTCCGACTCTAAGTTTAGTTCCAATTGGAAGCTCAAACAAAACTATTCCCTCAGTAGTTATATTTTCAGCAAACTTTCCAGAGCTTAAACCTTCTACTCCAGTAGCTCTCATTTTTTCTATACTCTCTTCCCCAAGAAAGCTCACTTGCCTATGCCAATCACCTGCATGTGCATCTCCCTCGAGGCCGTGATTAATTTTAAAAAAGCCTTTCTCTATAGGGTGTTTTACCACACCTTTTTTCTCACTTATATTTACAGCATTTACCTTTGCCATTACAATCCCTTCCTTTCAAATATTCCTGATTTTCCTCCACTTTTGCGTACAAGCATAATATTACTAATAACCATTCCCCTATCTATTGCCTTACACATATCATAAATAGTTAGTGCTGCCACTGATACCGCACTTAGTGCTTCCATTTCAATACCTGTTTTCCCTACAGTTTTTGTTATTGCAGTTATGTCAATCTTTGTGTTTTCAAAGTCAATTTTAAAGCTAATGTCACAACCAGATATCATTATAGGATGACACATCGGTATTATTTGTGAAGTGTTTTTCGCACCCATAATTCCTCCCACCTGTGCTACAGCTAGTACATCTCCTTTTGAAATAGATCCATCATTTATTCTATCAAGGGTTTCTCTATTCATAGATATTGATCCAACTGCCACCGCTTGACGAACTGTATCATTTTTTTCTGATACATCTACCATTTTTGCTCTTCCTTCTTCATTTATGTGCGTAAGTTCCATAACTTAGCCCCCTATCTGATACATCATCTTTTCGCTTCTACTTATTTTTTCTTCCTCAAGATGATGCTCAAGTGGTTTGTCAAAAATTGCTTGTTTCAATGTTTTTATAAGCAACTCTTCGTTATTTAAGTATTGCTTAAGGTTTATTTCTTCCTTTGAATGAAGACATTGTTTAATAGTACCTATGGATGTTAGCCTTATTTTATTACAATCTGCGCAAAATTTGCAACTTACAGGGCTAATGAAACCAATTTTCCCTTTTGCTCCTTGGAGCTTGTACAATTGAGCAGTACTACTTTTCGGTGTTTCAATATGAATTAACTCAGGATGTTGATCTAGTATTTCCTTAAAACTAATTTTGCTTTTTTCAAAAATCTTAATACCCTCTCCTATTGGCATGAGTTCAATAAATCTTATTTCAATTGGTAGCTTTCTAGTTAAGTTTAAAAAATCATCAAACTCAAAGTCATTAAAATCTCTCATTAATACCGTATTAATTTTCACAGGTTTTAACCCAAGGCTTAGACATTTATCTATACTTTCAAGTACCTTATCTAAATCTCCTATCCTTGTTATACTATTAAACTTTTCTGCATCCAAAGTATCAAGGCTAATATTAACTCTATTAAGTCCAGATTTTTTAAGGTCACTTGCCATATCAGAGAGCAAAATACCATTTGTTGTTATAGAAATATCATCTATTCCTGGTAGTTTTGATGTTTCATATATAAGTTTGTCTATATCTTTCATTACTAGTGGTTCACCACCAGTGTACCTTATTTTATTAATACCTAATGTTACTGCAGCCTTTACAATTTTTAAAATTTCTTCAAATCGCAGAATATCATCGTGTTCCTTACTAATAATTCCTTTTTCTGGCATACAATATTGACATCTTAAATTACACCTGTCAGTTACAGATACCCTTAAGTAATTGATTTCTCTTCCATGCCTATCTCTCATATAACCCTCTCCTAAAGTTCAATTATTTCCCCTATTTCAGTATATTCATAACCACAAAGTATATCAACGCACGCTATGTTCTAGCGCACTCGCTGGCCTCTCCTTTAAGTATTGCAATTCCATGTGGAATTGCAGGCAATACAAATTGAAGATTTTCTACAGCGCCTTTTGGGCTTCCTGGAAGATTAATGATTAAAGTTTCTTTACGGATTCCCGCTATGCTCCGTGATAACATTGCCTTTGAAGTAATTTGGAGTGATTTCATCCTCATAACCTCACCAATTCCCGGTACATATTTTTCAATTACATTTTGAGTTGCCTCTGGAGTAACATCTCTTTTAGAAAATCCCGTTCCACCATTAGTTAAAATTAAATCTACCTTAAGTTCATCACATAAATAAATTAATTCTTTTTCTATTTCCCCTATTTCATCAGGAATCATTTTATAAAAACTTATAACATATCCTTTGCCTTCTAGTTCACTTCTTATTGCCGGGCCCGTTCCATCAATTCGTTCCCCTCGAAAGCCCTTATCACTCATGGTTAATATTGCAGTTTTTATCATTGTCATCACTCCTTTTTTAAAGCCGTCTAAACAAAGAGTAGTCTTTTCGCTACCATTTAAGCCTAATAATTCATAGACGTATCCTTCTTCAAAATTCAGTTCACTATATCTAATATTTTTTCCCCATTGTACTCCTTACATACATCTATTAGTATTAAAAACTATATGTACAACTTTCACATAATGGAAAGGTAAATCGTTTCCAATTTACCCTAAACGGTCATAATTTCTTAAAATACCTTAGGAAAGATAACTAGGAGAACAACTGATAAAATAATGAAATATGATTACTACAAACAAAATAAAATCTTATTTAACAATATTAAACTATGTAAACAATATACCACAAAATTGTAAAAATAAAAACGATTTTTAGTATAACTTAATTAACTTAATTAAACATTAAATTATTTTCACTTACACTTCTTTCCCTAATCGGCTGAAACAAAAACAAAAAAGTAAAAAGGGGCATACGCCCCTAAAACTACAAACATAAAATATTTTTTATTTTATTTATCACTTATTTTAAGTGATAATATTACATTGCTTGTCTAAATAATTCAACTACTTGTTTCAAAGTAGCAAGGCGTGGATTTGTTGCTTGACATGCATCATTTTTTGCATTTCCAGCCATTACTTCGAAATCTTTTTCTTTAACTCCAAGTTCAGTAAGTCCTGCAGGAATACCAACTGATTTTGATAATCTTTTAATTGAGTCAATCGCAACCTGAGCAGCTGCAGTAACAGAAAGTCCACTAATATTTTCACCCATTGCAGCAGCGATTTCAGCGAATCTCTCTCCACGAGCTAAGACATTAAACTCAGATACTATTGGAAGTAAAATAGCATTACAGATACCATGAGGCAAGTTGTAGAATCCACCTAATTGA
Source organism: Clostridium sp. (assembly GCF_036569345.1). Classification (GTDB taxonomy): domain Bacteria; phylum Bacillota; class Clostridia; order Clostridiales; family Clostridiaceae; genus Clostridium_AD. Next base: position 20,088 of record NZ_DATCQT010000111.1, read on the forward strand.
TGTGCCATAGCATGTACATATCCAAGGCTTGCATTATTAAATGCCATACCAGCTAAGAATTGAGC
>NZ_DATCQT010000112.1:0-3242 GCF_036569345.1 Clostridium sp.
ACTACATTTGAAGTAACTTTACCAGAAGAGTTTATACCTTTTTTAAATAAAATTTCGGGGGATTCTATAGACCAAAAGGTTAGGCTAGCTTTTGCGTTAAACTTATTTACTAGTAGAACAGTAACATTTGAAAAAGCAGCAGAGCTTTCAGGAATATCACTTTTAGATTTCATGGATGTACTTGAAAAACAAGGAATTCCTTGGGGGGAATATACTGATGAGCATAAAAAACAAGATGACTTGGTTATAAAAAAGATGTTAAAGGAGATAGGACAATAGATGAGCATAAAAAAATTAAATACTGTAATGTGTAATTCAAGTCCTATTATTGGGTTGTCTGGAATAGGTAAATTAGAATTACTTTGGATTATATTTGAAGAAGTACTTATTCCAGAAGCAGTTTATAATGAAGTCATTAAAAGTCAAAACAATAAAAGAATAGGGACAGAAGAATTACACGGTGCTATAGAAAAGGGGCTTATTAAAGTTTATCATGTAAAAGACGAATTATTTGTAAATAGATTTATGGGAAAATTACATAGAGGTGAATTGGAAGTAATAGCAGGAGCTAAAGAACTAAATTTAGAGTATTTGCTAATTGATGAAAAATCAGCAAGAAGTTTAGCAGAAGCATTAATGTTAGAACCTACAGGACTTTTGGGTATTTTGAAATTTGCTAAATTATCAGGCGCAATTGAAACGTTAAAACCTTATTTAGATGGCTTAATAGAAAATAACTATAGAATTTCTAAAAAACTATACAATGCTATTTTATTAGATGTAGGAGAAGATGGGACATCTGATGCGGATTAAGTAGATGAGAGGTTGGGTTGGAGAGTTGAGAAATTTGGTAAAAGAGAAACAAAAAACTTGGCGATAGCCAGTGATAAACTGGTACCTATGTCAAGGACACTCTAAAAAAAGGTGCTAACAGGCTAAGAGATGGTTTCTGTATTGTGCAGGAGCCATCTTTTTCAAGAAAAAATTAAATGATATTACCAATGAATATATATCTATTTTGTTTTCATTTATTTCATCTATTGAAAACCTAGATATTCTTGCCATTTCTCCTATACGAGGTGTAAGCACTATAGGGCAATTCTTATTTTTGTGTTTGCAATTAGACTTATTATAAAATTTAAGGAATTTGTTAATAATTTATAATATAAAGATTTTAGTATATAATCTATAATAGATATAATGATGTTATTAAATTTAAGAAAAAGAAATGGAGAAGATATGATTTGAAAGGTAAATGTTATTATTGCAATGAGAAATTATCAGAAAGAACTGTTAAAAAACATGTTAAAGGTTGCAAAGTTAGAAAAGAAAAAATTGAAGAATCTATGGCTAGTTCTAAAAAAACTAAGAGTCAATATATTTTGTCTATAGTTCCACAGTATGGATCAAAAGAGTATAGTTTGTATATAGCTATAGATATAGATTTAACTTTAAAGAATTTGGATAGTTTTTTAAGGGATATATGGTTAGAATGCTGTGGACACTTAAGTAGTTTCATTATAGATGACGTAAACTATGATTCTTCAGTGGACGATGAATTTGAAATTTTCTCACATACTGAAACAATGGATTTTAAATTAAGACAGGTGATTTCTGTAGGTTATAAATTTAGATATGACTATGATTTTGGTTCTACTACTACATTAAAAATTGAGGTTATAGATGAATATTTTACAGCGGAAAATCATAGTCAAATAGAAATATTAGCTAGAAATGAAGAAATACAAAATTTTTGTTGCAATTGTAATCAAAAGGCAAAATATTTTGATTATGAAGAAGAAAAGTATTTTTGTGAAGATTGTATAGATGAAGATTCTGATATGGTAGGTGAATTTGAATATACAAATTCACCTAGAGATGGAGTTTGTGGATATGTAGGTAACAGAGATACAGAAAAACAGTATTTACCAGGAAATAATTTTAAGTTTAAGAAACCTAAAACAAAGGGGAAAAAGGATATTGTCCCATTTATAGAGGATGATAAATTTGATAAAGATAATTATGAAGGGGATTTTGCTTCTCTTATGGATATTACAATGGATGATATGAATTTAGAAATTGAAAATAAAGCAAATATATTATTAAATAGAGTGAAAAGAGGGAAGTTTACACATGATTTAAGAGAATTATTAGAATGTAATACAAAAGCTGAATTATTAAAAATAACATCAATTCTAAATATTACGAAGGTATCTAAGTTTAATAAAGGGCAATTAGTAGAAAGACTTTTAGAGGTATATGAAGAAAAAATAACAAAGGCACTATGTTTAATTGATAGTGAAAGATATGAATTTTTAAAGAGCATAGTTGAAAACCATGGGTATATATCCTTTGAAGATCAAAATCTCACATCAAATTTAGATTATTTTTTAGAATCTGGATTTTTATTTGCAGCTATGAGAGCAGATGGTATATATTTAATCATGCCAAATGAAACAATAAATGCTATAAAATCCTTAGATAATGATGAGTATAGAAAAATATTAGCTAAAAATACAGAACTAATAAAGTTGTTTTGGGGAATGACCTATAACTATGGCGTGTTATTTATGGAGGATTTTATAAAAATGCTTAATAATTATGTTGACTATTCTTTGGATCAAACAGATATTTACGGAATAATCATAAGTGGTGCAGATTATTATGGTGAGTATATAATAGAAGGTAACATAGCTAGTAGTATATTGACCCCGCTAGGAGATATTGTCCATATTATTAATACAAGAGAGAATATTTCAAGTGATAGAGATTTCTGTATTATAAAAAAGGATGAGTTATTTGAAGCTGCCAATGCAGAATATTTAATTGAAAATAAAATAGGAATGAGATTAAAAAAGTATTTAAAGAATAATTGGAAAATAGATGATACACAAATTGAAATGATTATAATTAATTTATATAATGATATTCAAGAAAATGAAAAAGAAGATGTAGTAGAGAACATTGTAGGTGCATTGGGAGATGTAAGTGAAAATGATATTCAAGAATTATTAGTAGAAATAAATAGTTTTATAAATAACATTAGACTTTGGAGATTAAAAGGCTATACTTTAAACGAATTAAATTCAGAATATAATAATTCTGCTACTCCTAAGATAGGAAGAAATGATACTTGTATATGTGGAAGTGGTAAAAAATATAAGAAATGTTGTGGTTCTAAGGTTATTCAGTTATTTTAATGGGAAAAAGATAGTTATACTATGAATTTAAGCTAAAGATGA
>NZ_DATCQT010000113.1:0-4060 GCF_036569345.1 Clostridium sp.
GCCCTTTCGATTGCCCTCTATTACACCAGCATATCTTAACTTCTGTAGATGTTGAGAAACAGTAGATTGAGGAATCTTTAGACAAGTCTGCATGTGACTAACATTGCATTGACCTTGATCTAATATACCTTTTACTATACATAATCTAATAGGATGTGCTAATACTTTTAAAATCTCCGTAATTTCACTATATTTCATATAATCTGTATCCATAGATTTTCCTCTCTCCTGGATTTTTATCTGAGCATTCTCTAGTTAAAATGTATATCCAAGAACATATCTCATTTCTAAGCGGTAATTATTTTTATGTTTATTGTTATATCCTAATATTAAGATATAACAATATAATAACACATATAAAATAAAAAGCAATAGAAATATCAAATTTAATTAATATTTATTTATAACTTTTCGACAAAAAAAGATGCACGAAAATTTTAACTGATGCATACCAATTAAAAATTCGTGCTTTTTATTTAATTCAAAATAACTCATATTTTATTATTTTATTGTTTTCCCACTATATCTAAAAAAAATATTTATATTGATTGTATTACACCCCTTTCTTTATAAATGCTGAAACCTTACCTTTTTCTTTTGATAAATCAATTAATTCATTATTTGTTTTATCACACCAAGATTTAATGTCCTCATAAAAGCCATTATCTGTTGCTGTAACTTTTAATATTTGTCCTTCATTTAATTCATCGACATTAGATTGAACTTGAGTAAGTGGTCCAGGACAACACAAACCACAAACATCCAGCGTTTTATCATAATTATCAATGCCTTTATCTATGGTGTTCTTAATAACTTGAGTATCAGGATCTAATCTAGGCATTTTTTCTTTATCACTAATATAAGCCTTTTTTAGCTTATAATTTAAATTTGAAACTGACTTATATCCTCCAGTTAAGTTTTTAACTTTGAATCCCTTTTGAGTTAAAATTCTAGATGCTACATATCCTCTTAGACCTACTTGGCAGTATTCAAGTATTACTTTATTTTTATCGAGTTCACCCATTTTTTCTCTTAAACTATCTACAGGTATATTTATAGCATCTTTAATATGCCCATTATTGTATTCTATCTCCGTACGTACATCGAGCATTATTGTATTTTCTTTGTCATAAGCCATAAACTGATTCGAGGTCAGTACATCCACTCTTCCCGCTAATAGATTTTCAGCAACATATCCTGCCATGTTTACTGGATCCTTAGCTGATGAGTAAGGTGGAGCATAGCAAAGCTCAAGTTCTGTTAAATCGGTAACTGTTCCTCCCAAGCGAATAACTGTAGCAATTATATCTATTCTCTTGTCCACTCCGTCATAACCTACACCTTGAGCTCCAAGAATTTTGCCTTCTTCATTAAAAATTAGTTTTAATGTCATTGAAAGCGCATCAGGGTAATATGAAGCATGGCTTACTGGGTGAACAAATATAACTTTATAAGGAATACTAAGTCTTGTTAAAGTTTTTTCATTATTACCTGTACTTGCAGCAGTTAAACCAAATACCTTTATAATTGAAGTACCTTGAGTTCCCTTATACGTAGTTCCAAGACCAGCTATATTATCTGCTGCTATTCTACCTTGCTTATTTGCTGGGCCTGCTAGTGGAATTGCTGATTTTTGCTGATTTACAAAATCAACTATTTCTATAGCATCACCAACTGCAAATACATTAGAAGCAGATGTTTCCATTTTGTCATTTACTATTATGTGCCCTTTAGGTCCAAATTCTATTCCGCTATCTTTTAAAAATTCAGTATCAGGGGTTACTCCCACTGCAAAAATAACCATATCAGCACTTAATAATAGACCACTCCTTAAAGTTATCTCAACACCATTTTCTGTATCTTTAAAAGCTTTTGCTCCATCTTTTAAAATTATTTCCACACCGTTATCTGATAATTCCTTTTCAATCCCTACAACAATATCTGTATCGAAAGGCGGCATTAAATGAGCAGGTGATTGTACTAAAGTAACCTTAAGGCCCCTTTCCCTTAAATTCTCAGCCATTTCCACACCAATATATCCTCCACCAATAACTACAACACTATTAATATCTTTTTTATCCACATATGTTTTTATATTATCAGTATCTGGTATATTTCTTAATGTAAATACTCTTTTACTGCTTATACCTTCTATATCAGTTTTTTTTGATTTTGCTCCTGGTGATAGCACTAAATAGTCATAGCTTTCTTCATAGGTGCCTTTAGTTTTACTTTTAACTGTTACAACCTTTTTTATCGTGTCAATGGAAGTTACTTCACTGTTAATTCTTACATCAATATTAAATCTTGCTTTCATACTCTCAGGTGTTTGTACTAAAAGCTTATCTCTTTCTTTAATTACATCACCAATATAATAAGGTAACCCACAATTTGCAAAAGAAATGTATTCATCTCTTTCAAACATAATTATTTCTGCATTTTCATCTAGTCGTCGTAACCTGGCAGCGGCTGTAGCTCCACCAGCTACACCACCTACAATCAATACTTTTTTTATCATATATATTCCTCCTTGCATTTTTTAATTATTTTATTAACTTTATTATTCTTTCACTTTAATTTTATACTTAATTACAAGTTAATTTTATTTGAGCATTACCTTACTAAATTGTATCTCCACGATGCTATTCCACGACTTAGATGGTAAATATTTTTAAAATCATTGTTTGCCAAAATAGTCACTGCGCTAGGGCTTCTTCCACCTGATGCACAATAAACAAGTATTGGCTTATCTTTATATTTACTAAGTTCAGTAATTTTCATAGGAAGAATCTGAACAGGAACAAGTTTTGCTCCTTTAATGTGACCATTATCATATTCTTCTTTGGTTCTTACATCTAAAATAAAAAATTCTTTATCATCGCTTATAAGCCTATAAGCCTCTTCAGCACTTACATTTTTGCTCTTTGAAATAAACATGATTTTGCCTCCTTAGAAGATATAATTTACATACATTCTTGCTATATTCTTATTATTACTATTGCTATCACTGTTATATCTCATTATTACGATATAACAATATAATAACACATATAAATTTAAAATCAATAGAAATAATAAATTAAATTTTATTTATTATTAACCTTTAAATAGAAAAGTGATACACGAAATTTATCTGTGTATCAACTCATTAAATTATTATAATTTTTCTTTAGACTCTTCCACCTCAAATCCTTCTACGAAGTTGATTACCTCCTTTTATTTAGTATCTTCTGGTACTGTTTACGGAAATTCCTAATTTCTTGTATACTTCTTTTAATTAAATTTTGGTTCCTATCGCAACGTCTTTTATATGGAGTATAAGTTGTCACTTATACTCAAAAAGTAGGCGGACAAAGTAATCACAATAACCCAACTATATTTATTACAATCGCATGAAAAGCATACAACTAAAAATAAACATACTGCGCTCCAATTTACAGTATGTTTATTTTTATTCGAGTATTCGAAAGTGAAGATTATAGAATGAGATCGTGAAATATTAATTTCACGATCTGTTTTTCTTTTGGGTAGTATTTATTTCTGTTTAAGTATTTTTTTTCTGTTTAAATATTCATCCTCTTCAATTTCGCCTTTTGCATATCGTTCATCAAGGATCTTAATTGCTGATATGCTATGGAAATTATGTTTTTTAATTATCCTATATGCGATGAATATAATTGAAACTAAAATTACAATTTTTAAAACCATCGCTATAATAATCCAAGGGCCATAGGCACCACTAAACTGACTTATTCCTTGCATTCCATTGAATCTCATTCCCATAAATCTAAACACCACCTTTATTTATATATATTTAGTATACTATCTAAATAGTATTATAAATAGTTATATTCACCAGATGGTTTATTCTTTTAATTCAATATAACCTTTATTATGCTGAATGCCTTTGTACTATGGAATGGAAATAAAAAATCAGTATAGCTGTTATTGTTTATGCTGAGTATGAAATTAGATGTCCTTATTTTCTGTATTTCAATTACATCAAAAAATAAGCTAAATGTAACATATAATGAACTGCACCCTGTCAAGTGGACAGTGG
>NZ_DATCQT010000114.1:0-10722 GCF_036569345.1 Clostridium sp.
TTGAATAATATATCCACTTAAGGTTGGCCCAATAGCAGGAGCTGCCATTGCTGATATACCCCAAACTCCAAGGGCTAACCCTCTCTTTTCAAGTGGTACAATCTGATATATCATAGCCATACCAACTGGCATTATCATACCTCCACCAATAGCCTGCACAACTCTAGCTGCAATCATTGTGTCAATACTAGTTGACAATCCGCAAAGGGCAGAACCTATAGTAAATACTGTTAAGGCAAAAATATATAGCTTTTTAATCCCAAATCTATCTCCGAGGTATCCAGTAAATGGAATAACTATACTCATAGTGAGCATATATCCTGTAAGTATCCATTCTATTTGATCTGTAGAAACTTTAAATATCGTCATCAGTTTAGGAATGGCCACATTTACTATACTAGAGTCCAAAATGGCCATAAAAGTACCTACAATAACAACTGTGAGGGCTACCCACATGTATCGTTCATCATGTTTATCCATATAACACACATCCTTCATAACTTTATGCTTATCTACTCTGTAACATAATATTAACTAACTATTTAGTTAATATTAAAAAAAGGCTTTAACAGCCCATTGAGAAATTAAGTTCTGTAATTATATTACATTTAATCTGATCCCATTATTTTTCTTTTATTGCAGATTTATAATACACCTTACGAAATTCTCTAAACACTTCTCTAAATCTTTTTTTTGTCTTTTCCCTATCAAAGCCATAAAATTCAGACCATCTATCCCCTAATGCTAAAAATACCGTTCCAGGCACCATACTAAAGAAAAATGAATATAACATAAGCCCTACAGAATCATCTATTGATATACTTTTCTCCTGCAGCTTGTTTAGTTTAAATTCAAGTGATGGTAATAAAGTATCAAAAATTGTATCGTCACTAGAAGAAGTTTTTAAAGCCTCAATAATTATAATTCGTAATATATCTTTTTTTACTTCCATATAATCAAATAATTCTTCATAAAATTTATCAGCCTGCTCTTCGTCATTCCAGTCAATGCTTTTTGCCAGATTTCCTACTACTTCACTAGTTTCTGTTCTATACCCATTGATAAGCTCTTTTAACAGCCTTTCTTTACTCTCAAAGTAATAATAAATCATTGCTTTATTGACTTTTGCTCTAGAAGCAATTTCATCCACCCTAGCTCCACAAAAACCTTTTTCGGAAAAAATTTGAGTTGCAGCCTCCAGTATTTTTTTCTGAGTTATCTGTGCTTTGTCATTCTGTGAATTTGATTTTTCTTTCATAATAAGCTCCTAAGTTTATTTATTATTATTTAATTAAATAACAACTAACTAACTGTTTAGTTAATTTTACTATAGCGCTATTATAAAGTCAATAAAAAATTTCATATAGAAGGTTTACTCTTTAGATTGACGATACCAAGTAAATTTAAAATGAGTTTATATTACGAAGCTGAAGAATAGTTAGGAGCTCTAAGGGATGCCTTGGAACTTTATTTTTTTACCTATTTTACAATAGTAGCAGGATAAAATCATTTTTAGAGGAATATATTAAATGTGATTAAGACACAGTTGTAATATGATCGAGGAAGATTTGGTTGTAATATAAGAGAAAGAGTCTAAAATAGTGATAAAGACTAACTATCTAATATTTATTGAGAAAACGTAATAAAAACAAGGGCTTAATAATAATGAAAGAATTATAGGAGTGTGTAATTATGTTTAGAAAAATGAGAAGAATAAAGCAATTATTGTCCAAAGAAGAAACAATCGATATTCTACAAGCGTGCACATCTGGAGTATTAGGTGTAATAGGCGATGATGATTATCCATATACCGTTCCAGTAAGTTATGCTTATAAAGACGGAAAACTCTTTTTTCATGGTGCAAAAGAAGGGCATAAGATTGACAGCATAAAAAGGAATGATAAGGTGACATTTTGTGTCATAGAAAAAGATGAAGTAATACAAAAGACTTTTACTACCCATTTTCGTAGTGTGTCTGTTTTTGGTAGAGCAAGGATTCTTACAGAAGATGACGAAAGGAAATATGCCATTGAAAGTTTAGTTGAAAAGTATTCACCTGACTATATTGAAGAAGGACAGCGAGAAATTGAAAGTGGATGGAATAGAGTATGTTTACTTGAAATCAAAATCGAACATATAACTGGTAAAGCAGCTATAGAAATTGTGAATAATAGGCAGAATTAGGTCGTCGCTAATGATTATATTGAAAAATTAAATAAAGGTGTAATAGGTAAATAATTATGCCAAGTTGGACAAATGATTTATTAAATGGTTAGCTAGTAAATATTATTGTATTTACTAGCTATTTTTTAAAAAAATAAACCTTTAGGTTATGATAGTAGCATGGGGAAAAATAGAATGTAGAAAAGTGGTAAAGAAGATTAATAGTATCATTAAAAAACTTAACGGAGATATTGTATAAATTTAAGCCCTTAAAGATACCTGTTCTTCCTCTTCATTTTCAACTTGATCCTTAACAATAGAATTTACAAACTTTTCTCCATATGGAAGGAAAAATTGTATACAAGGACCTGTTAACAATGCAGATATTATTGTACCTATACCAAAAATTCCACCAAATGCAAAGCCCATTATTACAAAGCTAATATCTAATGCCATACGAATCCAACGATATTGTAAATTAGTTTTATCTTTTACAATAAATGGTATAATATCATTTGGTGCAACACCTAGATTACTTGCTGAAAGTATAGAAAATCCAATTGCAATTAAAACACAACCGAATATAACTAAAAGCAATTTTATACCAATATTTAAAGAGGCAATTGGGAAAAATGAAACAGCCTTTACTCCAAGGTCAATAATGGGTCCTACTCCAACTAAGCATATAATTGTTCCTATTTTGATACGCTTTCTTTCAACTATAAGTATTATGCAAAACAATACAAATAAAATAATCATATTGGCATTTCCAGGTGTTTTCTTTAATGAAAATGCTAATCCTTGAGTAAATAAAGTAAATGGATCAGAACCAATATTAGTTTTTAAAAACAAAGCTACTCCAATTTGGATTATACTCATCCCTATAAAAAATAGAATTAGTCTTTTAATTAGATTTAGTTTTTTAGTCATTTTTTTACATCCTTTTTTTCATATTTTATAGTTAGTTAATGTGTGTTTATATTTTATAGTGTTTCATTTGATTTCGTTTACTTTCATTTCATTTACGCTCATCTTAATACAATATTATCACGTTGTCAATGTGATAACTAAATTTCTATATTATAGATATTTTGAAACATTTTTTGTTGCATGTATTTTGTATTTTATAATAACCTTCATAATAACAAGAATTCTGCGCTATAATGAAAGTAAATTAGATGGTCCGGACAATTTACATAAGGAAGTATTAGAGAAACTTTCACAAATTACGATTAATAAGTTTCACAATTAAAAATATAAATTAAGGGGGATTAAGTGATGCAGGAGGACATTTCGACTAAAGTAAAGAAAAAGGCGTATGAATTAGGATATGATTTATGTGGAATAATTGAGGCGAAATCCTTTAAGGAGTTTAGTGAGTATCTTAATGTACGTGTTGAGAAATTTCCTAGCTCAACTCATCTATATAAAAACCTTATTGGACTTGCGGAACCTTTAGAAAAAGCGCCTTGGGGAAAATCAATTATTGTATGTATTAGAAGGTATAATAAATATAAGGTTCCTGAAAACTTAGATAAGTTATTTGGAAAGGTGTTTTTATTTGATGGAAGAGTAGAAAATTCAAAGGAGTATTATGGTAATATTTTATTTACGCAATACCTTGAGAACCAAGGTATGAAAACTTGCCAAGAAGAAGTATCAGCCAGATGGGCAGCAGTTAAAGCAGGATTGGGTTATTTTGGAAAAAATAATTTTGTGTATACAGAATTTGGTTCATTCGTATGGATAGATACTTGGATTGTAGATCTTAGAATGGAGTATGATAAAGAATCTGATGATAAAATGCATTCTTGTCCAGAGCATTGTCACAGGTGTGTGGATGCATGTCCTACAAAAGCGTTGTGTGAAGACTATACTATGGATCGCGGAAGTTGTATTGCACATTTATCATTTTATTCTTCTGAATTACCATCAGAGGATATTAGGAATCAAATGGGAACTTGGATGTACGGATGTGATAAATGCCAAGATGTGTGCCCAATGAACAAGGGAAAATGGAGTGACGAAGAACATTTCCCTGAAATAGATAACATAACAAATTTATTATCTTTAGAACAAATATTAACAATGGATGAAAATACATTCTTAAACGTTATAATTCCAAGGTTTTGGTATATAAGTAAGGATAGAATATGGTTGTGGAAATGCAATGCTATAAGAGCTATGGTCAATAGCAAGGATAATAAATATTATGATTTAATTAAAGAGGCTTGTAAAGACAATAATGATAAAATAAAGACCATGGCTATATGGGCATGTAATAAATTGGAGATTTAGATTTAAATTCATTAAATAAAGCATAAATTGTATAATTATTGGGACTATTGCAAACAACTAAATATATTCCTTTATTCATAATATTGAAAAAAATCGTTTTATGTCGAAAGCATGTTATAATTATTCATAATATAAAAAGGGGGTATGACTTATAGATAATAAGTTATCAAAAGATGCATATGGTGGCGTAGATGGTAAAGACTACGTGCCGTACATTTCAAATGGTTCTAAATCTGGTGGAAGCGTTGCAGTATTAATAATTGGTATTTTTTTAGCTGTTATATTCGCAGCATCAACTGCCTATTCAGGTATGAAATCCGGACTTACAGTTGCTGCTGGTATACCTGGTTCTATAATAGGTTCAGCATTTATAGCCGCATTTTCTAAGCAAAAAGGCATATTTGGTAAAAACTTAGTGCAAGGTATGGCAAGTGGTGGAGAATCTGTTGCTAGTGGTATAATATTTGTTTTACCTGCAATTCTTTTAATCGGTTCTAAAGTTACTTTCTTAGAAGGTTTTATTGTTGGTGTAGGTGGAGTTTTATTTGGTATAGGAATAGCTTCTCTTGTTCACAATTACTTAATGGTTGAAGAACACGGTAAATTAATGTACCCTGAGTCAATGGCTATATCTGAAACACTTGTTGCTTCAGAAGGTGCTGGAGAAGCAATGAAGTACATGGGAATCGGGTTCGGAATAGGTGGTATTATAACTGTTCTAACTAGTTCATTTTTGAATGTAGCTAACAACGTTATAAGCTTTGTAAACGAATCTTTCTACAAGTGGAAATTCGAAGTAGAAGTTAACCCTCTATTATTAGGTATAGGATTCATAGTTGGTATAGATGTTGCTTTAACTATGTTTGCTGGTTCTATATTATCTAACTTCGGTATTATGCCTTTAATAGGTTATTTCGCTACCCTTGGAAAAGATGGTGCAACTGTATGGAATGATCCTAAGGTTGCTATTAATGCTATGCACGTTAAAAATATAGCTGGTAGTTATGTGAAATATATCGGTGCTGGTATGATGCTTTCTGGTGGTTTAATAGGTGCTATAAAGCTTATACCTACTATAATTTCTTCTTTAAAAGAAACTATGAATGCTAAGGCTTCAAATGGTTCTGGCAGTTCATCTTTAGAAAACATAATATTACTTGGTGGTGTAGTAATCGGTTTTATAGGTGGGTTCATGATATCTGGTGGTAATATATTAATGGCAATAGCTGCTTCTATTTTATCATTATTCTTATCACTACTATTTGCTATAGTTTCTGGTCGTTTAACTGGTACTATAGGAACTTCAAATCTTCCTGTATCTGGAATGACTATAGCTTCTCTAGTTCTTGTAACATTATTATTCGTTGTAATGGGATGGAAAAATCCTGCAAATAATAGATCTTTACTTTTATTTGGTACATTTATAGTTACTGTTATATCTGTAGCAGCTGGTTACTGTCAATCACAAAAAGTTACTTTCATAGTAGGTGGCGACAAAAATGAAATGCAAAAATATTATGCGATAGCTGGTATAGTTGGTGTTGCAGTAGTTATTGGTACTATATTGTTACTTTCTAATAAACTTGCAATGACTGGTGATAACGTTCAGTTTGCACTACCTCAAGCTAACTTAATGGCAACATTAACTGCTGGTATAATGTCAGGTACATTACCTTGGGTTATGATAATTGTTGGTGTTGTAATGGGAATTGTTTTATTTTTATTAGGACTTCCTATAATGACAATTGCTATAGGATTCTACTTACCAATAGCTACAACTTCTATAATATTAATAGGTGCTTTAGTTCGAGTATATGTAGAAAAAACTTCTAAATCTAAGATAGAAAAAGATGTTAAAGTTTCTAATGGAATAAGTTTATCGTCGGGTCTTGTTGCCGGTGGTTCAATACTCGGACTTATAGGTATAATACTTCAAGTATCAGGTGTTATAAAAGGAAATGGACCAAGTGGATTTGCTGCTTCTAATGGAATAGCATTTGTAATATTAATAGGTCTAGTAATAGCTACTATAATACCTATAATGACAAGTAAGGTAAAAGATGATAAAAAATAATACAGATGTTTTAAATATAAAATTTAAAGTCTCTAATAATTTAGAGTATGAAGTAGATAAAGACAATATTGTGACTATACTTGAAAAACAAGAGCATAAGGTCCAAAAGTTCTTTAGAAAACTTAGATTTAGAATTCCAGAGTATAAAAAAACTTCTTTAGATGAATATGGAAGTTGTGTGTTTTTACAGATAGATGGCAAGAAAACTGTAAAAGATATTGGCGAAAGTCTAGTGGCAATGCATGGTGATAAAGTTCAACCACTTTATGAAAGATTATTGTTGTTCTTAAACCATATTGATGTTAATTGTCACTATATAAAAAAATGAATTTCCAAGAGCACTTATGTAAAAAAAATAAGGAGTAGTTCACTTTTAGTGAACTACTCCTTATTCATATATATATTATAGCAACAAATAATTCGTCTTCTAAATAGAATGTAACTGGTGGACAGTGGGGTAATAAATATATACTAAAATTAATAAAATGAGTAATATATTAATTAATATTGCTAGTTTTATTTTGTAAATTGTAATGAGATTATTATAAAAACATATGTATCGAAGGATTACTATCGGATGATATATATTTTTGTGGATATTAAAGGATATTAATAAATAGATATTGAATAAGAATAATAGAATATCGAAAATTAACGGGCAAAGGAAAGGATTCGAGTAATGGAGGTTAGATAATTTAGGTCAGCAAGAAAATTTTAACACTAGGGAAGTGCACTGTGAAACATGAAATCAACATAGGTGAAGTGGCCAAAATGCATAATATTCCTATAGCAACCCTCAGATATTATGATGAAATAGGTGTTTTTATGCCATCAAGAGTTAACCAGACCACTGGGTATCGCTATTATTGTCCGGAACAGTTTGAAAAATTAAACACTATCAACTATCTTAAATATTTAGGGTTGTCTTTAAAATCTATAAAGCATCATTTAGAATCTGGTGATGAACAGAATTTATTAAAATTGTTAAGAGAGCAGCAGGAGGTTAATATACAAGAAATTAAGCGAATGAGCTTAATAGGAGAGCGGTTTGATAAGCGAATACAGGAAATAGAGGATGCTCTGCAAGTTAAGGAAGTAGGTAAGGTTTTTATAAAAAGACTACCTAGTCGTAGAACTTTGTGCACCAAGAAAACTATAACTAATCGTGACGAAATGGAAATTTCACTGAAATATTTGGAAAATAAATCCTTTAAATCTTCTTCTATTTTTATTGGAATGGTGGGTCTAACAGTCAGTCAAAGCGCTCTGGAAAATGAAATTTTCTGGGAATACAATGCTATTTTTATTCTCCCAGAAGAGAATGTAGAGAATAGTCCCTTTGTTAAAATAATAAAAGAAGGTGAATATGTCTGTATCTACTATAGGGAGGCCTTTGGTAAATCTCAAAAATACTACCATCAGTTGATGGAATACATTAAAGAAAATGATTATAAAATTATAGGTAATGCTGTGGAAAGGATTATTGTGGATTCTGTAGTTACCAAAAATAAAAGCAAACATCTTTCAGAAATACAAATTCCTATAAAAAGACCAGCTGTTAAGCATCTTTCTGAAATACTAAGATAATCGTAGCAATTCAAAGATTATGTAAAAGATAATATGAAAAATTGTACTAATTACAAGTTGACTCTCAAGTAAGTGAAGACTTTAAAATAAATATTAAATGCATCAAATAAAAAACAGATATTAAGTTTACTGCACTTACTCCATCTGATTATGATAATCTTTTGGGTAGAGGAACTGGAGCTGGCATTATTTTTGGTAATACTGGTGGCGTTATGGAAGCAGCCATAAGAACAGCTTATTTTTATGTCACAGGAAAAACTCCACCGTATAATCTTCTAAACTTAAGTCCTGTTCGTGGTATGGATGGTATGAGAGAAGCCAATGTGCAATAGGAGATATAATTGTTAAAGTTGCAGTTGTTCATGGTATAAGTAATGATTAAACAAATAAATTGTGCATATTAATAAGATTTATTAATATAGAAAGAATTAAGAGGAGAGATAATTATGGAAAAACCTGTAATAGCTCAAAAATCACCAATTGCTGTAGACGTTAAAAAAGGTCAAACTTATTATTGGTGTGCCTGTGGTAAAAGTGCTAGCCAACCATTTTGTGATGGATCACATAAAGGAACTTCATTTACACCATTAGCATTTACTGCTGAAAAAGATGAAACTGCTTATATTTGTGCATGTAAGCATAGTAAAAATCCTCCATTTTGTGATGGATCTCATAATAGTCTTTAGTATAAAAGCATCAAATCAAGGTAGAAACTTTTTAGTATTAATATAAACAAAGTAAAAATAGAGGAGGATTACACATGGGAATAAAAAAAGTTGGGATTATAGTAGGGAGTCTTAGGAAAGAATCATATAATTCTCATATGAGTGTATTCAGTTTTTATCTTATCTGCAAAATTAGAATCTTGTTTTGCTAAATTGACCAGGTACATTAAGACATTACCTGGATACACCACTTCTTGTTTTAAATATGTGATTTCTAATGACCTCCTACTTAATGATACAATGCAATTCTCATTATGATTTTCTCTACAACCCTTGCATAGTCTACAAACACTAGCTATCCCTTTTGCTATTGCATTTTTTTCATAGAATTTTATATCAGTTGTAGGTATTAATTTAGTGCCATCATTAATAGTTTTTCCTCCATTAATTTTAGCTCCTCTTATAGCATTTAATGCAAAACCTATATTGCATGTTGATGAAACACATTGATTTGTTTTATAATATTTGCACTCTTCACAAATTTCTATTAAACTTGTTTCCACATTTTCAAAATAATTCATTATAAATCCTCCCAATCACATTATTAATTTTTATGTTTTAAATACATGAGTAATCCAATAAATCCCCCCATAAATCCACTTAAAAACCCACTCATACTATTGCCTAAGACATTACTTAAAATGGTTTTGGGGAACGGTATCAGATAGTAATTCATTAACCCACTCATTATTGCCCCCATTATTCCACCAATCAATCCATTTTTAATAGCTACATTTTTCATAATAATCTCCTTTATTTATATTTCAATTTAACAATTAAAATTTATTTTAGTGTATAATAAATAATTGTAAAACATATTTTCCTACTCCTATAAAACTTATTAGCAATCAGTTTGGAAATATATTTTTTAATATGTGACAATAAAGTCATCACAAACTAGCGAGGTGTTTAGAGTGGATCAATTATCAAATAGACATGAACAATGTTTTATGAAAGATAAGTGTCTTCAGTATGAAAAATGTCCAATGCTTTTAATTGAAGACATGGTTACTGGAAAGTGGAAATTATTAATTTTGTGGTACTTAAATTATAATAAACTTAGGTTTAGCGATATTCAGAGACAATTGCCTAATGTCTCTCAAAAGGTACTTTCACGCCAGTTAAAAAGTTTAGAAGAAGACAATCTTATCCACAGGGAAGTCTACCCTGTTGTACCACCTAAAGTAGAATACAGCCTAACAGATGTTGGTCAAAGACTAATTCCTATTTTAGAAACGATGCATAAATTTGGAGCTGAATATCTAACAGAGGGTCTTAAGCATCGAGTAGAATCTAAATAATTAATTTAGTAAACTAACACATAACATTGTTAGGAGTAATGAAAAGGTGTTTATTACCTTTAAATGTGTATTACTTTATTATACAGACGATGTTAATAAATATATCCAGTGAACATCATCTTTTTAACCTTACGCCAATAAGCTTAAAGGGATGAAATTACATTGCTTGTCTAAATAATTCAACTACTTGTCTCAAAGTAGCAAGGCGTGGATTTGTTGCCTGACATGCATCATTTTTTGCATTTCCAGCCATTACTTCGAAATCTTTTTCTTTAACTCCAAGTCCAGTAAGTCCTGCAGGAATACCAACTGATTTTGATAATCTTTTAATTGAATCAATTGCAACCTGAGCAGCTACAGTAACAGAAAGTCCACTAATATTTTCACCCATTGCAGCAGCGATTTCAGCAAATCTCTCAGCGCGAGCTAATATATTAAACTCAGATACTATTGGAAGTAAAATAGCATTACAGATACCATGAGGCAAGTTGTAGAATCCACCTAATTGATGTGCCATAGCATGTACATATCCAAGGCTTGCATTATTAAATGCCATACCAGCTAAGAATTGAGC
>NZ_DATCQT010000115.1:0-2025 GCF_036569345.1 Clostridium sp.
AAATAAATATTCTCATTATCAATTAGAATTTAGACATGATACCCATACTCACAGCAAAACCCTACAACCCGCCTATAGCTTGATTCCCGCTATTATCAAACAGTTACAAAGGTACATTGTGTAACACTGAGAGCATAAAGATGGTTATATTGATACCTTTTGATCATTTAAACGCCTTAGAAAGGCATTTATGGGGCTTGCTTGAATTGGTGCTAATTCTGCCTGAAAAATTGCTATTCTTGATCATAAATTCAAAAATTTTTTAAGGGTCAGTATTCGGTCTAGAAATCGCAGAGTATAACATGGGGTTAATATTAGAAGAATTAATAAAATATAATAATCACATTACATGATCATAGTAATCACATACAATAATATATAAAGTAATAATAAAGAATTAAAAATTCTATCACGCATATATAATTAATAATGTTCCACGTGGAACAATTGATACATATACATACTCACTCATATGTTAATATTAATCATACAATATGATACTCATAATCACATATAAAATTATACTACACTAACACATACTACTATAATACTATCTATATCATACTAACATACAATACATTAATACATACTAAACAACTATACTATAAACATATCTATACGCATACAATGAACTATACATTAATCTATATATATAGTTAATAAAAATGCTAAAAATGTGTATAATAAAAACATAGAAGAATACGATAATAAATTAGATGAGTTTTTATATAATGATCATGTCATTGGTAAACAAAAGGAAACTAATTTTAATTCATTCAGACATAAAGACGATTATTTAGATATACAAATGGAGCTTGCAAAGTACCTTTTAAAAATAAACGAATTATAAATAATATAGTTGCCCTTTTTGAAAGTAACAAATAAGAAGAGTATATATTATACCTTTTAATAAGGGCAACTTTCCATACTCATTCAAAGGGAACGCTTCTATAATTTCTAGCTATCGCGTCGAAATTTAGAACTATAATACACTTGAATTGTGTTAGAAAATAATACAATAGAATAGGACTATAAACGCTATACAAATGAGATATAATAAGCTATAATATAAACAAGAAGTAAAACATACAAAGGAGTTGTTTTTAATGGAATTAAAACAGATTGTAAATTTATACAGATGGACAGATGAGATGGATTTAATTGGAGATGCTGAAATTGTAAAATTGACTAAAACACAAATTCACGCATTATGTAAAGATAATGTAATAAGAAAATTCACTAATGAAGGCGGTACTAAAAAATTAGAGGGTAAAGGAATATATCGCGGTTATTATATAGAAGTAAAGGAAGGGTAAAACCTTCCTAATTCCCTTTGAATTAATCCAATAAAGAAAGAAGGCCAACAAACATAATTAAATTCCTAACAGTCCTAACTCTATCCTTATCAATCCTAATTCCTTCTACAATCCCTACTAACACTACACAAACAACCGATTCTATTATCCTACACGTTCAATCAGTTAACTACAATCAAAACACAAACCTCTACAGCTCTTCTGTAATGGACGAAAATGGAGACATCTATTATATAGAATCATTCGATAATATCTCAAATCAGTGGCTTGACGCTACTATAAATAATTATGGAGAAATATTATCATATGAAATAATGCTATAATCTAAATATATAATTAAACCATTAAAGAGCTTCAGTAGCTCTTCTTTTTCTTTTGCCTACAATTAATACGCCTACAAACACTAAACGCCTCACAACCCTCCTCAGCGCCTCTCACACCATTACAAACCCATTTCAATCCTGCTTATGATCTTATAATTAATCTGGTTAAACTAATTACATTAATGTAAAATAATTTTATTATATCTATTGCAACTAGCTCAGATAAGCATATAATAGTAAGTAGTTAAAGAAATGAAAGAAGGAATTCACAAATGATTAAATTAATAGCAGTTATAACCTTATCAATATCAGTTCTTATACCTTCATTATTCCCTCAAATAGCTCATACTAATGAAATGATATGTAGGGTTTCAAATTCCACATAT
>NZ_DATCQT010000116.1:0-3682 GCF_036569345.1 Clostridium sp.
TCTGCTTGATATACTTCATATTATAACTATTTTGCTTGGAAAATAGTACATATAAACGTTTTTTTATTAAAAAATTTTTTCAACTTTTTTTACAGTGGAAGTTAACTCTACAAAGTGGAAGTTAACTTTTCAATTCACCTAAAAATCAAATGTTACAACCAAAGGGTATCAGTATTTGATTATTTGAAATTTATTTGTTATAATAAAGTATTGTAATAGTATATGAAATAAATGTAGTGGGGTGTTGTATGTCTAAAAATTGTATATTTAATGATAAAAAAAATTGTAATGACTGTGGTGAATGTGAAGTCTGTGAATTAAATTCAAATAAGAAATGTGATAACTGTGGTAAATGTCTAGAACTTGAAGGATTTGATGTTAAAGCTATAAAAATTGATGAGGTCTTTGAGAATGCTGGAACTGGTAAGTTAGATGATGATATTTACAATATAGATAAAATTGATGAACCTGCGACCGAGGAAGAACATTTAGAGAACAAGGATGAGGAAGCAATAAAAATTGAAAATTATGAAGCGTTTTTGGCTGAGGAAAAACTAGCAGAACTAAATAAAGACAAATACATACCTGAAAATAATGAAGTTTGGGAATTTATTGATGACATAGATGGAGCAAAAGAGTTACTTGAGGATGAAGAAGATAACTCGGAATTTCTTCAAGAGGAATTTCCAGGACTTATAAGACTAAAGAAGGTATAATTAATAAACAACAAATTTTATATAGTAGCAGGGTTAAAAAGTATATATTATCACAACTGTGATAATATATACTTTTTATTGTTCGTCAGAAAGGGGATTAGACTTAACCGCATTTCTTAGTTTTTCATTGTCTACATGTGTATATATTTGGGTGGTAGATATATTTTCATGACCTAAAATCTCTTGCAGACTTCTTATATCTACGTTACCATACTTATACATAAGGGTAGCTGAGGTATGCCTTAATTTATGTGGTGTATATTTGTTTTTATTAAGTCCAGCATTGCCTATATGCTTTTTCACAATTCTTTCTACAGTTCTTTTATTAATTCTACCAAATTTACCACTAATAAAGAGGGCGTCCTTATCCTCGAGATGAATTTTTTCGATGTCTGCATTTCTAATAGGCAAATACTTATATATTGCATTAAGTGATGCCTTGTTTAAATATATCGTTCGTTCTTTATTTCCTTTACCAATTATAGATAAAGTATCATTTTTCATAGCGGATATATCTATACTGCAAAGTTCTGATAGTCTGAGTCCACAATTTAAAAATAGTGTAATAATACTATGATCACGAATAGAATGCTTATCTCTAGAGTTAGTAGCCTCTAAAAGGGTCTTACTTTCATCTAAGGTTAGAAAAACGGGACTTCGCTTGCCAAGTTTTGGAGACTCCAAATCTATAGTTGGATCTACAGTTAGCACTTTAGCTTTAGTGGTTAAATACTTAAATAGGGACTTTATAGCTGCAATTTTCCTTGCTTTAGCATAGTTACCGTTGGCTCTTTGTTTTCCAAGATAGGAGACAAAGGCATATAAATCTTGCAATGTAAGGGTTTTTAATGTATCTAAGGTTAAATCTCTAATAATAACTTCCTCAAGAGGTAGGGATTTATCTGATGGGTCTAAGCTTTTATATACTTTTATAAATTTTAATAGTAATGATAAATCAGCAGTATAAGCAACAATTGTATTAATAGAAGAACCTTTAATAGTAGCTAGATAATTAAAATAATCATTTAGAAAGTGTGGGATATCATTGTTATATATATTTTCTATGTCAGATTTCATGGGTACCTCCAAAATACTTAATAATGTCGTGAAACTTACATTTCACGACATTATTATATCATGAAAAGGGGGGTGAAATTATGTCTTTTTATAAATAATAAATTTTATTTTTTGAAATTTGTTTTTCTACTATTTTTCATTTTATTATTATATAAATTTAAATTAAAAAACTACCAGTTTTTATAACTGATAGCTTTTCATTGTCTAATTTAAATCATTTTTAATATATCACATACTGATATTAATGATTATACATTTATAGCAGTTTCTACACCTATTGCATCTTTATTAGCGTTTAATATTGGTTTTACATATTCATCTATAAATTCTACCACTTGACTTGGCGCTCTACCCACAAATTTAATTGGGTCAATTACAGCCAAAATCTCTTCTTTTGACATTAGAAAACTTGCATCACCTATAATTCTTTCTATAAGATCATTACTTAACCCTTCTTCTTTAACTCGTTTGGCAGCTTCCATAGAATGAACTCTAATGTTTTCATGAAGTTCTTGTCTGTCACCGCCCCTTTTAACAGCTTCCATAAGTATATTTTCTGTTGCCATAAATGGAAGTTCATTGTTTACATGAGCAGTAATTACTTTTTCATATACTACCATATTTCCAGCTATATTCATGTATAAATTTAATACCCCATCAAGTGCTAAGAAAGCTTCTGGTACGGATATTCTCTTATTAGCTGAGTCATCTAAGGTTCTTTCAAACCATTGTGTTGCAGCTGTTATAGCAGGATTTAATGAATTTATTATAATGTATCTTGATAAAGAGCTAATTCGTTCAGAACGCATAGGATTTCTTTTATATGCCATTGCAGAAGAGCCAATTTGATTTTTTTCAAAAGGTTCTTCTAATTCTTTAATACTTTGAAGTATTCTTAAATCGTTACTGAATTTATAGGCACTTTGAGCTATTTCGGACAAAGTATTTAATACTATTGAGTCTACTTTTCTAGAATAAGTTTGACCAGTAACAGGATATGTGTCTTTAAAGTCCATTTTATTAGCTACATATTTATCTAAGTGTTTTACTTTTTTCTCATCATTTTCAAATAAATTCATAAAACTTGCTTGAGTTCCTGTTGTTCCTTTAACTCCTAGTAGCTTTAGTTTATCTATTACGAAGTCTAAATTTTCAAGATCCATTATTAATTCTTGAATCCATAAAGTTGCTCGCTTACCTACAGTAGTTAATTGAGCTGGTTGTAGATGAGTAAACCCTAAAGTAGGAACGTCTTTATATTTTAACGCAAAATCTGAAGATTTACTAATTACATTTATTAATTTCTTCTTAATTAATAATAAAGCTTTTCTCATAACAATTAAGTCTGTATTATCGCCTACATAACAGCTAGTAGCCCCTAAATGGATAATTCCCTTTGCATTAGGACATTGGACACCATAAGCATATACATGGCTCATTACATCATGTCTTATTTCCTTTTCCTTTTTCTCAGCAACTTCATAATTCACATTATCTACATAGGACTTAAGCTCGTTTATTTGAGCTTCCGTAATATTAAGTCCTAATAATTTTTCACCTTCAGCTAGGGCAACCCATAGCTTTCTCCAAGTTTTAAATTTCATATCATCTGAAAATAAATAACTCATCTCTTTTGATGCATATCTACTGTTTAATGGTGTATCATAAGTATTTCTCATATTTTGCCTCCATACGTACATATTTTAAAAAAAAACAAATATCATTCATATTATAACATACAATATTAATAATAGTAACGAAAATGTTCGTATATTTAAATTGCACTTTTCATTGAATTTTCTGATACATAGATTTATCTACTCTATCATTATAAACGTTCTAAATAAACTATAAAATAGTTCTAAAATATTTTATTATTAATATAATTT
>NZ_DATCQT010000117.1:0-35704 GCF_036569345.1 Clostridium sp.
TTGGTAGGCATATTAGGCTAAGAAATATGCCTACTACTTTTTAAAACTTCTTATTGGGGATAATTTTTTAAAATAAATACCATTATTCTACTGTTTTATATAGTTTTTTGTTATTGTTAGACAGACTCACGTACGGTTCTGTGAGAGGAAAGAAGTCGGGAAATTTATTCCCGACTTTTACCTACTCGATTCATGAAATAGGATAATATTAATAAAGGAGATGAATAAAAAAATGAGATATGTAACGTTACTAAGAGGAATTAATGTCGGAGGCCTAAAAAGAATAAAAATGATAGAGTTAAAAAATATGTTTGAATCCCTCCACTTCAAAAATGTAAAAACATATATTCAAAGTGGAAATGTGATTTTTGATTGTGACTTTGTTGACACCTTAAAATTGTCTATTTTAATTGAAAACAAGATTAGTGAAACCTTTGGGTTCTTAGTAAAGACGATTATTCGAACAGATGAGGAATTTAAAAACATAGTTAATAATAGTCCATTTGTAAATGAGTTGAATATAGAACTTGATAAGTTACATGTAGTCTTTATGGTAGATATTCCAGAGGAAAATAGATTACTCAGTTTAGATATAAAAAAAGAAGAAAATGAAAGATTCCTTATAATTTCAAGAGAAATTTATTTATATTGCCCAAATGGATATGGAAAAACAAAATTAAATAACACTACATTTGAAAAAAAATTAGAGGCAGTTGCCACAACAAGAAATTGGAAAACTATAAACAATATTCTACTAAATATTTAAATATTAATTGTTATTTGTATATTTATCAAAAGACAGCATAAACTAGTGATAAAATATATTTAGAAATTAGGAGGATTACATATGCAAGGAAAAATGTTTTGTTTTCAATGTGAACAAACTGCGGGAGGAAAAGGTTGTACTAACATAGGAGTCTGTGGGAAAACACCAGAAATTGCAGCACTTCAGGATTTACTCATTTATCAGCTAAAGGGGATAAGTTGTTATGCTACTAAACTTTTAGCTAAAGGTGAAAAAATTGATAAGTCATTAGTTTCATTTGTTGAAAATTCATTGTTTATGACATTAACTAATGTAAACTTCGATCCATTGGATCATATTGATATGCTTAGAAGATCTCAAATAAATAAAGAAGAAATTAGGAAAAAGGCATCAGCGCAAGAAGTGAATAGCCAGGAGGCTTTATATAATTTAACTGGTAACGAGGAGCAAATGCTCGAAGATGCTAAAAAAGCAGGCGTTATGTATGATCAAGAATTAGATGCAGATATACGCTCAGTTCGTGAAACTATAAAATATGGATTAAAAGGAATTGCGGCTTATGCACATCAAGCTAGATTTATTAAATATAATAGTGATGAGGTAGATGACTTTTATTTTATAGCGCTAGCAGCATTAACTGATGATAGTTTAAATCTTCAGGATCTTACCAAGTATTTAATTAAGACTGGAGAGATGAGTGTTAAGGTAATGGAGGTATTAGATAAAGCTAATAATGAAAAATATAGCTCGCCTTCACCTACTAAGGTTAATGTAAATATTAAAAAGGGACCATTTATTGTAGTTTCTGGTCATGATTTGAGAGATCTTGAAATGTTACTTGAACAAACAGAAGGCAAGGGGATAAATATTTATACCCATGGCGAAATGTTACCTTCCCATGGATATCCTAAGTTAAATAAATTTAAACATTTAGTGGGTAATTTCGGAGGAGCTTGGCAAAATCAACAAAAGGAATTTGATGGTATACCTGGCTGTATTTTAATGACAACAAACTGCTTAATGAAACCAAGAGATTCTTATAAAGATAGAATTTTCTCAACAAGTGTTGTTGGTTGGGAGGGTTTAAAACATATATCTCCTGATGAGAATGGCAATAAAGATTTCACTGGAATAATAAAAAGAGCGCTAGAATTAGGTGGCTTTGAAAAAGATGAAGAAGTTAAAGAAATTCTAGTAGGATTTGGTCATAAAGCAACTTTAGCTCATGCTGAAACAATAGTGAATGCAGTTAAAGAAGGTAAGATCAGACACTTTTTCTTAATTGGTGGTTGTGACGGTGCAAGACCAGGTAGAAATTATTACACTGAATTTGCTCAACAGGTTCCTAAAGATTGTATTATTCTCACTTTGGCTTGTGGAAAATATCGATTTAATAAATTAGAGTTTGGTGAAGTAGCAGGACTCCCAAGATTACTAGATGTAGGTCAATGTAACGACGCATATTCTGCAGTTAAAATAGCTTCAGCACTAGCTGATGCATTTAAATGCACCATTAATGATCTACCACTTGCATTTATTATAAGTTGGTATGAGCAAAAAGCTGTTGCTGACTTATTAGCATTACTCTCACTTGGAGTAAAAGGAATTTACCTAGGACCATCCTTGCCAGCTTTCTTAAGCCCTAACGTATTACAATTCCTAGTTGATACTTTTGACATTAAACCTATAAGCACACCAGAAGATGATTTAAAACAAATACTCGGATAAAAATTATGTTAAAAGCCAGAAACCCTAATCATAAAGTGATTAGGGTTTCTGGCTTTATTATATTTAAATTTTATACTAAACTCATTTTATACTAAACTCATTTTATGCTAAACTCATTTTATCCTAAACTGATTGATTTAAGAATCATCTCTTAATATATTGAGATCCTTACCATTCATTATTTTATTCATAGTTCTCATAGAACACATTTTGCCACACATAGTGCAACTATCCGCATTCTCTGGCATGGATTCTTTTCTATATCTTATAGCTTTTTCTGGATCAATAGCAAGTTCAAACATTCTCTTCCAATTAAGATTTTGTCTTGCGTTGCTCATTTCATTATCCCAGTCGCGGCTTCCTGGAATTTTTTTACCTATATCACCAGCATGAGCTGCAATCTTGGCAGCAATAATGCCTTCACGTACATCATCAACATTAGGAAGTCTTAAGTGTTCTGCTGGAGTTACATAGCAAAGAAAATCAGCTCCACAGCTTGCAGCTAAGGCACCTCCTATGGCACTTGTAATATGATCATAACCTGGTGCAATATCAGTAACTAGGGGCCCTAAAATATAAAAAGGTGCACCATGACATAATTTCTTAGCCATTAATACATTTGCCTCTATTTCATTTATGGCCATGTGACCTGGTCCTTCTATTATAACTTGTACATTTTTCTCCCAAGCTCTTAAGGTTAACTCACCAAGAACCATTAATTCATGTATTTGGCAGGCATCGGTTGCATCGTTAATAGATCCAGGTCTGCAGGCATCCCCAAGACTTATAGTTAAGTCATATTTTTGACATATATCTAATATCTCATCGAAATGTTCATAAAAAGGATTCTCTTTATTGTTGAGTTCCATCCAAGCGTATAAAAGAGATCCTCCTCTTGATACTATATGAGTTATTCTTTTATTTCGTTTAAAAACATTTGCAGTAGCAATGTTTAAACCAGCATGAATTGTTACAAAATCAACTCCATCTTTTGCATGTTTCTCTACAACATCTATAAATTCTTGTGAAGTAATGTCCTGTAGTTCCTTATCGTAAAAACCGAGAGCATCATATATTGGCACAGTGCCTATCATAGCAGTAGAGTCAGATATAAGTCTTTTTCTAAATTCTTCAGTTTTACCAAAGGAGCTTAAATCCATCACAGCCTCAGCTTTCATATCAATGGATAATTGTACTTTCTTCATTTCCTCATCTATATCATAGCAATCCTTAGAAATACCTAGATTTACATTGATTTTTGTTTTTAAGCCTTCTCCAACTCCTTCGGGGCTTAGTATTTTATGATTTTTATTAGCTGGCAAAGCAACTACTCCCCTTGCTATTTTCTCTCTTAAAACCTCTTCAGACATATTTTCTTTTTTAGCGACTATCTTCATTTCTTTAGTTATTATGCCTTTTTTTGCAGCATCCATTTGGGTTGTAAAAGTCATCATATTCTAATCTCCTTTGTAGTTAATTATTTTTAAATAAAAAAATGCAAGCCCATAAAAGAGCTTGCAACAAAAAACGTTGTAAAAAACTCCCTACGTTGGAATTACCCAAATCAGGTTATGAGGGTCAGTGATAATATCTCTTTCTCAGCTCATAAATGAGCTCCCCTTGTTTATTTTATTTAATTATTAACTGCCCTAAGTATATTAGTTAAAGAGGGTAATGTAAAGTCCTTTTCTAGAATTACCCTTTCAGTACAAGTGTATCCATACAGTATCGATATAATATAAATGTATGTTATACTCTGCCTATTAAATAAAATTTGGGAGGTTTTCTTATGGAAAGATATGAAATTAATAAAAATTTAGCTCAGATGTTAAAGGGCGGAGTAATTATGGATGTGGTGAATGTAGAGCAGGCAATAATCGCTGAAAAGGCAGGAGCCTGCGCGGTAATGGCACTGGAGAGAGTACCTTCAGATATTAGAAAAGAGGGTGGCGTAGCTAGAATGTCTGATCCTAAAATGATTAAAGAAATAAAGGCAGCCGTAACTATTCCAGTAATGGCTAAAGGTAGGATAGGACATTTTGTTGAAGCACAAATTCTTCAAGAGATAGGGGTAGATTTTATAGATGAGAGTGAAGTTTTGACTCCAGCAGATGAGCAGTATCATATAAATAAATGGGATTTTAAGGTTCCTTATGTTTGTGGAGCAAGGAATTTAGGAGAGGCATTAAGAAGAATTGGAGAAGGTGCTGCAATGATAAGAACGAAAGGTGAAGCAGGCACAGGAAATGTAGTAGAAGCTGTTAGGCACATGAGATGTATAATGGATGAAATTAGAAAAGTGAAAAATGCTCCAAAAGAAGAGTTAATGACAATTGCTAAAGAGTTTGGAGCCCCAATTAATTTAATTGAATATGTATGGGAAAATGGTAAACTTCCTGTAGTAAATTTTGCTGCAGGTGGAATAGCTACGCCAGCTGATGCTGCACTCATGATGCAACTTGGCGCAGAAGGAGTTTTTGTAGGTTCAGCAATATTTAAAGCGGAAAATCCACAAGCGGTTGCAAAAGCTATAGTACTCGCAACTACATACTATAATGATCCAAAAGTTATAGCTGAAGTTTCAGAAAATCTAGGAAAAGCAATGAGTGGTCTAGAAATAAGTGAAATTAAAGAGAAGTTTGCAGAAAGAGGATGGTAAAATTGAAAATTGGAGTTTTATCACTTCAGGGTGGTGTAATAGAACATATCAATCATATTAATAGGCTTGGGCATCAAGGAGTAGAGGTTAAGAAACTCGAGGATATTAAAGATATACAGGGAATTATTTTACCAGGCGGCGAGAGTACAACAATAGGCAAACTTTTAAGGGAGGGAAAAATGCTCATGCCATTAAGAGAAAAAATAATTTCAGGATTACCTGTGTGGGGAACCTGTGCTGGTATGATACTACTTGCTAAATATATAGAGGGAGAGCCAGATGGTCATTTTAAAGTTATGAACATAAAGGTAAAAAGAAATGCCTATGGGAGCCAAATTAATAGCTTTAAAAGGAATGTTGTAATCAATGAGATTTCAAGCGAACCGTTACCACTAGTTTTTATTCGCGGACCATTAATTACAGAAGTTATGAGTGGTGTTCAAATAATATGTACTGTTGATGATAATGTTGTAGCAGCAAGACAAAAAAATATGTTCGTTACCTCTTTTCACCCGGAACTTACTAATAGCTTAGAATTTCATAAATATTTTGTAAATATGTGCAAGTAAAACTTATTATAAAAGGTTGTATAACAAAAGGGCACCATAAGTTTAATTCAGCATATTATATATTGTAGACAAGTCTACGAAGTGTGATAAGGAGGCGATTAACAATGTTTGCTCCTTTTATAATATGCTTAAGAGAAGGCATAGAGATATTCTTAGTAATTATTCCTCTAGTAGTTTATTTTAACAAAAACAAACTATATGGAATGACTAAGAGTGCATTGCTAGGTGGCGCTTTAGGAACTTTTATCGCAGCTATAACTGGTTCAATATTATTCTCACAAGTTGCGTTGCTAAACGGTCCTGCAGGAGAATTATTTGATGGACTTCTTGGTATAATATTAGCTGGACTCATATTATACAGTGTAGTTCTTTTAAGGAAAAATAAATCTTTTAACACAGATGCTAGTCAACAACTCATTTCATTAAGTCGAAAGGGAGTATTTATTCTTGCATCTATAACATTTTTTAGAGAATTGTTAGAAGTAATATTATTTATTTTGGCTAGTTCTTCAACTGGTTCTTCATTAACAGTTGCTGGTTCATCACTACTAGGATTAATATGTGCAGCTCTAATTGTTTATGTGATATCTAAAGGGTTTTCCAGGCTTAATATAAATGTAGTATTTTATATATTAAATCTATTTTTAGTTGGACTTGGTGCATACTACTTTGGTGATGGATTAGATGTATTATTTGGTAGATATGTTCCTGAAATTTTCAAAATGGGTATATTGTTGTACGCAGTTCCCAGTTACTATATAATGATAAAAAAAGATTTGAAAATATATTTAAATTCTGATAAAATAAAATAAGACATTTTGGTGGAAAACTTTAGTCCCATATATTTCGATTTCCAAACTTGTTTGGAAACGTTAATGTATGGGATCTTTATTTTTTTACCCAAAGGAGGATTTTATTTAGATGAAAAAGCAATCATTTTACTCAGAGCTAGACAAAGACAAGAGGTACATTCTAAATTGTTGCTTTTTTGTTTTCGCAGTTAATGGACTTTATGCAATGATCTTAGGTTCGTTGCTACCAATAATCAGTGATGAATATGGGCTAAACAATACAATGAGTGGAATTTTGCTCTCTGCGCATCAAGCAGGAAACTTAATATCTGGATTTATTGCAGGTGTGTTGCCACTTTATTTAGGAAGAAAAAAATCAATAATGTTTTTATGTAGTTTTGTTGTTATGGGATTTACAATCATGATTTTAACAGGAAATCCAGTATTACTGATTATAGGATTCACATTTACAGGATTAAGCAGAGGGAGCATTTCTAATTTTAACAACACAACTGTGAATGAATTGTCAAACAGTAGCCCGGCAGCTCTTAATTTTTTACATAGTATTTTTGCTATTGGGGCTTTAAGTGCTCCATTTTTAGTTATTCTTTGCACTAGCATGTCTGGTGACATTGGTTGGAAAATAGCAGCGGGTGTCATTATTATTCTTGCAATTATCTCTATCTTTCTTTTTTCAAAAATGAAAATAAATGATGCTCCAAAAAAGAAGAAAAATATAAAAAAATCATATGAATTTTTAAAAAGTAGTTATTTTTGGATTAGTGCTGGAATTATGCTGTTTTATTTATGCGCAGAAGCAACTATTAATGGATGGTTAGTTAAATATTTTATAGATTCAAATATTATGACTATAAAATATGCCCAAATACTTGCATCGCTGTTATGGGTAGTTATGCTTGCTGGTAGATTAACCTGTGCCTACTTAGGCGATAAAGTATCTAAGAAAACATTACTTTTGACAACAAGTTTTGGAACTGTTGCATTTTACCTATTATTACTTTCAACCAGAGATTTAACTGTCATTACAATAGCAATAATGGGATTGGGATTTTCTATGGCTGGAATTTATCCTACAACAGTTGCTAGTATTGGTAATACAATTAAGGCCTATCCTATGTCAATGGGTGTTTTGCTTATGATAGGAGGTAGTGGAGCCATTATAATGCCAATTATAACCGGTGCAATATCGGATGCCTTTGGGATTTTGGCTGGAATGAGTGCTATAGTAGTCGCTATTATTTTAATGGTATTTTGCGTGGTTTTGAGTGTTATGAGTAAAAACGAAATTGCATAACTAAATATAATTTTTGTTTTTAAATATAATTTTTAATTTGAAATATGTATTTATATTATAATAGGCATTCCCAATTGGGGATGCCTATTATAATTTTATAGCATTTTTATTCCCTTAAATATTTAAGCTAAATAATAAGCTAAATATTTAGTTTATAATTTAGCTTATTTATTAGAAATAAAGTAATAAAAACAATAAAATCATAATAAACTTATAGAAAAGACTATAAACAAAGTATTAGTTCCAAAAAAATAAAAATTCAACTAAATAATTTGGTCGTAATTATAAAATATTTATAAATATTACTTGGAATTATTTATGCAATTCATTATTAGTAAAGTTTAATAAATTTTCAATAGAAGGAGTGAAAGACGTTGGTAAATATAGAATTTTTAAAGAATAAAGCTACGGATATAAGAATAGATGTTCTGAAAATGGTATATGAAGCTAAAACAGGACATACTGGATCATCTTTATCGGATACTGATATATTGACTGTTCTTTATTACGATATTCTAAACGTAGATGCTAAGAATCCAAAATGGGAAAATAGAGATAGATTTATATTAAGTAAAGGACATGCAGTTGAATCTTTATATTGTATATTAGCAGATAAAGGATTTTTTCCTAAAGAAAAATTACAGACATATTGTAAATTTGGCACATCTTTAATTGGTCACCCAAACAACAAAAACCCTGGTGTTGAAATGAATTCTGGTGCTTTAGGTCATGGGTTACCAATAGCAGTTGGTATGGCACTTGCTGCAAAAATGAATAAAAGATCTTATAAGGTATATACACTTATGGGGGATGGTGAACAAGCTGAGGGTTCTGTTTGGGAAGGGGCAATGGCAGCTTCAAATTTTAATTTAGATAATCTAGTTGCCATTATTGATAGAAATAAACTTCAAATTTCAGGTAGTACTGAAGATGTTATGAAACTTGAAAACTTAGAAGATAAATGGAAAAGCTTTGGCTGGAATGTAATACCTGTGAATGGGAACGATGTAGAACAACTTCAAAGGGTTCTAAAAAACATTCCTAAAGATAATAAGCCTACATTGATAATGGCCTATACCACAAAAGGTAAAGGAGTATCCTTTATGGAGAATGTAGCTAAGTGGCATCATGGTGTGCCAAGCTACATTGAGATGAAAATTGCTTTAGAGGAGCTAAATAAACAAATTGGAGGAATGATTTATGAATAAGATAAGTAATAGGCAGGTAGTATGTGATACTTTGCTTAAACTTGCTGAAAGGGACAAGGAAATTGTTGTATTAACAAGTGACTCAAGGGGTTCGGCATCATTAGGCGAATTTGCTAAAATGTATCCAAAGCAGTTTGTTGAAGTTGGAATAGCTGAGCAAAATATAGTGGGAATTGCAGCTGGACTTGCGGCATCAGGAAAAAAAGCTTTTGTAGCTTCGCCAGCATGTTTCCTTACAATGAGAAGTATAGAGCAAATAAAACTAGATGCAGCTTATTCTAATACTAACGTTAAATTTATTGGTATAAGTGGTGGCGTGAGTTATGGTGCCTTAGGAATGAGCCATCATTCGCTGCAGGATATTGCAGTTTTGAGGGCAATTCCGGGGATTGGTGTATTTTTGCCTGCTGATAGACATGAAACAAAAAGACTTTTTGAGGAGTTAGTTAAGGTTGAAGGACCTGCCTATATAAGGATAGGAAGAAATCCAGTTGAAGATATTTATGAGTCAGACGATTATGATTTTAAAATTGGGAAAGCAGTTACTTTAAGAGAAGGTTCTGATATTACAATTATCGCCTGTGGTGAGACTATGAAAATCGCAATTGACTGCGCGGATGAACTTAAAAAGGAAGGAATTAGTTGTAGAGTGCTAAATATGCATACTATAAAACCTTTAGATGAAGAGGCAATTATCAGTGCAGCAAAGGAAACAAAATATATTATTACAATAGAAGAACACAGTATTTACAATGGTCTTGGGGCAGCCGTGTCTCAAGTAGTAGTTGAAAATTGTCCCGTACTTATGAGCATAATTGGAATTCCAGATGAGCCAGCAATAGCAGGAGATAGTTCAGAGATATTTAATTATTATGGATTAACCACGAGTAATGTCAAAAATATTGCTAAAAAAATGCTAAAAAAATGAGGGTAGTGAATGGAGAACAAATATATTTTGGCAATAGATCAAAGCACATCAGGATCAAAAGCTTTATTAGTTGATAATAAAGGAATTATTTTAGAGAAGGTAACGAAAGCACATAAACAAATTTATCCTAGTATTGGATGGGTAGAGCATGATCCTATTGAAATACTTGAGAATGTTAAATCAATAATTAATAAATTGTTGGATAAAGTAAAAATAAACAAGGATGAAATCAAAGTTCTTTCTATAACAAACCAGAGAGAAACAGTGGTGGTTTGGGACGCGGAAACTGGTATACCTGTGTATAATGCTATTGTCTGGCAATGTAGAAGGACAACAAAAATATGCGAAGAACTTAGATTAAAGGGCTATGAGGAAATAGTAGAAGAAAAAACAGGTTTACGTTTAGATCCATATTTTTCTGCATCAAAAGTGAAATGGATTTTAGAAAACGTTCACGGTGCAAAGGAAAAGGCTAAGAGAGGCACTTTAATCCTTGGAAATATTGATACTTGGCTTATATGGAATTTAACCGGTGGAAAAGTTCATGCTACAGATTACACAAATGCAAGTAGAACTCTCCTTTTTAATATTAAAGACCTTCACTGGGACACAGAGTTATTGGAAATCTTTCAAATTCCGAGTTCAATGCTTCCTGATATAAAATGTTCAGATAAGATTTTTGGTAACATTAAATGTAAAGGTTTAAATATAGAAGGAATACCCATAGCAGGTATAATTGGAGATTCTCAAGGAGCTTTATTTGGACAATTGTGTTTTGAGAAAGGTATGGCCAAAGCTACTTATGGCACGGGATCTTCTATAATGGTTAATATTGGAGATGAATTTGTGCAATCAAAAAATGGTCTTGTTACAGCATTGGCTTGGGGAATAAATGATAAGGTAGAATATGCAGTAGAAGGTATTATAAACTGCAGTGGAGACACTATAAATTGGGTTAAGGAAAATTTAGGACTTGTAAATAATTTTTCTCAGATTGAACCAATGATAAATGGTCTAATTGGTAACCAGGGAGTTTATTTAGTTCCTGCTTTTGTGGGACTTGGAGTTCCTTATTGGGAACCTAAGGCAAAGGCTGCAATTATAGGCATGAATAGAGATACTAAAAAAGAAAATATCGTACGCGCTGCTGTTGAGAGTATAGCTTATCAGATAAAAGATGCATTGGTTTCAATTGAAAAAGAAACCAAAATTCATTTAAAAGAAATTAGAGTTGATGGTGGAGCATCTAGTAATAATTTTTTAATGCAGTTTCAGGCGGATATTTTAGGAATTAATGTAGTAAAATCTCTTACTGAAGAACTATCTTTGATGGGGTCTGTTTATATAGCGGGACTCGGAGTAGGAATTTGGCGTTCTAGGGAGGAGCTTCAAAATATAATAAGTAAAAATAAGGTTTACAGTCCATCAATGGATATTGGAACTGTGAATAAATATTATGATGGATGGAAAAAAGCAATTAAAAAAGTACTCGCTTAGTATTAATTTATTTTGGAGGTAGGAAATGGATTATAAAATTAAAATTGGAGTAGCGCCAACAAGAAGATTTATTTTTAGTAAGGAGGATGCTTTAAAGTTTAAAAGATTGACCTTAGAAAAGTTGTCACAATTAGGTTTGGAATACGTTGATATAGATGATATTAACGATGAAGGACTTTTATATGATGAAAAGGATGTAAAGAAGGTTATTGAAAAATTTAGAAAAGAAGAAATAGATGCTTTGTTTTTTCCTCATTGCAATTTTGGTACAGAAGATTTGGTGGGAAAAGTTGCTTCAGCTTTTAAATTGCCAGTGTTACTTTGGGGACCTAAAGATGAGATGCCACTTCCTGGTGGGGGTAGATTAAGGGATACGCAATGCGGACTTTTTGCTACTGGAAAAGTTTTGAGAAGGTTTAACACTCCTTTCACATATATTCCGAACTGTAGGTTAGAGGAAGAAGCTTTTGAAAGAGGTTTAAAAAACTTTGTAGCAGCTTCAAATGTAGTTAAAGAACTTAAAAATTTAAAAATATTACAGATAGCTACAAGGCCTGCAGATTTTTGGACAATGATGTATAACGAGGGAGAACTTTTAGAAAAATTCGGAATTCAAATTAGACCTATAACAATGACTGATTTTACTAGTAAAATATTAGAAATTGAAGAAGAGAATGGTGTAAAGCTTAAGGAAACTATTGAATTCATTAAAAACAATGTTGAAGTCAACGTACCAGATAAAGATGTAAAACGTATCGCTGCTTTAAAACTTGCTATTAACAGCTTTGTAGAAAAGCTTAGTTGTAAGGCCGTAGCTATACAATGCTGGAGTTCGCTTCAAGATGCCCTTAAAATAATGCCATGTATGGCAAATTCATTATTAACGGATGAGGGAATTCCAGTTGCTTGTGAAACTGATATTCATGGTGCAATAACTTCAGTTATAGCACAGGCCGCAGTTATGGGAAAAACACCAACCTTCTTTGCTGATTGGACGGTAGCCCATCCTGAAAATAAAAATGGAGAGCTACTTCAACATTGTGGTCCATGGCCAATTTCTTTAATGAAAGCTGGAACAAAAGCAAAATTAGGTATTCCGTTTGCTTTAGATAATCAATGTTCTGGTGCTGTACATGGAGAAATAAAAGGGGGAGACATTTCTATACTAAGATTTGATGGTGATCATGGGGAGTATTCTATGCTGCTAGGAAGTGCAAAAGGCATAAAGGGTCCATTTATAACAGGAACATATTTATGGATTGAAGTTCTGAATTTGAAAAAATTAGAGGATAAATTAGTAACAGGTCCTTATGTTCATCACTGTGTTGGTGTACATGCAGATGTTGTGCCAGTAGTGTATGAGGCTTGTAAATATATACCAGGTCTTAAACCTGATCTTTATGATGACAATGAAGAAGACGTAAAAGCATTTTTAAGGGGTGAATAAAGTCTGCTAAGCAGATTTTATATAAAATATAGGGGGGAATTAATTATGGGTAAGATGTCAAAATCAATTTTAAGTTTATTAGTTATTTCTATGATGGCTGTTTCTTTAGTTGGATGTGGCAAGGGGGCAACAACAACTACGGTAGCAAAGGAGACTGTTAAAAAATCAAATCTAATTGTTATTATTACTCCATCTCCAGATAATCCATTCTTTAAGGCAGAAGCTACAGGTGCAGCTGCAAAGGCTAAGGAACTTGGGTATGAGACTTTAATTTTGGTACATGATGATGATTCAAACAAACAAAGCGAATTGTTTGATACTGCCATAGCTAGAAAGGCTGCTGCAATTATCTGTGATAATGCAGGTGCTGATGCTACTGTAGCACCAGTTGAAAGAGCTTTAAAAGCTGGTATACCAACATTTTTGATAGATCGTGAAATTAATAAAACTGGCATAGCTAAAGCACAAATTGTATCAAATAATTATCAAGGTGCTAAATTAGGGGCAGAAGAATTTGTAAAATTAATGGGTGAGAAAGGTAATTATGTAGAGTTAGTTGGTAAGGAATCTGATAATAATGCAGGAGTAAGATCAAAAGGTTATCATGATGTAATTGACCAATACACTGATCTCAAATCTGTTGCAAAACAGAGTGCTAATTGGAGTCAGACTGAAGCATTTAG
Source organism: Clostridium sp. (assembly GCF_036569345.1). Classification (GTDB taxonomy): domain Bacteria; phylum Bacillota; class Clostridia; order Clostridiales; family Clostridiaceae; genus Clostridium_AD. Next base: position 13,592 of record NZ_DATCQT010000117.1, read on the forward strand.
TAAAATGGAATCTATAATTCAAGCAAATAAAAATATTAAAGGTGTAATTTGCGGAAATGACACAATGGCTATGGGCGCTGAAGCTGCATTAAAGAATGCAAAATTAACTAATGTTATAGTAGTAGGCCTTGATGGCAGTAACGACGTTCGTGATTCAATACTTGCAGGTGGAATTAAGGCTACAGTTCTACAACCAGCTTTTGATGGTGCTCAATTAGCAGTAGTGCAGGCAGACAAATTTATTAAAACAGGAGTCACTGGTGCAAAAGAAGAAAAACAATTAATAGATTGTATACTTATAAATTCAAAAAATGCAAAACTGTTAGAAACCTTTTCAATTACAAAATAATTAATTTGATTTTAGAAATGTACTATATGGTTAAGGGTAGTATAAATATCCTTAACCAAATTTAACCTATAATAATTTAATAGGAGATAATTAAATGAAGTCTTATAGAATAGAAGTTAAGAAACAAGTACTTATAATAATCGTTTTACTTATGCCAATTTTATTTTCTGCATGTGCCCCTTTTAAAATAGTAAAAGATAGTGATATTAACAAAGCAGGTGTAGCTTCTAATGGTGACATTTTTAATGCAGACGATTATGCAACAAAAACTTGGGATGATAAAGTTATTAAATACTTTAATCAAAAGGCAGTTGAGTCTGATATATTAATAAAAGCTATCACTGAAAATCCTGATTCGGCGGCTATTAAATATGGATATAAAAATATACAGTCTGGTGGGGAATTGAATTTTATTGTAAAAGGTAAAGGTAAGGTAATTAACATAGATAAAAGCTCTAAAAATGGAATAATTAATATTGATTTAGCTCCTTATGATAAAAAGTCTGACGTTAAAATTCAAATTGGATCGGTTATTAAGGAGACATCAATAAGAGATTCTTTAAGTTCATTAAAATTTGATGATTTTGAAAACCAGATAGATTTTGCAGCAGTATCAAATGCATATAATAAAATTGTTAATGACAAGGTTCTAAAAGGGATTGATTTTGGTAAATCTGTTAATAAGGAAATTGAGTTTATTGGAGCATTTACATTTGATAAGGATAATGGAATTATGATAACTCCTGTTAATATTAAAGTATTAGAGGGTGGAAAGTAATGAGTGTTTTTAAAGAAACTTTAGAGAAGGAAATAAAGGATGATTCTAATATCTGTATGAAGGCTATAGGAATAACCAAAGTATACCCAGGAACAATAGCCTTAGATAATGTTGATTTTAACGTTTATAAGAGTAAAGTAAACATATTAATTGGCGAAAATGGAGCGGGCAAATCTACTTTAATGAAAATATTAGCCGGGGTGGAGCAGTTAACAAGTGGTATTCTTACCTTAGACGGTAATGAAATTCAATTAAAGGATACTAGAGATGCAGTAAGCAAAGGAATAGGAATTATTCATCAAGAATTAAACTTGTTTACAAATCTGAATATTATGCAGAATATTTTTATGTCAAGAGAAGATACAAAACATGGATTTATTCTAAATGATACATTACATTATGAAAAAACAGTAAAGCTACTACAAAAATTAGAACAATCTTTTGATCCTAGAGTGAGAGTAGGCGACTTAAGAGTCGGTGAACAGCAAGTTATAGAAATTGCAAAAACAATGGCTCAGGAAAATCTAAAGATACTTATTATGGACGAGCCAACATCGGCTTTAAGCTCAGTTGAAATTAAAATATTATTTAAACTTATTAATGAATTAAAAAAGAAGAATATTGCAATTATTTATATATCACATAGGTTAGAGGAGGTAGTAGAAATTGGCGACTATATCACTATACTTAGAGATGGTAAGTTTATAGTTGAAGAAATGGTTAAAAATATTGATGTACCATGGATAGTGAGAAATATGGTTGGTCATGAACCAGTGTCATTTATTAATAGAAAGGGAAAAGTTAAAAGTGATAAAGAAATATTTAGGGGAGAGTCTATTTGTCTTAGAAATAAGGTGGGTGGATATGTAGTTGATAATGTATCTTTCTCTCTGAAAAGAGGAGAGATTTTGGGACTCTACGGCCTTATGGGTGCTGGACGTACTGAATTAATTGAATGCCTCATGGGACTGCATCCCGATGCAAAAGGCAAATTATATCTTGAAAATAAAGAAATAGATATGAACAGTATCTCAAAACAAATCAAAAGAGGATTTGCATATATCCCAGAAGATAGGCAAAGAGACGGGATAATCCAATCTTTAAATATTGGAGATAATTTAACTTTTGTTAATTTAAAAAATTATGCCAAAATTTTTCATTTGATTAAAAAGGATAAAGAAAATGATATAAATAAAATAATAAAAAAATTAGATATAAAAGTTGCTGATAGCACAATGCCAATTAACTCTTTAAGTGGTGGAAATCAACAGAAAATTGTAATTGGAAAATGGATTTTAACGTCTCCAAGAATACTCTTCATGGATGAACCTACTAGGGGTATAGACGTTGGTGCTAAAGAGGATGTTTTCAAAATAATGAATAAATTGGCATCTGATGGTTTTAGTATTATATATATATCATCCGACTTAAAAGAAATTGTAGGAGCAGCTGACAGAGTAATTGTTATGTCAAATGGAAAAGTAACAGGTGAATTTAAAGGCGATGAAATACAAGAAGAATCATTAGTTGTTGCATCTGCAGCGGGTTTTAGAGAATAGAAAATTTGATGATGATAAGGAGAGGCATTAAATTATGATATTAAATATAAAAAAAAATAATTTTAAAAATTTATCCGTTGGTGGAATTCTCTTAAAGTTAAGAACATTAATAGCCCTAATAGTTCTACTAATAATTTTCAGCATAATAACTCCTAACTTTTTAACAAGTACAACTTTAATTCTTATAGGAAAACATTCAGGCTTAATAGCAATTTTAGCTATTGGAATGACCTTTGTTATAGTCAGTGGAGGCATAGATTTGTCAGTAGGATCTATAGTAGGTTTTTCTGCAATGATTGCTGGTGGTCTTATTTTTGAAGGACTTAAAATTCCTATATTTGGAGTCACGATTTACTTTAATGTTATTATGATAATTATAATCACTTTAATAGTAGGTACACTTGTAGGTGGTTTAAATGGATTATTAATAAGCAAATTAAATGTTCCTCCTTTTATAGCTACATTAGGTATGTTATATGTTGCTCGTGGATTTGCATTAATAAGATCTAATGGACAAACTTTTCCTAATTTAGTTGGTAGTAGCAGTTTGGGTAATACAGGTTTTCCATATCTAGGGGAGGGAGTACTTTTAGGGTTACCTATCTCAATTTGGATAATGATTGTTATAGTTGCAGTTGCTGCATATTTATCTAAAAAAACTCCTCTTGGGTGGCATATTTATGCTTTAGGCGGAAATGAAAAGGCTGCAAAACTTTCTGGAGTTAGAATTAATAAAGTTAAAATGTTTGTTTATATGTTTTCTGGGTTTTGTGCTGCTATGGTAGGGTTAATTGTAGCATCACAGCTTGTAGCAGCTCATCCTGCCACTGGAGAATCATGGGAGCTAAATGCAATAGCCGCTACAGTGCTAGGCGGAACATCAATGTCAGGTGGAGTTGGTACTATAGGTGGGACTTTAATAGGCGCATTTATAATTGGTGTTCTTAATGATGGTATGATTATGATTGGTGTTTCATCCTTTTGGCAAATGGTAATAAAAGGAACAGTTATTGTTTTAGCAGTTATAGCTGACCAAGCACAGCGTAATTTTCAAAATAAAGTAACACACTAAAAAAATAAAAATGTTTAGAAATATAATTAAGAGAATAGAAAGCCATTCTCTTAATTATATTCGTAGTAGGTAGATTATAATATTTACCTATAATATAATTGAATATTTTAGCAATAATCAATATAATTAATTTAAAGAAATTAAAATAGTAATAAGAATGAATTAATAGAGGTATGGTGATATAATGAAACCAATTATAAGGCATATTGCAATAGTAGCTGGGGTTTCTCCAGGAACTGTTTCTAATGCACTTAATGATAAAAAAGGTGTAAGTGAAGAGAAAAAACAACTAATTATTAAAGTTGCTAAAGATATGGGTTATATTAAAAATAGTTCTAAAAAAGATAAAACACAAAAAATAATAAAATTAATAGTTTATAAAAAGCATGGTTATATTGTTTCAGATACTCCGTTCTTTTCAACATTAATTGAAGGAATTGAATTACAATGTAAGGACCAAGGTTATGAACTTTTAATTTCACATATATTCCATGGAGATTATCTAGCTAAGGAGATTAATGATAATTTTAGAGTAAGCAATATATCGGGGATAATTATTCTTGCTACTGAAATGAAACCTGAAGATTTAATATTTTTAAAAAATTTAGATATACCAATAGTTGTTATTGATAATTATTTTAATAATTTAGATTTTGATTATGTAACCATAAATAATATTAGAGGCGCATATAAAGCAGTAACTTATTTAGCTGAAAATGGTCATAAAAACATAGGTCATCTTCAAAGTTCTATTCCTATAAATAATTTTCTTGAAAGAACTCAAGGTTATAAGAATGCATTAAAAGATTATGGATTAATTGAAAATACTAATTTTTCAATTAAACTTGAACCAACTCTCGAAGGTTCATATAAAGAAATGAAATGTATTCTACAAAATGATAACATAGAATTACCTACAGCTTTTTTTGCAGATAATGATATTATAGCTTTTGGAGCTATCAAAGCTTTAAAGGAAAATGGTATAAAACTACCAAAAGATATTTCAATAGTTGGATTTGATGATATGCCTTTTGGTAAAATAAGTAGCCCTAGATTAACTACTGTTAAAGTACATAAAAGCTATATAGGTAAAGTGGCAGTAAACAGGCTAATGGAGAAAATTAAAGAAACCGGCAACTTTAATGAAAAAATTGAGATAAATACTGAATTAGTAATTCGAAGTAGTGTAAGTAAATTTGAGAATAAAATGGATTAATTTTATATTGCTATCAAACCTATAATTGGGGTAATTTTAGTATTAATATAACTTAGAATTTAAAAAACTGTTTTAAAAATGAAACATAGGAGGGAAATTATGAAAAAACCTAAAATATATATTACAGAGTCTATTCCTAGAGAGGTAGAAAATTATTTATCAAGATTTTGTGATTACGATAAATGGGAAGGGGAACAAGATATTTCAAGAAGTGAACTGCTAGATAAGCTTCATGATAAAGAGGGTGCTTTGTTATCAGGTGTTTTGATTAATGATGAACTGTTAAGCCGTGCCCCCAAATTAAAAGTTGTTAGTAATATTTCAGTTGGATATAACAATTTTGATATTGGAGTTATGAGAGAGAGAAACATCATAGGTACGAACACTCCAGGCGTTTTAGATAATACTGTTGCAGATTTAATATTTGGTCTGATTTTATCGTGTGCAAGGAGAATCCCCGAATTAGACAGGTATGTAAAACAAGGTAAATGGAGTAAAGATGATAACAAAACACTTTTTGGAACAGATGTACACCATTCAACTTTAGGTATAATTGGAATGGGTAGAATTGGTGAAGCAGTAGCTAAAAGGGCAAGGCTTGGATTTGATATGGAAGTATGTTATTTCAACAGAAACAGGAAAAAAGATGTAGAAGAAAAACTAGGAGTTAACTATTGTGATTTTAAATCTCTTTTAGCTAAGTCTGATTTCATTGTTTTAATGATTCCACTGAGTGAAGAAACGCGCCATCTTATAGATTTCGATGAGTTTAAAATAATGAAAAATACTGCAATATTTATTAATGCATCTAGGGGGCAAACAGTTAATGAACTGGCTTTAATAAATGCACTTCAAAGTGGAGAAATTCGCGGTGCAGGTATGGATGTGTACGAAGAAGAACCCGTTAACCCCCAAAACCCGTTACTTAAAATACCTAACGTAGTTACAGTTCCACATATAGGATCAGCCACTATTAAGACTCGTTTCGATATGGCAATGTTAGCAGCGCAAAATCTTGTTAAAGCATTGCAAGGTGAAATACCACCAAATATAGTACGGGAATTGAAGAAATAAAAAATTAATTATGATTTTTTAACAGCCAATTTATAGTTTTTAATATAGATTGGCTGTTATATTTTTTTGCTAAGTGTTATCACTTTAGAAATATAATCATACAATGATATGTATGGTTATATTTCTAAGGCGTTTTCAGAAGATAAGTTTGTAAAAACTATAAGTAGATATCTATAAGAAGAGTTCTTTTTTAGAAAGGAGAAATTCAAATGCTTACAGGGATTATTGATTATTTATTAAAACATATTGATAAATACTATGAAGCAGTGGAGATACATATAACTATTAGTGTTACAGCAGTTTTGATAAGTATTATAATAGCGGTGCCACTGGGCATTTTGTGTGTCAGATTCACAAAAGCATCTCAACCGATAATGAACTTATTTAATTTTTTTAGGGTTATTCCAAGCCTTGCAATATTAGTACTAGTTATGCCGATACTTGGAACAGGATTCACTCCAGCACTACTGGCGCTTGTTATTTTAGCAGTACCGCCGATACTTATAAATACTTATTTAGGAATAAAAAACATTGATATTTCAGTTCTCGAGAGTGCAAAAGGAATGGGAATGGATAAAAGGAAAATGCTACTTAAAATCGAAGTTCCACTATCAATGCCATTAATAATTACAGGAGTTAGAACCTCTACAGTTGAAGTGATTGCAAGTGCTACTTTAGCTTCATATATAGGAGCTGGTGGGCTTGGGGATTTCATTTTTACTGGACTTAATATGAATGATTTTAGAATATTAATAATAGGGGGAGCATCAGTTGCTCTACTTTCTGTAGTAGCAGAATTGTTGTTATTTACGGTTCAGCAAAGTATCACAAAATATCAAAGAGAGTAAAAAATTATACTAGGAGAGTGAATAGTTATGAATAAAAGAATAAAGGGATTAGTTGTAGTTTTTCTATTAACCGTATTGATTTCAGTTCTAACTGGCTGTACTAAAAAAAGTATTGTATCTACTGATTCAGTTGCGAATCCAAAGACAGCCGAAGCTAAAAATAAACCTACAATAAAAGTTGGTTCTAAAGATTTTACAGAATCGTTGATTTTAGCGGAGGTTTATTCAATGGCTTTAGAAAAAGCAGGTTACAAGGTTGAAAGAAAATTTAATCTTAGTAGTGCAGTGGTTCATACAACCCTTATAAATGGAGATATTGATTTATACCCAGAGTATACCGGTACTGCACTAATTTCCATATTAAAGGAAGAACCAAAGTTTGATTCAAAACAAGTATATGATCTGGTTTCAGCCAAGTATAAAGAAAAATTCAAATTAATTTGGCTAGAACCTTCTTCTGCGAATGATGGACAGGGACTTGTAATTTCTAAAAAATCATCTGATTTATATAATATACACACTATAACTGATTTGCAAAAAAATGCAGGGAAAATAAGATTTGCATCTCAAGGTGAATTTAATGAAAGAGCAGATGGACTTCAATCACTAATAAAGACTTATGGGGAATTTAAATTCAAAAGCGAAAAGATCTATAATAATGGACTTAAATATGATGTACTTCACAATGATAAAGCAGATGTTGCTGTTGCATATACAACAGAAGGGCAATTAAGCAAAGATGAGTTTGTGGTACTTAAGGATGATAAATGTGCATGGCCACCATACAATATAGCCCCAGTTATAAATGAAGATCTTCTTGAAAAGAACCCTGACATAAGAGGAATTTTAAATAATGTTACAAGTAAAATTGATAATAAAACAATAATAAAATTGAATGCTGAAGTAGATATAGATAAAAGAGAATACACGAGTGTAGCTAAGGATTTTTTTGATGACGAATTTGTAAAATAAAAAATATATATGAAGGAAGGAGGTTTAGCTTTTGAAAAGGATAGCAATTGAATTTATAAAAGCAAGTAAAAAATTTCCCAGTTCGGAGCAATATGCTGTAACTAATGTAAGTGTAAGCATAGAAGAAGGTAGTTTTATAACAATACTCGGAACCTCAGGTTCGGGAAAAACTACGTTTCTGAAAATGATAAACAGAATTCACGAATTAAGCTCTGGGGAAATAATGTTCTTTGGAGAAAATATAAAAAAAATTCCAGCAGAAAAACATAGACAAAAGATTGGATATGTTATTCAACAAATAGGACTGTTTCCTCATATGACAGTAGAGGAGAATATTGCTACAGTTCCAAATATTTTAAAATGGAATAAGGAGGATATAGAGCAAAGAGTTGACAAGCTAATGGATCTAGTGAAAATTCCTTCTAAGGATTACAAAAAAAGATATCCAAGGCAATTATCAGGAGGTCAGCAGCAAAGGGTAGGGATAGCAAGAGCAATGGCTGCTGACCCTGAAGTAATGCTAATGGATGAGCCGTTTGGAGCATTAGACTCTATAACTAGATTAAATCTTCAGGATGAACTTTTAAAGATTCAAAAGAAACTTAATAAGACAATTATTTTTGTAACTCATGATGTAAATGAAGCTTTCAAATTAGGAGAGAAAGTAATTATTATGGATAAAGGTGTAATACAGCAGTTTGACACTCCTCGAAATATATTATTTCATCCAGCTAATGAATTTGTTACGCGGTTGGTTTCTTCAGAGAATATTATACAAAAGCTTAAGTTTGTACGAGCAAGTGCTGTAATGATTCCAATTGATGTGAAAATAAAAGAAGGTGACATAAAAGTTAATGAAAATGATAATTTAAAGCACTTATTAACATATTTTCTTCAGGAGGATATCGATTATTTAATTGTAGAAAAGGACAATCATGAAGTAGTTGGCAAAATTACACTTGAGCAATTAAAAATAAAGCAGGTGCAGATAAGGGGGTAGCATATGATAAAGTATTTATTTGGAAATTATGATAACATCTTACTTTTGATGCTACAGCACCTTGAAATTGTATCAATAAGTGTTTTAATATCTCTACTAATCGCAATTCCTGTTTCACTTTTAATTTTAAGGTCAAAAGTTTTATCTGTGGTTGTTATATCTCTTTTGGGTGTAATTTATTCTGTGCCAAGTCTAGCGTTCTTTGCATTATTAATACCTATATTAGGGATTGGAAGAGGAACAGCAATCTTCGTTTTGGTAATCTATAATCAGTATATTCTTGTTAGAAATATTTTTGTAGCATTTAAAGCAATAGACCCAGCAATTATTGAGGCAGGAAAGGGAATGGGTTTTAATTCGTCTCAGCTATTTATAAAAATACAATTGCCTTTAGCCCTTCCAATAATACTTGGAGGGGTAAGAATTGCTACAGTAACCACCATTTCAATAGCTACTATTGCTTCGGTAATAAACGCAGGTGGATTAGGGGTTATTTTGTTTGATGGACTTAGAATGAATTATCTGCCGAAAATACTATGGGGAACAATTATGTCAACAAGTTTGGCAATGGGTGCAAATCAAATATTATTGCATTTAGAAAAATCGGCTAGATTTATTGCTAATGGTCAGTATAAAGTTTAATATTTATATATTGAAATATCATATTTTCCAGAATTTATTGACAAATAATCGCGTTAAAACTATAATGACTATGATTGTTAATTTTATAACAAAAAAAGAATGGTGATTGTTTGTAAAACATATTTGGTTTTTAGATTTAGGAGGAGGATAAAAATGAGCACAACATTTGATTATAGTAATCTCGATAATATATTAAAAGATCATGAGTTTAAATCTAGTAATATTATTGCAATATTGCAAGATACCCAGGAGTGCTATAGGTATTTACCGAAGGAGGTATTCTCATATCTATCAGAGAAGCTCGGAATGAGTAGGGCGAAAATATATAGTGTGGCAACTTTTTATGAAAACTTTTCATTACAACCTAAAGGTAAGTTTATAATAAAAATATGTGATGGTACTGCTTGTCACGTTAGAAAATCTATTCCTATATTAGAAAAGTTAAGAAAACATTTAGAACTTTCGGAAACTAAAACTACAACAGATGATTTAACGTTTACTTTGGAAACGGTTTCTTGCCTAGGCGTCTGTGGACTTGCACCAGCTATGACTATTAATGATAAAGTACATGGTGCTATGACGCCAGAAAAAGCAATGGAGCTACTAAATACTCTTAAGGAGGAAAAATAATATGCTTCATAATAGAAACGATCTAATTAAAGCAAGAAATATATATAAAAATAGTTTTATAAAAGAAAAAAAGAAAATCATCATATGTGCTGGTACTGGTTGCATTGCAGGAGGATCCCTAGGTGTTTATGATGAATTAATAAGAATTATGAAAGCAAAAGGCATAAATTGTGAAGTAAGCCTTGAGAAAGAACCCCATGATGAAACTGTTGGAGTTAAAAAAAGCGGATGTCATGGATTTTGTGAAATGGGTCCACTAGTACGAATAGAACCATTTGGATATTTATACTTAAAAGTAAAGGTAGAGGATTGCGAAGAAATTGTGGACAAGACTATTGCTAAAGATGAATGTGTTGATAGACTTGTATATACTAAAAAAGGACAAATATTTAGGAAACAGGAAGAAATTTCTTTTTATAAAAAACAAACTAGGGTTGCACTTGAACATTGTGGACACATTGATGCAACCTCAATAGAAGAATATATTGCTATAGGGGGATATTCTGCACTCGAAAAAGTGATATTTGATATGAGTTCTGATGAGGTTATTAAGCAAATAACGGAGTCGAATTTAAGAGGTCGTGGAGGCGGTGGATTCCCTACTGGTAGTAAATGGAACCAGGTGCGACGTCAAAAGGAAGAGATAAAATATATTGTATGTAATGGTGATGAAGGTGACCCAGGAGCATTCATGGATAGGAGTGTAATGGAGGGAGACCCTCATAGAGTACTTGAAGGAATGATAATTGCTGCTGTCGCTTGTGGTGCACAAAAAGGCTTTTTATATGTTCGCGCAGAATATCCTCTTGCTGTAAATAGACTTTCCAATGCTATTAAACAAGCAAAAGAATATGGTATTTTAGGCGAAAATATTCTTGGGACAAGCTTTAGTTTTGATATTCAAATTAATAAAGGTGCTGGTGCATTTGTCTGTGGAGAGGGTAGCGCGTTAACAGCCTCCATCGAAGGAAAAAGAGGTATGCCAAGAGTAAAACCTCCAAGAACTGTTGAACAAGGACTTTTTGGTAAGCCAACAGTACTTAATAATGTTGAAACTTTTGCTAATGTGCCAGTAATAATTAATAAAGGCGTAGAATGGTTTAAGTCAATTGGAACTAAAAATAGCCCTGGTACAAAAGCGTTTGCTTTAACAGGAAATATTGAAAATACAGGACTTATTGAGGTACCAATGGGTACAACCTTAAGACAAATAATATTTGATATTGGTGGAGGGATAAAAAACGGCAAAAAGTTTAAGGCTGTTCAGATAGGTGGTCCATCTGGTGGATGTCTTACAACAGAAGATCTTGATTTGCCACTAGATTTCGATTCACTTAAAAATGCAGGTGCGATGATAGGTTCTGGTGGTCTTGTAGTTATGGACGAGGATACCTGTATGGTTGAGATTGCAAGATTCTTTATGAACTTTACAAGAAATGAGTCTTGTGGTAAATGTGTTCCTTGTCGTGAAGGTACTAAGAGAATGCTTGAAATTCTTGAAGGGATAGTTGCAGGAAAAGGTAAGCTAGGCGACATAGATATGTTATTAGAACTTGCAGATACAATATCTTCAACATCACTATGTGGGCTGGGCAAGTCAGCACCATTACCAGTTGTCAGCACTATTAAGAATTTCCGAGATGAGTATGAAGCACATATTGTTGATAAAAAATGTCCATCTAAAACATGTCAGAAGCTTAAGACAATATTTATTGATCCAAAAATGTGCAAGGGATGCTCAAAGTGTTCAAAAATTTGCCCAGTTGGAGCAATCACAGGTAAAATTAAAGAGCCATTTTCAATTGATAATGATAAGTGCATAAGATGTGGTAGTTGTATAGATGCCTGTGCATTTAAAGCTATAAAGGAGGACTAATAGAATGAATAGACAGTTTATGACTATAGACGATATTCCTGTTGAAATAAAGGATGAGAAAAATATTCTTGAATTAGTTAGAAAAATGGGTATTGAATTGCCTACATTATGCTTTTATTCGGAACTTTCAGTTTATGGCGCTTGTCGTATGTGTATGGTAGAAAATAAACGTGGAGGCATTGAAGCTGCATGCTCTACTCCTCCTAAAGCGGGTATGGATATATATACAAATACTCCGAGGCTTAGAAAGTATAGAAAAAATATTCTTGAGTTATTACTTGCAAATCACTGCAGAGATTGTACAAGTTGTGTGAAAAATACTCGTTGTAAGTTGCAAGAGCTAGCAAAACGTTTTGGAATAAAGAAGGTAAGATTTGAAAATACTGCAAAAACAGAGGAAATAGACGATTCATCCGTATGTATTGTAAGAAATCCAAGCAAATGTATTTTATGCGGTGATTGTGTACGAGTATGTGCTGAAGTACAAAACGTTGGGGCAATTGATTTTGTTGGCAGAGGGTCTAAAATGACGGTGTCAACTGCTTTTAATGAACCTATTGGAGACTCTAATTGCGTTGGTTGTGGTCAGTGCGCGGCAGTATGCCCAACTGGTGCTATTGTAGTAAAGAGTACTGTAGATGAACTTTGGAAAGATCTTAGTGATAAGAGTACTTTGGTTGTAGTTCAAATTGCACCTGCAGTAAGAGTAGCAATAAACAAGGAATTAGGACAAGATGATGGTGAAAATTCAATGGGCAAAATAGTAACAGCCCTAAGGAGAATGGGATTTGATAAGGTATTTGATACCTCAGTCGGGGCGGATCTTACGGTTATAGAGGAAACAAATGAATTTATTTCAAAACTTAAGGATAAGGAAAAATTACCTCTATTTTCATCTTGTTGTCCTGCCTGGGTGAAGTACGTTGAAAATACTTATCCGGAGATGATGGAGAATGTTTCTACTTGCAGATCTCCTATGGAAATGTTTGCTTCTGTTTTAAAGGAACATTACAAAGATGATGATAAAAAACTTGTGAGCGTAGCGATAATGCCTTGTTCAGCAAAAAAGTTCGAAGCTGATAGGGAGGAACTAAAAAAGGATGGCGTTCCTAACGTTGATTATGTAGTAACAACGCAAGAACTTATTAATATGATAAAAGAATCGGGAATTGCGTTTTCAGAATTAGAACCTGAGGCACTAGATATGCCATTTGAAATTAGTAGTGGAGCTGGAGTTATATTTGGAGTAACTGGTGGCGTTACTGAAGCTGTTATACGTAAAGTTTTAAGTGATAAGCCCATTGCAATATTACGCGCTCTGGCTTTTGATGGTGTTAGGGGCATGGACGGCACTAAAGAAGCCAGTATTAAGGTAGATGATCGCGTTATAAAATTTGCTATAGTAAGTGGTCTCAAGAATGCAGATAATATTATAAAAAAGATAAAATCTGGTGAAGTCCATTATGATTTTGTAGAAGTTATGGCTTGCCCCGGCGGATGCGTTAGTGGAGCAGGTCAACCGTTTGCAAAAGTTGAAGGGAAATCTAAACGAGGCATTGGACTATATAAGGCGGATAAAATGAATAGCGTAAATCGTACAGATGATAATCCATTGATGGATTCATTATATTCAGGGATTTTAAAGGACCGGGTTCATGAGTTATTACATGTACACTACAATAAGCAACAAGATCATAATTAATATAAAAAATGAGATTAAACCTATCCATACATGGATGGGTTTTTTTTAGCTGAATGATATAATTATGCATTGTGAATTAAATAGTATAGGATAACAAAATCAATCGAATAATAAATCATACTTTAAAATTTGCCTATAACATAAGGAGATGGAATTATGAAAAAAATATTTTTGCGTATTTCAATTATAACTATAGTCACATTGAGTATTTTAAGTGGTTTATCTGGAAGCAGCATTGGATTTGGTGCAACTGTTAATGTTATTAAGACGAATGAACAATCAGGGATAAAAAAATATGATGATTGCTTAAAATTACTAAAGGCTGGTAATGAGAGGTTTCAGAGTGATAAGATTCTGCAAGTTGATTTAAGTAGTTCAAAACGTAAATCTTTAGTAAATGGTCAGAATCCTTGTGCAGTAATTATTACTTGTTCTGATTCTCGTGTGCCGCCGGAACTTATTTTTAATCAGGGTCTTGGTGATTTGTTTGTTATTCGAGTAGCGGGAAATGTAATTGATAAAATCGAATTGGGAAGTGTGGAATATGCAGTGGCGCATTTAAAAACACCTCTTATAGTTGTAATGGGGCATGAAAATTGTGGGGCTGTTGAAGCAGCAGTAAAAGAAAATGGGGAAAAAGTACATGGAAATATTGGAGCTATAATAAATAAGATAGAACCTTCAGTTCAAAAAGCTAAATCAAAGAATTTGTTTGGTAAAGAGTTAATTGAAGAAGCTACCAATGAAAATATTATTAATTCAAGTGATGAGTTAAAAAAATCTAAGATTATTAAAGAAGAAATAAAAAAGGGTAATGTAAAAATAGTAGAAGCTAAATATATGCTAAAATCAGGTAAGGTTATTTGGTTTAACAATTAATATAAAGTTGTAGTACTTAATGAGTGATTAGGTATTGCAATTTTTTTTATTTGTTTTCAAACAATACTTTATATAAAAGTGGAAACAGTTGTTTTGAATCAACCATATTAATACAATAAATAAAGGTATATGTCTTTAAATGTAGAATTAATAATAAATGTTTTGGAATATAAAAAACCTATGTAAATATCTATTAATATTAAAAAATTAAATGAAGGGAATGGTAAAGTTGAGGTATTTTGATACCTATAGAGGATTGCCAAAAAGTATTTATATTGTATTTTTAGCACAAGTTACCAATCGGTTTGGTGATTTTGTATTGCCGTTTTTAACTTTGTTTTTAGTTAAGAAAATGGGACTTACTTATGAGAGTGCTGGATTTGCAGTAATGCTTACTGCCTTATCATCAATTCCAGGTTCTTTTGCTGGAGGGCAAATTGCAGATCATCTTGGACGAGTAAAAACTTATGCTGTCTTTCAATTGACCGCAGGAATTTTTTTGTTTTTTTGCGTATTTTTTAATAATCCACAAATTATTATAACACTTGTTTGTATATCATCATTTTTTAATGGGGGAGTTCGTCCAATTATGACTGCAATTATAACAGACGTATTGCCAGCTGAGAAAAGACAAATTGGGTTTTCAATATCATATTTAGGAGTAAATTTAGGAGCAGCATTAGGACCACTTATAGCGGGGTTCTTATTTAGTAACTATATACCTCTCATATTCATAGGTGATGCAATTACTTCACTCATAGCTGTGATTCTAGTATTATTAAATATAAATGAGAGTTTACCAGAGTATAGTAATAACGATTCTATTAAAGATGAAGAAAAAAGTGAAGTGGGTAACGTTTTTACAGTTTTATTTAAACGACCTAAAATTCTTGTTTTTCTTATCATTAATATTTTTCTGAGCTTTACATATACACAAAATATTTTTTCATTACCAATAATGCTTGACCATGTTTTTGGAAGTAGTGGCGCAAGAAACTATGGAATTATTATAAGTTTTAATGCTATAACAGTTCTTGTTATGACTATTTTTGTGACTAATAAAATAAGAAATTGGCATCCATTGAGTGCTATAGCAATGTCAGGAATCTTGTATGCTATTGGGTTCGGAATGATTACATTTATCCATTCAATGTCTTTCTATATTCTATCAACGCTTATTTGGACGATTGGTGAAATTATGGTTGTTACAAATTTTGGGGTATATATAGCAAACAACACTCCACAAAATTTTAGAGCAAGATTTAATGCAGTTACATCATTAAGCTTTGCAATAGGAGCTGCACTTGGGACTTCACTTATGGGTAAATACATGGATATTTTAGGAGTTCAAGCTGTTTGGCCACTAGTTTTCTTTTTAGGAATATTTGGGGCGGCAGGAATGTACATTCTCAAAATTAAGAGTGAAAAAAATATAGGTGTCGGAGTGTCAAATACGAAGGTTCGTGATGATGTCTAGTAGCCAGTTTATAGTTTTTAATATAAATTGACTACTGTGATTTTTATAAAGAATATTATTTAGTTGGATTTAAAACAACAAGGCTATTTCCCATTTTGGGGTTTTCCCAATTAAACACTAAACACGAATCTAATTTGGGGTCAAACATATTAACAGCCTCATCCTTTAGGAACATTTTAAGATTAAATGCTGCATATATAAAAGCAGCCTTTTTTTTATTAACACTTGTGTATTTTCTCATATTAATTAAGCCAGAAGCTGTGCCTGCTAAATGAAATGAAGGATCATATAAGCTGTTACGACTATCAGAGACAATTAACTTTACGTTTTCACGAAGCTTGGATACAAGTTGTCTTAAAAGGCTCATTCCGCGTCCTTGAGGAAGGTCTACGTCAGTTATTCCAAAACTTAAACTTTCACATACCTTACTCCATAATTCTCTATCTGCTTCTTTATCAATTTCTAAACAATCTCCAAGTGTAATGGACTCAAGGTACCGAAGATCGTGGAAAACATTACAATTTTCTATAAGATCACAAAAATCAATTATAACAGGCTTATCTTGAGTTATTATAATATTATCACCTTGAAAATCTCCGTGCGCAAATGCAGTAAGACACATAACAGTTAATCCATTCCAAATATTTTCATTATTAAAATAATAATATGGGTTTGGAAGTAAAACATCCGTTCCATCTAAAGATATCCATTTTATATTTTTGTCTACACCTATTGATTCAAAAGCTTGTACATATTTAATATCCATATATCTATATGCAAGTTCATTTTTAACTATATCCATTGGACACATATATTTTTTAATATGTTCTTTGTTCCAAGTAAATAAAAATTTAGTTATTGTTGAAATTATAGTATCTTTAAGTTCATCTTCATTTAATATCTTGTCCAAAAACGTTTCACTATTGTAGATGTCATCACCAGCTAAATCATACAAGTTTACATATAATGTAGCTTTTGCTTTATCTAAAATTTTATAACTAGATATAAGTTTAGCAATATATTTTTGCATATTGTTTCCTGAGGCCAGTCCATAGGCCTTTTGAAACACTTTACCTTCATTATTTTTAGTTACTTTTAAAATACCTACCTTGTTTGCAGTACCGTATTCAACCATATATACTCCGGCTTCAGACCTTCCGCTTTTAAAGGTTTTCAATACTTGGAAAGGAGCAATTTTATCTTTAGTATCGCAACCTATCTTATTGATTTGATTTATCACATCTACAATTTTCATATATTATATTTAGTATGCCTGAGTACCAAAAGTACCAAACTCACTAAATTAATCACTTCCTTTTTATCTATACTTTTTTTAATAGTCTTAATTAAATATATTATATTATAACCACTAAGAATACACAAACGATTCAGAGAAATTAATATCTTGTTATCTTACAAAATCATAAGATAACTTTTTTATTTGTAAGCTAGGTGACATGGAGTGTGGGCTATGTGAGATGTATAATATGGTTATAGTGATAAGAAAAGTGGAGATATAAATGGAAATTTTAAAGGTTGGGAACCAATAATAGGTTATAATGTAAAGAAGTTATTTATTTTAAATATAATATATTTAACAGATAGAGGGGTATTAATGTGAAAAAAACAATAAAAGCAGCATTTCCAGTTACAATTCCAGTTATGCTTGGATACATATCGGTTGGAATAGCCTTTGGATTACTATTTGAAAGAGCCGGGTATAATTTCTTGTGGGCGATTTTTATGAGCATTTTTGTATATGCAGGGTCTATGCAGTTTATAGCGATTAACTTATTAACAAGTGGGGTAGGGTTATTTGAAATAGCATTAATGACTTTGTTTGTTAATATAAGACATGTTTTCTATGGACTATCATTTATAGATGAATTTAAAGGTATGGAAAAGAAAAAAATGTATATGATTTTCTCCCTTACTGATGAGACCTATTCACTATTATGTTCTTCAAAAACACCAGTGGGTGTTGAACGTAATTCGTTTTTATTTTGTATAACATTGTTAAATCAAATTTATTGGGTAATTGGTACACTTATTGGATCTATTGCAGGATCGCTAATTACATTTAATACAAAGGGGATTGATTTTGCAATGACAGCACTATTTGTGGTTATTTTTATAGAACAGTGGGATACTTATAAAAATCATATTCCAGTACTAATTGGTGTTACTGCAACTATTTTATCACTTTTAATATTTGGAGCTAATAATTTAATTTTACCCTCTATGATATTGATAACAGTAGCTTTGGTTTTATTTCAAAAACAAATAGCTAGAAAAACTCATAAAATAAATAAGGCTGGTATTAAAAATGAATGTTAACACTAATTACACTCTAATTGCAATATTAGTTATGGCAGTTGTTACCTTTGGTACAAGGGTAGCACCTTTCGTTTTGTTTGGGAAAAATAAGCCTACGCCAAAATATATAGTATATTTGGGAAACTATTTACCTCCTGCAGTTATGGCTATGCTTATAATTTATTGCTTAAGGAATGTTGTTTTATCCAGATTCCCTTTTGGAATTCCTGAGGTGATTGGAGTTGCCACAGTAGCAATATTGCATATATGGAAGCGTAATAATTTGGCCAGTATAATAGGTGGAACAGTTGTATATATGATTGCAATTCAATTGATATTTGTATAATCACATTAAATTTATTTTTTTAAAAAATTGACATTCCTGATGTTCTAGTGTACTATTTATATAAGGAACTAGAACGTTGATGCACTTTCTGAATGGAGATGAAATAATGGATATAGAATTTAATGACAAAATGCCTATATATCTACAAATAATAGACCTTATAAAAATGGATATTGTTACAGGAAAGCTAAAATCAAAGGATAAATTGCCATCAATGCGAGAAATGGCAATGAATCTGAATGTAAATCCAAATACTCTTCAACGATCCTATCAAGAGCTTGAACGACTTGGAATTGTTTATACACAAAGAGGTACCGGAACATTTGTCGGGGAAGGAAAAGATTTGGTAGATGATTTAAAAAGGGAAATGGCAAAGGAAGTTATAGAGTCATTTATATTTAGAATGAAAAGTTTAGGATTTACTAATAACGAAATAATTAAATATGTTTCTAAGGAAACTATGGAGGTAAAACAAAATGGATAATATACTAGAATCAAAGAAAATATGTAAATCATATTTAAATAAAAAAGCCCTACGTGGGGTAGATCTAAATATAATTTCAGGAAAAATTGTAGGACTTCTTGGACCTAATGGCAGTGGAAAAACTACTTTTTTAAAAATAGCAGCGGGTATATTGCACCAATCCAGTGGAGAAATACTAATAGATGGTCAAATACCTGGTGTTTATACAAAGTCTATAGTTTCATATTTGCCTGATAATGAGTATCTGCTAAAGTGGATGAAAATAAAGGATGCAGTGAGGTATTTCAAAGATTTTTATTCCGATTTTGATGAAATAAAGGCAAAAGAACTACTTGTCTTTATGAACCTTGATGAAAATAGCTCTGTGAAAAGCCTATCAAAAGGAATGAAGGAAAAATTAAAGCTTACATTGGTACTCTCAAGAAAAGCAAAGCTTTATATACTTGATGAACCACTTGGTGGCGTAGATCCTACTGCCAGGGAAAAAATATTAAATGCTATAGTTAACAACTTTAGCGCAGAAAGTTCTATGATAATTACGACTCATCTTGTAAATGATATTGAACGAATTTTTGATGAAGTAGCATTTATTTCAGATGGAGAAATAGTACTTAAGGGTAATGCGGAAGAATTGCGAATGGACAGGAAAATGTCAATTGATGAATTGTATAGGGAGGTGTTTAAGTAATGTTTAATCTTATAAAATATGAATTGAGAGCAACTTTTTTGACTATAGTCGGTATTTGCACAACGGTTATAATTGCTAACCTATTACTTATGACAAAGAAAGGTTCTTGGGATAGTAATACAGTGATCGGATTATCTGGGTGCTTAATTATCGGTGCTATAATAGTAATATTTATATCTTCATTAAAAATCATGAGCAAGTATTTACATGATGACTCAGGTTATCTATTATTTACACTTCCACAATCAGGAAAATCAATATTAACATCAAGGCTTATAACCTCATTAATTCAGATATCCATTGTTGTCGTTGTATCTTTTTTAATGTCTTATTTGACTATAACTGACGAAGTATCAATTAGCGGTTTTTTAAAAAATATTAAGTTCAATTTAGCCATATATTATTTAATTAGTTATATATGGATGATTGTTTCTTCTTTAACCATTATATACTTTTGCATGATTATGGGGAAGGTAGCCTTAAAAGGCAAAAAAATAGGCAAAGTAGGTACTTTCATAATTTTCATAATTTTATCAATGTTAATAAGTTGGTTGTCATTTAAACTTATAACATTGTTACCTCAAACATTAAATTTGAGTGATTTTTCAATAAATACAAATTATAATGCATTAGATACGGCTTTATCCACTTCAAGTGGAGCCTTTAATATTAATATTGCTCAAACTTTATTTAATATTATAATTTTTGTTGGATTATTTTTAAGTTCTTCTTTTCTAATAGATAGGAAATTAGATTTGTAATAAATTTTTAAAGATTTAAAATATGATGATAATGAGCCAAATTTTTTGGCTCATTATCATGTTTAACTAGTAAAGGATATAAAAAAGAAATTTTTAAATTTAGTGGGCAAAGAGGAGAGCTATAAAATGAATTATTTTGAAGAAAGTTTAAAACTACATGAAAAACATTTAGGTAAAATTGAGGTAATATCAAAGATTAAAATAGAAACAAAAGACGATTTGGCACTTGCATATACACCTGGTGTTGCAGAGCCTTGTAGGAAAATTCATGAAAATGAAGAAAATGTGTACAAGTATACTGCTAAAGGAAATATGGTTGCAGTGGTTACAGATGGCACTGCTATTTTAGGTCTTGGAGATATAGGACCAAAAGCAGGACTTCCAGTTATGGAAGGTAAGGCTATATTGTTTAAAGAATTTGCTAATGTAGATGCCTTTCCAATTTGCTTAGACACAAAAGATGTAGATGAAATCGTTCGAACGGTGCAACTTATTTCCCCAGGTTTTGGTGGAATAAATTTAGAAGATATTAGTGCTCCAAGATGTTTTGAGATAGAAGAAAAGCTTAAAAAATTATTAGATATACCAGTTTTCCACGATGATCAACATGGGACAGCTATTGTAGTTCTAGCAGGACTCATTAACGCCATTAAGGTAGTCGGAAAAAAACTTGAGGATTTAAAAGTTGTTATAAATGGTTCTGGTTCGGCAGGAACAGCAATATCAAAGCTTTTGCTTTCTTCAGGAGTAAAAAATTTAATTGCCTGTGATAAGGTAGGAATACTTTACAGAGGAATGGAAAAAGTCGATGATGCAAAAACAGCCCTTGCAGAAATTACTAATCCAGACAATATAAAAGGAAGCTTAAAAGATGCATTCGTAGGTGCTGATGTATTTATAGGAGTTTCCGCTCCAGGAATAGTAACACCTGAGATGATTAAAACTATGAATAAAGATTCTATAGTATTTGCAATGGCAAACCCAGTTCCAGAAATTATGCCGGAGATTGCTAAAAAAGCAGGTGCAAAGGTCGTTGGCTCAGGACGTTCAGATTTTCCGAATCAAGTGAATAATGTGCTTGTATTTCCTGGATTATTCAGAGGTGCCTTAGATGTGAGAGCAAAAGAAATAAATGAAGAAATGAAGCTTGCAGCAGCATATGCTATTGCAAATTACATAAAAGATGAAGATTTAAACGAAAATAACGTAATTCCAAGTGCCTTAGACAGAGGGGTAGCAAAAAAAGTAGCAGAGGCAATTGCAAAAACCGCAAAAGAGACAGGTGTAGCAAGAATATAAATGGAAAGGGGCTGTCTCAAAATGATTAAAAAATCATTTTAAGAGATAGCCTTTTTTTTCTTATTTATTTTAGGGCGAACACTAAAAAATCACCTCTTTGAGGGATGATTTTTAATGTTTTTATATTTTTTACACCACAAAAAGA
>NZ_DATCQT010000118.1:0-13901 GCF_036569345.1 Clostridium sp.
GTACATTTGAAACAATAGCCATAACCCATCCCTATTTAGTTAAATATTTTGTAAACGAAGAAGATACATTAAAATATTCATCAGGATCAAACGTAAAGGTTTTTATTAAATGTCCTGATTGTGGTTATGAAAAAGAAACAGGGATTAGGGATTTTATAAGATTAAGAGATAGAGGACGTAGATTCACATGCCCTATGTGTGTGATAAATGGCAGAGTATCTAAAGTCGTAGGAGTATGTAAGAAAGTAAAATGCTTAACTACTGGTGAGATATTTAATACTCAAAAAGAAGCAGGAAAGCAATATGGGGTAGATAGAAGTAATATATCTAAATGCTGTAGGAATCTACAAAAATTTGCAGGTAATTTAGAAACTGGCGAACCGTTAAGATGGGAGTATTATACAGAAGAGAGCCATACCCTTTGAAACTTTAATTTTATCGTACTTTAGGAGGTGATTTCATGAGTTATTATCATATAAGTTGGATAGAACTAGCAATAAAAAAACTAAAGGAAAGCAACATAGAAGTTAATTCTATAAATGGGGATATGACTATCGAGGAATTTTTACTAAAATATGTAGAAGAAGAATTAGATAATGTAATTAAATTATAAGCGGAATGTATAATTATACATAGGATGATAAATAATATTTAGGAGTGATTACATAATGGCAAAAGAGATTAAACGTGTATGCCCAAATTGCGGTAGTAGCAAAACTAATGAGGTCAGTTGGTCAAATAGCTATTGCCTTGAGTGCGATATTGAATTTAACATGAAATCTAATGAGTGTTTTACAATTCTTTATGATGGTGAGTTAGTGCCATATCATGTAAATGAGTTTGAAAACTGTGGATAATGATTCGTTGATACATGGGTTACTACTTTTTATTCCCCTTTATATTTTAGCTAAGAAGAAGTTGCTAAAGAAAACTGCCATATTTATGTTTGTCATTGGTCTGATCCAATGGTTATTTACAAGATATATAGATTGTATTAGTATCTCAGTTATGATGTCTTTCTTTGGAATAGTATACGAGATAAATTTAGAAGGAAAGGAGCTAATGTAATATGCAACTAGGAGAGATATACAAGCTAAAGGAGTCATGCAAGAAAACATATTTAGAGGAAATAATTTTGATTAGTAATTTTGCAGCTAAACATTATATGTTACATGGTCAAGTTCAATATAATATGATTATTATAGCTGATTCTTTTATGGATGAAGACATGTTATATTGTTCATCATTACACACAACATATTTTGAGAATGAAGAGGAGATTCTGGAAGATTATGACCTGTTTATGACTCAAGAAGAATATAATATTCATTTACGGAGAAAAAGGGGTTAGGCTTAAAAAGCAAAACCCTGTAACCTGCATGTGATAAGGGTTTCAAAATCATAAATTAGCTTAAATCAAGTATTTGATGCTAGAAAGGAGAAATATTATGAATACAAATGATAGTATATCAATTGATGATTTAAAAAAGATGATGGGTTTGTTAGACTCGTTACCTCCAATGCCAGTAGAAATTCAAGTATCTAGAAAAGGATATACTGTGATTATGAAAGATGTAATAATGTGTGCTAACACGATTGATGGGGAACACGGTTACACTCCATACATAAACGGTATAAAGGTTGTTGTAAAGGATCTAGGAGAAACATATATAAATAAGGCAAGGTTTATTTATGACGATGGGAGCAGTAATATATTTGAAGTTTACAAATTGAAGGGAGAATAATACATATGAAAATTATTAGTGCTTATAATCTAATTTATAATAGTTTCAAAGGTGATTTGGAATGTGAGTTCTGTCATGACATTGTAAAGGGATACAGATGTTTTGATAGTTATACTTTTCATGAGATTGTTATACCTAATATGGTTTGTAAGAAGTGTGGTATGAAGTCTGGAAGGAGGAATGGTAATGAGTAATGTAACACTAGAAGAGCAGGAAGAGCTACGTGAGATACTTAATACCAGGAAGGTACTATCAGATCAAAAGAACCTACATATAATGGCTATGGCTGAAATTGATAAGGAAAGTGACTTAATTAGAAAGAGATTCATTGAAATTCTTAATATTGAAAAGCACTAGAATAAATGAGTTGTTTTATTTACATAAAACATGCGAAATATAGCATATTTTAATAAAAAATGTAGTATTATGCTTGACAGTAGCCTTCTTGTCATTGTATAATAAGTTATAAATAAATCATCCCTTGTACACATAATACAGGAATTACCACATATATAATTATGTGTAGGTATAAATCCAAGCTAAGGGGGAATAATATAAGTAAGAAATAAAAAGATGAAAGAAGGAAGATACAAATGATGAATCAAATGAACAATGTTAGCCAAGTGCAACAAATCAATCGTGGGGATATTTATATGGTAAATCTACCTATTACGGGTAATTCAATTCAGGGAGGATTGAGGCCGATAATAATCTGCTCGAATTCTATAGCATGTAAGCACTCCCCAGTTTTACAGTACATACCACTAACATCTAGGGCGAAAAAGTGGATGCCTACCCACGTAGATGTCGAAGTATCAGTAGAAACTGGATTACGGGTAAAATCTATTGCTATGTGCGAGCAAATAAATTTAGTTTCTACAGGAGATTTATTAGAAAAGGTAGGAATTTGTAGTAGTCATATAATTAGTAAACTGGATAAGGGAATTTCAATTCAATTGGGATTAGTAGATGCAAGAAGTAATGTTGCTTATGCATAAAAGGAGAGATGTAAAACCCATGATTGAGACAGTTCTATTGGCTTTTATAGTAGCTCGAATACGAAAATATAAACTATTACCCATATTTAAACACTGGAGTATTTACCCCGTCATATTCATGGCTTTAGTATATGTTTACTTAGAATCTATGATATGGCAGGGTGATTACTCTTTAATAAGGTATGCTAATGTCTTTAAAACAGCCTATCTAAGCTCTTTGCTTATCCTTGCAATAGATTATGACAGAATGAAGGTTTTCTTGTGTTCTACGCCTCTTATATGGATAGGAACTTCATTAAATGTGATAGCAATGAGAGCAAATTCAGGGAAAATGCCTGTTTTCGTTTCAAATTCTTGGGCCACAGGATATGCTAAACCAGATATGTTCGCTAAAACATTAGCAGTTGGAGATTTTCATATAATTGGAGATATGTATAGCAATTTGATCCCAATTTGTGATACATGGGACTTCGGGTGGTGTGTGATGTCAATTGGTGATATTATCGTCAGATCATTTGTCTTCTTAATAATATATTATTGTATAAAAGAGTCTAATAAAATAACTACAAATATATAATTTATTTAATTGACATATGTATACTCTTCTGTTACAATGATACTAAGATAAAAACAGAAAGAGGTAATACATATGCAAAACTTAATAAATGCTTTACTCAACACGATATTGGTATCAATACCAGAAAACATATTCTTGGTGACAATGACATTAATATTCTTGAGACGTTTTGACATGCTAGATGTTCGGATGTGGAAACATAGTTTGAAATGGGTTATGATACCAGTTATACCCGTAGCTATTATGATAAATATTTTCAGATACATAATCGTTATTCCTAAACCAATAATGTCTCTATTCTCCTTATCTTTAATGATTGTATTAATAATGTATATTGTCATTAAAAATAGTTATGAAGTTGAAAATAAATTGCTATTGAAAATAATAATATACACAATTTTAAGTTTTATTGTAGTAGGGCTAATTGAAACATTATATTATCCAATTTCCCTTTCTTTACTACATAAAGAAATGAGTTTCTTCAACAATAATATTATGGCAAACATTTTAATTTCACTTCCTGCAAGGGCAATACAAATATGTATTATATCATTTATTGTAGTAAGAAAGAATAATGAAATTCAAATTAATTTATTCAACGCTATAGTAAAAAACAAATTTTTTACAAATTCATTTATCATAATTCTACTGTCATCTATTTCTATAATTATCTACTCTACTAAATTAATGATGATTGATGGTATTTTAATAAGACTGAACATTATAGACCAATTAATTATAGTTGTGATTTTAATATCTGTTCCAATAATATTGATTACGTGGTTTCTCATGTTTGTGAATTATTTACTTACGAAGCAGAAACAAATTATTCAGTCATATGAAAATCTTCTTGAAGATAACATAATGACTGATGTAAATAAAGATTAATTGAAGGGAGGTGAAAAATATGCAGAACAAATATTCTATTATCGCTGGTGTAGTTACAATAGTGGCTACGATGTTTACAGGCGTTTTTGCATCGTGGTTGTGGTCTTATCAACCACAAACTCCAAAGTGCTTAAAGTAAGTACATAATTCCAAATAGGGAGGGCTTATGTCTTCCCTATAATAAATTAAATATAAATATTTTACATATTAGTAATAATTTAGTTGCATTCTTAATATAATTAGTGTATAGTAACATTATTGAATGTTAATTATATATTATTTATTAAGAAGGAGTGTATTAATATGTTTAACAAATTAACTACTAAAACTGAGGAAAATGTTAAAAAGGATTTTAAGAAACTAGCCAATTATGTAATTCGTGCAAAGGGTCAAGAGAGAACGGTGAATGGATTCGCAGCAGATATGAAAACTAGTGGGGAATACTTAGCTCTAGTAGTAAATGCAAAAATAACTTCCTACCCAACGATACCTTATCTAAAATTGATCTCCGACAATTCAGAAGGAAGGGTATCTTTGAAAGATTTAACAATGGCTTGTGGATATTCAAATTACAGCAACAATGATATGGAACAAATAAAAAATCTTCAAGTAAAAAGAGGGGAATTTTGTTACGTAAATCTAGGAGAAGTTTTGGACTCCGAACAAGGAGGAGTTAGAGTTTGCCTCGTAGTACAGAATAATGTAGGAAATCACTTTTCTAGTACAACTCTGATCATCCCCCTCACTTCCCGCAGTCGGAAGCCTCAACCAACGCACGTATCTGTGGGATCTGACTGTGGACTTCCTCAAGAGTCAATTATATGCTGTGAACAAATTCGTTGCGTTTCAAAAAGAAGATTGTCCCAAAATGGTGTGATACAAAAAATAGCAGAATGTTCTCCAGAAATTCTTAAAAAAGTAAATATTGCAATGCTAAAATCTCAAGGTGTGATCGACATAAGAATGAATGAGCAAGACGCTATTGAATACTTAGATAATATGAATACTCAAAAAACTTATCAATATGAAAATAATCATAATCGTAGCGTAAGTCCTCAATTGGTATTCGCATGAGAAAAGAAAGGAAGATTAAATAATTAATGATTACAATTCAGAGTACATCAAATTATTGTGCCAGATATTTATCCACAAAAGTTCCTAATGAAATTTATCCAAGTGTAGAAGATCAAATCGAGGTGTTTGAGTATGGGTTTATGGTCATCATTGGGGCATTGGTCAAGGGGATATTATTGGTGTCACTAGCGTCCATTCTAGGGGTTCTAGTGCCTGTTATAGCTATCACATTTACCTTCTCATCATTAAGAATTATAGCAGGAGGATATCATTTAAAAAACTTCTTGGGTTGTATGGTTATAAGTCTAACTCAATTTATCATAAGTTCAATAATAGTCCAGTATACTCAGAAGTATTGGACATACATAAATATTTATAGTCTATTTATATTTAGTATTATAGTAGCTATATATATAATAATTAGGTACGTACCACGAGATACTCCTAACAAGCCTATCACAGATCAAAAGCAAAAAGTCAAATTCAAAAAATGGTCTTCAATATACCTAACTACATGGACAATGCTAATGACCATCTTCTTACTACTACATATAAAAATTATTGTTATTGCCAGTTGCTTTGGATTATTGCTCGAACTCCTCAGCATAAGCACATTGGGACAAAAAATGTACACTTTTGTAGATTAAATATAACCTTTGACAATATTATTTATATTGTATATACTGAAATAGTACGGGGCGGTAGGGGAGGGGTAACTGACACAAATATTTCAGAAAGATCCTACATAATATATTTATTTCAACCCCTTATAAACCATTGACTTTATTAAATTAAAGAGTAAACTGTATCTGTGATAAAGTTCGTAACTATGTACTGTATCAGTGAAACGTGTTACTTACATATAACCCTTATAAAATTCCCATCAAAATAGTCGGAATACTAAAAATATATAATTAAAAGTAGTTTGTCGAATCGTAGAATAATTAGACGTAGAATCATTCTACAACCTATCATTTGTTCTACTTGACCAAACGTGCGTTCTAATATATACTGTTAACAAAGGCAATGTACGGGCTAAAGTTTTCTGTTAGAGCGACCGATACTTAATAAAGGAGGTGGATCATATGTGGATTTTTGGATGACTTTATCCTTGGATGACTTAGCAACATATCAAGCAATATTTGTAGCAAACCCTAGAGAATAAAAGGCGCAATTTATTGCACCAATGAATCATAGTCAGAATTAAAAATTAATAAGGGAGATGTTTTTGTATGAGTAGTTGTGATGTTAAGGGTGATAGGACTGTATGGGTAATTAAAGACCAGATGGGGTGCTTTGCACACAAAGGTAGCATCCATAAAATAGACACCTCAGAGTACGTGTATGTGTCTTACAAGAGCTTCAGCGAAGAGTGTAGAGCATACATAGGGGAGCAGCAAGCAAAAGAAGCAATGGCAATCTTAGATAAGAAAAAGGATCTATTAGAAATAGACATTGATTTTCATATTGAGCAACATTCTTTAGCAGGTTTAGGTAAGAATAAAGAAAGTATTCAAGGTGAAAACATGGTGCTACATGAGATTAAAGTGTTGTATAATCGGGCTTTGCAACACAATAATATGGTTCCAGCAATGGCTGTTGCTTTACTTGTTGGTAAAACGTTGGGTATTGCTGTTTAATTTAATAATTATAGTAAAACTACTTGCGAATGTTTTTGTGAGTAGTTTGTTTTATTTATTACTTATACTTGTGTTTTGTATTGTTTTGTGGTATAATTATATTATAGTTGTATAATGTGGAGGAGGATAGAGAAATGCTTATAAGTGAGACGGTGATAATAAGATGGCATTCAAGATACAAAGAATACTATGAAAGTAAGGGGTATATTTTTACAAAATTTAAAGATGAATTTGAAATTAAAACCATAGACTTACAAAATGGTTCAGTTGTTGAGGTTATTGTAAAATGTGACCATAAAGAATGTAAAACACCAATATCAAAACCCGTAAGGTGGCAAGATTATTTAAAGTGTGCAAAAGAAGACGGTAAATATTATTGCCATACGTGTGCCATGGTATTATATGGAGATAATAATTATAGGATATCAAGATTAAATAATGGAAAATCATTTTATCAATGGTGTTACGATAATTTACCTAAAGAACAAGCCGATTCTATTTTGTCAAAATGGGATTATAGTTTAAATCTTGATAAGAATGGTAATGTATTAACCCCAAAATTAGTTGGATATGGGTCTAGGGGTATAAATAAAAAAGGATATTGGTTTAAATGCTTGGATCATCCTGAGCATTTGTCAGAATTAAATAATATTAACAGTTTCACAAGTGGTAGGATTATAAATATTGACTGTAAAATATGTAATTCAATATTAATGATGCATCCTGATTTAGAAACTTATTTAGTAAATAAAGGTGACGCAATTAATTATGATTTAATATCGAGTAGCAAAATACTCGCTAAGTGCCCAGATTGTGGTTATGTGAAGGAAATTATTATTAACAATTTAATTAATAATGGGTTTGGATGCAATAAGTGCTCTGATAATATATCATATCCAGAAAAATTTCTGTTTAATATGTTAGAACAGTTAAATGTAGACTTTCAGATACAGTTAAGTAAGAAAACTTTCAAATGGTGTAAAAATTATAGATACGACTTTTATATAAAGAATATAAATTGTATAATTGAGACTCATGGGTTACAACACTATAAGCAAGTTACTGGAACTTGGGGCAAATTAAGCAATATACAAGAAAATGATAAAATAAAAAAACAATTAGCTAAAGATAATGGTGTTAGTAACTATATAATTCTAGATTGTACGTATTCTAAAATAGAATGGATTAAAAACAACATTACGTTGAGCCAACTAATAAAGTTATTAAATTTTAAAGAATCTGATGTAGATTGGGCATTGTGCCATGAATACGCATGCTCTAGTCTAGTTAAGATAACTTGCGAACTATGGGATAGTGGAATTAATAATGTATTAGAACTAGCTAATATACTAAAATTAAGCAAAAGTGCAATTTGGACGTATCTTAACCAAGGAGTAGAATTGGGTTGGTGTACTTATGACGGGAAAGAAGAAAGAAAAAGGAATGTAACTTCACTAGCAGAGAAAAATTGCAAGCAAGTAATTTGCGTAACTACAGGAGAGATATTCAATTCACAAAAAGAAGCAACTAAAGCATATATGATGAAAGGTCATGGTGGGATTTGTCAATGTTGTACAAATAAAAAGAAATCTGCTGGAAAACATCCAATAACAGGTGAGAAGCTTAAATGGATGTATTATGACGAATATATGAGACTAAAAGAAGCATTGTAAGTTTAAAAACTACCTATTAATAAGTAGTTTTTTATTTATATGGTATAATATATTGACAATTGTATATAATAAATATATAATGCAAATATATTATATTAACGTAAGGGAGCGATGTTAAATGTTAAAAGACGAAGCAGATCAGCTCATATTAAATCTCAATGTATTAATAAAAAAATATGCAGGGAATGACAAAATAAGAGACATAGTTAAGGAAGAATTCAATAGTAGAAATATGAAGGCTAGTATTGCAGTTAGTATTTTAACTGAAAGAAGACTGTTGTCAACTCTTGATATTGGTATAAAAAATGAATTAATTCTATTATTTGTTTTTGCATCTGGTATGTTTAAGGCTCTGACTTTTAAGGAAAATACCACTAGTGAGTCCCTAGGAGAAATAAACGATTGGAATAAAATAATTATTGAAGACCATTTTACCACAATCGAAGTTGAAAATTTGAAAAATTATAAACTAGCAAAAAAAGAGGGAGAGAAAGACGAGGTAATTGTATTTCATAATATGTTAGAGATTGCGACGGGGTGTTGGTTAGGAGGTTTGCAGTCAAGACAATTTGCTGAATTAGACGCAGGTAATGAATTCATTTACAATTTTAAAACTCAACGCGACCCAGTTTATGACGCTTTTGGAATGAAGAAAATTAGTTTAAATAAAACAAAAGCGAAGGAAATTGCTGAAGGACTTCTTTCAGGTGAATATTTCCCAGACGCTATAGTTATGAATGTATTAAAAAATGGTGAGGACGAAATAAGATATGATAAGAATGGTGACTTAAATATTATTTCAGGTATCAAAAATATCGTAGATGGGCAACATCGTAAGGTGGGTAATTCAATAGCAATTTCTCAAAACCCAGATTTGGACTTCACTTTTGTATTCATAGTTACCAACTATAGTGAAATTAAAGCCCAAAAACAAATGGTACAAATTAATAAGCAAAAACCTATGAAACAGGAACATATTAAATCACTTGACACATCTAAATTAGGTAATGTTGTCATCAATTTAATTTTAGATAATTCCAGTAGCGAGTTCGCTCAGTCTATAAAAGAATCCGATTCGGAACTAGCATTTGGGGGCTTGGCAAAAAGGTCTACTTTGGCAATTTCTGTGGAAGACACCTACTCTGACAGATTACAAAATCGTCTTCAAGCAAAATCAATCGCAAAACATATTGCCAATGTTATAGACTTTATTATTGGTCTTAATGTAGAAGAATTTATTATTCATCCAGAGGAAACAAAAAAAATCTCGTATATTAATCATAAGAATATGTTTGCAGGATATATTGCTTTGTCGGCGAAGTTATATGGGTTGGATTTAAAAGAGGAAGAATGGCAGGATAAAGTTGAGCAAGCATTGAGCAAAGTAAACTTCGGTACAAATAATCCTTTTTGGAAAGATATTAAAATATCAGACCATGATATGAAAAAAGCATCTAGAAACAATCTGTATAAATTCTTTTACAATCTAATCTGATTGAAATAATTGAAAGGGTTGGTGTTTATGTTGACTGAAGAAATAAACGACAATAGGTTTCAAGAGAATGAGGTGACATTTAAAGTTGATCCACGTGTCAAAGAGGAATTTCTTGATTCGCAAATTAGTTCTACAAGAACATTCTATTCTTATATTTTGCAGAAAGCTGATTTTTACGAATTTAAAATAGGGAAAAGCATTTTTAATTTCAATATTGAAGAGAGAGATGAGCTGTTATTGGCTGAATTTAAAAACAAAACGATTAGTGCTTTTCAATCAAATCTATCTCCTCTCAAAAAATATGTAGATTTTTGTATTAGCAAAAACTTAGTCAGGCACTTTGAAAATCGTTTCGGTTTAATTCTTCCAAAATTTTATGATAACTATATTGATATTCAAGCAGTTGAAAACTCTTATATTCCATTAATTAAGAATAGAGAATGGCAAAAATTATTGGTAAATTATCAAGATAAACTAATTATTGAATTATTGGGATTAGGAGTTAGGGGTCGTACTGAAAAAGGGAACACTTTAGAAGAATTTATTAATTTTAAAGTTACTGATATCCAATGGGAAGAAAAGTTAATTTATCTAACAAGTAATGATGGCGAATTAAGAGAATTATATGTAGATTATTATACACTTGATTTAATTAAAAAAACTATTGATTCTGGGCACTATATTTTTGGTAATGGATTGAAATCTAAAAAGAACGATGAAGGAATTTACGAGAAAACAGAAAAGGGATTCCCAATTAACGAAACGGAATATGTTTTTCGTGTGCCAGGCAAGAATAAATTTGGTAAGATAGATCACCAATTAATTGCTAATAGAATTCAAAGAATCCAATCATGGGTAAATGCTCCCTATTTAAATATATCATCGCTCTGGACTAGTGCTATCATTGACGCAGCTAAAGTGATTAAAGATGCTAATGGAGAATTAACTAAAAAGGACTATATCTCTCTCAATGAAAGATTTCAGTATGGATCTAATGAAAAAGGACTTGACGGAGAGAAATATTTTCAAAAAACTAAGGATTTAATTAACCTCTATATTTAGAAGGAGAAATATTATGCAAGATATTTTGTCTATAATGCACAGTAGGTATAAATTATTATCCTTCTTTAAAATATCTTTAAATTCAAGAGGTTATTCGAGAGGCTTATATGCAATAGAAATTCAGATAAATCTTTTGAAGGAATTAATTGAATTAGAGAGCAAAAACGTATTATCACAACTTTTAAAGAAGACGTATTTTCGCTTATTTAGAGATATAAACAGAGGCATTGAGTATTTACCTGATATAGTTTCTGACTCTGAGAATTGGGTCTTAAACACTATTGATAAAGATATAGATGCATGGACAAGTAAAGATGTTTTAGTATGCACTACTAAAACTTGCACCATTGTTTTTAGCAAAATATCTAGGAATGATTCAGGATATCATTATATTGATAGTAAGTGGCAATAGAAGGGATGATTGTTTTGAACGTTGGTGAAAAAATAACTCTATATAAAGAGAGATCAGAATTTAAAAACTATGCGGATTTTGCAAAGGCTGCTGGGGTAAGTAGCTCGTGGTTATTGGATATAAGTAAAAAGGAATCTCTTGCATTGGTTGACGCAAATTCACTTGTAAATTTATGTGGATATTTGGGGATAGAAGTTTCTCAATTAGTTATTGATGATGAAGATACAGAAGTAATTGAACAAGATGTAGTATTTGACGATAACTCCAATGACATAGGGAAATTATTGAACCAAATAGTAATATTGCTTTCTAAAGATGATTGTAAAATTAATGGAGTACCAATGAATACTAAGGCTAGAGATATTTGTTTTGACGCATTAGATGTAGTCCGTATACTCATAAAACAGAACTTATAGGAGGAATTGTATGACTAAGAACTATAATATTGATGAAATAACTACAAAACGTATCCTTGGCTTAATAAATAAATGCGAAGAAACTGAATTAGGTAATTCGACATTCGAGTATTATGATTCTAGTTCAGGATGTGGACATATAGCTTTTAGCATGACTGAAAATAATAAAGGTTGGGAACTTACTGTTATTACAAGAAGATCAGGGGCAAGAGATATGTACAATATTATTGGTGGTAGTTTATGATTACTCAGAGAAAGATTAAATATAGTTCTTGACTTTATATATCATTAGTAGTACAATAGTATTATACAGTTAAAGGAGGTGGATAAGCAGTTTTCATTTACATATTGTAAAGTAATAAATAATTATAAAGAAGGTTTTAGTTATTGATAAGACAACACGTAAACACACAAAGACTATTTTATTATGTTCAATAGTCATATTCAGTATTTTATATTTTGGAAACTTTGTTACGAAGGGAACAAGCAATTTGAGAACTGATCAAAATGCTAATATATTGAAGTTGTTTCGTGGCAGATACATAGTGTTGCCTGATAAGGTAATAGTTGAGGAAGTTGATATTGTTAAACCAGAGGTTGTTAAAGAACAAAAAGGAGAAACCTACACAATTTCAGCATATACATTAAATTTTGAATCAACACAAAAATCAAGGGGAAATCCTGATTATGGCAAGACTAGCTCAGGATTTAATTTAAAAGGTCATACCTTGGCATCTGCAAGAGTAATTGCTACAGATCCTAATTTTATTCCAACTGGCAGTAAAGTAAAAATAGTTTTCAACGATGATAAATATAAGAAGTACAATGCAATTTACACTGCTAAAGATGTGGGAGGTGGAATTATTGGACTACATATTGACTTGTTCGTCGGTGATAGCCCAGATGCTGTAAAAAGAGCAGTTATTTTTGGAAAGACTCAAGCAACTGTAACAATTATCAATAAATGACATATAATAAATTATAATTAAGAGCAAGACAGAAAGGAGAAATGCATCATGGGTAAACTCGACTACGTTATTCTCCCTTATACTAACTTTAAGGATAAGATCAGAGTTCATAAAGAACTTGATAGAGAAATGGTTAAAAAGCATGGTAGAAACAATTTCAGCTTAACTGTTTTAGACAATTGCATTATGGCTTCGTTCAAATCCATTAATACTTTTTTCTAATCATAGTATAACTAATATATAAAATATTATACACACATACATAATTGAATATAGCACTAGGTAGGCTGTAAGCACTTAATAATGTTAAGCGTTAAAGCTATAAAATATAAAGAAAAGAGTGTGTTTATTAATGAGATTAACAAAGACAGTTGAAAAAATGGTATCTGTGGAAGAATTAGATTCCCTTGCTTGTAATTGTTGTGGAGAATATTTTACCATAGACCAGTCACAATCAATGCAGTCTTTTGCCCTAGATTTTGGGTATGCTTCGCGTCATGACATGGAACATTGGAGCTTCGATATCTGCGACAAATGTATTGAGAAAATTGTGGATGGATTTAAAATTGCACCTGAAATAACAGGAAACGAAGAAGAATCTTGGGACTATCAAGAATCTGCCGAGATAGAACCAGTAGAAGCACCTAGACCTAACACATTGGAACCATTCAGATACGTTTAATATAATTAATATATAAGGAGTGTTAGTAATGCGTGTAAAGATATTAAAAAATTGTCCTCCTAAACCAAATTCTTTCTCCATAGAAAAGTATGCAGGTAAAATTTATGACGCAACGCCTCTAAACGATGATAATGGAACTATTCAAGTAGATTTTGGTTTTGTAGGAACATTGATTGTCTATGCTGGAGAATATGAGATTGTGGATATAGTTAAGAACTTAGATGAGTTTATCAATAGGAATTGTGAATTTAGTATAGCATCTCAAGAAATA
>NZ_DATCQT010000119.1:0-14608 GCF_036569345.1 Clostridium sp.
TCCTGATAAAAAGACTCGCAGAAATTATAGAATTACAGATGAAGGGATAAAGCATTTTAATCTTATAAAATTAATATATAAACCATTATTAGATGAATCTCTTGCTATTACTCAAGGGGTATTAAATAAGATATATATTGATAAGTAGTTTTAAACTGATACAATGTCTGTTATGACATTGTCATAACAGACATTGTTAAAAAACATAAAACTGAAATAACCCATTATTATATTATTTGTTTAATATTCAATTTATCGATTTGTTTCTTTCAAAACAAATTCTTACACGTATTACCACCATTAATAAAATTGCAAAGATTCATGAGATCCAATTACATTTTGAGAAATGTAATTGGATCTCATATAAAAGGGGAGAGACGTAAATTAAATTTTGTTTCTCTTTTTTTATTTATAAATATGAGTTTAACACAATAGGAATTATGTTAAACTCACTAACGCTTATATGATAATGTTTTTTTGATTATATATTGTTTTATGCTTTATATTTTACTTTCTACAATAATTTTATGTGATTATTAAGGGCATTTTCTATCTCTTGCGTACTAATACCAATATACTTCTGTGTGATTGATGTATTGGAGTGTTGGAGTAGTTGTCTGACCAATGCTATATTATAATTATTATTAATATAAATTTGAGTTGCAAAATATTTTCTAAAACTATGAGTGCTAATATTCTTAAATCCTAAGTAGTCACAAACTAATTTGAGTTGCTTTTGTATTGCTCTATCACTTAAATCAAATATCTTAGCATTGGATCTTATATTATTCTCAAGGCAGTACATTTTAATATAATTATAAATATCTGTTGGAACTGTAAATGTTCTTTGCTTATCAGTTTTATCCTCGATAATATTTAATCTATATCTATATCCATCATTAATTATACTATTTAGTGTTAACGATAAAACATCTCCAATCCTTAATCCTAGATTAGCTTCTAGAACTAAAATTGTTGCCACTCTATTATTAATTCTAAATTTCTTACCATTTACTGTAAATCCTTCTTTTATAGTTTTAATTATGTTTTCATATTGATTCGTAGTTAACGCTACTGTTTTTTTATTAGGCATAATTTATTACCTCACTTTTAATATATATTCCTATTATATATTAAAGTTCGTATTAGATAAACAAAAAGTTCGTATGTTTTTTTGTGGTATGATAGGATCCAGTAATATAGCTAAAGTTCGTATTTGCACTGTAATACGAACTTTCTATTATGGATGAAAATAGAAAAATTATAATAATCTGAATATTACAAAAACATTTAAAATAAAAGCTTATCGAACAGATGTTATTTGTTCGATAAGCTTTTATATATTTTCTTTATGCAAATTATCTAACTCTACTTTTCTAGATTTTAAATGATATGTTATTACCCCTTCTATAACAAATATAAGTAAACATAATAATATAATGCTTGCCCCCCAAATTAAATTTAGTATTTTTAATATTTCAACTTCTGGCATATAGATTCATCTCCCAAATAATATTTATTTGAAAGTATATCCATTAAAATAGTTTTTATCCATATTTATAAAAGCAGACAGGAATAGATATAAATATTGGCTCTTGCTGTGGCAAGGGCGAAATGATAACAAAAGAAATGTTAAATCGCAAAATTAATTCTCCGCCAGGAGAAAACATTAGAATATCATAAAATGCTTATTTAGGGGAGAGGGAAAGTACGTCTATTTTTAGAAAACAATCAAAGCTTAGGAGGGTTATAGATAATAAAAGTGTACTAATAAGAACTAAAGATTCATTAAAATTATATTTAGAACATACCTCATGTTTTGAAAGACCACTATTTATTAATTCTTCTGCAACCTTTATGCGAAAGTCACCTGTATATTTATTCCGTTTCCCATTACGGTACAAGCGCACCGTTGCCATTGTACCCTCTATTCATTTTTTCATTGATAAGAATACAACAAACATAACTAAAGAAACTAATCCAAAGGTTAAATAGTATCCAAAAATATTTATAAATATTCCACCTGCTAGTGGGAGCAACACCACCAGTATATTCAAACTTCCCCTAATACCAAGATATATGGTTCGTTTTTCATTTGGTGCAATATCAAGAAGATATGGTTCAAACCCAATATTTCTACCACTGGTTATAAAGCCTAGGAGTAAAAACACAATGATATACCATATAGGCCCTAGTGGTTTAATAATCAAGGCTACTACAGGAATCATAGCACCCATAAAAATACAAAGCTTTACTACAGACTTTGAACCGTATTTTCTGGAAACAAAAGCCCAAAGAAAATTAGAGGTTATACTACCACCCACTTGTGCAATCACAAATACGCCTAGATAATCCATATAGTTTGAAAAAGAATTCTTTATGAATACCATATAAAATGGCATAATCATTAAGCTGAAGCTAGTTATATTTTCAATCAATATAAATTTCAAGAAGGGTCTATCACCTTTGAGTATTGCAACTATGTTCTTTACGAAATTACTTTTAATAACCAGATTTTCTTTTTTTATTCTTGAAACTGGTTCTTTGAGCCCGAAAAAGCCCATACCTCCAATCATTAAACCAATGGCTCCTATTGTAAAACCAATTGCATAATTCATGGGAAACTTTAAATTTCCTGGTTTGAAGACCCAAACAATAAAAAATCCTCCAAGTAATGCCGCAATTCCACTAAAGAATTGTTTTGCTGCATAAAGCCCTCCTCGTTTCTCTGAAGGGAGAAGCTTACCAATAATATCTGAATAAGCAATTGATGCAAAGCCTCCACTTATGGAAAAAAGAAAAATCAAAAAATATAAACTCACTAAGGCAACTGTGGGATTGTTTCTTGCAAATAGAAGAGTAACAGCAGCCATGCCAAGAAAACTTACACTTCTCATATATATCCCTAGTATTAGAAATTTTCTTTTTAATGGAAAACGCTGAAGAAAACCACTGAAAATTATATTGAAAACTAAAGGAGCTCCTAGCATAATTGAGTATATGCCACCAAAGGCAACTGTATTGCTGGTTAGATTAGAAATCAAGGATGGGAGCACCGTATTCATTTCTATCATTGACATAGTTAGTGCAAGGAAAAAGCCATGCCATATAAAAGGGATATAAATATTTTTGAAATCTTTATTGCTGGAATGATTTTCAAAGAAGTTTACTATTCGCATTTGATGTCTCCTCCTTACTTAATAAGCATTATAAAGGTCATTATGGTATATAAAATAGTCATAGTCCCAATAATATAAGTCCATCGATGCATTGAACGAGAGGTTTCATTTTCTAGCACGATTTTATACACTTCCGAAAAACAATATAGTTTAAAAATTACAAGCCCAAACTTTTCTATTATCATGTCTAGATCTTTCTTTTTTACATGGGTTAGTCCCACTGTAGCGAAGTATTTTTCCATGTTTTCAATACTGGATTCTTCATGACTTAAAAGTTGTTCTAATGTCATTGTGATGCATCTCCCTATTAAATATTAGAAAATTAGCACATAAATAATTCATATATTTACATATTGCATTTATTAGATATTAATGTTATTATATACCCATACGGGGTATAAGTTAACTAATAATTCTTTAGAAACCAAAAAATATATAGTTCCAGATAAATATTAAAATATAAAATTAAAAGGAGTTAAAATATGAATAATTTATTAACCATAATAACTGTTCTTGTACTAGGATACATGCTTTATCCTAAAATAATGATTAAGTTTAATAAAAATGTAAAAAATGTTTCTAGAGATGAAGCTACTAAGATTATAAAAGAAAACAAAGACCTTATTATTATTGATGTAAGAAGTAAGGGTGAGTTCCAATCAGGACATATAAATGGCTCTAAATTAATGCCTGTCTCTGAAATTGCTTCTAGAATAAATGAGTTAGAAAAATTTCGTGGTAAGCCAATGTTAGTGCACTGTGCATCAGGTGGTAGAAGTCCTAAAGCAGTTAATGTATTATTAAAAAACAAATTTGGCCCAATATATCATATGAATCATGGATTATCTGGCTTTAATGGAAATCTTAAAAAATAGTTATTTAAAAACCTTATGTTCATAATAATGACTGTGTTATAGAAACTATAGCACAGTCACAAACAGCCGATAAATCCTGCATTAATTCTTCAAAACCCGTTTTGTAAAATTCTGAAGTTAAATTTTCTTTTTCTAGAGTTTAAAGATTGAGTTATATTTTTTTCATTACATAATTTAAACTCCTCATAAATAAATTTTTACTAAATATATAGCATACCCATTTATAAGAAAAAGTTCAGTGACAAAGTCACACTCCAGCGGTTTTCTTTAAAAACTCCCTATCGTTTACAATAATCTTACCTCGTAATAATTCCAAGAGTAACAAATTCTCTTTCATCTCAGACTTAACCTTAAATTTTATACTGCATCATCAATAGATTTCTTAAGCACTTTCTCAATATCCTTCGCTATAGATGTAAGTTCTTTATCACCCACCATTTTTATAAGCTCTGTAGGTTTAATCATTCCAATATAAACAGAACCTTTTTTTTCATAAACTACCATTTTACAAGGTAAGAAATATCCTGCTTCAATATTTTTGCTTAATACCTCTTTTGCCTTAACTGGATTACATACTTCTAAAATCTTAAAATTAGTATCAAACTCTAATCCCTTTTCTTTTAGTTTATCCTTAAAATCAAGTTCCCATAATACTCCAAACTTATTTACAGATAAACTCTTCTTTAGGCTTTCAACTGCCTCTCCAAATTTTTTTTCAACCTTCACTTCATATTTAATATTCATACTGTCCTCCACTATTTAGAAATCATAAAATATACTACTATACTTTCTATATTGTTATTTAAACCATATTCACCTACAAATTTAAATATGTATCATTTATATCATTACAATAATTAAGACTTATTATTTTTAATAGCTATATCAGATATTGTATTTACAGGATATATTGTACAACATGTCTTCTTAGTACATTTTGAACTTCTACTTCTCCAAGCACAATATTAGTATGTTTTTTAAGTATTTCTTCAACCCTAGGTGAAATATTCTCGCAGACATTGCAACCATTCGATGAAAAATATACCATGACAAATTTATTTTCTTTTATAAAGCATCAATAGAATTCAATTTATTCATATTTTTTACTCCTTTTAACATTTGATTTTTCAAAGCAAAACCAGATAGTGTATATACGTTACATTATATTCTTATTCTATCAATATTGACGGATATACGAAATATATATATAATTTAACAATACCCATATAGGGTATCGGAGGTGTTAAAATAGATATTGAAAAAAATGGTGAAGATACTAAAAAAGACATCCTTAGGCGCTTAAATAAAATTGAAGGCCAGGTAAAGGGAATTCAAAGAATGATAGAGTCAGAAAGACAATGTGGAGATGTACTAACACAAATCTCTGCAGTTCGTGCTGCTACAAATAAGGTTGGCATTTTGTTATTAGAAAGATATTCTAAAAACTGTATATTAAATTCTATTAATTCAACAGATAATAGTAGTGAAGATGTTCTAGATGAATTTTTAACTACTGTTAAAAGGTTTCTAAAATTCGTAGAATAGATAAAAAAATAAAGCTCCAAATCGGAGCTTTATTTTTCACTTATATTTCTTAAATATTCAATTACACTTTTGCCTGCCATAGCACCTTGCGCCACAGCATTATTAATCTGCATAAGATCGCCAGTACAACCTCCTGCAGCATATACTCCCTTAACATTTGTTTGTTGGTTTGTATCAACAGAAATAGATTCTCCATTAGTAACTAAACCTAATTTGTTAGCAAAATCAACAGTTGCTGCACTTTCATAGGCTATAAAAATTCCATCTACGGCTTCAGTTTTATCATCATTAAAAATAATTTTCTCAAGAAAATCATTGCCCTCTAGTCTCTTTATACCTTTATAGTTTATTTTAAAGCTTTGCTCATATCTCTTAAAATTATCCGTAAGTTCAAGCTCTCTCCCATTAGTGAATATAGTAATATCCTCTGTATAGGCCTTAAGTTCTAAAGCCTCATAAATTGCATAATCCTTAAATCCAAGCACCCCAACCTTTAAGCCATCATAGAAAAACCCATCGCAAGAAGTACAATGACTTACCCCTTTACCTTCAAAATCACTTAATCTATCAACCTTCAACTTTTTATTAGTCTGACCAGTTGCTATGAGCAATGATTTAGCTATAAATTTATTATTTGCAGTAATCACTTCAAAAAAATCACTCTTTTTAATAGAGATAGCCTCTTCTTCTAACATATCTACGCCAAGGGTTACCACTTGAGTTTTTCTTTCTTGTAGTAAGAATTCACAACTATTTATTTCAGCTTTAGCAATTACAAGTGTCTTCAAATTAGCTCTTGAGGT
The DNA here is from genome assembly GCF_036569345.1 of Clostridium sp. GTDB lineage: Bacteria > Bacillota > Clostridia > Clostridiales > Clostridiaceae > Clostridium_AD. The sequence goes on from NZ_DATCQT010000119.1 coordinate 6,403, forward strand.
ATAAAGTGAAGCTGAAATACCTGCTGGACCTTTTCCAATAATAATCACATCATACATAAAATCACCTTCCTTTACAAAATATATTCATTAATTACTAAAATATCTTATATATTATTTAATTAAGTCAATATAATAATTACTTTTTAGATAATTGTTGCATTTTTAGGATGTATTACATATACTATACCTATAGGGGGTATCAAATACTTACCTAAAAATTGATTTTCTAGGAGGCAATTTTATGTCAATAAAAGTATATTCAACACCCACATGTCCATGGTGTACTATTACAAAGGATTATCTGAGATCTAAAAATTTTGCATTTGAAGATGTTGATGTATCAAAAAACAGAGAAGCTGCTATGGAAATGATAAAAAAATCGGGGCAAAGAGGTGTTCCGGTTATAGATATTAATGGTAAGATTATTGTAGGCTTTGACCAGGCTACAATTGATAAATTAATGAAAGCATAAAGGGAATAGATTTTCCATTAGAGCCACCCAGTTTTTTGTTTTAAAAAACTTAGTGGCTCCTACTTGCTATTCTTGAATTTATTAATAGTTTCATATTTGGGTTTACTTAAACATAATCAATAATATAGAATGAAATTGGAGGTGATTCACTTTTGAAGGATATATCAATATTGTTGGCCTTCTCTGCAGGTTTTCTATCATTTTTGTCCCCATGTGTACTTCCGCTGGTTCCTGCATATGTAAGCTATCTAACTGGTTCTTCAATAGAAGAATTGAAGGATGACGGATCTAAATTTCTTACTTTATATAAGTCCTTTGGATTTGTATTAGGTTTTTCTATTATTTTTATTCTAATGGGACTATCTATAACTTCCCTTGGTAAGTTGCTAATTACCCATAAAGATTTGTTTAGAGAAATTGGAGGAACTCTTATTGTTGTCTTTGGTTTACATACTATAGGAGTATTTAAGATAAAATTGTTCTATCGAGAAAAAAGATTTTTATTGTTTGATAAAGTTAAGGGTCCATTTAGCGGAGTTCTAATGGGAATGGCCTTTGCAGCAGGTTGGACCCCTTGCATTGGTCCTATATTATCCTCAATACTTATCTATGCTGCAAGTATGAATTCTATAGGTAAAGGAGTTTTGCTTCTAGTAATGTATTCCCTTGGGCTTGCAGTTCCATTTATTTTAACTGCTATGGCCATAGGAAGTTTTACGGAACAATTTAAGAAATTCTCAAAATATTTGCCTGTGATTTCAACCATAAGTGGTGTTTTAATGATAATAATTGGAGTTATGATATTCACAAATAAATTAGCAATATTAAGCCAATACATGAATTTTATTAATTTTTAATTAAAGGAGAAAAACTATATGAAAAAATCACTAATAGTACTTATAGCTGTAGTCCTTATAGGTGTTTCAATTATCACTGTAAATACTTATAATTCTTCAAATAAAGGTAAAAACAATACAAAACAAAATGCGTCTACAAAGCCCACTCAAATAAATCCTAATGTCATTAAGACCAAGGCTATTGACTTCAAATTAAAGGATTTAGATGGTAAAGAATTATCTTTAAGTGACTTAAAAGGTAAAAATGTATTTCTTAATTTTTGGGCAACTTGGTGTCCCCCATGCAAAGCAGAAATGTCTGAAATTGAAAGACTATATCAGGAAACAAAAAATTCCGACTTAGTTATTGTGGCTGTAGAAATAGGAGAACCTTTAAGTACTGTTAAATCTTTTATTGATAGTAAAAAATATAATTTCAAAATACTTTTAGATTCTGATCAAAGTGTTGCATCCAAGTATAATATAGCTTCAATCCCTACTTCATATTTTATCGATGTAGATGGAAATATCATTTCTAAAAACATAGGTGGTATGAATATTGATAAGATGAAAACATATATTAAATCTTTAGATAAATAGTTAATTAAAACTTTGTTCGTAAATGAGTGCTTTGTTAAAAGCGCTTTTTTAGTGTGCCCGGCATGGGCGTTTACTCGTCGGTGAAAGTCCGGTACGGAGGCTGATAGTGCCAACCGTTAGCTTAAGATTTGAAAGATACGAAGAAATATGATAAAAGCAGACAACTTCATAAAGAAAGATAAGTGAAGTCAGTAGATGGACTTCTACAACACCTGAAAGAGCATGGACAAGAACTAAGGCAATCATTACTGGAAAATAGATATAGACCTCAAGTAGTAAGAAGGGTAGAAATACCCAAACCTGATGGGGGAATTAGACTACTTGGTATACCTACTGTAGTAGATAGAATTGTTCAACAAGCGATTGCACAAGTTCTAATACCAATATATGAAAAGAAATTTTCAGATAATAGTTATGGTTTTAGACCTTTAAGGAGTGCAAAACCAGCTATAAGACATTGTTCTGGGATGAGAGCAATTGACAATCACTTTGTAAGATTGTCATGGTAGAAAAACAAGAACCGAGGATCGGGTGTAAGTGTACAAACATTAGGAACACTTGACCTTGGTTCTATCTTTCAAAGAAGATAAATATAATTGTACAATAATGATATTAGAAGGGAGAAACATTTATGAACGCATCACTTGAAAATATGGTTGATGATTATATTAATATTAAAATGCAAGAAGATATTAATTATGTAAAACTCTATGAAACAAAAAGTAAAGAACTTAATTATTCGGATTATGTGGATTATGCTGTAGTTTTTTGCCCTGACCACATGTGGATCATAGAATCATTTCGTCTAAAAAATGCGTTAAAATCAGCTGCATTATATATAAAAGCTAATGAAAATAAAATAAATAGCTGCAAGTGTTTTGATGAAATTATTTATTTTTTAAATATGGCTGAAATTAAAAACTTCGACGAATTATCACAGTATGATAAAGCTTTGGCAATGGGTATTTATTTAAATTTAATGCCTGAAAAAGTGTTCATGCATGCAGGACCACGTAGTGCATTGAAATATATATTAGGTACTGAATACAATTTAAAGATAGAGACTTTAAAAGGCACAAACAAAATTGAATATATAAATATATGTGACTTACCATTTGAGTTTCAACAGTTCAAAGGAAATATATATCTAGTAGACAATTGTTTATGCTATATATATTCTCGGCTAAAGAAGAATAAAATGATTAAATAAAAAACATTATATATATATTAGGTATAGGGGGTAGGAGTATCAACTCTATTATATTTTATATATTAGAGTTTTTTGTGCTCATTAGGTTAGTTGTTATTTCCAAATGCCAATAAATAAGATATTTATTTAAAGCGGAAACTAATAAAAGCCTTAAAAAACTCTTCATCACTTTCTTTTAGATATACAAAATTAAATTCTCTAAAAATCTTAAGTCCTTTAATAGATATTATTTGTATTATACCTGATACTACTTCTTTTTTTATTGTTTCTTTTGATATTATAGAATATCCTAAATTTGCTTCTAGAAGAGACTTTATAGCCGTTATGCTACCTAATTCCATATAAGGTTTAAAATCCTTCAAATCATAGCCGATTTCTAAAAGTTTAATTTCAAAAATCTATCTAGTCTCTGAGCCCTTTTCTCTTAATATTAGCTTCCCTTTTAAAACTTCATCTAAAGTTATAGATTTATATTTGGCAAACTCATGTAAATGTGATACAGCAAGCACCAATTCATCATCTTTATATTTTATAAACGTAAATTTTTCTTTATGAAAGATTTCTTCTATTAGGGGTGGAGCCAACGGAACCGACAAAACCCACTTTAAGGAATATAGTTCCATAAGTCTTCGTTTTCGGTACTTAAATATAAGCCTTAGAAATAGTCACTTTATACGTGATTTTCAGTTCCAAAACTATTACCAAAAACAAAGTATCAAAACAACTCTAATATATCCTTTATGGTACTTATTTTTAAATATTATTTGTTTAACGTAGGCAAAAGTCACGTTCTATATCCATTTTATGTCTTAAAGTGGGTTTGGTCGGAAATGTTGGCGCTACCCCAAAAACAAAGTATCAATCGACTATCATTTAACGTTTTCAGTACTATTTAATTACTATTTAAGTGAGATGATAGCATGAAAATAGGTACGCACTGAAGACCAAAATTTATATAGGCAAATAGATATATATAGTCTGCTGTGTATTTAGTTCTTCTAGACATAAAAATGCTCTCCTTTCCAGTAACAGATTTTTATTATTTAATCTGTCACTTTGAATTGAACCCCAAAAGTTGAACAAATATATTTCATGTATGTGACCAGTAGTTTAATATAACTTCTGGTCGTTATTTTACGCTACTGTTTTTCTATAATTAATTGGACTTAACCAATTCAAACTTTGTTTGATTCGATCATTGTTATAGTATTTGATATATTGAATTAATTCCATCTTTATTTCTTCCATTGATGTAAATTCTCTTATATACAATAGCTCAGTTTTTAAAATACTAAAAAAGTTTTCTACTACTGCATTATCATGACAGGTTGCTTTACGTGACATACTTTGTTGAATTCCTTTTGCTATTAATTTATTTCGATATGATTTTTGTTGATATTGCCATCCCTGATCCGAATGCAAAATAAGCTTCATGTTATCGGGGATATTTCTAAAAGCCTCTTCCAATGTATGATTAATTTGCATCATATTTGCATGGTCATTAAGATCATAACTAATAATTTCACGATTATATAAATCCAGAATTACTGATAAGTATGTTTTTTGCCCACAAAATGAAATTTCACTGATATCCGTTACCCATTTCTGATAAGGTTTGTCTGCTTTAAAATTCTTTGCCATTTTCAATATAGAGTGTTTTCCATCTAAGAACTAAAGATTCATTAAGATTGTATTTAGAACATACCTCATGTTTTGAAAGACCACTATTTATTAATTCTTCTGCAACCTTTATTCGAAAGTCACCTGTATATTTATTCCGTTTTCCATTACGAGGTACAAGTGCACCGTCGCCATGTAACTCTTGAATTTTTTCCCATCCTCGTATTTGTTTGGGGTGCGACATCATATTTTCTTGCTAGAGCATTGTGTGAGCCATTATTAGCTTTCTTCCATTCATCAAGTATTTCTAAACGCTTTTCAAGTGTGTATTTTACTTTCAAAAAAATCACCTCTTCTATAAACAATTATAATACTTTGTCCAATAAAAGGGGTGCAGTTCACTTTAAGGGGAGCATATCATCAAATAGGATACTTCTTTCTATTTTATTTAAGAAAAAACAAAATTAAAGTAATTAGTACTCGTCTGCCACCGTCTTTAGCGATTTAGTTCAATATCCTTTTAACGAACTTATATTTTTTAAATATGGGTATACTATCTTTATAAAAATAAAGTGGGTGAATTTTATGAAGGATAGTAAATTAGAAAACATAAATAGCTATAATAAATCAAACAAGCAACTTAATGCTTATAGCCTTGCAGGAATAGGAATAGGAGGAATAATCGGTTCAGGCTTCTTTCTTGGCTCAGGTATAGCTATAAAAGAAGCAGGGCCATCAATAGTCTTGGCATTTTTTCTTGGAGGAATTATAATGTCACAGGTGCTGGGTGCAATGACTAGTATAAGTATAAATCGACCTGTTACTGGTTCCTATCGTGTATATACGGAGCAGTTTTTAGGTAAGTTTGCAGGATACTTATTAGGTTGGACAATTTACATATCAGGAGTTCTTGGTACAGCTTCAGAAGCAATTGCAGCAGCAGTGTTTTTAAAATACTGGTTTCCAAACTTATCTGTGGCCTTACTTGCATTTTGTATGGTTTCATTAGTTATTTTAATAAACATGCTTCAAATGAAGTATTTTAGCTATCTAGAGTCTGGTATGGCAGTAATAAATATATTAGTATTGGTAGCATTTTTAGTAATCGGTATAACATTTTTATTCTCCAATGGTATTCAAGTAAAGCCTTTCCCTTTTGCTAGTTTAAAAAACTTTTTTCCAAATAACATCTCAGGACTTATAAATTCGATGTTAATTGTAGTTTTCACTTATTCAGGAATAAGCACTATAGCCATGGCTACATCTGATGTAAGAAAGCCCAGTGTATCAATACCGAAAGCTACGGTAATCGTAACTGTGGGAGTTGTTTCTCTATATACCTTAATAATGCTTATAATTGTCTTAACCGTAAACTGGAATTTTATAAATACAAATTCTTCTCCTTTAATTCAATCACTTAACGCTATGAATATGAACTGGGCTTCAGAAGTTATTAATGCAATAATACTTGTTGCAACCACTTCAGTTATGATTGGTAGCTATTACAAGTGCAATAAAATGCTTATTTCATTATCTGAAGCGAGAGAGGCTCCTTTAATTTTTGATAAAAAAACAAAAAAAGATTTTTATTTAAACGCTTGGATTTTGACTGGAATAATCACGCTTTTAGTTGTAATGCTATCATATTTCTTAAATACTACACTGTTTAGTTATCTTCTTTCAGCTTGTTCATATTTTTCGTTTTTTAACTGGATAATTAACTTAATAGTTTATATTATTTGGTTGAAAAAGCGAAGTAGTAATGAGACCTATACTTCGCCACTTATATATGGAAGATTAGGTGCATATGGAACAATTGTTGTTATATTGATACTTTTTGTTATGAGCCTTCAAGTTCATGATTTTAGAATAGGTTTCTATTCTGCAGCAGTAATAACTATTTTAATCAGCATGTCATATAAATTGAAAACATCACTTCAACAATGAGAAGATCAGTAGTGGAAACCATTTTTAATATATAATTACTTGCTAAATGGGGTAATTATATATATACTTTATTTAAAAATAGTATTAGGAGTGATGGTATGAACCCAGTAGCATTTTATGTGTTTGGATTTAGTATAAGGTGGTATGGAATATTTATAGCAACGGGAATGGCGATAGCTATAACATTATTACAATATACCTGTAAATATAGAGATGTAAATTTTGACTCTCTTTTAGATATAGTGCTTATTTCTCTACCAATCGGTATTATAGGTGCAAGACTATATTATGTTGCTTTTGATTTTAATAACTATAGAAATAATTTATTGGATATATTCAATATTAGAGGTGGCGGACTTGCAATTCATGGTGGAATTCTATTTGCGTTAGTTTCTGCATTTATAATTGCAAGGCGTAAGAAGATGAGCTTTTTTAAAATGGCAGATGTTACTGCGCCTACAATTATTATTGCTCAAGCAATTGGAAGATGGGGAAATTTTTTTAATTCAGAAGCCCATGGAGGTCCTGTATCTTATAATTTTATAAAAAAATTTCCACACTTCATACAACAAGGTATGCATATAGACGGAATTTATTATCATCCTACTTTTTTATATGAATCTATATGGGATTTTACTGTGTTTATAATACTAATGATTATTTTAAGAAAGACTAAAAAAGTTGGAATTGTATTTTTTACTTATGTAGGTTTATATTCTATTGGAAGATTTTTTATAGAAGGACTAAGGACAGATAGTTTAATGTTTGGTTCTTTCAGAATTGCTCAGCTAGTAAGTTTATTTGGAATAGTAATCTGGATGGCATACTTAATTTTATCTAAGAATAAAAAAACAGAGATTTAATATGTGGGAGGAATATGATGACAAGTACTATATTGTTTGTTTTGATAGGAATTGTCGCAGGAATATTAAGTGGAATGTTTGGTATAGGTGGAGGAATTGTAATTGTACCTGCATTAATGTTTTTATGCAGATTTAGCCAGCTAAAAGCCCAGGGAACTTCCTTAGCAATATTGTTGCTACCTGTTGGTATATTTGCTTTTATTGAATATTATAAAAAAGGTCAGGTTAATGTTCAGGCTGGTATTCTAATAGTAATTTTTTTAGTAATTGGGTCGGTGTTTGGAGCGAAACTAGCACAAAATCTTCCTTTAGGTGTATTAAAAAAAAGCTTTGGTATATTAATGCTTTTAATATCTCTTAAAATGATATTTTCAAAATAAAATAATATCTTGTTTACTGCTAGATAAGAATACATGTTATTAAGCATAAAAAGAGATGATCCCATTTAGAATTACAAACTATTATATAAAAGGCATACAACATAATATTAAATTATATTGTATGTCTTTTGTATTTTGGCAAATGATAAATAGAAGAAAACACATCATTACTTTTTCTTGAAGGACATTTTAAAATTATACATATTTAATATACTATTTAAATAGTATATTAAATATGTATAATTTTAAAATGTCCTTCAAGAAAAAGTAATGATGTG
>NZ_DATCQT010000120.1:0-62733 GCF_036569345.1 Clostridium sp.
ACATTACGTAACAGATTTACAGTCTGCCCCCTTTGGCCACTCGGGAACTCCTCCACTTTTGGAGCTGGCAATAGGAATTGAACCTACAACCTGCTGATTACAAGTCAGCTGCTCTACCGTTGAGCCATGCCAGCATATTATGTTTTCTATCGCTTTATCGTGTCGACAAGAATTATTATACAACTTTTATTTATTAATTTCAAGTCCAATTTTAATCATTAAACAAGTTCTTCTCTGCATTACTATATTATTCTCATATTTGCTCAATATTAAACATAAATATAACTTATTATTCTTCTAACATTTAGTTCTTATTAATATAAATTAATTCAGTTTTTCTGCAGCATCCATATCTATAAATTTTCCAGCTATAACACGTATTTTTTCATATTCTTTATCGGTTAAATCCTCTTTTAATAAATTCAGTGCTTTAAGTACTCCATCCTCAGCATCTACATCATATAAATAATCCTTCACTTTTTTATAATCCTCTTTGCCTAACTGTATACTAACAAATAGTAACTTTATTTTATCTGAAGTAGTTAGACTTTCTTCTATTTTTCCTGTCGATACTTTAAATACTGATTTCTCCTTTCCTATATAATCATAATAATTTTCTAGGCTATCTGTACTTTTATTATCAATTTTCACATCTTCCTTAGCTGAAATTACCTTTGAATTAGCATTTTCTTCATTTTTGTAATCATTTTTTGTTTTTTCTTGTGACAAACCATCAGTTTCTAAACTTTCTTTTTTCACTACTTCAGCTTTATTACTATTATCCAGTTTTTTTTGAATGTAAGCTTTATTATTAGAAGTTGCTTCAATTTGAAGTAAAATGGTTTGTTCATAATGATTTGAATCTATTTTATAGTAATACCAGGACACCATATTAATTAGACTTACAAAAGTAAAAAATATAATAATAAATATTGAATTGTTTTTTTTCATATGGATATCACCTCAAAAAAATAACTTTTATATATTATTTTCCAATTAATCATATTTTTATTCTTTTATCATAATATTATACAGAATTTATTCATATAAATTATTCATAGGAAAATAATTAGTAATTTTCCTTCAGCGCGATACAAGGAGGTATATTTCTTGAGTAAAGCTAAAACCCATTATAAAGATCCTTTAGCCTACTACACAATTTCCAATTTTTTAAAAGACTATATTGACAAAAATACTTTAGTTGTTTGCATTGGTACGGATAGATGTATAGGTGATTGTCTAGGCCCTTTAGTTGGTACATTTTTAAAAAATAGCTCCTTCCCACTACCTGTATATGGCACTATAGATAATCCAATTCATGCTCTGAACATAGATATTAAATTATCAGAAATAAATGCTTTGCATCCAAATTGTACTATAATTGGTGTGGATGCATGTTTAGGCGACATTGCAAATATTGGTGAACTCCAAGCTAGAAATTATCCAATTCATCCTGGTAAAGGCGTAGGAAAAACACTTCCTAAGGTAGGTAATGTTTCATTAATAGGTATAGTAGATTCAAGCGATGATAGTGAATTGTTTACTAATAGAAACATAAGGCTTAGCTTAGTAATGGAAATTGCTAATGTTTTAAGTAGGTCCATTTTGCACTCATATTATTTGTATTCACTTACAAGCGACGAGGATAATCCAGATCCTATTTGAAACTGTTTTTTAATATAAAATTTATTGAAACTTTTAAATTTATTTTTTCAATTAAAAAATAAGCAATACAATTATATTAATAATTGCATTGCTTATTTTTATAGCTTGTTTACACTTTTTAATCTATTAAGTAATTGTTTTCTCCATTAAATGAATCATCTAATTTATCCACATAATCCAGCATTTTTCCTGTTCCTAGTACTACACATGAAATTGGGTCCTCAGCTAAATATACCGGAACCTTAGTAATCTCTTGTATAAGTTTATCTAATCCTTTTAACAATGAACCGCCACCAGTCATAACTATACCTTTATCTGATATATCTGCTGAAAGCTCAGGTGGTGTTTTTTCTAATACAGAATGTGCACACCCTGCTATTAAAGATACCGCATCTTTTAAAGCTTCTCTCATTTCTTCCGACGATACTAATAAATTTTTAGGAAGACCAGTAACTAAATCTCTTCCCCTAATCTCCATACCTGCGTCCTCTTCTTGTTTATAGGCGCAACCTATGTTAATTTTTAAATCCTCTGCTGTCCTCTCACCAATCATTAACTTATGTTTTTTCCTAATGTATTTTATAATATCTTCATCAAACCTATCTCCAGCTACTTTAATTGACTCACGTACAACCATTCCTCCTAGAGAAATGACTGCAATATCAGTAGTTCCTCCACCAATATCAATTACCATATTACCACTTGCTTTAGTAATATCGAGTCCTGCTCCAATTGCTGCTGCTAGTGGTTCTTCAATAAGGTGAGCTTTTTTAGCTCCTGCATTTTTAGCTGCATCTTTTACTGCTCTTCTTTCTACTTCAGTTGCTTCGCAAGGGACACATATCACAACATTCGGAGCAGATAACCTTCTTTTCCCACAAGCCTTCGTTATAAAATGCTTTAACATTTTCTCAGTTATATCATAATCTGAAATAACACCGTCTCTCATAGGACGTATTGCCACAATATTACCTGGCGTTCTCCCTATCATTTGCCTAGCTTCTTCTCCAACTGCAAGTACCCTATTATTGTTTCTATCTATGGCAACAACAGATGGTTCTTTTAAGATAACACCTTTACCCTTAATATATACAAGCACTGTGGCCGTACCTAAATCAATTCCCATATCCGTACCCATTCTAAAAAAAAACATCTTAAAACTCACTCCTGCTCTTTAGTATATTGACTATTTAAATCATACTAAACTCTATTCTACAAAGATATAAAAAAATCCTCTTTTTAATTTAATATTTTTATAGTTTTTAGCTTGAAGTGTTTTATCCTTCTACTGCCTTGTATTTAAGTCTTGTTGCTCTTCCACCTCTTATATGTCTCTCAGCTTTATTTAAATCCAAAATTGTTTTTGCTTGGTTAGCAATCTGAGGATTTATAGTAGGCAATCTTTCCGTCATATCCTTGTGTATAGTACTCTTGCTAACTCCAAACACTTTGGCTGTTCTTCTTATTGTGGATTTCGATTCTATAATATACTTTGCAACTTCTAAAACCCGGTCTTCAATATAGTCTTTCAAAGTGTTACCTCCTAAACCCTTCTATATTTATAAATATGCAATACCTTGCTTTTAAATTCCATTCCAATTAGTCATCTGACCATATATTTTGGAAAAATGGCTAATTGAAATGGTTATTGGTTATTATTTAGTTACTGTAGATTGGTATTTTCCATATGTTACATATTTAGCAGGATCAATATTCTTATTACTTTGTAAAATCTCAAAATGTAAATGAGATCCGTAGTCTTCTTTATATGCATTTAAACTAGTGTTTCCAACTGAAGCAATTTGTTGTTTTTGCGTTACTTTATCACCAGTTTTTACCAATATTTTATCATCTAAATTGGAATAAACAGTAACAAAACCATTTTGATGATCTATCTGAACCATCTTACCCTTTTGACCATTAACATCAGTACCAACAAATTTAACTATTCCATCCATGGTTGCTACAACTGGCTCACCTAATTTTGCTTGAATATCGATACCTAAGTTTGTTCTATAACTCCCATCAGTTTTCCACACAACTGAATCAATCTCTTTCGAATATGCCCTTGCAAGCAGTCCATTGACCACTGGTTTTACAAATTGAGCATTAACTGTTTTAGAAACTGATGTTGTTGCTACAGTTTCAGTTGTAACCTTTTTGATATCGGGTACTGCTTTAAGAGCATTAGCCTTAGCCAAATCTTCTTTTACTTGAAGAGCACCTTCATATGCCTTTTGTTGCTCATTTAAAACATTGCTTGCATTTGCTTGTTCCTTTTGTAGAGCTTGCTGATTACTTGTAATTTTATTATTATTCGCTGTTATAGATGCCACTGTAGCTACTATACATAAACATACAAATAAAATTACATAGAAGCCCTCCTTCTTTAAAAAGTTTAATGCTTTGTTGTTTGCGTTCTTATCCATACAAACACCTCCACTTCTATTTTTGTCCATAATGTATAAAAACATACATATTATATAAAATTTATTTATACTTTTTTAAAAAAATAAAGCTAGTTATCCTTTTTTATAGGTTAACCAGCTTTATTTTTTATTTTGATATATCAGTACCTTGATAATAATGAGTTAATATTTGAATATAATTTTTCCCATCCTTCGCCATTGCATCTGCACCCCATTGGCTCATTCCTACACCATGGCCATAACCACTACAATCAATTTCTATATCATTTGAATTGAACTTTATTTCAAAATTTGACGATTTTAAACCGAGCATTGTTCTAAATTTACTACCTGTCATGGTTATGCTACCTACCTTAATATTTTTAACACTTCCTGCCTCAGTCCTATCAATTACTGTAATCTGTTTTTTGACATTAGCAGAGGTTACATTAGCATTATTATAGTTATTATTTATAATTTGACTTAGCTCGGTATACTTAAAAGTTTTACTACTCTTGAAATATTTTGCTCTCTCTTCGCCTGGGCTTTCTACGCTCTTTAAATAAGGTATACTACTACTAAATACCTCCTCAGAATTTTCCGTTTTCCCACTGCTAGTTGCAAAATAATATGGTTCCATTACTAATGTATTGTTATATGTTAATACTTGCCCTGCTGTCGCCTTCACTGCCGTTTCAATCTTATTCCAATTTTCCTGTGCCGAACTTTTAGCCCATAGTTTTATACGCTCTTCTTTAGTCATATAAACTTGGCAATGGACTGTATCGCATAAATCCGCTCCCTTCCCATTTTTACAGGCCGCTCCACCGAGCTTCGTAACATGAGCTAAAGCGTAAGTCCTAGATGCAACAGCTTGAGCTTTTAGGGCTTCCATCTCAAACCCAGCCGGCATTTCAGCTGCAACAACTCCAGCAACATATACTTCTAAATCAAGTTCTTTTATTGTATTTTCTTTTGAAATGAACACTTTAACTTTAGATACTTTGGGTAGTTCATCATATTTAATGATATTTTTATTTTCTTCTGACTTAACTACAGGGTTTTTACTTTTATTTAAACTATTATTATGTCCTATGCCAACTATTAAAACAGAAGTAATAACTATAAAAGTTATAAATGCAATGATTAATAATAGGATGTTTTTTAAATGAAGTGTAATAAAAACTCTTCGCATTCTTTTCTCCCCTCGTTATAAAACAGATTTTACTTTATACATATTAAAGAACTACAAAAAATATTACTTATTAATAAAGCAAATATAAAAGAGTCAAAATATATTAATAGCTTAATATATTCCAACTCCTAACGTTTAAACCAAAAATAATTTACTATATATTTCTATATTTATTATAAATTTAATTATAACTAATTCTCATATTACTTATCATAATGTACTCTTTCTATACTTGCGCCTAACCCCTTTAATTTCTCTTCAATAGAAACATACCCTCTATCAATATGGTAGGTATCCTTTATTGTAGTTGTCCCGTCAGCTGCAAGCCCTGCAAGTATTAGTGCAGCACCCGCTCTTAAATCTGTAGCTGTAACTTCTGAACCCGTAAACCTATTTATGCCCTCTATTACAGCGCTCCTACCGTCTATTTTTATATTTGCTCCCATTCTCTTAAGTTCGACTGCATGCATAAATCTATTTTCAAAAACAGTTTCTGTAATTATACTAGTACCTTTTACTGTACATAATAAACTCATCATCTGAGCCTGCATGTCTGTCGGAAATCCTGGGAATGGCATAGTTTTTATGTCTATTGGATTCAACTTTTTGCGACCATCAACTATTATGCTATTTTTATTGATTTCTATTGCTACTCCCATTTCTGTAAGCTTTGCGATTATTGGTTTTGAATGAATTTCATCGATTCCATTAATTTTAATCAAACTTTTAGTTATTGCAGCGGTTATCATAAAAGTACCCGCCTCTATCCTATCAAATATCGGTTTATAAATAACTTCTTTAAAATCTTTAACTCCTATTATTCTTATAGTATCTGTTCCTTCTCCGTCAATTTGTGCTCCCATAGACTTTAGAAATCTTGCCAAATCAACAATTTCTGGTTCTTCTGCTGCATTACCAATTATTGTTTCTCCCTCTGCAAGAGTAGCCGCCATCATTATATTCTCTGTAGCACCAACTGACGGATAATCTAAATATATATTGCAACCTATTAATTTTTTTGCTTTTGCTTCCACATATCCGTGTCCTACTGAAACTTCTGCGCCTAAGGCCGCTAATCCTTTTAAATGAAGGTCAATTGGCCTAGTTCCAATATTGCATCCCCCTGGAAGTGAAATTTTAAAACTTCCAAACCTTCCAAGCATAGGACCCATTATTAAAAAAGATGCCCTCATTTTTCTAACCAATTCATCGTTGGCTCCATTGTCAAATAGATTAGCAGTATTTATTTTCACCCTATTATTAACTTTATCTATATTGATATCTGCTTTAAGAGATTTTAATACATCACAAATTACAAATACATCTTCAAGCATTGGTGCATTTTCAATAGTACAACTATTTCCATTTAATATTGTTGCCGCAATTATAGGAAGCACTGCATTTTTAGCTGCACTAATATTAACTTCCCCTTCTAATTTTTTTCCACCTTTTACGACTAATTTATCCATTTAATTCCTCCATTTTATTGTTAATTTTTAATAAGCTACAATTATTTGAGGTGTACCTATGATAATGTACCTTCCAGATGAGTAATTACATACAGCATAATTAAAATCAATCAACTTGTTATTAATTACAGTCTCATCATATTTTTTAGTATATGCTATAGTACTTAGTCCATTATTTAAACTCACTGTCTCTATATTTTTAGATCCATGAGATTTTAAAATTTTTGCTATCTCGTAATTAACACTATAAATGTTCTGAATTTTAAGTTTTGTATTATCATTTTCAATTTTAGCTTTTAGATATTGAAAATATTTAACATTTTCACCTCTATTACCTATACTGACTCCAACTTTATTTTTAAGGGGTACTAGTCCATTTTCATTACTTATTTTACTTATGTTAATCGTTATATCATTCTCATTTTTGTATTTTAAGGCTTCTATATATCCTTCAACACTTTTGCCTAAAAATTCTATACAATATGAATTTTCATTTTCAGAACTGGTTAATTTTATTTCTTTGCTATTAAGTCCTAAATCTCGAATTAAATAATTACAAATTTCTTTTGAATCTTCCTTAGTTTTAAAACTTGTCTTCAATCCATATTCTACAGTCTTGCTTTTAGTTTGTAGTAATATTTCGTCAAATAAATTAACTTGCCCCTGTGCATTTGATAACCCTACATTTACTTGTAAAATAATTAGGCTTAATACTATACACAAAAGTGTTATACTTTTTCTTTTCATTTTAATCCCCCTACCATTTAATTAAATTCTTAAACATAATTAAATTGTTGACATTAATTTACTTTTTTATTCTATAAATAATGATTTTATTAATATTACTTTCATTAAAAAAATCATCCCCCAGCACAAGTGTGAAGAGGGCTATTTGGTTCATCATATTGGTAGGGATATTGATAGGTATATTGTAGAAACTGATTTTTAATTTATCTAACCTTTATATTATTAATATATATAATTTTAATGAAAACGTGCCTAAAAGAATTTTAAGCATAAAAAAATGGAGATAAATTAATATCTCCATTTTTTATATCTACCCTTTTGTCTTAATTCGCATAAGTGATCTTAAAACAGCATTCTCGGCTCTTTTCATGTTAATTTCATCATCATCATTACTTAATCTTTTTTCTGCTCTTTCTTTAGCCTCATTTGCTCTTTTAACGTCTATATCTTCTGGCCATTCACAGGCACTGCATAACATTTCTACTTCGCCTTTAAGCACTCTTAAAACACCCGTTGATGTAAAAGCTTTTAGCTCTTTACCATCAACCTGCGTAAATGTTGTCACCGTTGGTTTTAATTGAGATATCATAGGAACATGGTTCGCAAGAACGCCAAATACACCTTCATCACTCTCCGTATTCAAGTTCAAGATATCACCACTATAGAATTCCTTTTCAGGAGTAATCATAGTAAGTTTTATATGATTTTTCATATAAAAACACCGACCTTTCTATGTACGTATTTTTAAAGATTAATTAATAGTTTCTATAAAATAAGTAACATAATGGCTAGTTACCTTTGTAAAAAGTGTTATACACTAGCCAAAGTCTTTGCTTTCTCTACTGCTTCTTCTATAGTACCAACAAACATAAATGCTGCTTCAGGTAAATTGTCATGTTTTCCTTCAATAATTTCTTTAAAACCTCGGACCGTTTCTTTTACTGGTACAAATTTACCTTTCATTCCCGTAAACTGCTCAGCTACTGTAAATGGTTGAGATAAAAATCTTTGTATCTTTCGCGCTCTTGTTACTACTAATTTATCTTCTTCAGATAATTCATCCATACCAAGTATTGCAATAATATCTTGAAGTTCTTTATATCTTTCAAGTATATGTTTAACCATTATAGTAACATCATAGTGTTCCTTGCCAATTATTCTAGGGTCAAGCATTGTTGAAGTAGATTCTAGTGGATCTACAGCTGGATAAATTCCAAGTTCAGTTATTCCTCTTGATAGTACTGTAGTAGCATCAAGATGAGTGAAAGTGGTCGCAGGAGCTGGATCTGTAAAATCATCTGCTGGTACATATATAGCCTGAACAGATGTAATTGCGCCTTGTTTTGTAGATGTAATTCTCTCTTGTAATTGTCCCATTTCTGTTGCAAGTGTTGGTTGATATCCAACAGCACTTGGTATTCTTCCAAGTAATGCGGACACCTCAGAGCCTGCTTGTGTAAATCTAAATATATTGTCTATAAATAATAATACATCTTTCCCTTGGTCTCTAAAATTCTCGCACATAGTAAGACCTGTTAACGCAACTCTCATCCTAGCACCAGGCGGTTCATTCATTTGACCAAAAACCAAAGCAGTTTTTGATATAACTCCTGACTCCTTCATTTCATTATAAAGATCATTACCTTCCCTTGTTCTCTCTCCAACTCCAGTAAATACTGAAAGTCCATTATGTTCTTTTGCAATATTATTCATAAGTTCTTGTATTAGAACAGTTTTACCAACTCCTGCTCCACCCAAAAGACCGATTTTCCCACCCTTTTGATATGGTGCTATAAGATCTATTACCTTAATACCAGTTTCAAATACTTCTGGTTCAACAGATTGTTCTGCAAAAGTTGGAGCTGCCCTATGAATAGGCATAAATTTTTCTACCACAACTTCACCCAGTTCATCCATAGGCTTTCCAAGAACATTAAATAACCTTCCAAGGACTACGTCTCCAACTGGCACCATTATTGGACTTCCTGTGTCAGTAGCATCGAGTCCTCGTCTTAAACCTTCTGTACCTTCCATAGCTATGGCTCTTATTACATCATCACCAATATGCTGTTCAACCTCAGCTACAATTATTCTATCTTCCATCTGGATTTCGATACTATTATAAATATTAGGAAGACTGTCTGAGTCAAATTTTATGTCTATAACAGGTCCTATTATTTGAACGACTTTCCCTATATGTCCTGCCATTATCTTCTCTCCTTTCTACTTTTGAGCCTCCGCTCCTCCGACTATTTCTGAAATTTCTTGTGTAATTGAATATTGTCTACTTCTATTATATTTCAAATTTAGTTTTTCTAGTATATCATTAGCATTGTCGGTAGCTGAACCCATAGACTCCATTCTAGATTTATGCTCACTTGCTTTTGAATGTAGCATTGAATTTAGCATTTTTCCACCTAAAAACAATGAAGTTATTTCATAAAGTGCTTTATCATCTATTGACTCAATATTCACATACTCTTTATTACTATTCTCATCGTTATTGAAATCTAGCGGAAGTAACTTTTCAATTTTGATTTCATTTTTCATTGCTGAAATAAGTTTTTTATAAACAATATGCACCTCACCTATTTCTTCGTTACTATACATATTAAGTGCATGGTTAATAATAGTAGTAGCTTCCTTTTGAGTTGGCACATCTGAAATATCAACATATTCAGCCACAGTTTCCATATTGAGTTTTTTAAATATAACCCGTCCTTTATGGCCTATTACAATTATGTTGTGTTCTTCATTATTGCTTTTAAGTTTGCTTATCAGTTCATTTACTATTGACCAATTAAAGCCGCCACAAAGGCCTGTATCCGAAGTCAAAACAACATACAGTTTTTTACTACTTTTATTTCCTTTTATATAGATACTATCTTCTTCATAATTTTCTTTAACTTGCTTTATAATTCCCTCAAGCTTATTTAAATAATTATTATTAGCATCTACTTTCTTTCTTATCTTTTGATATTTAGATGTGGAAACTAGTCCCATTGCTTTTGTAATCTTTGTAGTATTTGTTATGGATCTTATCCTTCGCTTAATTGCAACAAGCCCTGCACCTGCCATGTTTCACCTCTCTTTAGCCTTAATGAAATGTTTTAAGGCAATTTAGCCTTAATGAAATGTTGTAAAGGCAATTTAGCCCTGATAACATATTATCAAGGCAAATTAATTATAGCGTGAAAGTGCTATATTAATAACTTCCTTGTATACCGTTAGCTTTCTTCAATAGAAAATATTTTTTTAAACTCTTCTATAGCTTCAGTAAGCTGTTGCTTTAATTTATCATCTAAAACCTTATTGGTAAGTATTGTCTTACCTATATCTCTATGATGCGTATCCATGAATTTGAAGAATTCGCTTTCAAATCTTGTTATTTGGTTTACTGGAATATCCATAACATGATTATTAGTTCCAGCAAAGAAAATCATAACTTGTTTTTCTACTGGTACTGGGGTATATTGATCTTGCTTTAATATCTCAATTAATCTTTTTCCTTTTTCTAGTCTCATTTTAGCATCTTTATCAAGATCTGTTCCAAATTGAGCAAAAGCCGCTAGTTCCCTATATTGAGCAAGTTCTAACCTTAAGGTTCCTGTAACTTGTTTCATAGCTTTTATTTGGGCATTTCCACCAACTCTTGATACAGATATTCCAGCATTAACTGCTGGTCTTTGCCCTGAATGGAACAATTCAGCTTCAAGAAATATTTGACCATCTGTTATAGAAATAACATTAGTTGGTATATATGATGTAACATCACCTGCAAGAGTTTCTATTATAGGAAGGGCCGTTAATGATCCTCCTCCTAATTTATCAGAAAGTTTTGCAGCCCGCTCAAGCAATCTTGAATGAATGTAGAATATATCTCCGGGATATGCCTCTCTACCTGGTGGTCTACGAAGTAATAATGACATAGCTCTATAAGCTACCGCATGTTTAGATAAATCATCATATACTATCAGTACATTCTTACCGTTATGCATAAAGAATTCGCCCATTGTACATCCAGCATAAGGTGCTAAATATTGAAGTGGCGCTGAATGTGAAGCTGTAGCAGCTACAACTATAGTATAATCCATTGCTCCCATTTCAGTTAATGTGTTTACAATATGTGCAACAGTTGATTGTTTCTGACCAATAGCTACATATATACATATAACGTCTTTGCCCTTTTGGTTTATAATAGTATCAGTAGTTAAAGCAGTTTTACCAGTTTGCCTATCGCCAATTATAAGTTCTCTTTGTCCTCTACCAATTGGTACCATAGAGTCTATTGCTTTTATTCCAGTTTGAAGTGGTTCCTTAACAGATTGTCTTGAAATAACTCCAGGTGCTATTACCTCAACAGGCCTTGTTTCTGTAGTGTTAATTGGGCCTTTACCGTCTATTGGTACACCTAGGGAATCTACAACTCTTCCTATTAAAGCATCTCCTACAGGAACCTCTACTACTCTACCAGTTCTTTTTACTATGTCCCCTTCTTTGATTCCCTCTTCTGACCCTAAAAGTACACATCCTACATTGTCTTGTTCTAAATTTAATGCCATACCAAATATTCCATTAGGCAACTCTAAAAGTTCATTTTCCATACATTTATCTAACCCATACACCCTAGCGATTCCATCGCCTATTTGGATTATTGTTCCAGAGTCAACAGTTTCAATTGTCTTTTCATATCCTTCAATTTCTTTCTTTATTATGGATGTTATTTCTTCTGGTTTAATATTCATAAACTCACCTCATCCCTATTTAAACATTATTTTTTTCATTTCCTCTAATTTGCTTTTTACCGTACCATCAATAACGTCATCACCAATTCTTATATATACTCCGCCTATAACTTTTTTATCTAATTTTTCATCGAAAAGAATTTTTTTATCATATATTTTAGATAGTTTAAGCCTCAAGTTTTCTCTCTCAGTTTCCATCAGAGGTATTACCGTTTTAACTTCAGCTAATAACGTATTGGTACGTTTTAAATGGATTTTCTCCATTTCTTTAAGGTTTTCTTCCACAAACAATATTCTACCTTTTTCTATGAGAATAAGTAGAAAAGATAAAAGTCCGTCATCAATTTTATCCTTAAAAATTCTAGTAAACATTTCTTTTTTTGTAGATGTACCTATTTTAGGATGTTTAATAACTCTTAGAAACTCAACATCATTTTTCATAAGTAAAACAATTTCTTGCAAGTCTTTTAAATATTCCTCTACTTTCCCTTTTTCCTCAGCAACTTCATATAGAGCTAATGCATATCTTTTATATAAGTATTCATACATTTTAGCTACCTACCTTAACAATAAAATCTTCAATTAATCTTCTATGTTCTTTTTCATCTATATGCTGCTCTAGGGCTTTTTCAGACAATATTAAAGATAAATCTATAACCTGTTTTTTAATTTCACTTGCTGCTTTTTCTTTTTCTCTTTCAATTTCAACCCTTGATCTCTCCATAATTATAATTGACTCTTTTTTTGCTTCATCAATAATTTCTTGAGAAATGTTTTGGGCATTCAATTTATATTCTTCTACTATTTCTCTACCTTTTGTCTTTGAATCATGTAATAATTGGTCTTTTTCTTTTCTAGAAATTTCCGCTTTTTCTTCATTATCTTTAGCATTTTTAATAGATGTATTTATTCCATTTTTTCTATCATCCATTATCTTATTTACTGGCTTAATAAAAAAGTGCTTTAAGATAAGTAATAATAAAATAAAGTTTATTATAGTCGCTATAATTTTAATTAAATCTACGCTTAAATTCATGATCTATTAAAGCCCCCTTTAGGACTAATTTCAAAATTTTCATTCTGATTTATACTATATTACTTAAATGCTAATATTAATGCTATTAAGAATGCATAAATAGCTGTAGCTTCTGAGAAAGCAGCACCTATAACTAATGTACTGATTATTGATCCTCTAGCTTCTGGTTGTCTTGCAACTCCCTCTACTGCCTTAGATGCTGCATTACCTGTTCCTATTCCTCCGCCTATACATCCTATTGCTGCAAGACCTGCACCTATTGCAGATGCTCCTGTAATTATTGTTGCTGAATCTATAGCCATAATATATTCCTCCTTAATTTTAAAAACTTAATTTAATGTTCTGCGATAACTTTTATATTAACCATTGTCAACATAACAAAAATTACCATTTGAATAACTCCATCAAACAAATCAAAATAAAAATGCAATGGTATTGGGACTAATAATTGAGCGAAACCATTCAAACTACCTAAACTTTTATATGCCAAATCTAATATTACAATACCTGCAGTCATATTTCCAAATAATCGAAAACTTAATGATACTGGCAACATAATTCTCTCTATTAAATTGATAGGTAATATAAATGCATATGGTTCAACATATCCTTTAAAATAGTGACCTAGGCCTACTTTTTTAATTGCAAACCATTGAACAACAACAAATGTTATTAATGCTAATGCTAATGCTACACTATAATCTACTGTTGCTGGTGCAACACCTATCAGTCCCGTTAGATTTACAAAACTTAAGAAAATTACTATTGTTCCTATATAAGGTACAAACCCCATATATTCTTCTCCCATATTATCTCTAACGAGATTGTTTATAAAATCCATAATTATTTCTATTACATTCTGCTTCTTATTTGGAATTATTTTTAAGTTTCTTGTAAAGCATATACATAATATAGCTATTATAGCTATTACGCACCACTGAACAAATATACTTTCTACAATTCCAATATTGTAACCAAAGAATTTAATATAAAATAACGGCACTATCTTATCCATTAAATCACTTCCCTCCATTATTTCTTTTATTTATACCGTAATACACTAAAGATATGAATTGTGAACTATATCCTATAATATAAGCAATTATAATGAATATATCATGTCTACCGATGATAAACCCAATTACACTTACTAGGAATACCCTTATAAAAGATCCAAATACCATTATCCCTGTACTTTTCTTGTTATTATTAGCAAGAGAATACTCAACTGTAATACCATTAACATAAAAATTCACTAATGCTATTATTAACCCTAATAAAAAAAATAATGCATATTCTTTGGCTATAAAATAAATTGCTACAGTAAAAATTAATGAAATAAAAAAATCATATACAGCAATTTTTCTAAACATTTTCCTAAAATCACTTTTCACTTTTTCTTCTCCTTACTTTTTAACAGTATTTTAATTATAGTCTACTAGTTTTCATAAATAAAATACCAAATTATTCATTGTATGGTGTTTTAAGGCGATATTCGCTCATTTTAACCATATTAAGCCTAAATTCCTATGTATGTCTCGATTTTAAGATTCAATACTACTATGCAATTCATTTATACTAATCTTATTCAATTGATTAGTTTCTAATATTATTATGAATATTCTAAAAATTCATAATATTACAATGCATATTTCAATATCTCCTATTTTTACTAATTATCTTGAATTTTATGTCATGTTTTATATATATTTAAACTTTTATGAAAATTTTGTAAATGAAACTGTTTACACATGTTTTTTAATTTTCAGACAATTGCATGATATTGTTTCTAAAGTTTCATTATTTTTTTCTTATTAATATTCTTTTTTCCATTGTTATTACCATATCAGATTTATAATATACATTAAATTTAAATCATATAGGTTCTTAAATACTATATGCATATTGTATATTACAATGAACAATACTTTTAAATCTAAAATTCTATTACTACATGCATATTATTTATCAGTTTTTTTGCTAAAATAATTTAATAGTGCATCAACTATTTTAACAGAAGCAAACCCATCTCCATAGGGATTAATTGATTTACTCATATTATCATACTCATCTGGGCATCTAAGAAGCTTATTAGCACTTGATATAATTTTTTCTGTATTTGTTCCAACTAATTTCACTGTGCCAGCACTCTCTGCCTCGACTCTCTCAGTAACTTGCCTAAGGACTAAAACTGGTTTACCTAAATGAGGAGCTTCTTCTTGAATTCCTCCTGAATCTGTCATTACCATGTAACATTTTTTCATTAAATTATGAATTTCTTTGGTGTCTATAGGCTCTATTAGATGTATTCTATTTTGTCCTTTTAAAATACTATTCGCCATATCTTTAACTACTGGATTTGGATGAACTATATACAATACTTCCACATCTTCATTTTCTTTTACAATAATTTTAAGAGCATTACATATATTTTCGATTCCACTTCCCCAGTTTTCTCTTCTATGAGCCGTAACAATTATAACTTTTTTATTTTTATAATCTATTGCATTTAAATTAGGGTTTTCAAAAATATAATTCTCCTTAATTGTAAATTTCATAGCATCTATAACTGTGTTTCCAGTAACAAAAATATTGCCCTCTTCTATTCCCTCTCTTAATAGGTTTCCCTTAGAGATTTCAGTAGGCGCAAAATGTAAATCTGATAAGGCCGCAGTTAACTTTCTATTAATTTCTTCAGGATAAGGTGAAAATTTATTAAAACTTCTAAGTCCCGCTTCTACATGACCAACAGGTATTTTTCTATAAAAAGCAGCAAGGGATGCAGCAAATGTTGTGGTAGTATCACCATGTACAAGTACTATGTTCGGTTGTTCTTTATCAAATATAGCCTCAAGTCCTTGAAGTACAGAGCATGTTATCCCTGTTAAACTTTGTTTTTCTTTCATAATATTTAAGTCATACTGAGGCACAATGTTAAAAATATCCATAACTTGATCTAATATTTCTCTATGTTGTGCTGTGACACATACCATGCATTGTATTTGATGATTTTTTTCTAATTCCTTAATTAGCGGTGCCATTTTTATAGCTTCAGGTCTTGTACCAAATATTACAATAACTTTAATATTCTTCACTAACTACCTCCTATTCTAATTTTAAAAATTTTTTTTATTTAAAGATGTATAATCACTCTTTTTGACGAAATATTCCATATTTCCAAGCAATAGAAACTGTTATAACTACTACTAGCGCTAATAAAAAATACGCCCTTTGATTATTCATTTGCATAGCTATAATGGCAATTCCACCTAGAACAGCACTTATAAAGTACATAATAACAACTGCCTGTTTTTGACTGAGTCCCATATCCAAAAGTCGATGGTGCAAGTGACCTTTGTCTGCTTGCATTATAGATTTTCCATTCACTTTCCGTCTTATCATAGCGAAAAGGGTATCATAAATTGGCAATCCAAAAGCTAAAATCGGCACTGCAATTATAAACACTGTCGCAGATTTAATAGCCCCCTCAATTGAAATGGCTGCTAAAAGAAATCCCAGTAATTGAGATCCCGTATCCCCCATAAAAATAGAAGCTGGGTTAAAATTGTATGGTAAAAACCCTAAAATTGCACCACTTAAAACAGCAGTTAAAAATGCTGCTTCGAGTCTTCCATTAAGCATAGACACTATCATTAAAGTAACACAAGATATAAATGCTATTCCTGCTGCTAATCCGTCTAACCCGTCTATCAAATTAAAAGCATTAGTCACACCTACAATCCATATTATTGTTACCGGAATATTAATCCACCCTATACTTAAATAAGGATAAAATTCTTTAAAAGGGTTAGTTACAATTGATATACTTATACCTGATACTAGAAGGCATATAGCTGCTATAACTTGTATTAAAATTTTGTATTTAGGCCTTAAGTCTTTAAGATCATCTATAATTCCCCCAGTTACAATAACAGTTGCTCCAATAATTATACCCGTTTGAGAAGGTGTTAAAATCCCGTTATATAAAATTGTTCCTAAAACAAACGATATGTATATAGCGAGCCCTCCCATAACTGGAATAGGTTTATTATGAACCCGTCTTTCATCTTTAGGAATATCAATTGCATTAACTTTTATCGCTAATTTTCTCACTAAAGGAGTAATTATGATAGAAATTAAAGCTGTAATTATTGCTAAAATATATATATTACTCATAAAAAAAACCTTTCTTTCACAAACACAGGGTTTTTATTTGATAAATGTAGTTCAAAATTTGTGGAATTAATAAATAAAATTAATTTACAAAATTTCATAATTAATATCCACCATCACCTTGAAGTGAGTCATCATTTTCTATCCATTGCTCTACATTTACTACTTTATACTGTGTTTTAGTTTCTCTAATTATTACTTTCTCTATACCTGAATTAATTATAAACCTCTTGCATAATGAGCATGGTGACGCATTCACAACTAATTCGCCACTGCTAACTTCACTCCCTACTAAATACAAGATCGCCCCTAACATATCACTTCTTCGAGCTGATATAATTGCATTTTGCTCAGCATGAACTGATCTGCAAAGCTCATATCTAGTTCCTCTTGGAACTTTTAATTCTTCTCTTCTACATACGCCTAAATCACAACAATTTTTTCTCCCTCTAGGCGCTCCAGAATATCCAGTAGACATAATTTCATCATTTTTCACTATTAAAGCAGCAAAATTTCTACGTAAACAAGTTCCTCTCTCTGATATTGTTTCGCATATATCCAAATAATAATTATGTTTGTCAATCCTTCCCATAACTATACCCCATATAAATATATTTTAATTACGTAGACTAAAAACCAACAAACTATATTTATAATCTAATAATCAATTACTGTTATTTTACACTAAAACATTGAATATTTAAAGTGTTTAAAATGTTAATTTATTATAAAGTAAAAAAAGAAAAGCATTTATTATTACAAATGCCTTTCTTTTGCTGATAATCATGTTAAATTATTACTCCATTTATACCAATAATCACTTCTTTATATGGAACTATTATTTTAGCGTTTAGCATAGCTTCCTTTACACAGCTAACAATTCCTGAGCAACAAGGTACCTCCATTCTAACTACCGTAATGCTCTTAATATCATTATTTTCTAATATTTCAGCAATTTTCTGTTTGTAATACTCATTATCATCCAGCTTTGGGCAACCTATTAATGTTATTCTACCTTTGATAAATTCATTGTGAAAATTTCCATAAGCATAAGCAGTGCAATCTGCAGCAATCAATATATCTGCACCCTTTAGAAATCCAGCCTTTGAGTTAACTAACTTTAGCTGCACCGGCCATTGATTTAATTGAGATGTTGCTGATGCCTCTACCCCTCCACTTTTTTTAGTTGACTCTTGTAATGCATTCGAATTCACATTTCTTTTTATAGACTTTTCCATAGTACCAGGACATCCACATGGTAAATCTTTTTTCTTATCCTCTTTTTTATCATTTTGATTTTTCTTCATCTCCACAGCTTCTAAGTCGTAACTCGTAGCCTCTCTTTCAACTATTCTAATGGCATCAGTAGGACACTGAGGCAAACAGTCTCCCAGTCCATCACAATACTCGTCGCTTATTAATTTAGCCTTACCATTAACAAGTTCTATGGCCTCTTCATGACAAGCGTTTATGCACAATCCACAACCATTACATTTCTTTTCATCTATACTAATAATATTTCTTTTCATTTTAACTCCTCCTAAAATTTTGTATATAAATATTTACGTATCTAATTAATTTTTCAATTGACTGTATAAGCTAATTATATTAAAATTACTTATGATGGTATGTAACTTACGTTACCAAATTGAAAAATTGAAGGTGATTTCATGGATAAGCTAGTAGATTGTTTGAAAGATTGTATTTTATTTAAAGGTTTAACTTTTCAGGAATTACAAAATTTAATTAAGAGTATAAACTATACAATTTACGACAACTGTAAAAACTGTGTTGAGTGCAGCACCTGCATAGTTGCTCTTGAGGGTGATCTTTGTGACTCCTTAGGAATTGTAATAAAGGGAGAACTTGAGGTGCAAAAACATTATGCTAGTGGGAAAATTGTGACGCTGGCAAAATTAGATAGTGGAAAAATTTTTGGAGAGGCAATAGCTTTTTCAGAAACGAATATTTACCCTGCCACTATCATATCTTATAAAGGTTCAATTATATTATATATTTCCAAAAAAGATGTTATATCTATGTGTAGCTCCTATCCAATAGTATTAAATAATTTCATGCAATTGTTATCAAGTAAAATACTTTTATTAAATAATAAGATTAAAGAGCTCTCTTTCGAAACCCTAAGACAGAAAATATCTAATTACTTGCTATCTCAATATAAAACTCAAAAAACCTTAACACTTGTACTTCCGATGTCTAGGAAAAATCTCGCCGAACATCTAGGTGTTCAAAGACCATCTCTCTCCAGAGAATTTGTTAATATGAAAGCTGATGGTTTAATATCTTTTAATAAAAACTTAGTTCAAATAAACAATTTAGAGGGTATTGAAAATCTATTAATCTAATTGTCGAATAAAATCGAACTATTTTTTTAAAAGATATTTAATTTTACTTGATAATTATTATCCGTTGTTGTATAGTTGTAATTGTAGCAAAGTTAAATGCAAATTTTCCATTCATTTGGTAAATTATATAACTAATATACGAGGGATACAATTTATAATTGCATCTAACTCAAAAGAATACAAGGGGGAAATTAATATGAAGAAATTTGTTTGTACAGTATGTGGATATATCCACGAGGGAGATTCTGCACCTGACGTGTGTCCAGTTTGCGGAGCAAAAAGTGATAAGTTTATAGAAAAAAATGAAAATGATATGTCATGGGCAGATGAACATAAAATCGGAGTTGCTAAAGGTGTAGACGCAGAAGTTATAGAAGGATTAAGAGCTAATTTTGTTGGAGAATGTACTGAAGTTGGTATGTACCTAGCAATGAGCCGTCAAGCTGATAGAGAAGGCTTCCCAGAAGTTGCAGAAGCTTATAAAAGAATAGCATTTGAGGAAGCTGAGCATGCTTCAAAATTTGCTGAGATGCTTGGAGAAGTAGTAACTGCCGATACTAAGAAAAATCTTGAAATGAGAGTTGACGCAGAACACGGAGCTTGCCAAGGTAAAAAAGATTTGGCTACTTTAGCTAAAAAACTTAACTATGATGCAATCCATGATACAGTACATGAAATGTGTAAAGATGAAGCTCGTCATGGTTCAGCATTTAAGGGATTACTTAATAGATATTTCAAATAAGGGTGTATCCTATGAAGTTTCTCCTTCGCGACTTGAAATAAGAGTTTGAAACGTGAAATTCCATTAAGTAATTCTAGTGTTTTGTGAATATAAAATCCTCTATCACTCACATTCGGCTTACAGCCGGTTCGCTAGACTTCCTTTCAGGAAGCCTCACGGGAATTTTATATTCCCAAAACAAGAATTTCTAAATGAAATTTCAATGTTTCTGCTCTTCTTATTTTAAGCCTCTTTCGGAGAAATTCATATATAATAGTGGTTGTAGTGAACAAAGATAAAAAGCAACTTACAGATAATTTTCTGTAAGTTGCTTTTTTTTTACTTTCTTATTTATTTAAAATTAACTATTTCGTTCCGAATAATCTGTCTCCCGCATCTCCAAGACCAGGTACAATATATCCTTTTTCATTTAATTTTTCATCAATTGAAGCTACATATATATCAACATCTGGGTGCGCCTGAGTAACTGCCTTAATACCCTCTGGTGCAGCTATAAGACACATTATTTTTATGTTTTTTGCTCCTCTTTTCTTAAGAGCTGTAATTGCATCAATTGCTGATCCTCCTGTAGCAAGCATAGGATCTGTAATGATTACATCTCTTTCACTGATGTCTGGAGGTAACTTACAGAAATACTCAATTGGTTGCAATGTTTCCTCATCTCTATACATTCCTATATGTCCAACCTTAGCTGCTGGTATAAGCTTTAGCATACCATCAACCATTCCAAGACCTGCTCTGAGTATTGGCACTATAGCCATCTTCTTTCCAGCTAAAACCTTACATTTAGTAGTACAAATAGGAGTTTCAATTTCTACTACTTCTAATTGTACATCACGAGTAACTTCATAAGCCATAAGCATTGCAACCTCTTCAACTAACTCCCTAAAATATTTTGAACCCGTGTTTTTATCTCGTATGTATGCCAATTTGTGTAGTATAAGTGGATGTGATATTTGTGTTACTTTGCTCATATATATTTCCTCCTAATTTTAATGTTTATTTAGAATATTTTTTCTCTATTTCAGTAATTTTATCAATTCTTTTTTGATGTCTATCTCCTTGGAACTTAGCACTTATAAAAGTATCCACAATATCTAGCGCCAAACCTATTCCAATAACTCTTTGACCAAGAGTAAGTATATTAGCATCATTATGTTCTCTACATGCGTGAGCGCTAAAAGTATCACTACATAGAGCGGCCCTTATCCCATTAACTTTATTAGCAGCAATACCTATTCCTATTCCTGTACCACATACTAATATGCCTAGTTCAGATTTTTTTGCTACTACTTCATCTGCAACTTTTAGAGCATAATCAGGATAATCACAAGAATCCTCCGTATAAGTTCCAAAGTCTGTTACCTGGATGTTTTTACTTTCTAAATGCTTAATTATCTCATTTTTCAAACTTAAACCACCATGGTCACTACCTAATGCTATTTTCATTATAAAACACCTCCAAGATATACTTTCTTATGAAAAGATACTATATTACAAAAGAAGAAGACATTGCCATCTAAATAAATAATTTAAATGACATCATCTTCCTTATCTTATCCAATAATAAGAATACACTATTTTTAAATTCGTTAATTTTTTTTAAATAAACTAAAATATTTTCAACATGGGTGGATTTATTGTTTATAGTACATATTTTATTAGAAATAGCTTCTAGCATATAGCTTCTTCGCATTTTCTCATCGCAAATATATAATATATCCATAGTAATCCTCCTTGTATTCCTCTAAAATAGATATAGAATGTTAACTATTATCCACCTATAAGTAAATTATATCAAAACCTGCTGATTTTTTAAGCCTATTCATTATGGCTAACCCTATTCCTTTTTCCTCAAAGGCTTCTGATAGTATTAAATCCACATCCATACCATCGAAACTTCTTAAAACCTCGAAAAGATTTCTGCCAACACTATCTATTTGTTTTCTGCTACCTAAAGAAATAACTGTGCCGTAAGGATATTTATCCTTAGTTTCATCAGTTGCTATAATGCCTATTTTTTTGTTGCCTATACTAGTTTGCACTATTTCATTGATTTTTGCAATAGTTTTATCTAAATCTCCACATATAATTTTTACTGGGGCTTTTGGTGCATAATGCCTATACTTCATTCCAGGTGCTTTAGGTCTAAAATCATCTTTTGGCTTAGACATAATGTTTTTATCAATATATATTTGCTCATCTATTTCTCTTAGCATTTCAATAGTTATCGCTCCTGGCCTTAGTATGCACAAAGGAGTACAAGTACAATCAACTATTGTTGACTCAAGGCCTACCTTACTTTTATCTCCACCTAAGATATACTCAATTTTTCCACTTAAATCCTCAATACAACTTTCTACATCAGTCGGACTAGGTCTGCCAGATATATTTGCTGACGGAGCCGCAATAGGAGTTCCAGCTGCCTCAATAAGCTTTCTCGCAACAATGTCCGAAGGCATCCGTATACCCACAGTATCTAGTCCTGCACTTGTAGTACTAGGTATCAAATCAGACTTATTAAAAATAAGAGTTATTGGCCCAGGCCAATATTTATCCATAATTTTCTTAGCTATATATGGTATCTCTTTAACAAAAGGCTTTATATTAAAATTAGCTACATGAACAATAAGAGGATTATCCTGTGGTCTCCCCTTAGCCTTAAAAATCTTTTCTACAGCAAACTTATTTAAGGCATTCGCACCGAGTCCATAAACTGTTTCGGTAGGGAACACAACTAAACCACCCTCTTTTATGACAAGCCCTGCTTCATTAATTATATTTTGATCTATATTATTTTCATCTAGAATTACTATCTTTGTATTCATCCTTACACCTCTTAATTTGTCATATTCTGTGATATTAAATCACATTTGTCATAATTAAACCCACTATTATTCCAAAAAGTATCCCCAATGTACTAGTAATGCCCGTCCAGAGTTTTCTAGACTCTGGAATCATCTCTCCATAAATAACATATAACATAACTCCAGAGGCAAAAGCTAAAGAATTACCCAATACATTTATAGATATGCTCCCAATATAGATTCCTATCCAAGCACCAATTGCAGTAGGTAGCGCTGTTAAAAACGCATAAAGCAGTATTTTTCTACCCCTTATTCCTGAAATCATGAGTGGAGCTGCCACAGCTAAACCTTCTGGCACATCATGCATTGCAATTATCAAACTCATTTTAAGCCCTAGGCTATCTCCATTAACAAACCCAAACCCCATTACAAGACCTTCAGGGAAATTATGAATCATTAAACCTATAGCAACCATAAATGCAACTTTTGTATATTGAGAATTTACACTGCTACTTAAATTACTCATTTTATCTATTATTACAACAATAATAATTCCTAGTATTAAAAATAATAAAGTTCCAAAAATGCCTGTTTTTTCTGTAGCTTCTGGAATAAGTTCAAAAACTACTATAGAAAGCATAAGTCCTGATGCAAATCCTAAAATACTTCCTAAAAATCTTTTAGACGGTTTGTTCATAATAACACCTAAAAATGCCCCCGTCATAGTACCTATTAAAGCCATTATTCCAGAAAATATTATTATTATAAAAATGCTATTATTCAAATCTATACCCCCCACTTATATAGAATTATAATTATAAAATCTATAATTCTATACGAGAAGAAATCATAAAAATGTATATTTTTATGATTTTATCTCTATATACTAATTTTATTTGTATACGTGAGGGTTTATGCAGCAATCTCTATATTCTTTAATTTTCTCTATAGCATCATCAGAAAATACTGCTTTCTCGCAGCCCTTATATAATTCATTAAGTAAAATATATTTTCTGAATCCACCATAATTTATTATAAAATAGAAATAAGCTTGTTCAGGATCTCTAATTTTAATTTTAGTATACATTTGAGCTACGTAAGGGTATTTTGTAAAAAAGTTTATATCAACTGGGTAGATTTTTTTATTTCTAAACCTAGATTTTGTTACTATGATAATTTTAAGATCCCTACCATTTCCATTAGTATAAACTAAATCTACTTTTTTACATGTAATTATAAATTTAACCTTTGTTATTCCACACCATATACTTATATGGTACCCATCCCATTTAAAATCAATATATTCTTCATTAAATCTAAGAAGTACGACAGCTGTAATCATAAACTCTATGCAAACAAGATATACTATAA
This sequence comes from Clostridium sp., assembly GCF_036569345.1. Lineage (GTDB taxonomy): Bacteria > Bacillota > Clostridia > Clostridiales > Clostridiaceae > Clostridium_AD. The sequence continues at coordinate 24,725 of NZ_DATCQT010000120.1, forward strand.
AAAACATATTTATAGTTTTTGATGCCATTAGGATAATTGGTAATAAAACAAAAATAAAGCACATTGATAGCATAAACCGTTTATAAGTTCTTTTTTGCTTTCTAATGGCCTTATTTATATTCATAATTTCACCTTTCACTATCATAATAATTAATTTCTATTCATTATTACCCATAGCTTTCATCTTTTCCGCTTGGTCAGCAGTTATTAAAGTATTCATCATTTCATCTATATCACCATCAAGAAAAGCTTCTAATCTATATAATGTTAAACCTATTCTATGATCCGTTACTCTTCCTTGAGGATAATTGTATGTTCTTATTCGCTCACTTCTATCTCCTGTACCTACTTGACTCCTTCTATTTTCAGCTATTCCCGCTGATCTTTCAGCCTCAGCTTTATCAAACAATCTAGATTTTAATATCTTTAGAGCCTTTTCCTTATTCTTTAGCTGAGATTTCTCATCCTGGCAAGAAACTACAAGTCCTGTAGGAATGTGTGTCATTCTTACCGCTGAATCCGTTGTATTAACACATTGTCCTCCATTACCAGACGCCCTAAACACATCTATTCTTAAATCATTAGCATTAACTTCGATATCTACATCATCAACCTCTGGTAGAACTGCAACAGTCGCCGTAGATGTATGGATTCTTCCACTTGATTCTGTATCTGGAACCCTTTGAACTCTATGCACTCCACTTTCATATTTAAATTTACTATACGTAGATTCACCTTTTACCATAAATACTACTTCTTTAAATCCACCAATATCGGTTTCATTAGCACTCATTACTTCAACTTTCCATCTATTGCGTTCTGCATATCTTGTATACATTCTAAACAAGTTTGCTGCAAAAAGTGCTGCTTCATCTCCACCAGCCCCAGCTCTAATTTCAATAAATACATTTCTCTCATCATTTGGGTCCTTAGGCAAAAGTAAAATTCTTAATTCCTCTTCCATAGTTTCCTTAATTTGATTTAAGTCTTTAATTTCATCTTGAATCATATCTTTCATTTCTTTATCTGATTCTTCTCTAAGCATTTCTTTATTTGTTTCTAAGTCTTGTTTAGCTTTTTTATATATTCTATATTTTGTAACAATTATCTCTAGTCCTGCATGTTCTTTGCATAATTTCTGCCATTCCTTTTGATTAGCAATAACAGAAGGATCTCCAATTTTCATTGAAAGCTCATCATATTTGTTTTCCGTAAAATCAAGCCTATCTAACATTTTTTTATCACTCCGTATATATATTATTACATCATTCTATTATATCATAATCTAGAGCAGAATACAAACTACATCACCCTAATGATCACCATGCTTTAGTGGCTTTAATAACCCTATCGTTTCCCGATAGATCTTTAATACATTCTATTTGTTCAAATCCTAATCTTAATAGTATTTCCTCAACTTGTTCCTTTTGATCATATCCTATCTCAAAAGCAAGCAAACCACCCTTTTCTAAAACCATTAAACTTTCCTCTGTAATTCTCTTATAAAAGTCCAATCCATCTTTCCCACCGTAAAGGGCTATGTATGGTTCGTAGTTCTTTACATCCTCCATTAAAGTAGGTATAACATCTTCTCTGATATAAGGAGGATTAGAAACTATCATGTCATATTTTTTATTTTGCTTAATGGCTACTTGTAATAAGTCGCTAAGTTCATCATTAACTCGACGTGACAAGTCGAACCTTTCTATATTAAGCTTTGACACTTCTAAAGCAACTTCTGATATATCATATAATGTTACCTGTGTATCTTTAATAAATTCTGCTATAGCTATGCCAATAGCTCCACTCCCGCTACAAACATCGCATATTTTAGTATACCCTTTTTTCTTTATTTGTTTAATTACTTCTTCCACTAAAATTTCAGTATCAGGCCTTGGTATTAAAACTCCTGGTTTAACTATGAAATCCATACCCATGAATTCACATTCTCCAAGAATATATTTTATGGGCATTTTATTTTTTCTCATCTGAATTAGTTTTGAAAACTCATCTTCCTGTTTTTCATTAAGATTAAAATCTCTATTAAGCATTATGAACAATTTTTCTTTTTTTAAAACCTTACCAAGTAAAAGTTGTGAATCTAGCAAATAACTATCAATTTTAACTTTTTTTAAGATTTCATATGACTCCAAAAGTACTTCACCTATATTAATTTTTACCACCTCATAATTTCGCCTTGATTAATAATTACCGCAGGTTTTGTATAAGTTAAACCCCAGCTAATCCATAATACCTTCTGCTTCTTTAAGCGCTCTTATTGCCACCTCTATTTGTGACAAATCCGGTTCCCTCGTAGTTAAATTTTGTAATTTAAGTCCTGGATATGAAAGAATTTTTGCTAAAGTACCTTCACTTTTTCCCATCCACTTAATAATTTCATAACTTACACCCGAAATCAAAGGAAGAAGTACTATTCTATATATTATCCTTTCACCAAGCGAATTCCAACCAGTTAAAGAGAACACTACTATGCTAACTATCATAACTAAAAATAAAAAATTCGTTCCACATCTCGGATGTAATCTTCCAAATTTGGATGCATTCTCTGGTGTTAATTCAACATTATTTTCGTAACAAAATATAGTTTTATGTTCTGCGCCATGATATTGGTACACTCTCTTAATATCTTCCATTTTTCCTATTAGATACACATACAGTAAAAATATCAAAACTCTAATAATTCCCTCTACAATGTTCAAACCCATTGTGCTTGCACCCATTTTGCTAAAAACACTTGCAACCAGGGTTGGTAAAATAAAAAATAATCCTACAGATACAACCAATGAAATAACAAGTGATATTCCCATAATTACATCATTACTTTTATCTTTAAATATCTTTTCTATCCATTTGTCTAATTTTGAAGCCTCTCCCTCCTCTTCAAAAAAAGAAGCTGAATAATTTAAAGTTTGCACACCTATAACTAAAGATTCGATTAAAGAAATAAATCCTCTTATTATTGGAAGCCCTAAAAATTTATTCTTTTTAGTGTAGGATATGAAGCCTTTTTTTTCAACTACAATTTCCCCTTCAGTAGTTCTCACTGCAGTTGCAATCCCCATTTTCCCTCGCATCATAACCCCTTCAATTACTGCCTGGCCTCCAACATTAACATTTTTGGACATATTTACACCCCTTCTCTAGGAACAATGTGACACTTTCTACACCTTGCTTCATAGGATTCAAGTGCCCCAATTAAAACAATCTTATCCTCATACTTAGCTGGCTTTCCATTAATCAAACGCTGAGTTCTAGTAGCTGGGTTACCACACACAACGCAAATAGCCTGAATTTTGTCAACAAATTCCGCTATAGCAAGAAGTGCTGGTATAGGTCCAAAAGGTTCTCCCCTAAAATCCATATCAAGTCCTGCACATATAACCCTTTTATTATCATCCGCTAAGGAAGTAATTACTTCAATTATCCCTTTATCAAAAAACTGTACCTCATCGATAGCAACAACTTGTGTATCTAAATCTAATAGTTCTAATATTTGTGAGCTATCACTAACTTGAACTGCCTCTTCCGTGGCTCCACAGTGAGATACCACATCTTCTTTGCTATATCTATTATCAATTTCCGGTTTAAAAACTTGCACTTTTTGTTTTGCAATTTTTGTCCTTCTTATCCTACGTATAAGTTCTTCAGACTTCCCACTGTACATAGGTCCTATAATAACCTCTACCCAGCCATGATTTTTTGGTCCGTACATATTTCTACCTCCATATTGTTAATCCATATTTTAAAAGTCACTCTTAACCATCCAAAAATTCAACCACATATATTTTAACAAAAAAATACCATAAATAAAAGTATAATTGATAAAAGTATAATTAATAATTAATTCTTATTGACTTAATTATTAATTATATGATAAAATTGAATAGTTGACAATACGGGTATATATTTATTTTTTAAAAGAGGTGAAAAATATGCAAAAAGAAATACATCCAGAATATCACCATGATACAGTTGTTAAATGCGCATGTGGAAACACTTTTACTACAGGTTCTACTAAACAAGAACTTAAAGTAGACGTATGTTCTAATTGCCATCCATTCTATACTGGTAAGCAAAAGAATATTGATGCTGGTGGAAGAGTAGATAGATTCATGAAGAAATTTAACATAAAAAGTGAAGATGTAGAATAATATATTAATGGAAAAGATTTAATTATCTTTTCCATTTTTTCATTTTTACATTAAATTATATTATTTAGCTAATACTTCAAAATTCTTATTTATCATTTCAAAAAATTCCTTATTACTCTTAGTTGTTGATAATAAATTCAACAATTTTTCTGTTACTCCTATTGCATTACCTTCTCTATACATTATCTTTCTTAAATTATATATAGTTTCCATTTCAATCTTTGTAAGTAATAAATCTTCTCTTCTTGTTCCTGATTTATAAATATCTACCGCTGGGAATATTCTTCTTTCTTGAAGTTTTCTATCTAGGTGAACTTCCATATTACCTGTACCCTTAAATTCTTCAAAAATCATATCATCCATTCTACTCCCTGTTTCTACAAGTGCAGTAGCAAGTATTGTTAAACTTCCACCCTCTTCAATATTTCTAGCAGCTCCGAAAAATTTCTTTGGCATTAAAAGTGCACTAGGATCGAGTCCACCGGATAAGGTTCTCCCTGAAGGGGTCACAGTTAGATTGTAAGCTCTGGAAAGCCTAGTTAAACTATCTAGTAGAATAACTACGTCTTGACCTTGCTCTACCATTCTCTTGGCTCTTTCAAGCACCATATAAGCTACTTTTGTATGATGTTCTGGTTCTTCATCAAAAGTTGAATAAATAACTTCACCTTTAATAGATCTCTGCATATCAGTAACTTCTTCAGGTCTTTCATCTATTAAAACAACAATTAATTTTACTTCTGGGTGATTTATAGAGATACTGTTAGCGATTTTTTTAAGAAGTGTTGTTTTTCCTGCCTTTGGTTGGGCTACAATTATACCTCTTTGTCCTTTACCTATAGGAGAAATAATATCCATAATTCTTGCCGATAAGTCTGCTGCATTAGTTTCTAATGTTAATCTTTGTGTTGGATAAATAGGCGTTAACTTTTCAAAAGGCCTTCTACCTACAGCTCTATCAGGATTCTCTCCATTTACACCCTGCACATACAATAATGCCTTGAATTTTTCGCCTTCTTTAGGTATTCTGACCTTACCTTCTACTTCATCACCTGTTTTTAAATTAAATCTTCTAATTTGAGATGGTGAAACATAAATATCGTCAGGTCCTGACAAGTAATTATATCCTCTTAAAAAACCATAACTATTATTCTCAATTATTTCTAGAACTCCTCTTGCTGACCCTGATTCGTTTATCATTTCTTGTAACTTTTCTTTTTTATTTTCATTTTGGTTTTTAAAACCTGTATCAATATTTTCATTTTTAATGGGTTCAACACTTGGAATTGTATTAATTTCGATTTGCTTTTCTGATTTTTCTATAATAGTTTCTTCAATTGTAGAAGTGTTTTTGGGGCTTATTTTTTCTCTTAAAATAACTCCATCCTTTTGCATGGAAACTGGTGTTTTTTTCTTTATTTCCTCAATTAATTCACTTTTTTTGAGTTTAGAAATACTTTTAATGTCAAGTTTTTTACAATGTTCTCGAAGCTCGACAACTGTCATGTTCTCAAAATCTTTATTTATCAAAAATCTGCACCTCCGAAGGGTATTTCATATATAATATCTATTTAATAAATATCATGGGAATTTAAAACGATTATACTATCCAATGAATTTTCTTGAAATGATATATTTCTCTAATTATATCCTATTTCATAATTTTAATCCACTATACTAAAAATCCACAGAAGTCCGTGCATTTTATGTGAACCCCGTATTCTGTTTTTATTTCTTTTAAATCATAGCGTAAATTTTCTCTATAGTCTGTCTATATTCATTTACTTTTTCTATAACTTTTTTATTCTTTCCAATCAAAAATATAGGCAATGCTAGTTGTTCACATCCTCCTATGACCATATTTCTTTTTAAAAGTTCATTAATTTTGTAATAATAGAAATGATTTTCGCCACATAATGGGCACTTAAGTTTTATTAATATTTCATTACCTTTATCCACTTTAACATTTAAAGATGGGAATCTAGTCTTCATATTTTTCATTTCAAATATTGTCAGTTCATAAACCTTATACTGACCACTGGAATTCTTTAAAGCCATAGCAATATTAGTATCAAATATCAATTACTTCACCTCCATATTTAAGATCTATCCCTATTTACTCATTTCGCTTTGTTATATAATAGTAATTCTATAAGTTTTATTAAATTCCTTCTAAACTTCGATTGAAATTATATGTATTTTGTTTTTTATTATAAAACAAAAATAAAAGGGTGCTTGTGCTACAAGCAACCCTTTAGATATATTATTTAATATGTTCAATTGACGCCTTAATAAATTCGATAAATAATGGATGTGGTTTGTTAGGTCTAGATTTAAGTTCTGGATGAAACTGAACTCCAACAAACCAAGGATGATCTTTAATTTCAACTATTTCAACTAGTCTTCCATCAGGGCTTGTTCCTGTAAGGATAAGTCCTGCATCAGTTACCGCTTTTCTATATTCATTATTAAATTCATATCTATGTCTATGTCTTTCATATATCACTTCATCAATATATGCTTCATGAGAATTAGAATCTTTTGTTAACTTGCATGGATATAATCCCAGTCTCATAGTTCCACCTTTTTCATCTAAATCCTTTTGATCTGGCATTAAATCTATTACAGGATACTTCGTTTGTTCGTCTATCTCTGAACTATTAGCTCCACTTAATCCTACTACATTTCTTGCATATTCTATAACAGCACACTGCATACCAAGGCATATCCCGAAGTATGGTACTTTATTTTCTCTAGCATATTTTGTTGCTTGGATTTTACCTTCTATTCCTCTGTCCCCAAATCCACCTGGAACCAATATTCCGTCAACGTCACCTAATATTTCGCATACATTGTCAGAAGTTACATCACAAGCATTTACCCATTTGATTTCTACATTACAATCATTAGCAAGTCCTCCATGACTCAATGCCTCAACAACAGAAATATATGCATCATGAAGCTCTACATATTTTCCCACTAGTGCTATTTTCACATTTCCAGATAGATTCTTTAATCTATCAACCATATTTATCCATGCAGTATTGTCTATCTCATGACAGTCTAGTTTTAATTTTTTACAAACCAAAGTATCTAATCCTTCTTTGTGAAGCATAAGTGGTACTTCATATAAATTCTCAGCATCTAAATTTTGAATTACAGAGTCCGCTTCCAAATTACAGAACATGGCAATTTTAGCCTTCATATCTTCAGATATTTCCTTTTCAGATCGGCATACAATAATATCTGGTTGAATACCTATACTTCTTAGCTCTTTTACAGAATGTTGTGTAGGTTTTGTTTTAAGCTCTCCAGCTTTTCTTAAATAAGGTACTAATGTAACATGGATAAAACAAACATTTCCTATTCCTACTTCATATTTTGCCTGTCTTATAGCTTCTAAGAAAGGTAAAGATTCAATATCTCCAATAGTTCCACCAATTTCAGTTATAACAACATCTACATCTTTTTCTTTAGCTACTCTATAGACCCTTTCTTTTATCTCATTAGTTATATGTGGAATTACCTGTACTGTACCGCCTAAAAAATCTCCTCTTCTCTCTTTTGTTATAACTGACCAATATACTTTTCCAGTAGTCACATTACTGCTCTTGCTTAGATTTTCATCAACAAATCTCTCATAATGTCCTAAATCTAAATCTGTTTCCGCTCCATCATCAGTAACAAAAACTTCCCCATGTTGATATGGGCTCATAGTACCTGGATCAACATTTAAATAAGGATCAAATTTTTGAATAGACACCTTTAACCCTCTATTCTTTAAAAGCCTCCCAAGAGACGCTGCTGTTATTCCTTTTCCTAAAGATGAAACTACTCCACCTGTGACAAATATGTACTTAGTACTCATAATTATTCCTCCTATGTTTTTTCATTACCAGATATTATCAAAACATGATTATGTAAAACTATTAAAAGTCTATACTAATTATTTTTTTAAATAGCTTGACAAATGTTCTTTACAATTTTATAATAGAAATTACCCTATAAATATAATGGTATAGGTTTTTTTAAAACATTTTTTTTAAAAACAATATTAATATCTTATCATACTTTTTTATCTTTAACCAGTGTTTTTTGGTTTTCTTTTTTTTGTGAATTTTAAAATCTTTATATATATACATTTAATCTACTTTTTCTAATATACTTTCTATTTCAAAATACATTTCTCTAAATTCTTTATTAATAAAAAATCTTTCCTCTGCTTTTTTCAAACAGTAATTAACAGCTCTTTTAGTTGAACATATATAATCTGTATAAGCACTTTGTACATCTCTGCATTTATATTTTCTTAATAATAAAAATAAAATATACTTGCATTCTCTATCTTTTAATATCTTAAAAGATGTTTCTCTTTTTATATTCTTAACGTAACAAATCGCATCTATTATCTTATCATAATCAATATTTTTTAACATTAAACCACCCCTAGATTCTCTATACATTATTGCGTTAATTAAATTATTGACAATAATCCACAAAAACTATCCATAGAATGAAATTTATAACTTAATATACACAAATAAAAAATAAGTATGCGATTCGTATGAAGTTTCTCCTGTGTGACTCCAAATAAGAGTTTGAAGTCACCTCCGGATAAACTTTATACTGTTATGCAATCTATATTCTGAATCAAAAGATCTATTTTCTAATTAATTCAAAAATAAAAATACCCTTAATCCCTTATATTACAAAGGTTTAAAGGTACTTTTTATAAATTTTCACGTGTAACATGATTAAACCACAAAAGCCTATGGTTTATTAATATATTACTTTCTTATATGCTATCCATACTAGATATATCTTGGAGTAAATGTGATATAGTATGAACTTTCTCCGGGAGTGGCACCAAATAAGAAGAGCAGAAACATTGAAATTCCATTTAAAATTCTTCTTTTGTTAACAAATATTTTTATGCGCAAAAAAAAGTATATATTACGTATAATGCATTGAAGCGAGCTTTAGAACTTCTTATTTTATTTTTAATTAAGATGCGTTAAGAAAAATATATGTTTGAGCGACAGCGAGTTTATATTTTTTAGCAGATTAATTAAAAATAAAATTAGTAGTTCTTAGCGAAGCGAGTGCATTAATAGTAATATATACTTTTTTTATTACGCTTTAATGTTAATTTTCAAAGTAGTACTTAAAATTTGTTGATTTCCTATTATCATGTCATAATCTATAAATACATCCCCACCACTATTATCCACATTCATTTTTAGTTCCTTTGTGTCCACTGTAAGATCCAGGGCTCCATGAGGAGTATTATATAGCGTTAAATCTCTTACATATTTTTTAAAGTTCATTTCCGTATTAGTAGTTCCAGTCCTTATAAGTGTGAACTTTTCTTCATCAATTTTTAATGTAGTAGTTGTTCCCTTCATTCCTGAAATTTCCGTTTCTTCATATACTGCGTAGTAGCAATTATTTTCTTTGTAAAATTTACCAGGTGTCACTACCTCAATTGCATCACCATCATCTTCATTATCCGATTGTTTGCTGACAACTGAAATTATTGCATTTTTTTTCATTTATTTACCCCTCGCTAATTTATAATATAGTTGTTTATTTCATCCTCAGTCGCAGGAGTCGCATCTATAGATTGATCTAAGTTTTGGGCATCTCTTCCATAACTAATAGATACAATTTTCTCATCTCGTCCCTTACAATATCTTCCTGTGATTTTACTTGCAAATTCAATATCTTCATCTGTAGCGATACCTATTATAGCAACCGTGGAACCATTATAGTCTTTAGCTAAAAACATTAGATCTTCGTCGGTTAAAAATTGTTCTAACAAGTCTCCCTCTTTTTCTGATCTTGTAGATATGATTTTAGCACCTTTAGATAACCTAAATTGTCTTCCTATTTTTAATAATTCTAAATCTATTTTTGATGGATTTTCTTTATTCTCTAGAAGATCCTTAAGTCTTATAGAATAGTTAGGTTCCGTAAGTTTACATCCCCCAGCAGGTGATGGATAATCTAGGATACCCCATTTCAACGCCAGTTCCATTTGAACTTTTCTATTTCTTCCTTTTATGTCCATTAGAGCTTCTCTATCTATTAGACCATCTATCTCCATTTGAGTTGGATTAAGATTTTTAGCACATAATGGTCTTAATATTTTGTGACCTATACCAGATTCATTTTTCACTATATCTAAAGCTGATCTATTTTGAGACATAGGTCTTTGATTTAATACTTCTCCTGTTATAATAAAGTCCGCATGAAATTTTTCTAATAATTCTCCACAATATCTCATCATCATAGCATGGCAATCGATACAAGGATTCATATTTTTACCATACCCATGTTTTGGATTCTTTACCATTTCAAAATGCTTCTCTGAGAAATCTACAACTTCTAATGGTATATCTATTTGTTTTACCATTTTCAATGCATTTTTTTCACCAAAAAAGTTTGATTTAAAGCATATTCCAATAACTTCTATGCCCTGATCTTTTACAAGTTTTGCTGCGAGCGTACTATCAAGGCCTCCAGAAATCATAGCCAAAGCTGTTGTCATATTTATTTCTCCCGTCTTCATTTTTATTGATTTTGATAAAATTACTATTTATTATTCCTTTCTATAGCTAATTCAATAAGTTTATCAATCAGTTCCACGTAAGTTATACCTGTCGCCTGCCACATTTTAGGGTACATACTTATTTTAGTGAATCCTGGGATAGTATTGACCTCATTTAAATAAACTTCTTCGGTTTCCTTATCTACTAGAAAATCCACTCTTGCCATGCCCGCACAATCTAAAATTTTATAAATTCTTATAGCTTCTTCTTTAATTTTCTCTAACTTTACCGCAGGCAACGCTGCTGGTATTAAAAGCTTAGATGCTTCACTTTTATATTTAGCTTCATAATCATAAAATTCTTTTGCTGGAATTACTTCTCCTGGAATAGACGCTAGTGGACAATCATTTCCAAGTATTGCTACCTCAATTTCTCTTGCATTTATAGCCTGCTCAACTAAAATTTTTCTATCGTATTTTAGTGCTTCTTCTATACCGAATATTAGCTCACATTTGTCATGTGCTTTTGTTATCCCTACAGAAGACCCTCCATTAGATGGCTTAATAAATACATCGTAACCCAGTTTCTTTTCAATAGTTTCTATTAATAACTCTTTATTTTTTATATATTCGCAAGCATTTATTACTACATAATCTGCTTGCTTTACATTAAAATTTTCTAATAAAAATTTAGTATATATTTTATCCATACAAATAGCAGAAGACATTACTCCGGGCCCCACGCAAGGAATATTAGATAATTTACACATGCCTTGAATAGTACCATCTTCTCCAAGCAGTCCATGCAATACTGGAAATACTACATCTACCTCTTTATTAAACAATAACTGTTGCCCATCTGCTGTTTTAAAATATTCGTCTTTTTCCCATTCTCCATTTTCTATGTTTTCTAATTTACCAGCATATTCAAACCATAACCCATCCTTAGTTATCCCAATTGGGTATATATCATATTTTGTTTGATCAATATTTCGTAATACTGATGTTGCTGATACTCTCGACACCTCATGTTCTGTGGATTGTCCACCAAATAATACTGCTATTTTCTTTTTCATTAATTCTCTCTCCTTATAACCATAATAATCATAATAACCATTTTACAAATAATAAAAACATAAGTCTAATAAATAAATCTATTATTATATTATATCATATCATTTCTATCTATTACTTTGTATTATAATTTTATAATCACAATATTTAAAATTTTAGAATAGCAATTACCATTAAAGTTACTCAATAAAAAAAGGATATACGCATTTTATTCACATATACCCTTTAAAAAGTTATATAGTTAATTTTCCATTAGGAGTATCTATTATTTCAATTATTCTTTGCTCATATCCAGTACTTGCGTTAATATATACTATAAAACTTTTCCCCTTATATGTTCCTAAAAATTCAAAACACAAAACTTCTTTATTTGTCTCAGTTGGTATAATAGCTAAACTAACTTTACTTATTTTTAGCCTTTTGCCAACCTTTTCTTGCGCTTGGGCTGCAGTTATTTTGGGAGTAGTGTCCTTCCTTGTTTCAATATGAGAAACTAAGAATTTTTCAGACTCAATTCCTATAATACTACCATTATCTAGTGCAATCTTAAGTTTTACTTGATCTGGATAAATAGTTACTTCCCCTTGTTTATATACATAACTTACTACTATTGTATTTTCATATTTTAGCGTGTATGTAGGTTGCATATTTTTATATCCCAATTTACTAATAAATTTACTTCCACCTTCTACTGCATTTTTAATATCTAAAGTCGCTTTTCCTATAGGCCTATTATCTAATAAATATAATATTTTGCCACCATTTTTACTTATTTCCAATACCGTTTTAGCCTTACTTTTTTCTTGCCCTTTAAATGTTATGTCAAAAGTATAGGAAGGTATTGTAGTTTTTCCTTCTGTTGGCTTATTTTTAATATTTACGATTTTACCTTTTCCGAATATCTTTTCTATATTTTGAATTGCTACCTTTTGACTTACTATATCTTCAGACATTATTTTAGGCTTTATTTCTAATATATTATCAGAGAAAGGACCATCATAAACTAATGCTGGATATTGAACTATTTGTTTTTGTATACCTATAAATTTTTCATTCATAAGATCATTTCCTGATTTTGCGAGTACGCCACTACTTTTTTTCCTAATTTCTCCCCATTTCACATTACCTTCATTTATATCAGTAAGTACACCATTTAATTGTTCTTGGAGCGTATATGACTGATTCTCTAATCCATCAATTAATTTGACTTCCTTATCACTAATTTCCTTTCCTTCTGATGCTGCTGTTGCTAATGTATAACAAAAATCTCCTACTTGAGTTAAAAACACACTAGTATCTCCAACAACTTCTTGGTCTAGTGGTAATGAATGCAATTTATCATTTGCAGTAGCTGAGTATCTAAAGATTTCTTCAAAAACCACTATGCTTTGTTCTCGAGAGCCAACAATTGCAGATTTACCAAGATTTACTCTTATGTTTTGTACAGAACTAATGAGTTCATACATATTCTTACTATATTGCCCTTGAAGATAATTTCTATAATCTAACCTCTCCAAAAACATCAGTATAGCAAAAGTAGTTGAAAATACAACAATTACAGCTACAGCACTTGTATACAAAATTCTTTTCTTTATCATTTTCATATGTTTTCCTCCAGTATTCTTCATTAGTAAATAACAATTATAATTTATTATTCTCTTAGCAGTTTTAAGATTCTTCCTTAGCTAAATAGTTCACTAAAAATTTCTTGCAATTTAAATTTCACAATTATTTTTTTATTATCTACAGTATTGTCTATAAATTTGTACTCATCATCTGATAATACTGTTTTCATTTCTTTTTCAGTTTTTACGTAGGATACATTTCCTTTTGTAATATCTACAAAACATAATGGTGGAAACATAACACACCACCAGTTTTGTCCTTTGCCTGTTCCTATAATTATTCTGTAGGCCTCATATTTTCCTTGGGGCAAAGTTATATTCCCATAGGTTTTAACTGGAAAATATTCCTGCGAAAGAGTAGTCGCAACTGAATATTTAAAACCATTTTTCTTTATAATCGTTTGAGCTATTTTTTTAATGTTTTTATCTTCATTCTTTATAATCTTTCTAGATTCTTCTATACTCGTCGAATCTTTAAGTTTTGGTGATATATATTTTAAGACGGAATCCCTTACTTTTAATTTTAAGTTTTGATCTATTTCTCCATCACTATTAGCTATTACATGAAACCTTATAAGTTTACCTGCAACTTCACCTTGGCTTACTTCCCCAGATGCATTACTCCAATTTAGAGCTATAAAAGTTATAATAATTATGGTAAGACTTGTTAATATAAATTTTTTCATATTTATCCCCCTTGAATAGAATAATTTATATTATAATCATTGCCATATTTTGTAATTATATTCACTGAACTGCTCCAATTCTTCGCATTTCAGTATTAACAGTTACATTTATTGTTGCATTTTTATATTTTCCATTCCAATCTTTTTCTATTTTGTTCCATAAAGAAGGTTTGAACTTTTGAACATACTCTCGAACCCCAAATGGATCTATCCCAAATTCACTTATAGAAATCGCCATAACTTTTTCACACTCTAAACTAATGGAATTATTAAAATCATTTTGAAGTTTTTGTAACTCATCCTTATCAAGCATTTTCTCACCTACATAATATTCACCTAGCTGTCCCTCTAACCTTAACTTCACATTAATGGCTAACTTATCTCCCTCTTCCACAACTTCCATTTCCCTATCATAGCCATCAATTATAAAATCAATTGGGTGACCATTTATATAGATGACTTTTTTACCAGCAATAAACTTACCATTTAAAAGTTGAATGTCCATTAGCTCAAGTGGTGTAAAATATCCCTTTATTTCATAATCTTTAATTATTGCAGCACCAGATAACATCAATTCATTTTTTCCCTTATCCATACTTATTCTAGGTAGTAACGCATTACCGTTTTCACTTAAAAGTATTAGAAGTTCATTTAAGGTCATGCTCATAATCCTAGAATTCCTCTTGCTGTTATCCATAAGTCCAGCAATATAATATTGGGCACTATTTTCAGTCGTAGGCTTGAATTTCACATAATCTTCTGCTTTACCATCTGAGACAATTACCTGCATCATTCTACTCAAACTAGGATTCCTCTCTAGATAATCTACTATCTCTTTAACTGTATCCTTATGTTTCAATATATCGCTACTCAATATAAGTAGCTTGGTATGTCCCATATATATATCTCTACTGCTTTTAGCCATAGCCTCAGAATAAGCATCTTCCATAGAGTAAGCCTGAGTGTTAATATATTTCTCCTGAGGACTTCCACCTTTGCCAACACCTATCATACTCATATCTGGAAATCCATAAGTAACATTGATTTTCTTAAGCTGCCTCTCAGCAAAGGGTTCTTCCGGTTTAATACTTTTTACTTGGTTTTCTTTATAAATATCTTCTCCCGGGTCTATAGCTATAGTTGATATAAAATTACGCCTATCTATTTCTACTCTATCCCAGCACCCACTAAGCAACATGCAACACATTATAATAGGCAAAACCTTTTTAAACTTCATCCACATTTCTCCCCTTTCCACGCTCTTTAGCTTTTCCCTTAAGTAAGATAAGTATGGGTAGCATTGCAAAAAGAAATATAGCTATTGATATGAGTAGAATATTATTGAACTGCAAAGTGTAAAGCTCTGCTATATTCTCTGGATATAGCGCTATTATATAAATAAATGGCATAATTAAAACCGAAGATAGCTTAGTATCCCTCAATTTAAATACATTTTTGATGATCTCACTAGAGAAGAAATACGAGTTAACAAAAGTAGTAAAATAAAAAAATATCCAAAATGCCATTACTATTCCTTCCCAGTGTTCTATAAATGTGTTTGGTATATCCAAAGACTGTATCATAGTTATAGTTGGCCATAATAAAATGCCACCCTGAGCTTTTGAGAATACAGCTAAAACAAGAATCATAACAATTAAATAAAATAAAGTTATAAACATAATGCTCTTTTTTAATACACTTGCTGAGTTATTCTTATTTTTAACATAAGGAAGTATAAGATATGCTATTTCTATTCCTCCAAAACAGAATAAAATATATTTAGAAGCCCTTAAGTAATCCAAAGGCTTATTATTAAGAACGGGCAATACATTTGTAAAGTCAGCATTTAGCGTCGTAAACGCTAACACTGTAAATGCTGGAACAAACATAACCCAAAATGAAATTTCATTAAACTTAACTAAATCGCCTATTTCGCCTCTAACTAAATAGGTTCCTGCCAAAATTGTAATCATTAAAATAAATTCTGTAGGCGTCTGCCTTAATAAATATAGTTTAATTACCTCACCAAATTCCCTCATTCCTAAGGAAATAATAAATATACTATACATTGAAAAGGTAATAGCAAATATCCCTCCAAGATACTTACCAAAACTATTTTGCAATATATTTGTAAGATCCTCAAAATCATTTTTCTTCATTACCTTGTATATAAGATATATCAATAAAAAAACTACTAATCCAGAAATTAAAGTAACTATCCATGCATCACTACCTACTTTATCTATAGCATTTTTGGGGCAGGAAAATATTCCTACGCCTACTACAGCTACTATAATGGTCGTAAATAAGCCAAAGTCTTCAATTATTTTTTTATCTTTCATAATATATTTTTCACCTCCAAATAAAAGATGTTCTAAATTATTTTTGCCTTATCTTATCTCCCGTTTTCATATATTTAGGTCTTTCTTTAAGTTCTGATATCGGTTCTCTAATATACATATCTTTTAAATCCTTCATATTAGTACTAACCGCCGGTGCTAAATAAGGTATTCCAAAACTTTTCATTCTAACTAGATGAATGAGTAGTATAATAAGCCCAATCATTATCCCGTAAAGACCTGCAATTGCTGAAGCAATAAGAATCAAAAATCTTACAAGTCTAAAGGCTGTAGAAACTTCATAATTAGGAGTTACAAATGTAGTAATAGCAGTAATAGCCACAATAATTATCATAACCGGGCTAACTATTCCTGCACTAACAGCAGATTGCCCTATAACAAGTCCTCCTACAATACCAATAGTGGATCCAATTGGCCTTGGCAATCTAACTACAGCCTCCATAAGCAGCGCAAAAAACAGTTCCATAATTATAGCCTCCATAAATGCAGGAAAAGGTACCCCTTCTCTAGAAGCTGCTATAGCATATGCTAATTTTGTAGGTATTATAGATGTATGAAACGAGGTAATAGCTACATAAAGTGCCGGTGCAGTAAGAGAAATAAGAATTGAAAGCATCCTAATAAATCTAACTACAGAACTATACATCCATCTTTGATAATAATCATCTGGAGATTGAAACAAATTAGGTAATGTAGTTGGTACAATAATTGCGAAAGGTGAATTATCTACAAGTAGCGCCACTCTACCTTCATATAAGGCTGCAGCTACAACATCTGGTCTCTCAGTGCTTTGTATTTGAGGAAAAGGGGAATATTTATTATCCTCAATTAGCTGTTCAATGTATGCACTATCGAGAACTGCATCAATGTTTATCTTGTCTACTCTTTGCAAAAGTTCATTAAGTACTTCTTTATTAACTATGTCGTCAATATACATAATAGCCACATCAGTTTTTGATCTATTTCCTATAGATTTAGGTTTAATTTTCAACCTTGTATCCCTAATTCGCCTTCTTACTAATGCAGTATTAAATCTTATAGTTTCTGTAAATCCGTCCCTTGCACCCCTAATTACTGTCTCGCCCGATGGGTCACCTACCCCTCTAGCAGGCCAGAAACGTGTTGCAATTATATAGGCGCAGTCTAGATCATCTATAAACATTAATGTGTCCCCAGACAGGGCAAATTTAACTCCTTCACTTAGTTTTTTCACTTCATGCATATCAGTCACTGCAAGTATATTATCTTTTATTTGCTCAACATTCTCTATATCCTTTGAAGCCAACATTAATGGTTCTAATACATAATGATCAAGTAGTAATTTATCTGCCATTCCATCAATATAAACTAGTGAAGCTTTCCATTCCCCCACATTGAAAGTTCTAAAAATAATATCAGAGTTATCTTGTAAAAGTTCTTTTAAATACTCTATGTTTTTTTCTGCCTTAAGTTCAATTTTATCGTTAATTTTCTCCCTCATATTTTTCACTTCCTTATATGTAAAATCCAACTATGCATATTCAGTTAAATCATCACCTTAGGTACCTTTATATTATCAACTTCTAAAATTTTATTAAACCATCCACCTCAATATAAATAAAATTGTAGATATAATAATTGCTGACCACCCTAAAACATGCGCTTTTTTACTAATAATTCCCATACCAGTTCTTTTAAAGTTTCTAACGTCAACTGTTAGCAAAACGGTACCTTCAATTACCATCATCGCCAAAAAATATATACCACATAAATGTAAAATTTTCATTTTCGTTCTCCCTATTTTAGTATGATTAACAAAACACCATAAATTATGAAACTTTATACAATAATAAATTTAATCTAATTTGATGTAGCTAGTTTTTACGACACAGAGAGAAAATATTCATTTATATAAATATAAAAACGTGTAAAAACCATAAAGGCTTTTACACGTTTCATATTTCAGTATATAACTATATCTAAATTGTTCTTGTTATATATACTTCTTTATATAAAATTTTGAATTTATCATAACATAATTGAGCTTTTAACATATCATCAAAAAAAGCAAATATTGTTGGCCCACTTCCGCTCATCATTGCACCTATCGCGCCCATTTTAACCATATCTTCTTTTATTCTTTTCAAAACTGGATATTTTCTTAATGTAACATTTTCAAGTAAATTTTTCATATTCTTACACACATTCTCTAATTTTTCTTGTTCCATAGCTTTTATTATGGCATCAGTATCTGGATGTTTAAAAATTTTATTAATATCTAAATTTTTAAAAACCTCCTTGGTGGATACTCCAAAATTAGGTTTGACCAGTACTAAAATATGATTTTTAAAAGGAGTAAGTGGTGTAATAATTTCTCCTATACCTTCACACATTGCAGTTCCTCCAATTATACAATAAGGAACATCTGCACCTATTTTAACACCTAAATCCATAAGCTCATTGTCGCCCACATTTACTTCAAATATTTGATTCAACGCTTTAAAAACAGCTGCTGCATCTGCACTTCCCCCCGCCATACCGGCAGCTACTGGAATGTTTTTCTTAAGATATATATTTATACCTTCCTGAATATCATAAGTATCCATAAAAAGCTCCGCTGCTTTATATACTAAATTCTTATCATCTGTAGGTATATATGGTTTATTACAGCTTATATTAATACCCTTATTACATTTTTGAAAAGACATAGAATCATATAAATCTACGTTTTGCATAATCATTTTTAGCAAATGATATCCATCTTCTCTTTTACCTACTATATCTAAAGATATATTTATTTTTCCATAAGCTTTTACTAACATGATTTTCCTCCAACTCTCTATTAATAAGCTACAACGGTAGCTTTATGTACCAAAGTAGCTTTATCTACTAAAGTAGCTTTATCTACTAAAGTAGCTTTATCTACCAAAGTAGCTTCATCCGTTAAACTCTGTTAAATATTATTATTAAAATTAGTATATTACAATAAATTTAATATTGCTACCTATAATTTAAAAACTAACAACATAAAAAATAAAACCCTCATGTGTTATTTATAACACATGAGGGCCTGACTATCCAAAAACCAATTTGTAATATTACCTTTTTAATAACTCTAATTATATAATTATTCTACCAGGTATTATAAGTTTTTGTGATACTTTTATAATATTAGGTTCTTCTATTTGATTGACTCTTGTGATTTCTTGTATTGTTGTATTATATTTTTTAGCAATTTTCCACAATGTGTCCGAAGGTTGAACTACATAAATAGTAATACTAGCTTTTTTCTTAGGCAATTCCCCCTCTACTGGATAAACATCAACTAAAAATTTCTTTTGAACCATATAGTTTACTCTTACATATACTTTAACTACAGCTCTAACTGCTATATTTCCTGCCTCAATATCTACATTTATATTTTCTAATGCTACCTTGCATAAGCTGCTCATATTTATTTTAGTGCCTAATATATCAGCCCCACAGGTGAAAGGAATTTCCTCAGATACAGCAGAAAGATATTTTTCTTCATCATCACTTCTGTATAATACAGTTACATTCATTATACCGTCAACTATAACCTTATCCTCAATTATCTTTTTGTCTGTTATACAAACGGTGGCATTACTCATAATTATTTTAGTAGGTTTTGCCATATCCTTGGCTAATTCTATATCTCCCTTAACCAATGTCTCGGTGAGTAATTGTCCTTGCATTACATTAAGACCATAATCTTTTTTATCCATCTCGAGCTTAGTAGTTGGTGAATATACATCTTCAATCATATCAACTTCTTCTTTGTGCATTGCCCTTGTATTAGTTTTTATCATAAATTCTACATCAATAACTCTTTTTTCTCCTAAATCATCTTCCTTAATATCAAACTGCACAGCGTCTACCTTAAAGTCTGTGTAATTATCCATGTATGGATTTACATCTGCAAAATCTAACTCTTTATTTAACATAACTTCATGCTCAATATAAGTCAATTCTCTACTATCTTTGCCCTTATATATCATATTAATAAACGCATATGCATTAATTTGAATTTTTCCGTCGTATAACTTTACTTCTTTCTTATGAATATTAACATCGTGTTTTATAATTTTAGCAATCTCAGGTTTCTCCATTGGAATTTTTATATTTGCTTTTCCAATAAGCTCTCCAGTAAAATTTCTTGTTACTTTATCTATACTAGTTGGATTCTTTAAATATTGAACATCCTTAACTGCTTCAATGTCCTTAACTATTTGGAAACTAAAATTTTTATAAACCTCACATTTTGAATTTAAAATACCCTCTAGACATATTTTCCTCTCATTTACTATTCTGCACTCCATATGTTCTACAAAACACTCAGTGTCACAAAGCATCTCAGGCATTGCTCCCTCTATATCTACAGTATTTGAGAACTTAGAACTATATATGACATTCTCAACGTCACTACGTTCTTGATCTTTTGTAATATAAAGCACATTGTATTGAAGTTGCCCTTCTACATATACTTTATTTTCAATTATTTCTTTAGAGACTATTAAAGCTTTTACATCTAACATAAGAATTTTCCTAACATCTGGATGAGTGTCTGGTATCACAAAT
This sequence comes from Clostridium sp., assembly GCF_036569345.1. Taxonomy (GTDB): domain Bacteria; phylum Bacillota; class Clostridia; order Clostridiales; family Clostridiaceae; genus Clostridium_AD. Next base: position 45,770 of record NZ_DATCQT010000120.1, read on the forward strand.
TCTTCTTTCACCACTGTATCAACAGTATTTTCTCCTAGCAGTTGTTCATACTCTATGTTTTCTCTTATCAAATTAATATCCATACTATACCTCCTTGTATTTCTATTGGGGTAGCATTTATGGATTGTTACCCTCCTAAAATACCTACTATTAATATATATAGAAAGAGTACCCAAAATATGATATTTGATTTATATTTTCGTATAACAAAATTCTTCATAATTTTCAAGTAAAAAATCAAAAGCATATATTATGTAAAATGCACTGTTATCACTAACAAAATACATTCTATTTAATATATGCCTTGTTAATCCTATAAACATAAGATTAATTTATAAACATAAAAAACGATACTATGATACAGTATCGTCTCATCCTGCAAAAACTATTTGAACCGTTTTTGTCAAAACATCTGAATAACTATACGTCACTGTCCTGTGGGTGTCCTTTTCTAATCTAATAACAAAAATGTTTGGATATGTCTTCTCGATAACTCCGTTATCTACAAGTATTTTCCTTCTTCCACCATTAGCTTTTAATGTTACTCTTTCGCCAACATGACTTTCAATCTCATCTTTTATTGAAGTCAATACATTTATTTTTTCCACAGTAAACACCTCTTTCCACATTTTATATTATATATCAAATTTTATTTTTTGTCAAGCAAACTAAATATTTTATCACTACTATAACAATCTTGTCAATGTTGATTTTATGTTAACAAAATTCATTTTCACAGATTAATCGCCTTATAATTAATTTTTATCTATTTTATGAGCGTTTACATGATAATCCTCTAATACATTTTAATTACATAATTTTTATAATATAAACGCTTATAGTATCTTCTTTAAGAAGATAAATTATACGCTTTTTTATATATATTGAGACTTTGGAAACCCCTCTCTATATTTCCCTCTAGTTTGTAAACCCCCTATACCTGAAAGTCCTGTTATAGTGTTTTGTATGACGTCTTCTATAGCTACAACGCTTTCTATATTTGTATAGGCTATCTTCTCGGAAACCAAAACAGGATCAAGGCAATGAATTAAGACACGATTTGGCGAACTAGCAAAATTTGCACCAGCATCTAAAATTGCCTCATAGCAAGATTGACATGCGCCTGCGAATATAACTAAATCATCATAGTTACTATTATAAGTTCTAAGGGCCATAACAGCCTCTACAAAGTACTTTGAATTTCTGTAATTACTTAAATCTATATAATTAGTTATTCCTTTTACCATACCATCATGTCCTGTAATTACTACTATATCTGGCTTAACTTCTTTAACTAACTCTACAATTTCATTTGGTTGATCTTGTTCTGATATTACTCTACCTACAGCATTTAAAGATAGCTGCTTATAAGTTTTCATGCAAACCTCAAGATATTCTGCATCTCCATCAACATGTAGTATCTTTCCAGGTCTTCCAAATGTCATAGCTTTATTTTTATATTCTCTGTGTTTTTCTTGTTTTAACTGCATATCTTTAACTTTCCCTTTAAAATCTATAGCTGCTGCTTTATCTCCTCTTGTCCCCTTAACCCTATTAATTAAGATTCTTTTAATGGAATCATTTACTTTTTTATTAAAAACCTTATCGATTTCATAAATGTCATCTTCTGATACTAATTCTAAATCCTCCCCTAAAGAGTCCGCTTCTATTCTTAAATTTATTCCCTTAAGTAAGTACATGTAGTTACTGCCCTCTAACACAATATCAATTATTTTAAAGGTAATGTCACCCCCATAAGATTTTCTTACTACAATGTCCCCTTTTTTCACAATACCACCTCCATATTTAAACTCATAATATATATTATGAAAATATGGCTAATAGGTGAGCATAAAAAAAGTTATGTAAATATTATTTCTACATAACTTTAATAAATAATATGATTTATGCTACATACAGCATGATTTATGCTACATACAGCATGATACATGCTGTAACCAGCACTTATACTACCTCTGATTAAATACTTTTTTATATTGTTCAATAAATACCATAAACTTTTCTTTTTCAGAAATTAACTCCTCTATCTTCTTGTTAAAGGTGTTTTGAATCCAAGTAACTTCATTATAATAATATCTATTGCAAAGTCTCCAATATCTTTGTGGAAATACTAAAAATGCATATATAAGTCTGTACTCTTCTTCTGACAGAGGATTTACACTACTATATGCCTCTAATACTACTTGTGCATATTTTATGTCCCAATCCTGTTTTTTAAGCATTTTGATCAAAAAATTAGATAAATCGTATGCTTTTACTTCTCTTTTGCAATAATCGAAATCAATTATATTAACATCATTATTTTTATCAATAATAATATTATGATAAGTATAATCATGGTGGCAAAATCCCTTTTCTTCCTCTGTTAACCTACATATATCAAAATACCTTGAGTCATCTAGTATAGCCATAGCCCTTTTCCCTAATTCCTTTTGAGATTCAACACTTCTTATATAATTCATATCGAAATCTGTTTTGTTATTTTTCTTTTTTCTAATCATGCCTTGCATTTTATCAAAGGACTTTATTCTCTTTTCCATTAAGTGTGGCCATCTTCCAAGATCTGTTTTTAGCTTACTATTTTCTGGTGGGTCATATCCCTTGGATGCAATATGCATATAAGCTAAGTTTTTCGAAGCTTTAACTAAATCCTCTTCATTGTGAAAATCACACTCACGACCATCTATCCATGTCGATAGTGTGTAAATATCTTCATTAACTAATGCATAAGGGTTTCCTTCGGTATTCAAAAAATATCTATCTACTTTGTCGAATCCATTATTTGCGAGATGTTCTTTAGCTCCATATACGAACAAAAGTTTTTGTGTCCCATAACTGATTTTCTTTAGACATTTAGCACCATCATTTGTCTTCAAAAAATACACTCCCTTATTGGGACGTATGCTTTCTATTTTAATTCCATACTGTCTTTCAATTTCAAATTCTCTCATCATATTTCTCACCCCCCCTATAATTTATATTACTAATATTTTATTTTAGAATAAATTCTTGCATGTTTTAACAACATTTATGCTTTCTTTTAATATAATAAAATATATTAGTATATTAAATCAGTGTTTAAGGAGTCTTAAAATGAAAATCGGAATTGATGCTAGAGCTGCAAAATGGTATAGAGGAACTGGTATAGGCACTTATTCTTACCAACTAATTCACTCTTTAAATAAAATAGACAGTTATAATGATTATCTGCTCTTTGTACCAGACGACTGTAAACTAGCCATACCCTTTAGAAAAAATTTCCATATAAAAAATACTAAACAAGAAAGCCAAAATAACTTCTGGAATGAGGTGAATGTCTCTAACCCAATAATAGACAAGTCTATGGACATATACCATGTTCCCCAAAATGGTATTGGTCTACCGAAAGCCAAAAATTGTCCTTTTGTTATTACGCTGCATGATGTTATCCCATATAAAATGCCAGATACAGTTGGAGAACAATATTTAAAAATTTTCAATGAACAATTACCAAATATCATTTCCTTGTGTGATGGGATAATTACCGTATCAGAATATTCAAAAGAAGATATTATTAAAGCTTTTAACTATCCAAGAGAAAAAATATATGTCACTTATTTAGCTAGTGAAGACATTTATAAACCTTATGACAAAGCCCTTAGTAAATCTATCATTGAAAAAAATTACTCAATTACAGGAGACTATATTCTCTATATTGGAGGGTTTAGTCCTAGAAAAAATATTCTTGGATTACTGGATTCCTTTAGTTTACTTTTACCAAAACTAAAAAAAGATATTAAATTAGTCATTGCAGGTAGCAAAGGTAAATCTTACGATATATACAAAAAAAGAGCACAAGCTTTGCATATTGAAAGTAAAGTGATTTTCCCAGGGTTTATATCTATGAATCATATTCCCTTTATGTATAACGCTTGTGAGCTTTTTGTATATCCTTCTTTTTATGAAGGTTTTGGATTACCACCAATTGAAGCAATGGCTTGCGGAGTGCCTGTAATAACCTCCAATGTCACCTCCATTCCCGAAATCGTTAAGGATTCAACGTTACTTGTAAATCCTCACGATATTAATGACTTAAGCGAAAAAATGTATAACGTGCTTCACGATAATGTATTAAGACAATCTCTAATAACTAAAGGATTAGAAAGATCTTCTGACCTAACTTGGGAACACACTGCTAAAGATACCTTAAATGCCTATATAAATATATTAGAATCAAAAAGTAACTTTATTAATGACGATGCCTAAACAAAGCCCCGCATAGTGCATTCACTATATGGGGCTTTTCAACTAACAATTATAATGATTTTTAAACCATTCTAAAAACTCTTCTCTATCTTCTCTATATCCAATTTTCCTCTTCAATCTATTTAAAAACATCTCTTCACTCCACTGTTTTTTCCTTGTGTAATAATCTCTAACTACACCGTAAAAATCTTCTGGGAAACTAAGCAAACCCCTCAGTACTTTTAGTTCACGATTATCTATTGGGTTAACTTTTACATATTCACTTATAATGTTATTACATTTTTCTATATCATAACAAAAATCTTTAATAGCCTTATTTGTAAAATTACAAATATCATGTACTTTTAAATCTACAACTGCATAATCAAAATCTAAAAAATAGACTTCTTCCTTGTTAATAAGTATATTATGGTGAGCTAGGTCATGGTGGCAAAATACAATTTTTTCTTTTTCATAACACAAATTGGAATACTCTGATTCTTTAAGAATGTTTATACTTCGTTTTATATCTTCCTCATAATATTTAACGTGATCTAAAAATATATAATCAAATTCACTTTTATTTTCATTTCGGGTTGCTATACTTTTAAAAAATATAAGTTCCTTTAATTTTTTATTAAAGTTTTTTATAACACTACCACATAAATAACGCTGTTTATTCTTCGCTATTAGCCTTTCAAATCCCTTTTCAAGCATAATACCTGTTGATGCTCTATGAAGCTCAGCTATTGCTCTAGCCGTAAGCATAACGTCCACTGGGTTGCTATACTCACACTCTCTTCCCTCTACTAAATTCATAATACAATATATATCATCTTTCCAAGGAACATATATAAGATTGGATTTTGTCTTTTCGAATTCAATTATCCTATTAAAATTATTCTTTTTAATATATTCAATACCATAATTAATAAATTCAAGTTGGTCTATGCTATAGTCTACTTTTTTTAAAACCTTATCACCTTTATCTGTATTAAGTATAAATACCTTCCTTACTGGAATGACATCATATACTAATAGATCAAATTCGCTGAATAAATTTACGTCTAAATCATATTTGCTTAAATAAGCCTTATCCTTATATCTAACGTCTACCATATTTCCACCTCTCTAATTATCACTTTGCTAATTATAATAAAGAATTCCCATCCTGAATTATAGTTTTTATAAGTTTCTGAGAAAATACATCATCATTCCACATTCTTTTACCCGCTCTATACCTATTACAACATTTCATGAATTCATGAGGGTAAGAAATTAAGGCTATTAGAAATTTTGAGCTATTTGCATCTAGCCCTTCAATGTAACAGAATTCATCTGCTAGCTTGTGGACATCAAGTTTCACTCCCTTTCTTTTTAACTTACTAAGTAAAGAGAAACAATCCATTTCCACCATATTGTAACTACAGTTCGCAAAACTAACCACCTCAATAAAATTATTTAATCTGAGATTTTGAAAATCTGTATTGCCTAGGCATATTTCTCCACGCCTCATACTTCTTGTTATAATCTCTAAATAATTCGCTTCGTATACAGCTTTTATACATTCCTCTCCTCTTTTTATAACTCCTTCTCCATATTTTATAATTAATTTCTCAAATGAATTTTTAGGTTCATCTCTATTAATACTATTTATATCTCCAGCAAGTTTTTTAATAGAAATTTTATATTCCTCTATGATTTTCCCTGTATTGTTATTTAACCTATTTCTGAGGTATCCATCAAATCCAGAAGATTTTTCGTGTATAACGTGCATAACACCAAACTGCTCTATTATTAATTTCTCAGTTATATCTAGCCCTTTATTCTTATATTTTAATTCAATTAAATCTACATTTTTAATTCCTTTAAACATCATATAGTCAGAAAAGTCATTATAGATGCTTATTGCCACCGGCACCACCTCAAATTAAATATATTAGTTAACTGCTACAATAGCAAAGTGCTATTTTTATAGCCAAGTGCTATTTTTATAGCCAAGTGCTATCTAGATAGCCGAGTGCTATTTGTTCTTTTTATAATTTCTGTCCATTTTCTTCAATATCTCTCTTTGCTGAAGTTCTAACTCACAAAGTTTTTTTTGTCTTCTCCTTATTTTCTTAAGCCTTTTAACGTCTTCCTTCATGTTCTCAAGTTTCATGTCATAATCCTCTACTGTAGATTCCTCTGTTTCAATTATCTCAATCTCGGACTCATCCATGTACATGTCTTTTTTGCTTTTTCCCATAACATTACCTCCCATATTTTATTTTTCTAAACTTATCAATGAATGTCTGCTTATCTACTCTATCTTCATACATTTTTTCAAGCTTCTTTAAGAAAAACTCTTCTCCCCAATTCTTTTTTTCCCAATAATATTGAATTCCTATTTGCCAATATTCCTGAGGGAATTCCATAAATGCAGCCATTACATCTATGTCACTTTTATATATATAATTTGTAGCATCATACTCATCCATAATAAACATTGCATTTTCGATGCTCCATTTACCACTTTTCATTCTTCTTATAAGAAGGCTGCTTAAATCATGCAGATGAGTATCTAAAATGCAATAATCAAAATCAATAATACTCACTCCTCCATTTTTTTCCATCAACACGTTATGGTGAGCATAATCATGATGGCAAAATCCCCTATGTTTTATTTCCTCTTTCATCTTACTTACATATTTACTTTTGCATAAATTACTTATTGATCTATTGCTCCTATCCAGTTCGCCCTCCATCACTTTTAAATAATTGCTATCAAATTCCGTCTTACATTCCTTTTCATTTATCCTTCTTTTAAAATCCAGTATTTCCCTTCCCCTTGTTTTAAAGGTTTCTATCCATTTAAGCCATGCTATTCTTGGTTTCATATCAGGTGTAACTTTAAAATTTAAACTTTTATTATGAAGCTCCGCAAGTTTTGATGTGCATAATTTTATTTCTACCGGATTATCATAATTGCATTCCCTTGCATCAACCCACGGTGTTAGATAGGCATATTTATTCTCAAGTGTTATATACTCTTTACCATAATTGGTTATAATAATTTCTGGTATATTTTGAAAACCATTTTTCTGCAAATGTTTTATAACACCAATAATAAATAAAAAATGCTTAAACTCATAATTAATGATTTTCAAGCAATACATGTTGTTTTCACTTTCTATCTTATAAACATTTTTTATTTTTTCTATATCATTAATACGAAAAGAATAATTTTCTTGTACTATCTCCTTTAATTCCTCAATTTCCAAATCCAAACCCCCAAAATATTGTTCTATTGCAATATATGAACATTTAAAGTAATTTGTGATTAATTAAATCTACTCATTTAGCACACTTATTAAGTTAAAATAATATATTAATATATATTACCAAATTAACGAGATTTCAAATTATAGATATAGGCTTTTTTAATAATTTTAAGGAGTGGAACCTATGAAGATCGCAATTGATGCTAGGGGCGTCAATTTATATAATGGCACCGGTATAGGAACTTATACAGAGAATGTACTTAAAAATATGATTGACATAGATGATATGAATAACTACCATATTTTTTGGTCAGGAAATAATTACGAAAGCATAAAAAAAGATAATTGCAAAATTGTAATGACTTCTAAAAGGCATCAAAGATTTTTTGAGGATTATTATTTTCCAGAAAATATTTCAAAAGAAAATATAGACATATACCATATGCCCCAAAATGGAATAGGTTTTAATCAGGATATATATTGCAAAAAAATAGTAACTATCCATGATCTTATTCCGTATGTTATGCCAGAAACAGTTGGCCGTGGCTATTTGCTGAAGTTTTTAAAAGAGATGCCGATAATTATAGGAAATTCCCATGGAATAATAACTGTGTCCGAGTTTTCGAAGCGAGATATTCTAAAATTTTTCCCAATAGATGAGAAAAAAATTTTTGTGACCCATTTGGCTGCTGATAAAAAGTATAAACCTTTAGATAAAATCTATTGCAAAAATTTTCTAGAAACCGCTTATAATTTAATAAATCCATTTATACTCTACTTAGGTGGCTTTAGTGAAAGAAAAAATGTAGCCTCTGCCATAACTGCTTTTTCTAAAGTGTATAAAGATCTAAGCGAAAATTATAATTTAGTTCTTGTAGGTGACTATAAAGACCCCAGTCAAAGCTTAGTTAAACTAGCAAAGGAACTTAAAATAGAATCTCATGTTATTTTCATTGGTTTTGTACCTGAAGAACATTTACCTATTTTTTATAATTGCTGCGATACCTTTATATATCCGTCTTTTTACGAAGGATTTGGACTTCCACCATTAGAGGCAATGAACTGTGGGACACCTGTAATAGCTTCTAATCTTACATCTATTCCTGAGGTAGTTGGCGATGGAGGCATTTTAATAGATCCCTATGATATTAATGAGATGTCTCTAGCAATTGGAAACCTTTTAAGTGACCAAAATTTGCGTGCAGAGCTTAGTTCTAAGGCCTTAATAAGAGCTAAAGAATTTTCATGGCAAAACACTGCTCGTGATACTCTTAACGTTTACGAGAGCGTATACAATAGTGAATCTCCATCATAATAAATTAAAGGCTTGCATTATTAATATGCAAGCCCCGTTTATGTTTACAATGTAAATTATAGTCTATTAATGATACTCGCTAAATATCCTGCTCCAAAGCCGTTGTCAATATTAACAACACTAACTCCACTAGAGCAACTATTTAACATGCTTAGTAGTGCAGCAAGTCCTTTGAAACTGGCTCCGTACCCAACGCTTGTTGGAACAGCTATAACTGGTTTATCAACTAATCCTCCAACGACACTTGTTAGAGCACCTTCCATCCCTGCCACTGTAATAACTACTCTTGCATGTCTTATAACATCAAGATTCTCAAATAGCCTATGAATACCTGCTACCCCTACATCATAAATTCTTTCAACCCTATTTCCAAAAATCTCTGCAGTAATAGCGGCTTCCTCCGCTACAGGTATATCAGAAGTTCCTCCTGTTACTAACGCAATGTATGTATTTTTAGGCTCTACTTCCTTCCTCTTAATTACAATTGTTCTTGCAAGTTCATTGTACTTTGCGTCAGCACATATTTCTTTTACCCCTTCGTACATTAATTTAGATGCTCTTGTGCCAAGAATATTTACATCTTTCGTAAGCATTAAACTAACAATATCATTTATCTGCTGCACGGTTTTACCTTCACAATATATAACCTCTGGGTATCCAACTCTAAGTTCTCTATGATTATCTATTTTTGCAAATCCTAAATCTGAATAAGATAAATCTTTTAATTTATCTACCCCATCTTCAATTGACATATCTCCATTTTTTATGCATTTAAGAAATTTTTTCATTTCTTCTGAATTCATATGTTCCCCGCCTTTTTTAATTTAGAACTCAAATCTTATATTCCTATAGCTCTAATCTTATATTTCTTTCCTCAATTTATCATATACCTTGCTTATAGACTCCACTAAATTATTAGCTATTTTCTTGCACTCCTCATATTCCAATTTACTTTTTATTTTATCGCCCTTATAATAAGCTTCTTTAACGGTAACTTCTCCATAACTAGTGTTTACTTTATTAAATTTTCTTTGGAGTTTCGTTTTGTAAACTCTAAAACTTCTTACCCCAAATGTAGTAGTTTCTCTAAATAATATTTCCTTCATCGTCGTAACTTTATCTTCCCCGCATAAAACACTTATTTTTACACTAGGTCTTCCTTTTTTCATTATTATTGGAGTTAAATACACATCTAAAGCACCTTCATTAAAAAGTCTTTCAATAACATATTCATAAAGCTCTGAATTCATATCATCCATATTACATTCTATAATTTGTTCTATTATTTCATCATCACCTTCATCAGAAGGTACCCCTACCAATTTATTTTTATTAATTGGTTTATCTGTTTGTTCTACTAACATAACCCTTAGTACATTAGGAATTTGAGTATCCCTGTTACCTATACCATATCCAATCTTATTTACAATAAAATTATTATCATCCTTAAATTCAGAAACATTAGCTGCTAGAATTGCAGCTCCTGTGGGTGTTGTAGTTTCAAAGGGCACTGCTCCAAGTTTTACAGGAATTCCTTTTAATATTTCAACTGTTGCAGGAGCAGGTACCGGTATAAGTCCATGTGCACACTTAACAAACCCTCCACCAAGTTCTACAGAGGAACTCATTATCTTATCGACATTTAAATAATCCAAACAAATAGCAGCCCCTACGATATCCACAATGGAATCTACTGCTCCTACCTCATGAAAGTGAACTTCATATAATGTTTTTCCATGAACCTTTGCCTCAGCTTCAGCCACCTTCATAAACATTTTCAAACTTAATGTTTTGACTTTAGAACTTAACTCACTATTCTCTATAATTTCCTTTATATCTTTAAGATTTCTCTGCTCATGGTGATTGTGTTCATGCTCACTATGCTTATCATTAGTATCCCCATGGATGTGTTCACCATTATGGGAATGCTCATTCTCATGGGAATGCTCATTCTCATGGGAATGCTCATTCTTATGGGAATGCTCATGATCACCTTCAGTATGATCATGGCAGTGATTATGTTCACCCCCAGCATAATCATGGCAGTGATTATGCTCACCCCCAGCATAATCATGGCAGTGATTATGCTCATGTAAAATTACATCTACCTTAGTGCCCTCTATACCTTTCCTACCATCTCTTGATACTTTTATTTCATATCCATGTAAATTTAGCTTGCCTAATTCTCCTACTAAATATTTTTCATCTATACCTAAATCTATTAATGCACCTAAATTCATATCCCCACTAATGCCTGAAAAACAATCATAATAAAGTATTTTCATTCTCGTCCTCCCCATATCTTATGTATTTATTTCATTGTACCAAATATATAAATGTTATAGGACAAATATATTTAAAAAAACAAAAGAAGATAATTGTTTTTACAATTCTCTTCTCATAAATTAATTATGTTACCTTTTGATTTTGCAACATACAACTTTGTCTCTCAACTTCCATATAAACTTTTTCTACACTTTCCCCAAAACACTTAGATGATAATGGTTCTATTCCATCATAAGCATTTTTCACCATTAATGCACTTTTTTCTTTATCACTTAAAACTTCAAATAATATTCCAGCTAAATCTTCGTCTTTATAAAAAATTCTTCCGTTGGTTTTATCTTCAATTATGCCGTCTAGATTTTTATCATATTTAGCTACCACAGGAATTTGTGCCGCCATTGCTTCCGTAAAGGTTAATCCTTGTGTTTCAGTTAGAGAAGCCCCTACAAACACATCCCCCATCTGATAATACCTACCAATTTCTGCCCAAGGTTTTTCACCAGTAAATATTACAGATTCTTCTACACCTAAATTCGAAGCCAATTCTTCTAGATTTTCACGTTCTGGTCCATCACCAACAATAAGCAATTTACAATTTGGTATTCTCCTAATTAGCTCTTTCATACTATTTATAATTATATCTATACTTTTTTCTTTCGCAATACGCCCAATAAATAATACAACTGGTTGTGCTACATTTATACCAAAAGATTTTTTTTCATCTTTAATAAGCTCTTCATCGTAATTACTTCTTTTGAAGGGTTCAATATTAACTCCCGTAGGTATTACATCTATATGTCTTGTTAAACCGTACTGTTCTAATGCTTCTTTTACCTTTATTGTTGGTACTATTATAGCACTACAATCTCTACAATAAAGTTTGCTTACTTTCTTTGCAAATTGCGAAGCAGGCTTAAGCATTATGCCATGGGACACATAATGGATGTAATCCTCATACATAGTATGATAAGTGTGTACTACCGGAATATCTAATCTTTTAGCAACTATTCTGCCAAATATGCCTATACTAAATTCTGTTTGTGTATGGATTATATCTAACTCCAATTTTTTTATCTTAGTCATAATTTTACGTGAATATATCATGCCGACTCTTTGCGACGGCAAAAGGAAAAATGGTATACTTGGCAATCTAATGATACCCTCCTGTTGCTCCATATCCGGGTGAGTAACTGTAATTATGGTTACATTATGTCCAAGTTTAATTAGTTCATTTCTCAGTATAATAGTAGAAGTAACTACCCCACTTACTTGCGGATAATAGGTATCAGTAAAAATTCCAATATTCATAATCAATCCCCTTTAAATACTATAATTTTCTTATAAAAATTCTTTTATATAGTATGTTTTAATGATTTTTTTGCTTATTTCTTCATAACCGCGTAAAAACCAAAGATTATACACGAATAAAATGTAATTAATCTCTATAATATCATGAAATTGATCTAAATTATCGTTAATAGGTTTTTAAGCTTTGATATATTTTTTACCAATCAAAGTTTTTCTAATATCTCAGATAAGTTATTATTAATTTATATGTTAATCTTAAAATTTTTAATTTATATTCCTAATCTTTGTTCTATATATTTTTTCATAGAATTTTTCCCACATATCAAGTATACTTTCTCTTGAATAAAAATTATGCCCTCGAGTGGCCTTTTCTCTAGCATCATCATAATAACTAATATTATTTTTTAACTCTAGTATAGCCTTAATAAAACCTTCAGTATCCTTTTCTTTTAGGTAATAATCAAATAATATATCTTCATATATCTCCAAATCTCTTAAAAGTATTGGAGTGTAAGTATTCATTGCTTCAAGTATTGACATAGGAAAAAGTTCATTATAAGATGGCATGAAAAGAACATCTGATACATTATATATATCATTCATCAAATCTCTTTCAACTATTCCTGTAAACAATATATTTTTAGGTGCATTATCTATTTGTTTTTTTAATTCCTTATACCCATCTGTAATATTTCCAAAAGAAAATCCACCTGCCCAAACAAATTGTATTTCGGGAAGTTTTTTTGCTATGTCAATAAATTCAATAACACCTTTCCTTGTTTGTATTTGACCTACTCCAAGTACAACAAAAGAATCCTTTGCGATTTTCAATTTTTCCTTTGCTATGTATTTATTCTCGTCTGAAAGCTTATAAAATTTTTCTTCTGACACAAAATTAGGAATGTACGTAATCTTCTTTCTATCAATATTGTAAGCTTCAAGCTTAGGTATAAAATTAGGATTTACTGTAACTAGGTAATCCATACTCTTATAGAAACTAATAATATATTTATAAAAGATCTTTCTAATAAAACTGGGCAATTTTATACTTCCTTCAACTGTCTCAGGCAAAAAGTGCACATAACCAACTGTAACACCTTTCTTTTTAGCAAATGGTACACTTAAATAATGCTTGAGATCAATAGTATGATAGTGCATAATTTCGGTTCTTGCTTTTTTATTTATTACAACTTTATATTTTTTATCTAATCCATTTTGAACTAAATTTACTTGTTCTAGGTAAGCTGATCCTACCCCTTGCCCTTTGACTTTGTCAGCTGATGACAACATGTTTATAGTAGGCATTATAGTCACTCCCATCTAAAATAACATTGCTAATACATTTATTGTACTCTACTATTATTAAAAATTGATTAATGGAACCTTAAAATTTTCTTAAATTTTACTTATTAGGCAAAATAGTCTCTTAATATAATTTTACCCTATTTTTTTTATATTATTATTAATAGATCATATCTATGTTATAAATTACATTATATACTTTTATTACATTAATTTACTGCTTATAATTTAATATAAAATGTAGATAATATTATTGTATTTGTTTTACAAAAAGAATGGAGGTAATAAATATGATGAATAATGAAAACAAACAATTAGAAAGCAATAATCTTAAGGTAATTAAAGATCAATTAGGATATGAATCATTGCTCAATAAGAAGTTTAGTGAATATGGCGCACAATGCACAGATCAAAATTTAAAGACTCTTTGTAATGATGCTAGCCAAACACATAAACAAAATTTTACTACACTAAAAACTTATCTTGATTCTCATCAATAATTTATAAATGGAGGGATATAATATGAATACAGGAATGTCAGAAAAAGATTTGATGCAAGATTTACTTGCTACAGAAAAACAAGTTATTACTGCTTATAGTACAGGAATAACTGAATCCTCATGTGCAAATTTAAGAAATACACTTATTGATAATTTTAAGAATGATCAAAATATTCAATATATGATATTTGATGCTATGAAACTAAAGGGATGGTATCCTACTAAAGATGCTGCCGATAATGAAGTACAACAATTAAAAGATGAAGCTAATCAAATGATGAATGAATTAAGATAATTTTTATCTTATAATACAAAAGACCTCTAATATTTAACATGTTAGAGGTCTTTTGTATATATATATTTTTTGTTCAACATATTTTATTTTTTAACATAATAACATAATCTAAATCTCAATAAATTCCTTATATATACTTGGCTTTTCTTTAATTTTATTTTGATTTTGTCCTGTGCAAGCTATAAATAAAAGTACAATACCTATTATTAGAAACATACCATGAGTTTCCAAAGCATACTTTCCTTCTATTAATGAAAATAATGATGAAACTGAAAGAGCTAGAAAATTGTTTACGAAGTGCGCAAATATGCTTAAATAAATTGACTCCGTTTTTAAATATATAAATCCAATAACCAGACCTAGTAAAAATGCATTTATGCCTTGAGGAATATTCATATGAACTAATGCAAAAAATAATGCAGATATAACAAGCGCTACAGCCGGATTTAATTTATTAGCCATCCCTTTTAATAATATCCCTCTAAAAAGAATCTCTTCATACACAGGTGCTATCACTGCTACACTAAGTAACAATATAATTGGTGAAACAGAAAGTTCTTGGATGGCTCCATTTATATAATCAGGCATAGGTATGGTACTTACCCACAAAATTAAACTGTTATCAAATATAAGGCGAAATGATATAATCATAAGGGCAGTATAAGCAAAACTCCTGAAATTCAAAAATCTTTTTAGTTTTCGCTCCTTTACCTTAATACTAAACCACTTAAGTAAAATAATAATAACATAATATTTAACCAATACCCCAAAAATAAATATTATGTAAGGAACTACTTTTTCGAATCTCCCAGTGAATAAATTTGTAATTTCTTCAGGTACTTGTCCAAACCCTTCCAACAAAATTGATAGAAACATTACAAGAAGAGCTTTAATAATCCCCATTTTTTTAATAACTATGTTTCCATCTTCTATGTTTTCTAAGAATCTCATTCTATCACACTCTCTTCAATTTTTTTAATAACCTCCCTTAATATTTACTTTTATTAACCTTTAAATGCAAATATTAATATTCTCTATACTCTATGCTTTCCACTAAAACTATATATCTCTATTTTAATAAGTGTAGTTTTTTCCTTAGCTCTATCTATGTATAACCGACCCTCTTCTATAAATTCAGGACTATATTTCCTTATAAACAATTTCACTATCCTTTTTTATATTATATTTTTAAGTGTAACATATATTTTATGTAATAATATGAACTTAGTGGTAACTTTGATTATAAATAATAACTTCAATAGCTCACTTTAAAATATTTTAATAAATAAAATATCAGTGTATCTTATATTATTAAAAATCAAAAATAACACAATGTATAACTAAAAATGTTATACATTGTGTTATTTTTTACTCTATTAAACTATATTCAATTATTTATTTTCCTATAAATTCTTGAGTCCAATAAATAGTTCCATCTGCATTTTTCGCTACTCCCACTCCGATATCAGTGTAGCTACTATTTAAAATATTTGCTCTATGTCCTGGAGAATTCATCCACCCATCCATTACTGAAGCTGCGGTTGGTTGACCCATTGCAATGTTTTCACCAGCTGCGCTGTAAGTTATACCGAATTTTTTCATCATATCAAATGGTGAACCATAAGTCGGTGATGTATGATCAAAATAGTTGTTAGAAACCATATCCTCTGACTTAGTTCTTGCTACGTTTGAAAGCTCTGAATTATCTTTTAAGGGAGCTAGTCCTTGTTTTGCTCTCTCGGAATTAACTAGTGTTACTACTTGTTTTTCTAATTTGTTATTCTCAGTTAAGGTTGGTGCTGCAGTTGTCTTACTAGGAGTCGCCTTAGCAGGTGTTGCCTTTGCAGGAGTCGCCTTCGCAGGTGTTGCCTTCGCAGGTGTTGCCTTCGCAGGTGTTGCCTTTGCAGGGGTCGTCTTTGTAGGTGTCGCTACCTTAAGTTGTCCTGCTAAATCCGTTGGAAGTTCTATCCCGTACTTAGCAAGCATCTGTTGCAAATTGGTTCCTTGTATAACTGTGTAACTTGGGGTACTACAACCCTGAGCATACGCTGCTGAACCGATTCCTGTAGTTACTAAAATACCTAAAGTTAATACTAAGTTTCTTAATTTTTTATTCATCTTTTGTACCTCACCTTCCTAATTTTAATATACAACGCAAGAATTTTTCTCCGCATACACATACTAACATCTAAATGAGTTTTTTGCATCTTTTATTCATGGATATTATGTAATATTATGTCGTATTTACATATAATTATGGTTATTGTGTCGTGGATTTTGCTTTTTTAAAACTTAATTGAAAACACAAAAAGGGGCTGTCTCAAAATAGAAAGTGATTTCTACAGCGAGATGGCTCTTTTTTTCTTTTCCAAATACAAAAGTGGGTCCCGAGGGATCCACTTTTGATGTATAATTTAAATATGATAAATAAAGAAATTACACAAAAGAAT